>NZ_JBVHFU010000004.1:0-668391 GCF_055562175.1 Streptomyces sp. NPDC020958 | reverse complement strand
CGCCCGGTTACATTCCGAACCCGGAAGCTAAGCCTCACAGCGCCGATGGTACTGCAGGGGGGACCCTGTGGGAGAGTAGGACGCCGCCGAACAAATATTGGGAAAACCCCCGCATCCAAGGATGCGGGGGTTTTCTGCGTTATAGGTCTTTGCGGCTTCAGAAGGTCACGTCCGCCGTCGTGACCGTGCCGCCCTTTCGGCCCGGGGCCTCCTGCCACTGCCAGTAGAGGTTCGTGTGCGCGATGACCTGCTGCGGTGCCGGCGCACCGTACTGCGTGAGGTCCTCCGTGGTGTGGGCGTCGGAAACCAGGGTCGCGTCGTACCCGCGGACGATCGCGCCGTGCAGGGTGGAGCGGATGCAGGCGTCGGTCTGGGCGCCGGTGACGACCAGGCGGCCCACGCCCCGCTCGGCCAGCACGGACTCCAGCTCGGTGGCCTCGAAGGAGTCGCCGTAGCGCTTGTGCACGAGGGGCTCGGTCGCCTCCCGGGTCAGCTCGGGGACGTACTCCCAGGGGGCGCTGTCCGGCTTCAGCTCGTCGCTGGAGTGCTGGACCCAGATCACCGGGACCGCCTCGGCACGGGCCTTGGCGATCAGGGTGTTGATGTTGGCGATGACCTCGTCGCGGTTGTGGGAGGTGTTCACCACGCCGTTCTGCACGTCGACGATCAGCAGGGCGGTGTTCGGGCGGTTCGGCAGAGTCGTCATGACGTTCACGGTAGAGGGGGGCACTGACAACAGGGCCCGGGTGAGCGTTAGTTTGGCCGCATGAGTGCTTCGACCAGCAGTGAATACGTCGTTCGCGCGATACGGGCCGACGAATGGGAGGACGTCAAGCGGCTTCGGCTCGTCGCCCTGCGGGACCCGGTCGCGGACATCGCCTTCCTGGAGTCGTACGAGGAGGCGCTGGCCCGGCCCGACTCCTTCTATCGGGAGCGGGCCGCGGGGTCGGCGGCGGAAGCCGGTGCGGCACGGCAGTTCATCGCTGAGGCGGCGGACGGGACGTGGGCCGGTTCCGTGACCGTGCTGATCGAGGAGGCCGGGTCGAAGGACTGGGCCGGATTCCCGGTCGAGCGGCGGCAGGGGCACATCGTCGGGGTGTTCGTACGGCCCGAGCACCGTGGGAACGGGCTGCTCGGGGCGCTGTTCGACGCCGGGATCGGCTGGGCGCGGGAACGCGGTGCGGAGCGGATACGGCTGCTGGTGCACGAGGACAACGCGCGGGCCCAGGGGGCGTACCGCAAGGCGGGGTTCGTGCCGAGCGGAGTGCTCGTGCCGTTCGACAAGAACGCGGCCGAGACCGAGGTGGAGTTCGTCCTAGACCGGTAGTTCCCGGTGCGGCCAGCGGGACCGGGCCTGCTCGTGGGAGCGGAGCAGGGCGAGGGTCGGCAGGCCCTGGTCCGGGCCGCTGGCGAGCAGGTCGGGCAGCTGCGGGAGGGGAGCCACGGCCGCCACGTCGTCCAGGACCAGGGTGAGTGGTGGGTCGAGCCGACCGGAGGATGACCGTTCGGCCATGCGCCGGCCATGCTCGACCACGCTTGAGACGAGGGCCGTCAGGAGGGGCATCGCGCCCGGGTTGGTCCTGGGGTCCTCGATGGATTCACCGACCACATAAAGCGTGCCCCCTTCGTGCACGAAGGAATCCAAAGCGAGGGCATCGGATCGGTTGGGATTGCAGGCCTCGCGGATGTTGACGGTGAAGAGGGCGGCCAGGGCACGGGCCGTCAGTTCCTGGGCGACGTCCCTGCGTTCCGGGTGGGCGGTGAGGGCGGCCTCCAGTTCGCCGGCGGAGCCGGGAGCCGCCTTCGGGTGGGTGCGGAGGGTCCGTACGGCGTCCTGGATGCCCGTGCCCTGGGCCCAGCGGTGGACGTGGCGGATGGTGCGGTTCTCCAGGGCCGCTGCGTGCAGGTAGCTGCGCAGCAGGGTCTCGGCCGTCTCCGTGACCGCCTGGTCGATCTTCGCGCTGGGTTTCACGGGGGTGAGCAGGGACTGGGCGCGCAGGGCCGCGGTCGATTTGTCCTCGCAGCCGACCGTGGGGGACCAGTGGAAGCGGGCGGGGGTGTCGCAGAGGTGGTTCGGGTCGTAGAGGAGGACGGGGCCGAGTTTGGCCCTGGCGTCCTTGGTCTCGGACCAGACGGTGGGGTTGGAGGTGACGACGAGGGCGGGGCCTGCCGCGTCACGGATGGCCTGGGTCGCGGTTGTCCGGCGGGCTTCGACGGGGGCGATGTGGATCCTGGGGCCCGGGACGGCCTGCTGGCCCGGGACGGCCTGCTCGGTGGCGGGGGGCGTCGGGACGGCCGGGCTCAGGGCCTGGGCGGGGGCCTGGACGGTCGCTCGTGCCGGGACCGGGACCGGGGTCGCGTCGGCCGCCGTTGCCTGCCCATCCGTCGTCGGCTGCCCGGCTGGCGCCGTCCGCTTCCTGCGGCTCGCGCGCCAGCGGGTCACTGTGCCCAGGACGAACACGGTGAGGACCAGCAGGATCATCAGCTGGCCGAGGAACAGGCCCCAGAACAGGCCCCACCCGGACAGCCGGGCCGCCGGTGTGTCGGGCCAGGCGCCGGGGAGGTCGTGCGGTTCGCCGATGAGGTGGCGCATCGCCGGTGGGGTGTGGGTGAGGGTGACCGTCGAGGGCCAGCTGCCGTGGGCGAACCAGGCGGCCAGTCCCGTCGCCGTCCACACCAGGACCGTGACGCCCAGCAGGAACCCGAGTATGCCGATCAGCAGGCCGTCGGGAACGCCGCCACCGCCGCGGTGCTCCCGCTCCTGCCGAGGGTCCGGTCTCACGCACGGCCTCCCTACGCCACCGTCGACTCGGAGTCGCCGAGGTGCTGTTCCACGAAGGCCGCCGCCCGCTGTTCCGCCTCCAGCTCGGCGGCGCGCAGCGCGTCGTCGGCGTCGGCCAGGTCGCTGGACGACTCGGTCATCGCGCGGTCGGTGAAGACGAGCGGGCGTTCCGTCTCGGTGACCAGGTGTTTGACCACCTGGACGTTGCCGTTGACGTCCCAGACCGCGATGCCGGGGGTGAGGGTGGGGATGATCTCCACGGCCCAGCGGGGCAGACCCAGGACGCGGCCCGTCGCCCGTGCCTCGTCCGCCTTCTGGGCGTAGATCGTGCGGGTCGAGGCCATCTTCAGGATCGCCGCGGCCTCCTTGGCCGCCGCGCCGTCCACGACGTCGGAGAGGTGGTGGACGACCGCGACGAAGGACAGACCGAGGCGCCGGCCGAACTTCAGCAGGCGCTGGAAGAGCTGGGCCACGAACGGACTGTTGATGATGTGCCAGGCCTCTTCCACGAGGAAGATGCGCTTCTTGCGGTCCGGGCGGATCCAGGTGTGCTCCAGCCACACGCCGACGATCGCCATCAGGATCGGCATGGCGATGGAGTTGCGGTCGATGTGGGACAGGTCGAAGACGATGAGCGGGGCGTCGAGGTCGATGCCGACCGTGGTGGGGCCGTCGAACATGCCGCGCAGGTCACCGTCGACCAGGCGGTCCAGGACCAGGGCGACGTCCAGGCCCCAGGCCCGTACGTCGTCTATGGCGACGTTCATCGCCTCGGCCGACTCCGGTTCGGGGTGCCGTAGCTGCTCGACGATGTCCGTCAGGACGGGTTGGCGGTCGAGGATCGTCTCGTTGACGTAGGAGTGGGCGACCTTCAGGGCGAAGCCGGAGCGTTCGTCGAGGCCGTGGCCCATCGCGACCTCGATGATGGTGCGCAACAGCGCGAGCTGGCCCGTCGTGGTGATCGAGGGGTCCAGCGGGTTGAGGCGGATGCCGTGGTTCAGGGCCGCGGTCGGGTCGAGCCGGATGGGGGTTATCCCCAGCTCCTCCGCGATGAGGTTCCACTCGCCGACGCCGTCCTCGCCCTGGGCGTCCAGGACGACGACCTGTCGGTCGCGGAAGCGCAGCTGCCGGAGGACGTAGGTCTTCTCCAGGGCCGACTTGCCGTTGCCGGACTCGCCGAGGACGAGCCAGTGCGGGGCGGGCAGTTGCTGGCCGTAGAGCTGGAAGGGGTCGTAGATGTAGCCCTTGCCGGAGTACACCTCGCGGCCGATGATCACGCCCGAGTCGCCCAGGCCGGGGGCGGCCGTGGGGAGGTAGACGGCCTGGGCCTGGCCGGTGGAGGTGCGGACCGGGGAGCGGGTCGTCTCGACCTTCCCGAACAGGAAGGACGTGAAGGCTTCGGTGAGGACGGACAGCGGGTCCCGCATCAGCGCATCAGCCTCTACCTTCGGATTCCGGTGGCGAAGGGCAGTGTGTTCACGAAGGCGCGGTGGTGCTCGCGGTCGCACCACTCCAGTTTCAGGTACGACTTTCCGGCGGACGCCCTGATGGTGCGCTTGTCGCGGTTGAGGGCCTCGGGGGAGCGGGAGGAGACCGTGATGTAGCCGACCAGGTTGACGCCGGCGGCGCCGCTGGCCAGGTCCTCGCCGCGCTGGTCGAGGCGGTTGTGGGCGGCGATGTCGCGGGGGTCGACGGTCCGGTTCATCTTGGCGGCGCGGGACGCCTCCGCCTCGTCGTTGGTCTTCTCCGTGAGCATGCGCTCGATGGCGACCTCGGTGGGTTCGAGGTCCATGGTGACCGCGACCGTGCGGATGACGTCCGGGGTGTGGACGAGGAGCGGGGCCAGGAAGTTGACGCCGACCGGGGTCATCGGCCACTCCTTCACCCAGGCCGTGGCGTGGCACCAGGGTTCGCGGGTGGACGACTCGCGGGTCTTGGCCTGGAGGTAGGTCGGCTCCATGGCGTCCAGTTCGGCCGGCCAGGCGTTGCGCTGGGTCATCGCCTGGATGTGGTCGATGGGGTGGTCGGGGTCGTACATGGAGTGGATCAGGGAGGCGAGGCGGCCCTGGCCGAGGGGCTGCCGGACGCGGATGTCCGCTTCCTGGAGGCGGGAGCAGATGTCGGTGAGCTCGCGGGCCATGACGACGGCGAGCCCCGAGTCGCGGTCCAGTTTGCGGCCGGCCTGGGGGCGGGCGGCGCGGGCCATGGCGTGTGCCTCGGCGGCCAGTTCGCGGGAGTAGTGCATGCAGGCGACGAGGTAGGCGCGGTGCTGCTCGCTGCTGGTGGAGACCATGGACTGCAGCTGGTCGTACGACTGCGCCAGCCAGGCCGGTGCCTTGTCGTCGCCGCGCTGGGCGACGTCCTTGGCGTGCGCGTCGGGGTCGGCGGGCAGGGTGCGGGCGAGCATCTGGAGGCGGGTGACGAAGCCGTCGCCGTTGGCCACGTGCTTGAGGAGGGTGCCGAAGCGGTCGACGAGGGCTTCCTGGTCCTCGGAGTCGCGCAGGCCGACGCCCGGGCCCTCGATCTCGATCGCGGCCGTGACCGTCTTGCGGTCGGCGTGCAGGAGTACGGCGATCTCGTCGGGGCCGAAGGGCGCGGCGAGCCAGCTGATGCGGCCGATGCCGGGCGGCGGGCCGATCTCAACCTCCCGGCCGTCGATGCGGGTGCCGGCTTCGCTGGCGGCGGAGCGGTAGACGGTGCCCGAGCGCAGGGTGCGCTTGTAGCTGCGGTTGATCTCGAACCACTTGTAGAACGTGCGGCGCTTGTACGGCACGTAGACCGCGGCCAGCGCGAGCAGCGGGAAGCCCATCAGCAGGACGATGCGCAGGGAGAGGATCGGGACGAGGAGCCCGCACATCATGCCGAGGAACGCGCCGACGATGATCAGGCCGATCTCGCCGGACTCACGGTTGCGGCCGACGATCGCGTTCGGCCGGGCGCGGCCGATGAGATACGTACGGCGAGGCGTCATCGGATGGGACAGATGGGACTCGGTCGTCAACGCCCCTCACCTCCGGAGCTGTTGTTGCGGGTGTTGCTGGCGTGCGGGGTGTTCGCCGGGCTGGGCGCGCGGGGCGCGGGGGCGGCGGAGGGGACGGATCCGCCGCCGTTGGAGGCGCGGGTGCTGTGCGCGGCGACGCCGCCCGAGGCCGGGTTGGCGGGGCGGGCGGCGGAGGAGCCGCCGCCGGAACCGCCACCGCCGCCGTTGTTGTCGGCGCGGGCGCTGTGGGTGCGGATGCCCTGGGCGACCAGGTTGGCGGGGCTGCTGATGACGGCGGCGGCCTTGCCTTCGGCGCCCTGCATGATGCGGTTGTTGCGGCCGTTCGCGATCTCGTCGCCGAAGCCGGGGACGAAGCGGTAGATCATCGCGCTGGCGAAGATGGCGAGCAGGATGATGGCGAGGCCGGAGACGACGGCGGAGAAGGCGTCGGGGCCGCCGTCGGAGGAGAGCGCGCCTGCGAGGCCCAGCACTATCACGATGACCGGTTTCACCAGGATGACGGCGATCATGATGCCGGCCCAGCGGCGGACGTGGCCCCACAGGTTCTTGTCGACGAGGCCGGCGTAGACGACGGTGCCGAGGAGGGCGCCGACGTAGAGGAGGGCGGCCCTGATGACCAGCTCCAGCCACAGGACGCCGGCGGCGAGGATGCTGACCAGGGAGACGACGATCAGCATGATGGGGCCGCCGCCGATGTCGTCGCCCTTGTTGAGGGCGTCGGAGAAGGTGCCGAAGAACGTGTCGGTCTGGTTGCCGGTGGTCTTCGCGAGGACGTCGGTGACGCCGTCGGTCGCGGAGACGATGGTGTAGAGGATCAGCGGGGTGAAGGCGGAGGCCAGCACGGTCAGCCAGAGGAAGCCGACGGCTTCGGAGATGGCGGTGGTGAGGGGGACGCCGCGGACCGCCCGCTTGGCGACGGCCAGCAGCCACAGCAGGAGCGTCAGGATCGTCGAGGCGGCGAAGACGACGGCGTACTGCTGGAGGAACTTCTCGTTGGTGAAGTCGACGTTGGCGGTCTCCTTGACGGCACCGCTGAGCTTGTCGACGGTCCAGGAGGCGGCTTTGGCGCAGCCTTGGGCGAGGGAGGAGAGGGGGTCGAGGGTGGAGCTGAGGGGATTGTTGTCAACGCCACCGCTGGTACCGCTGCCGGCGCCCTTTTCGCAGTAGTCCTTGGCGGGGCCGATCAGTAGACCGCAGGAGTCACTGCTCGCGGACGCCGAGGGAGAGGGCGAGGCCGTGAGGCTGGCGGTGGGTGAGGGTGTCGGGTCTGCCACGGCACGGGTCGCCAGCAGGACGACCGCGGTCTGCACGGTGGCCAGGACGCCGGTGAGCTTGAGTACGCGACGCGGGTTACCGGGCATAAGTGAACCCTCCGTACTGCTCGACGGCCTTGCTGATCTGGTCCGAAGCGGCGGCCTGGTCGTCACCGGGAACCGGCGCCGGGCCGTCCTTCTGCGTGTCCGCGCTGATCTTCCAGTCGTCGTCGGCCCACTGCAGGTCGAAGGTCCAGGTCTTCCAGGTGGTGGTGACGGGATTCGTGGAGGACGTCCCCGACATGCCGATGAGCCCGACGTACCACACGGAGACCTTCGCGTTGCTGTCGGCGTACTGCTCGGCCGTGGTGCCCACCGGAACCGTGCGGGACACGAAGGTGCTGCCCTTGGGGGCGTTGCCGTTCGCGTCGAGGCCCAGTTTGCTGAGGAAGCTCGCCGAGTAGGCCGTGTCCATGGCGGTCTGGAGCTTGCCGGCCGCGGCCGACGTGTAGAGGCCGTTGACGATTCTGTGCCGGCTGTCCGTGTTGAACATGCCTGTCGAGCCCAGCGTCACCGCGTAGTTCGCCGCTGCGCTCTCGGCGCCCTGTTGGGTGTGGGCGAAGCCTGAGGGGATGCCGTTGGTCTTTGTTTCCACCGGCTTGGTTCCGGTTGCCGATGTGGGTGATGTGGTCGGCCCGCCGGCGCCGCCGTTGGTGGTCGTGGTTGACGAGGAGTCGTTGTTGTCGCCGTCGCCTCTGTTCGCGAAGGCGATCGCCGCGATCAGCAGGACGACCACGCCGACGACCGTGACCAGGCTCCGTGAGGAGGAGCGGCCGCCGCGGCGGGAGGCGCCGCCGTAGGGGTCGTCGGGCAGGCGGGTGCGGGTGTGGCCGGTCTCCGGGTAGCCGGGCTCGTCTCCGAGGCTCATGCCGCGTACTCCCCCTCCACGTCGTACCGGAACGCGTAGCAGTACGACGGTAGCCGTGCTGGTTCCCGCGCGGGCGCGGTGTGGTGACTCGACATCAGGGAAACGCAACCTCGGAGCGGGGAAGGGTGAGGTCCAGGCGGCCTAGACGGCCATGCCGTACACGATGGTGAACAGGGTGCCGAGGGAGCCGATGATGAAGACCCCGGTCAGTCCGGCGATGATGAGGCCCTTGCCCTGCTCGGCACTGAAGGTGTCGCGGAGAGCTGTGGCGCCGATGCGCTGTTTGGCGGCACCCCAGACGGCGATGCCGAGGCAGATGAGGATGGCCACGGCCATGACCACCTGGATCATCGTCTTCGCCTCGTTGCCCAGGCTGCCGAAAGGCCCCCAGTCCGGAGCGATTCCGCCGATGATGGTGTTGATGTCTCCCTTGTCGGCCGCGTAGAACATGTAAGTCACCGCCCCTGGTGGGTAGTTCTGGCCGCCCCTGCCCGGTGCAGAGGTCACGCTCTATTCTCGCTGACAAAGCCGCCGGAGTATGTCGACTTGACGTCATTGATTGGCGGGTTTCGTACGAAAGGCTCGTCCGGTCACTCTGTGTATCACGGCAGGTCACGCCGGGCAATGAGGCCTGAGCGGAACCTGTCGTGTGGTTCCGTCGTTGACCCTTTTCATGGCCTGGCGCGTTTCTGACGGCCGGTCGGGTGACGGATCGAGACGATGTTCTCACGGGGGCCGTGGGGAAACGGCCGGTGGGCCCCGGCGTGAATGCCAGGGCCCACCGTTCTTCCTGAGGTCGGGTCAGCCGGCGAAGGCGGTGACGCCCTCGGGGGTGCCCCAGCCGGTCGGGCCGTCGTAGCCGGTGGTGGCGGTGCAGAAGTACGAGGTGGTGCAGGTTCCGTTGTTGCCGCTGGTCACGTCGTTGAGGTTGGCGGTGCCGGCGTAGTTGTAGGGGAACTTCGCCGGGTAGGAGCCGCTGGAGGGGGTGCCGGCGAGGGCGTAGACGCCCGCGATGATCGGCGCGGAGACGCTGGTACCGCCGAAGGTGTACCAGCCGGCGGTGACGCCGTAGGAGTCGTAGACCGAGACGCCGGTCGCCGGGTCGGCCACCGCGGAGACGTCGGAGATCATGCGCTTGGTGCACCCGGTGTCGGTCTGCCAGGTGGGCTTGGCGTCGTAGGCGGAGCAGCCGGAGCCGGTGCCCTCGGTGGAGCTGGTCTTCCAGACGGTCTCGGTCCAGCCGCGGGTGGTGGAGGACGTCGACAGCTTGGTGCCGCCCACCGAGGTCACGTACTTGGAAGCGGCCGGGTACTCGGCCCCGTAGGCACTGTCACCGGCGGAGACCGTGACGGCGACGCCCGGGTGGTTGAAGTACGAGGTGTCGTACGAGGTGTCCGAGGAGGACTCGGAGCCGCCGTAGCTGTTGGAGACGAACTTGGCGCCCAGCTTGACGGCCTCGTTCACCGCGGTGCCCAGGTTGGCCATGGTGGCGCTGGTGGCTTCGACGAGCGTGATGTTGCAGTTGGGGCAGATGGCGGAGGCCATGTCGAGGTCGAGGGAGATCTCCTCGGACCAGCCGGCGTCGGAGGAGGGCAGTGAGGTGGTGGAGCCGGTCTGGCTGACCTTCTTGAAGCAGCCGTTGGCCGTGGTGCAGGCGGACAGGCCGTAGTACGAGCGGTAGGTCGCGAGGTCGGACTCGGCGTTCGGGTCGTTGTAGGCGTCGACGATCGCGATGGTCTCGCCCGAGCCGTTGGAGGAGGCCGCGGAGGTCAGGCCGTAGGCCGAGCGGAGGTTGGTCGGGCTGTAGCCGGACGGGGTGGAGGCGTCGGCGGCCTTGGGGGTGATGCCGGTCCTCGCGGCCTGCTGCTTCTGGAAGGCGGTCAGGCCGCCGGTGACCCGGAAGGAGTTGCAGGCCAGCTCACCCTTGTGCTTGGGGGTGGCGCACGGGGTCGCGGTGTAGGTCACCTTCGACGGGGCGGCAGGTGCCGCGGTGGCCTGGACGGCGGTGCCGAAGCCGGCGAGGGCGAGGGCGGCGGTGGCCGCCGCGGCGGTGGCGATACGGCGCCAGCCACCGCGCAGGGACGATCTGCTGGGGGGAGTGGAACGCATGCGTGCAGCCTCCTGATGTTCCTCAATGGGGTGGAACAGTTCGAACAGGGGCAGTGCGGGTGCGATCTGGTACGGCGGTCCGCGAAGAGAATCCTTTGTTGAGTACGCGACAACAAGGGGTGTCGGGAATCCTGACTTCCGCATTGCCGAACGAGGCCTTCGCGTGACCCGCCGATGGTCGCCCGTTGTCCTGCGGGTGGCGGACACTTGACGCAACACACAGGAAATTCAAGGGAGTTGCCAAGGCATGGAAAACGGCCGGGGACGAAAGACGGGCCACGGCCGGATGCCGTGGCCCGTCTCTCTTACCCTGCCGCCGAGGGGACCCCACGTCCCCCTCACGGTGGCGGCTCCCCGTGACCCGACGGGGAGGTCGATCGGTGAGGGGCTCAGCCGGTGAAGGCGCCGGTCCCCTCGGGGGTGCCCCAGCCGGTCGGGCCGTCGTAGCCGGACCGGGCGGTGCAGAAGTACGAGGTGGTGCAGGTGCCGTTGTTGCCGCTGGTGACGTCGTTCAGCGCCGAGGTGCCGGCCGCGTTGTACGGGTACTGGGCCGGGTAGTCGCTGCTGCCCGGGGTGCCCGCCAGGGCGTACACCGAGGCGATCAGCGGCGAGGAGGCGCTGGTGCCGCCGTAGGTGTTCCAGCCGGTGCCGTCGGCGCCGTAGGAGTCGTAGACGGAGACGCCGGTGGCCGGGTCGGCGACCGCGGAGACGTCGGCGATCATGCGCTTCGAGCAGCTCGCGTCGGTCTGCCAGCTGGGCTTGGCGTCGTAGGCGGAGCAGCCGGAGCCGGTGCCCTCCGTGCTCGACGTCTTCCACACCGACTCGGTCCAGCCGCGGCTGTTGGAGGAGGTGGACAGCTTGGTGCCGCCGACGGCGGTCACGTACCGGGAGGCGGCCGGGTACTCGGCGCCGTACCCCTCGTCACCGGCGCTCGCGGTGATGGCCACCCCGGGGTGCTTGTAGTACGAGGTGTCGTACGAGGTGTCCGAGGAGGACTCGGAGCCGCCGTAGCTGTTGGAGACGAACTTGGCGCCCAGCTTGACGGCCTCGTTCACCGCGGTGCCCAGGTTGGCGTCGCTCGCGGACTTGGCCTCGACCAGCAGGATGTTGCAGTTCGGGCAGGTCGCGCTGACCACGTCGAGGTCGAGGGACTCCTCACCGGCCCAGCCGCTGTCGGCGGAGGGCAGCGAGGTGGTGGAGCCGGTCTGGGAGACCTTGGTGAAGCAGCCGTTGTCGGTGGTGCAGTCCGGCAGGCCGTAGTACGAGCGGTAGGTGGCGAGGTCCGCCTCGGCGTTCGGGTCGTCGTAGGCGTCGACGATCGCGACGGTCTCGCCCGAGCCGTTGGCGGAGGCGGCGTCGGTCAGGCCGTACGCCGACTGGATGTCCGAGGGGCCGTATCCGGTGGGGGAGTCGGACGCGGCGTGCGGCTTGACGGTCCTGGGCGCGATGCCCTTGACCGCGGCCTGCCTCTCCATGAAGGCGGTGGTGCCGCCGGTGACACGGAGGGCGTCGCAGGCGGCGAAGCCCTTCTTCGGGGTGGCGCCGCAGGCGGCCTTCTCGTACTGGACGTGGGCCTTCGCCACCTGGGCGGCGATGGCCTTGGTGCTGACCTTGGGGGTCGCGGTCGCGGGGGCCGCGGTGGCATGGGCCGCGGTGCCGAGGCCGGCGGCGGCGAGCGCCGCGGTGGCCGCGAAAGCGGTGCCGAGCCGACGCCATCTACCGCTGGTGTGGGGGGAGCTGGGGGTGGACGTACGCAACGTACAGCCTCCTGGAAGAGGGGACAGAGGCCTGCGGGTGGGGGGCCACCGGGGTGTGGTCCCCGGTGGGGGCGGCGGCCCGCGTCGACCATCGCGTTGTTGGGTACGCGACAACAAGATGGGTTTCGGAATCCTGACTTCCGCGTTACCCAAGGGTGGCGCGGGCTTACTGATCAATGGCCGCCGGATGGCCGGAAGTTGGGGTTCGATTGACCCGGAGGGCCGAAGGGGGCGCCGGGCAATGCGCGTTGACGGCGCATTGAGGGGCGTAATGATCCGGTGTCAGCGGGGCTTGAGGCCGTGCAGCAGGAGATGGACGTGGCTCTCCAGGCCGGCCAGGGCCTCGTCGGCGGGCAGGGCGCCGGCGGCTATGAGGCTGGCGAGGCCGTGGATGCCGGCCGCGGCGGCGAGGGTGAGCTGTTCCGGGTCGCCCTCGATGATCTCGCCGCGCCGCTGTGCCTCCGCGGTCAGCCGGACGAAGGACCCCATGGACAGGTCGACGGCTTCGGCCAGCCGCGCGTCGATGTCCGGGTCGTGCTTGCGCGCGAACATCAGCGCCAGCAGCTCGGGGTTCTCGACGGCGAAGCCGAGATAGGCCCGGGCGAGCGAGGTCAGGCGCGGCTCCAGGGCGGCTTCGGGCAGGTCCGCCGTGGTCAGGGCCCGGTTCAGACGGTCGTAGCCGCTGAGCGCGAGCGCGTCCAGCAGGGCCTGCTTGTCCTTGAAGTGCCGGCCGGGAGCGGCGTGGCTCACCCCGATGTCACGGGCCAGCTCGCGCAGGGACAGGGCGGCGGCGCCCTTCTCGCGCAGGGTGCGCTCGGCGCTGGTGAGCAGGGCGGCGCGCAGGTCTCCGTGGTGGTAGGGGCGGCTTTGCGGCATGGGGGCCATCGTAACCCGATGTTGGCGCTGACAGCTTTGTAGACGCTGCCACCTTTGTTGTCGTCGCCACCTTTGTTGTCGTTGACAGCATTGTTGTCGACGCCTACTTTGACGTCATGGCTGAGAAGAAGCACAAGTGGAACGTGAACGATCTCCCTGACCTCTCCGGCCGGACCGCCGTGGTCACCGGGGCCAACAGCGGTCTGGGCCTGGTGGCCACGGACGCGCTGGCGCGGGTGGGCGCCCATGTGGTGCTCGCGGTGCGGGACACCGAGCGCGGCCGGGCCGCCGCGGCGAAGGTGCCCGGCAGCACGGAGGTGCGCCGGCTGGACCTGGCCGACCTGTCCTCGGTGCGGGAGTTCGCGGACGGCTGGGACCGCCCGCTGGACCTGCTCATCAACAACGCGGGCGTGATGATGCTGCCGGAGCAGCGCACCGCCGACGGCTTCGAGATGCAGTTCGGCACCAACCACCTGGGCCACTTCGCGCTCACGAACCTGCTGCTGCCGTACGTCACCGACCGGGTGGTGACCGTCTCCTCCGGTCTGCACCGCGGCGGCGACGGCGTGATCCACTTCGATGACGTCAACCTGCGCGGCACCTACACCCCGGCCCGCGCCTACGCCCAGTCCAAGCTGGCCAACCTGTTGTTCGTCCTGGAGCTCCAGCGCCGTCTCACGGAGGCCGGTTCCCGGGTCCGCGCGCTCGCGGCGCACCCCGGCTACGCGGCGACCAACCTGCAGAGCCACCACGCCAATCCGCTCGCCCGGCTGGGTATGGCCCTCGGCAACCGGCTGCTCGCCCAGGACGACCGCGCGGGCACCCTGCCCACGCTCTACGCGGCGACCCAGGTCCTGCCCGGCGCGAGTTACGTCGGTCCCGACGGCCTCGGGGAGATGCGGGGCGCGCCGACGCTGGTCGGCCGCAGCCGGGCGGCGAGCGACCCGGCGGCGGCACGCCGGCTGTGGACGCTCTCGGAGGAGATGACCGGGGTCACGTGGACGCTGGGGGCGCGGGCCCTGTGAAGGTCCGGGGGGAGTGAACGCCCGGGTGGTGGACGCCGGCGAGCCCGGCGGCGGACCTGGATACGGTGAGCCGACACGACGTGCACGACGGCTTCCCGGGAGGTGGCGGTATGACCGCCGGCGCCGTGGACTTCTCCCTCACCGGACGTACGGCCCTGGTGACCGGCTCCGTGCGGGGGCTCGGTCTGGAGATGGCGCGGGGCCTGGCGGGGGCCGGGGCGCGGGTGGTGCTCAACGGGCGGGACGCGGGGGCGCTGGAGGCGGCGGTGACCCGGTTGCGTGCCGACGGCCTGGACGTGGTCGGCGTGGCGTTCGACGTGACCGACCGGGCGGCGGCCGAGGAGGCGGTGACCGCCGTCGGCACCCTCGACATCCTGGTCAACCACGTGGGCCACCGGGACCGCAGGGGCGTCGAGGAGATGACCCCGGACGAGCTGTCGGCGCTGCTCGACACGCATCTGACCTCGGCGTACGCGCTCAGCCAGACGGTGGCCCGGGGCCTGGCCGCGCGGGGCACGCCGGGCCGCATCATCAACGTCTCCTCCGTGGTCGGCCAGTTGGGCCGCACCGGTGACGTCGCCTACGCCACGGCGAAGGCGGGCCTGGACGGCCTGACCCGAGCCCTGGCGGCCGACCTCGGCCCGAGCGGTACGACGGTGAACTCGGTGGCGCCGGGCACGTTCGCCCCGTATGCCGATGCCGATGCCGATGCCTACGCCGGCGTGGACCCGGCCGCCGACCCGGAATGGGGGACCTGGCTGCGGACCCGGACCGCCCTGGGGCGCTGGGGCCGCCCGGCGGAGATCGCGGGGATCGTCGTCTTCCTCGCGAGCGAGGCTGCTTCCTTCATCACGGGGCAGACGATCGCGGTGGACGGTGGGATGACCACGACGTTCTGAGCAGGGCCGTCCGAGGCGGGAAGGGACGGCCGCGCGGGCGGTTCACAGAAAAATCTCAGTGAAGTCGGGGAAGGTTTCTCACCTTCGTGGGACACAGTGGAGCCTGATGAAGCGCACCTCACGCATCTACGTCACCACGCGCCGCGTCGCACTGTGCGCGGTGGTGGTCCTGGCCGCCACCTCGGCCTCCGTGGCCGCCGCCGACGAGGCGGCGGGTCCGTTCGGGGTGACCGCGGTGGTGGGGGCCACCGCCGCCAGCGCCAGGGTCGGGGCGCTGTTCAGCGCGGACAAGGCCGGCAGCCTGTCCGGCAACCACTTCTGCACCGCCTCCGTCGTGCACAGCCCGCAGCGGGACCTCATCGTCACCGCCGCGCACTGCGTCGACGGGGACGACGGCACGAACCTGGTGTTCGTGCCCGGCTACCGGGACGGGCTGGCGCCGTACGGGGTGTGGAAGGTCGGCAGGCGGTACCTGCCGGACGGCTGGTCGCACGGCCAGGACGAGGACAGCGACGTCGCCTTCGCCGCCGTGGACGAGCTGGCCGGCAAGCGCATCGAGGACGTCACCAGGGCCAACCGGTTCGCCACCGGCGTCGCCACCGGGGCCACCGCCGTGACCGTCATCGGGTACCCCGACTCCCGTGAGGTGCCGATCAGCTGCACCAACAAGCCCCTCGCCCACAGCTCCACCCAACAGCGCATCGACTGTCCCGAGTTCACCGGCGGCACCAGCGGGAGCCCCTGGGTGAACGGCGACCACGAGGTGGTGGGGGTGCTGGGCGGCCACGAGCAGGGCGGCGCCACGGCCGACACCTCGTACAGCGTGGTGCTCGGGCGCGAGGCCGCCGAGCTGTACCGGGACGCCACCGCCCGGTGAAACGGCGTCATGCGCGCCTTCCTGCTGTGAAATAGCGCCACTCTCAGCCGAAATGGCGTTGAACGGCCCTGCCATGGGGGAGGGTTGGGGCGTGCGGAAAGTATGGGTGATCGGTGGCGCGGCGGTCGGCCTCGGGCTGAGCTTCGTCATGCTGCTCGTCGTCGGGGTGTACGTCGTCGCCGGGAACCTCCTCAACGGGGTCGAGGGGGCCACCAGGAACCTGGCCAAGGGCTCGGTGCCGGCCGCCTACTCGGCTCTCGTGCAGAAGTGGGGCAACCTCTGCCCCGCCCTCAACCCCGCCCTGCTCGCCGCCCAGCTGTACCAGGAGAGCGGCTTCAACCCGAGGGCGCAGAGCGCGGCGGCGGCCCAGGGGATAGCGCAGTTCATCCCGGGGACGTGGGCCACCCACGGCATCGACGGCAACGGCGACGGGGTGCGGGACGTCTGGGACCCGAATGACGCGATCCCGTCGGCCGCCTCCTACGACTGCCAGCTCGCCTCGTACGTCAAGGACGTCCCCGGCAACGTCTCCGACAACATGCTCGCCGCGTACAACGCGGGGGCGTACGCGGTCATCAAGTACAAGGGTGTGCCGCCGTACGCGGAGACCCGGAACTACGTCAAGACGATCACCACCCTCGAGGACAGCTTCGCCGCGCCGGTCAGCCGGCTCTCGCCCACCAAGCAGGCCGCCGGTGCCATCACCTACGCCCAGAACAAGCTCGGCACCCCCTACCTCTGGGGCGGAAACGGCACAGCTCAGGACGGTGGCCGGTTCGACTGCTCGGGGCTGACGAAGGCGGCGTACGCGAGCGTCGGGATCACCCTGCCGCGGGTCGCCAACGACCAGTACAACGCCGGTCCGCACCCCTCCCGCAGCGAACTGCTCCCGGGAGACCTCGTCTTCTTCTCCACCGACCTCTCCGACTCCCGGGCCATCCACCACGTGGGTATCTACGTCGGGGGCGGGTACATGATCGACGCGCCGTACACCGGGGCCGTCATCCGCTTCGACCCCATCGACTCGGCAGACTACTTCGGGGCCACCCGGGTCACCGAAGATGGCGCGAAAGCACTCCCCACCACGGTGTGAACTGAGCGTGAAACCCACCCCTGAGCTGCGGCTTCGTGTCTCTCTTCGATAACGTCTGCGTGATCATTCGGTGGAGGGTGGAACGTAGGGGCGTAGGCCGTGCGTTCCTGTTGACGTAGCCGACCACGGGGGTGGCACGAGCGACGCACACCGTGTGCGTCCCGGAACGACGACGAAGGGGCCGCAGCACGATGGCTGTACTCGCCGAATCCGGATCCAACCCCGACGTCGACCTGCTCTACGACATCAACGGCCTGGCCAAGGACGCACCGCACTGGTTCGACCGGGTCATGGAGTTCGTCGGGGAGTACGGGCTGCTGGTCGCGATGGTGCTGCTGGTGGTGTGGTGCTGGTGGACCGTGCGGCGCCGCGGGGACGAGGACGCCCCCGCCACCCTGGCCGCGCTGGTCTGGGCGCCGCTCGCCGCCGCGCTCGCCGTCCTCGTGAACGTTCCCATCCGCGGCTTCGTCGAGCGCCCCCGGCCGTTCCTCACCCACCAGGGCCTCGACGTCCTGGTCTCCGGCAAGACCGACTACTCGTTCGTCAGCGACCACGCGACGATCACCATGGCGATGGGGGTCGGCCTGTTCGTCGCCCACCGCAGGTTCGGGCTGGTGGGCATCGCGCTGGCGCTGGCCGAGGGTTTCTGCCGGGTCTACATGGGCGTCCACTACCCGACGGACGTGGTCGGCGGGTTCGCGCTGGGCACGGCGGTCGTCCTCCTCCTGTCCCCGCTGGCGACGGCCCTGCTGACACCGGTGCTGAAGGCGGTCGGGTCGTCCCCGAGGGTGGGCGGGCTCGTACGGCGGCGGTCGGCGACGGTGGGGGTGGTGCCGGGGGCCCGTACGGCAGCCGAGCCGACGGACCGTGACCTGGCGGCATAGGCAGGCTGGGGCCCGGGGGTTTCACTCACCCGCGTGGGCGGGGTGCCGCTGCGCCCACCCGTGCCGCCCCAGCGGCGCGACTGCCCGCGGCTGCGACGTGTCCCGACAGGCGCGCGGGGCGCGACTGCGCGCGGCTGCGACGTGTCCCGACAGGCGCGCGGGGAACTGCGCGATCAGCCCCCACGCACCCGCAGCCGGACGAGCCGGCTCCTCACAGCCCCTGCGGATAAGAGAAGAACCTCTCCGGGTCGTACTGCTTCTTCACCTTGCCGAGCTTGGTCACCGCGTCCCCGTAGTACGCCTTCTTCCAGCCCGTCAGCGTCGGGTCCGTGTAGTTCTGGTACGCCGCGCCGGAGGCGTACGGCTTCATCGCCGCGTGCGCCGCGTTCAGCCACGCCTGACCCGAACCGCCGGAGGCACCCGCCCCCCACGACACGATGTACTGCGCCAGCATCCGCGACCGCCGGTGCACGAACGCCGTGGCCGTCGGCGCGACGCGGTTCACCGCCCCGCCGAGCGCCGTGAACGCGATGCTTCCCGCGCCGCCCCGGACCGCACCGATCTGCCTGAGCGCCGTCTGGATGCCGGCCGCCGACAGCGAACGGTCGAAGAAGTCGGAGCGGGCCGTGTACGTCTCCCGGCCGAGCCTGCCCTGCGGGGAGCGCCCGGGGGTGGAGCCGGGCAGATGGCACTGGGGCTCGGTGGCGAAGGAGGAGCAGCCGGCGTAGATCTCCATGACCTCCTCGTAGGCGTGGCGGCGCAGGGACACCGAGGAGGCGTTGGCGCCCGCCTTGTGGGCGAGGGCGTCGACCGCGTTCTGCAACTCGCCGTACGTGCCCATGGAGAAGCAGGCGACCGAGACGCGCGGCCCGCTGCCGGAGTTCTCCAGGTGCAGGGAGGACCAGATCTCGTCCGGCTGCGACGGACCCCACTCCTGCCAGGCCTTGAGGACCTGCGCGGCCTTCGACCACGGCCAGGTCAGGTACGCCGTCACGCCCTGCGGGGTGGGGTGGGTGGCGAACTGGAGCTCCGTGACGACGCCGAAGTTGCCGTTGCCCGCGCCGCGCAGCGCCCAGTAGAGGTCCTTGTTGGTGCTCGCGTCGGCGACCACCTGCGTACCGTCGGCGGTGATGACCGTCGCCCGGGTGAGGCTGTCGCAGGTCAGGCCGTACGCCCGGGACGCGACCCCGTGGCCGCCGCCGAGCACCAGGCCGGAGACGCCGACCGTGGGGCAGGAGCCCGCCGGGATGGTCACGCCCTTCGCGGCGAGCCCCCGGTAGACGTCGATCAGTTTGGCACCGGCGCCGACGACCGCCGTACCGCCGCCGACGCGGATGCGGTTGAGCCTGGAGACGTCGAGGATCAGCCGGCCGTCGCCGGAGGAGTAACCCGCGTAGGAGTGGCCGCCGTTGCGGATCGCGATCTTCAGGTTGTGGGCCTGGGCGTAGGAGAGGGTGGTGCGGATGTCGTCGGCGTGGGCGACGTACGCGACCGCCGACGGCTTCAGGGTGTCGAAGCGGGTGTTGTAGAGCTGGTGGGCGACCGTCCAGTTGGCCTCGCCGGGGCGTATCAGGGTGCCGTCCAGGGCGCGTGCGAGAGCGGCCCAGTTGGCCGCCGCCGCTGCGCTGGTGGTCTTCAGCGCGGTACGGGAGGATGTGGACGCGAGGGGCGTGCCGGTCGTCAGTGCCGTGCCCGCCCCGCCCGAGCCGCACCCCGTGAGTGCGGTCGCCGCGATGGCGGCTGCCCCGCCCGATATGAAGGTGCGCCGTTCCATGCCCGTGCCTTTCGTCGGCTGTCCTGGATCGAGACGGCGTCCGTCGCACACGGGTTCCCGTCCGGTGTAACGAACGCTGTGACGTCGTAACGGCTGTGATGGCGAACGCCGAAGACTTGTTCGCTTAACCCGGCGGTTGGGACCTGCACGTGCCCTCACCGTAAGCGTTCCGTGACCTAACCAGGCCGACGGCAGGGGTTCACCCTCCGTTCACTTGTGCCCATCGGCGGCTTCACCTGTTCTGCCTACTTTCGGCCGTACGCGATGCGGTGAGCGGTCGTAGAAACCCAGTCGGGGAGCCCCTCGCTTCGTCACCACTACTTCGCACGCCGCCGAAGGTGGCGCCTCTGGAAGGAACTCCCGAAAGTGAAGCTTCAGCGCAAGAACCGGCTGCGCGTTCTGTCTCTCGGTGCTGTCGCCGTCACCGGTGCCCTGACCCTTACGGCGTGCGGCTCGGACGACAACGGCAGCAGCAGCGGTTCGAGCAGCAACCCCTCGACCTCCGCCAACGCCAGCTCCATCAAGTGCGACAACGCCAAAGGTCAGCTGCTCGCCGACGGCTCCTCCGCGCAGAAGAACGCGATCGACGCCTGGGTGAAGAACTTCTCGCAGGCCTGTGGTGTCCAGATCAACTACAAGGGCTCCGGCTCCGGCGCCGGTGTGACCGCCTTCACGCAGGGTCAGGTCGCCTTCGCCGGTTCCGACTCCGCGCTCAAGCCCGAAGAGGTCACCGCCTCCAAGAAGGTCTGCTCCGGCGGCCAGGGCATCGACCTCCCGATGGTCGGCGGCGCCATCGCGATCGGCTACAACGTCCCGGGTGTCGACAACCTGGTTCTGGACGCGCCGACCCTCGCGAAGATCTTCGACAGCAAGATCACCAACTGGAACGACGCGGCGATCAAGAAGCTGAACCCGACCGCGAAGCTCCCGAACCTGAAGATCCAGGCGTTCCACCGCTCGGACGAGTCGGGTACGACGGACAACCTGACCAAGTACCTGATCGCCTCCGCCCCGAGCGACTGGAAGTACTCCGGCGGCAAGGCCTGGCAGGCCAAGGGCGGCCAGTCCGCTCCGCAGTCCGCGGGCGTCGCCCAGCAGGTCAAGCAGACCTCCGGCGCCATCGGCTACTTCGAGCTCTCCTACGTCTCGGACGGCATCAAGGCCGCCAGCATCGACACGGGCGCCAGCAAGCCGGTCGCCCCGTCCACCGCGTCCGCCACCGCCGACATCGCGGCCGCCCAGGTCGTCGGCACCGGCAAGGACCTGTCGCTGAAGCTGGACTACAAGACCAAGGCCGAGGGCGCGTACCCGATCAGCCTGGTCACCTACGAGATCGCCTGCGACAAGGGCAACAAGGCCGACACCCTCCCGGCGACCAAGGCGTTCCTGCGCTACGTCGCCTCCGAGGACGGCCAGAAGGTCCTCTCCACGATCAACTACGCCCCGATCCCCGACGAGATCATCGCCAAGGTCCGCACCACCATCGAGGGCCTGAGCTAAAGATCCGCGAGTGCGGCCGAGTCCCGCGAGGGGCCCGGCCGCACCGTCCGGTGCACCGCCGCCCGGAGTCGTACGCCCCCCACAGCCGGGACGTACGGCTCCTCCGAGCCGCCCGCGAGGGCGACTCCGCAGACCGGAGAACCCGATGGACACAACGACGCAGACGACAGACGCCCCGCCCCCCCTTCCACAGCCCGGCGTCGCCGAGCAGAAGCGCAACGCACGCGGCGCCACCCGCGCAGGTGACCGGGTCTTCCTCGGTCTTTCCCGCGGTTCCGGCGTCCTGCTGCTGGTGATCATGGCCGCGATCGCGGTCTTCCTCACCTACCGCGCCGCCCTCGCGATCAACCGCGACCACAGCAACTTCCTCACCACCTTCGAGTGGAACACCAACCTCATCCCGCCGAGCTTCGGTATCGCGGTCCTCGCCTTCGGCACGGTGGTCTCCTCGATCATCGCCATGGCCATCGCCGTCCCGATCGCCGTCGCCATCGCGCTGTTCATCACGCACTACGCGCCGCGCCGGATCGCCGGACCCGTCGCCTACGTGATCGACCTGCTCGCCGCGGTGCCGTCCATCGTGTACGGCCTGTGGGGCGGACTCGTCCTCGTGCCGCACATGACCGGCCTGTTCGGCTGGCTCAACGACTTCTTCGGCTGGACCGGGTTCCTCTCCTGGGACGGCGGCGCCCCGCGCTCGCTGCTGACCGTCGCCATCCTGCTCGCGATCATGATCCTGCCGGTCATCACCAACGTGAGCCGCGAGGTCTTCCGGCAGGTTCCGCAGATGCACGAGGAGGCCGCGCTCGCGCTCGGCGCCACGCGCTGGGAGGTCATCCGCATGGCGGTGCTGCCCTTCGGGCGCTCCGGCGTGATCTCCGCCTCGATGCTCGGCCTCGGCCGCGCCCTCGGCGAGACGATGGCCGTCGCCACCGTGCTCTCCCCGGACTTCGACATCCACGCCAGCCTGCTCAACCCGGGCGGCGGCACCTTCGCCCAGAACATCGCCAGCAAGTTCGGTGAGGCGACCTCCGACGGCCGTGACGCGCTCATCGCCTCCGGTCTGGTCCTGTTCGTCATCACCCTGCTGGTCAACGGCGCGGCCCGGATCATCATCCAGCGCCGTGCGGAGTACTCGGGGGCCAACGCATGAGCACCGCAGCAGTCGCCGACAAGCGCCCCAGCACGCTCCAGGGCGCCAGTCTCCCCTCGTGGTCCCCGTACGCCATCGTCGGCGGGTCGATCGTCCTGGGCGTGGTCATCGGTCTGGTGGCCGGCCTGGACAGCAAGATCCAGTGGGGTCTGATCGCGGGCCTCCTGTACGTCCTCGGCACCTACGGCATCGCCGCCAAGGTCGAGGGCGGCCGGCAGGCCAAGGACCGCGTCGCCACCTCCCTGGTCTGGGTCGCCTTCGTCATCGCCGTGGTCCCGCTGGTCTCCCTGCTCTGGGTGACCGTCTCGCGCGGCGTGAAGGTCCTGGACATCTACTTCCTCACCCACTCCATGGGCGTCGTCGCCGACTCCCAGCCCGGCGGTGGTGCCTACGCGGCCATCATCGGCTCGCTGGAGCAGGTCGGTCTCGCCACTCTGATCGGCGCCCCGATCGGTATCCTCACCGCGGTCTACCTCGTCGAGTACGGACGCGGCCGGCTGGCCAAGTCCGTCACCTTCTTCGTGGACGTGATGACCGGTATCCCGTCGATCGTCGCGGGTCTGTTCATCCTCAGCATCATGCTGATCTTCGACATGCAGCCGTTCGGCTTCGCCGGATCGCTGGCCCTGGCCATCCTGATGATGCCGGTGGTCGTGCGCTCCACCGAGGAGATGCTCAAGCTCGTCCCGAACGAGCTGCGCGAGGCGTCCCTGGCGCTCGGCGTGCCCAAGTGGCGCACCATCCTGAAGGTGGTCCTGCCGACCTCCATCGGCGGTATCACGACCGGCGTCATGCTGGCCGTGGCCCGTATCGCGGGCGAGACCGCCCCGGTTCTGTTGCTGGTGTTCGGCAACCCGTTCATCAACAACAACCCCTTCGAGGGTGCGCAGTCGTCGCTGCCGCTGTTCATCTACCAGCAGTACGCGAACAGCGCCGGTGCCAACGCGGCCTACGACCGGGCCTGGGCGGCCTCGCTCACGCTGATCGCCTTCGTGATGATCCTCAATCTGGTGGCCCGCGGCATCGCCCGCTGGAAGGCCCCGAAGACCGGTCGCTGACCGGCCTCACAGCGACCGACCGTCTGGAAGTGAAGAAGTAATGTCCAAGCGAATCGACGTCAGCGGGCTCACCGCTTTCTACGGCTCCCACAAGGCCATCGACGACATCTCGATGAACATAGAGCCGCGCACCGTCACGGCGTTCATCGGCCCCTCCGGCTGCGGCAAGTCGACGTTCCTGCGCACGCTGAACCGGATGCACGAGGTCACCCCCGGCGGCCGGGTCGAGGGCAAGGTCCTCCTCGACGACGAGAACCTGTACGGCGCCGGGATCGACCCCGTGTCGGTGCGCCGTGAGGTCGGCATGGTGTTCCAGCGCCCGAACCCGTTCCCCACGATGTCGATCTTCGACAACGTGGCCGCGGGTCTGCGGCTGAACGGCAACTACAAGAAGAGCGAGCTCGGCGACATCGTCGAGAAGTCGCTCAAGGGCGCGAACCTCTGGAACGAGGTCAAGGACCGCCTGAACAAGCCCGGCTCCGGGCTCTCCGGTGGTCAGCAGCAGCGGCTGTGCATCGCCCGCGCGATCGCGGTCGAGCCGAAGGTGCTGCTCATGGACGAGCCCTGCTCCGCCCTCGACCCGATCTCCACCCTCGCCATCGAGGACCTGATCGGTGAGCTGAAGGAGCGCTTCACGATCGTCATCGTGACGCACAACATGCAGCAGGCGGCGCGGGTCTCGGACCGCACGGCCTTCTTCAACCTGGCCGCCGTCGGCCAGCCCGGCAAGCTGATCGAGATCGACGAGACGGAGCGCATCTTCTCCAACCCGTCGGTCCAGGCCACCGAGGACTACATCTCGGGCCGCTTCGGCTGAGCCGACACCGACCCCTCGCGGTGCTGCATGGCGGTGCCACCGCGAGGACGCAAAAGGGCCCGCCCCTGGCTCCCGGGGGCGGGCCCGCTTTTTGCACAGGTCAGGTTTGCTGCCGTTCAGGCGGGTGGGGGTCCCAGCCGACCGTGAACGACCACGTGACCCCTTGTTCTGCCGTGGACTGGAGCGAACCCGTCGCGTGGCGCTCAGACATCTGCATCTCGTTCATGGTGGGCAGGACCTTCCCTTTCTCACACAGGAGAGGGAAGGAGACGCCTGTCGGGTGCACCTGCACGCGAAGGCGTCCCGGGCCCTGGCAGTTGATGGCGATCGCCAGGGTTTTTCCTGCTTTGATTCCATCAGGAATCGGGTATACGGCGCTTTCCGTCAGGCGAGTTCCGGTGGCCAGAGCGGTGATGCCGTCGGAGGTGAGCTTCGGTGCTTTCGTGACCGACGGCCCGTGCGGATCAGCGGTCCTCCCGGGAGCCGCCTCGGTGTGCGATGCGCTGACGGCAGGGCTTGAACGACTGAGGGTGGGGGCGCCGGCTCCGTGGGCGCTGCAGCCGGCTACGGCCATGGCGGCGGTGAGTGCACAGACGGCGCCGCGAACCGACGCGCCATGGTGTGGCATCAGCTTGTCTCCCAGAGGGGGGCTGGGGTGGCGTGACTACAGCACCGTCAGCTTGAGGATCCCGTAGGCCGCTGCTGCGACCAGGGCTGCTGCCGGCATCGTGATGAACCAGCCCAGGACGATGTTCTTGGCCACGCCCCAGCGGACCGCGTTCACGCGCTTCGTGGCGCCGACGCCCATGATGGCCGAGGTGATCACGTGGGTCGTGGAGATCGGCGCCTTGAAGAGGTACGCCGTGGTGAACATGATCGACGCACCCGTGGCCTCGGCCGCGAAGCCCTGCGGGGGGTCGAGCTCGATGATCTTGCGCCCCAGGGTGCGCATGATGCGCCAGCCGCCCGCGTAGGTGCCGAGGGAGAGCATCAGCGCGCAGACGATCTTCACCCAGGCCGGGATCGGGTCGCCGTACGTCTCGTGGCCGGAGATCACCAGGGCCATCACGACGACACCCATGGTCTTCTGGGCGTCCTGGAGGCCGTGGCCGAGGGCCATGCCGGCCGCGGAGACGGTCTGGGCTATGCGGAAGCCGCGCTTCGCCTTGTGCGGGTTGGACCGGCGGAACAGCCACATGATGGCCGTCATGACCAGGTAGCCGAGGATCAGTCCGACCACCGGCGACAGGAACATCGGAATGATGATCTTGTCGACGACGCCGTTCCAGAGGACCTCCGTGCCCCCGGCCAGGGCCGCGCCGACGAGCCCGCCGAACAGGGCGTGGGAGGACGACGACGGCAGGCCGAAGTACCAGGTCACCAGGTTCCAGACGATCGCGCCGACGAGCGCCGCGAACAGGATGCCCATGCCCTGGGAGCCCTGCGGGGTCTCGATGAGGCCCTCGCTGACCGTCTTGGCGACCCCGGAGCCCAGGAAGGCGCCCGCGAGATTCATCACAGCGGCCATCGCGAGCGCCGCCCGCGGGGTCAGGGCCCGCGTCGACACCGAGGTCGCGATCGCGTTCGCCGAGTCGTGGAAGCCGTTCGTGTACGTGAAGAAGAGCGCGACCAGGATGGTCACGACCAGCGCGAAGGTGTCCATCGACGCCTCAGGACTCCTTGACGGCGATGGTCTCCACCGTGTTCGCCACGTGCTCGAACGCGTCCGCCGCCTCTTCCAGGACGTCCACGATCTGCTTGAGCTTCAGCACCTCGATCGCGTCGTACTTGCCGTTGAAGAGGTGGGCGAGAAGCTTGCGGTGGATCTGGTCGGCCTGGTTCTCGAGCCGGTTGATCTCGATCCAGTACTCGGTGAGGTTGTCCAGCGTGCGCAGGTGGGGCATCGCCTCGGCCGTCAGGTCGGCGGCCCGTGCCAGCACCTCGATCTGCTGCTCGACGCCCTTCGGCAGTTCCTCGACGTTGTAGAGGACGACCAGGTCGACGGCCTCCTCCATGAAGTCCATGATGTCGTCGAGGGAGGACGCGAGGGTGTAGATGTCCTCGCGGTCGAACGGCGTGATGAACGAGGAGTTCAGCTGGTGGAAGATCGCGTGTGTGGCGTCGTCACCTGCGTGTTCCGCTGCCCGCATACGCTCTGCGATCTCGGCCCGGGCAGACGCGTCCGCCCCGAGCAGTTCCATCAGGAGCTTCGAGCCGGTGACGATGTTGTCCGCGGAGGCGGCGAACATGTCGTAGAAGCTCGTCTCCCTGGGGGTCAGACGAAAGCGCACTTGGGGTCCTCGGTATGCATGGGTTTCGGTCAGGCTGATGCTAAGCGCATCATCCGGCCACGGCTAATGGGCCGCCGTCCAGTTTCGCCCATCGGGCATGGTGATCAGCACGGGGGCGTCCCGAGGGCCCTATACCCAGCAAAGTTCGTTACCATATACCCACCAGGGGTATGTGTCTCGATAATGCGGAGGACGCGATGACGACCACCGAGGCCGACGCCGTGACGCCCTCCGGGGGCGGAGCACCGGCGACCACGCACGGCTACCACAAGCAGAAGGACGAGCACCTCAAGCGGCTGCGCCGGATCGAGGGCCAGATCAGGGGCCTGCAGCGCATGGTGGACGAGGACACCTACTGCATCGACATACTCACCCAGGTCTCGGCCTCCACCAAGGCCCTGCAGTCCTTCGCCCTGCAGCTCCTGGAGGAGCACCTGCGGCACTGCGTCGCCGACGCCGCCGTCAAGGGCGGCGACGAGATCGACGCGAAGGTGGAGGAGGCCACGAAGGCGATCGGCCGCCTGCTGCGGACGTGACCGCGCCGGCGGGGCACCGGAACTAGCCGTCCCCGCGTTCTTCGGCCACTCTCAGCACCTCGTCGATGCTCTCCAGGCTGAGGCGGTCCTCGGCGGCCGACGCCGCGATGATCAGCTCTCCGCACAGCTCGATCTCGGCGAGGGCCACGTGGTCCTGAACTGCCGTACCGCCGACCGGAGCCACGCGCATCACCTCTTCTCTGCCGTCACCGCTTCCTAGAGTAGGCAGCGGTCTACACAACGCGCATGGCACGGACGGGCTAGTTCACAGGTTGTACGGGCTCGATCCCGGACTAGTGCGGCGGCTGGTTTTCGGCGATCCGGCCCGCGTAGATGTCCCGGGAGCGCGGCAACCTCACGTCCACGGGGGTGCCGAAGTCGTACAGCAGGGTGGTGGAGGCGACCGCGACCGTGCCCTTGCTGGTGTCGTTGACGAAGCTGAACCGCTGCCTGAGCTTGCGGATCCGGCCCTGGTCGTCGAGGTACACGTCGAACGGGACCTCGGCGGTGGCGAACCCCTTCGCCGCGGCGGCGAGGGCCGGCCGGTTGCCCGGGGAGGCGGCCTCGGCCGCGACGGCCAGGTCGGCGGTGCCCCGGTAGTGCCGGACCCCGGCGCCCGCGACCTCCGTCCGCCCGACGTACGTCGCCGTGCGCGTGCCGCGCAGCAGTTCGGCCGCCGCGAACGGGTCGGTCGCGCCGCCGGTCACCAGGTTGCCGTCGGAGAGGGAGGCGGTCTCCACCCGCACCCATTTGTCGGCGGGCACCCCGGCGCCCCGGTTCTTCATGAACAGCGCGCCCGGGGCGAGGAGTTCGGTGATCGGGCGGTGCTCGGGGGTGCCGGTGGGGTCCTGCGGGAGGACGACCGTGAGCCTGCCGAGCTGCTGGTCGTAGTCGTAGACGCCCTGCCCGCGGATGGTGACCCGGGTGCCGCCGGCCGCCATCTCCATCGACGTGGTCGCCCTGGACGTGCGGGCGTTCAGCAGGGCGTCCGCCGCGTGTTCGAGGACGGTGACCGGGTCCCCGGGCGGTCCGCTCGCACCCTCCGCCGTGGCGCCGCCGCAGCCGGTGGCGCACGCGCCGAGTCCGACCACGAGGCCCACGGTGACGGCCGTCTTCCCAGCGCGCCTGTGCTGCCGCCGATCCATCGCTGCCTACCCCCACCGGTACGTCCGTCGCGGGCCGCCTGTCGTTCCGGTTAACGAGGGGTGAGGGGGGCCGTCACGCATGCCTGGGCTTCACCGGCGCTGGGTAACGTTGTCGGTGTGGCGCAGGAGGACGGTTCCGGACGGGCCCTGCAGAGGGCGGAACACGAGGCGGACACGGTTGAGCAGGGGCGGTTCTGCTTCGCCCGGTGCACGTGTGGCTGGCGGGGACCGGCGCGGCGGGCGAGAAGCCTGGCGCGTACGGACGCGGAGGGGCACCTGGCCGGCGGGTGAGACGCGGTCGGGTGCGGGGGTGTCGGGTGCGGGGGTGTCGGATGTCCGGTGTCGGGTGACACGCCTCACGGAGTGTTGTGCAGCGTGGCCAGCAACTCGTCCACCAGTTCCGCGTCCCTCGGCTGGGTCAGGCGGCGCCGGGCCTCCGCCGGCCGCAGCCACAGGATCCTGTCCACCTCGTGGTTCGGGGTGAAGTGGCCCTCCCCCGCCTCGCCCGCCCAGTAACGGACCTCTTTGGGGCGGCCGTTGGCGTAGTAGAGGGCGGTGGACAGCTCGCTGCCGAGCGTCGCCGTGCAGCCGGTCTCCTCCCCGACCTCGCGCAGCGCGGCCGTGCCGGCGTCCTCGCCCCGCTTGAGCTTGCCCTTCGGGTGGGACCAGTCGTCGTACTTGGGGCGGTGGACGAGGCAGACCTCCAGGTCGCCGTCGACCGGTGAGCGGCGCCACAGGACGCAGCCCGCCGCGTGTACCGGGGTGTCGTTCACACCGCCTCCAGCGGCTGCTCCTGCCACGCCTGCTGGAAGGCGAAGCGGGCCGCCTCCACCTCGTGCCGCTGGTCGGCGTGGAGGACGCCGAGGGCGTAGGCGGTCGCCGGGGCGATGCGCGGGGTGCGGGCGGCCGCGGCGGCCGCGGCGGCGGCCTCGGAGGCGTCCCGGTGCCGGTTCAGGGCCTGGCCGGCCGTGAGCAGCCGGACGTCCACGGGGGCGCCCTGGCCGCACAGCACCTCGCGGGCGTAGCGGTGCAGGCGCAGCAGCAGGCGGACCTGGTGCCAGGGACCGTCCTGGGGGTGCGGGGACGGGTCCGGGGACAGGCCGTGGACGAGGGCCTCCGCGTTGTAGGGGTGGCCGGCCGTGACCAGCGGGAGGGCCGCGATGGCGTCGGTGAGGCGTTCCTCGGCGGCGGCCGCCGCCGGGCGCAGGTCGGCGGTGGGGGCCGCGGCCGTCAGTGGGACCTCGCTGGCCAGCACCGCCACCTTGTCGGCGACCGCGTGGAAGCGGGAGGAGCCGAGCGCCTGGAGCGCCGTGGAGTGGGCCCGGGTGCGGGCGAGGGTCAGCTGGCGGTCCAGCAGGGCGCCCGCCTTCGCCGCGCCGACGGTGAGGTTGCCGCGGTCGGTCCGGACCTCCGAAGTGGCCTGGCCGGGCAGGGCGGTCGAGCCGGAGAGCCGGTGCAGTGCGAGCAGCAGCCGCTGCAGTCTGGCCTCGTACGCGTGCTCAAGACCCAACGTGCCCGACAGCCAGGCGAGTTCGGGGCGGATCTCCTCCGACCAGTCGGCCTCCAGGAGCGGTCGGAAGGTGTGCAGGCTGCCGCTGATGCGCCGGGCGGAGCGGCGCAGCGCACGGGCCGCGTCGACGGACTCCTCCGCCGCGCCCGCGGCCGCACCGGTCTCCCGGTGCAGCCGCAGCGCGCGGAGGAACTCCGTGGCCTGGGCGCGCAGGTAGCCCGCTAGGGCGTCCCCGCTGACGGCCCGGGCCGTGGGGTCCGTCGGTTCAAGGTGTTGCTGTGCCACGCCGGCGCCTCCGGGCGTCTATGAGCATCTCCTGGATGTTGCGCAGCGGCTGTCCGTCGGCGTCGGTCGCGTGCCGGGTCCATTCGCCGTCCGGGCCCAGGTGCCAGGAGGAGGTGGAGTCGGACATGCCGGTTTCGAGGAGCCGGGTGAGGGCTGCCCGGTGGGCCGGGTCGATGACCCGGACCAGGGCCTCTATCCGGCGGTCGAGGTTGCGGTGCATCATGTCGGCGCTGCCGATCCACACCTCGGGTTCGCCGCCGTTGCCGAAGGCGAAGACCCGGGAGTGTTCGAGGAAGCGGCCGAGGATCGAGCGGACCCGGATGTTCTCCGAGAGGCCCGTGACACCCGGGCGGATGGCGCAGATGCCGCGCACCCAGATGTCGACCGGCACGCCGGCCATGGACGCCCGGTAGAGCGCGTCGATGAGCGCTTCGTCGACCATCGAGTTGGCCTTGATGCGGACGAAGGCGGGGCGGCCCGCACGGTGGTGCTGGACCTCCTTGTCGATCCGCGCGATCAGTCCGTCGCGCAGCGACTTGGGTGCCACCAGCAGGCGGCGGTACGTCTCCCGGCGGGAGTAGCCGGAGAGGCGGTTGAACAGGTCGGAAAGGTCGGCGCCCACCTGCGGGTCGGCGGTGAGCAGCCCGAGGTCCTCGTACAGGCGTGCCGTCTTCGGGTGGTAGTTGCCGGTGCCGACGTGGCTGTAGCGGCGGAGGGTGTCGCCCTCCTGGCGCACCACCAGGGACAGCTTGCAGTGCGTCTTCAGGCCGACGAGGCCGTACACGACGTGGCAGCCGGCCTCTTCCAGGCGCTTGGCCCACTTGATGTTGGCGTGCTCGTCGAAGCGGGCCTTGATCTCGACCAGGACGAGGACCTGCTTGCCGGCCTCGGCGGCGTCGATGAGCGCGTTGACGATCGGGGAGTCGCCGGAGGTCCGGTACAGGGTCTGCTTGATGGCGAGGACGTCCGGGTCCTCGGCGGCCTGCTCGACGAAGGCCTGCACGGAGGTGGAGAAGCTGTCGTACGGGTGGTGCAGCAGCACGTCCCGTTCGCGCAGGGCCGCGAAGATGTCGGGCGCGGAGGCGGACTCCACCTCGGCGAGGTCGCGGTGGGTGCCCGCGATGAACTTGCGGTACTTCAGCTCCGGCCGGTCCAGACCGGCGATCCGGAACAGGCCGGTCAGGTCGAGCGGGCCGGGCAGCGGGTAGACCTCGGCCTCGCCGATCTTCAGCTCGCGCACCAGCAGGTCGAGGACGTCGCGGTCGATGGACTCCTCGACCTCCAGGCGCACCGGCGGCCCGAAGCGGCGCCGCATGAGTTCCTTCTCCAGGGCCTTGAGGAGGTTCTCGGCGTCGTCCTCCTCGACCTCCAGGTCCTCGTTCCTGGTGAGCCGGAAGGCGTGGTGCTCCACGACCTCCATGCCCGGGAACAGCTCCTCCAGATGGGCGCCGATGACGTCCTCGATGGGGACGTACCGGCCCGGGCTGCTCTCCAGGAAGCGGGACAGCGACGGCGGCACCTTCACGCGGGCGAAGTGCTTGTGGCCGCTGACCGGGTTGCGGACCACCACGGCCAGGTTCAGGGACAGGCCGGAGATGTACGGGAAGGGGTGCGCCGGGTCGACCGCCAGCGGGGTCAGGACCGGGAAGATCTGGTGCCGGAAGAGCGTGAAGAGCCGCGCCTGCTCCTTCTCGGTGAGCTCGGCCCAGCGGACCAGGTGGATGCCCTCCTCCGCGAGCGCGGGGGCGACGTCCTCGTGGTAGCAGGCGGCGTGCCGGGCCATCAGCTCACGGGAGCGGGCCCAGATCATCTCCAGCACCTCGCGCGGCTGGAGGCCGGAGGCGGACCGGGTGGCGACGCCGGTGGCGATGCGGCGCTTCAGGCCCGCCACCCGGACCATGAAGAACTCGTCCAGGTTGCTGGCGAAGATCGCCAGGAAGTTCGCCCGTTCCAGCAGTGGGGTGTTCGGGTCCTCGGCGAGTTCGAGGACCCGCTCGTTGAACGCGAGCCAGCTGCGCTCCCGGTCCAGGAACCGGCCCTGGGGCAGCCGGTCGCCGTCGAGCTGCGACTCCTCGTACGCGTCGAGGTCGGCGTCGATGTCGGGTTCGAGGTCGGAGACCGCGGCGGCCACCGTATGCGGGCGGTGCGCGGCTATGGAGCCCACGGAGGGCTGGGCGTGCTGAACCTCGGCTGCCTGGGCGTTCTGCTGACTCATGACCCCATTCTTCCGCGCCCGGGGCGTGACAGGCGCGTCGGAACGTGCGGGTGGGAGGTGGACGACCCCGTTTCCCGCGAACCCCTCGGGGGGCGGCGAAGGCTCTGGCACGGCGGGCTTCATTGGCTGAGCGTCGCAAGTCCGTCTGAACCAATGGTTACGAAGACATGGCGTGCGGGATAGCGGGGAGCGGCTCGGGGACGTCTGTGATCGACCGCGGGGGCGCCGGGGTTCACGAAAGCGACGATCCAGTACACCCTTCCCCCGAAGGAGGGACGCACGGGACCGACGCTTCCGGCCCCGGGACGGCCGGCGCGGCCCGCCTACGCGGGGGCCGCCGGGCGGATCTTGAGTGCCCGGAAGGAGCAGAGGACGGCGAGGACGGCGACGGCGAGGACGATCGCGGTCTCGGTGAGGTGGAGCGGCCAGAAGTGGGACGCGGGGTGGTAGGCGGCGAAGTGCCCGTGCGCGGTGGACCCCTCGGCCACCACCCAGTCGCCGTCGGGCAGGTCGAAGGCGTGCGGCCCGGTACGGGTGTCGGTGGACCACAGGTGCGGGCGGTAGTACGTCAGCACGGAGTTGAACAGCCACATCGCCCCGGCCGCGGTCCCCAGCGCGGCCAGCGCCCGCCCCAGCAGCAGCGCGGTGAGCGTGCCGACGGCGAGCGCGCACAGCGCGTACGCCACCAGCAGCGGGCCGCGTGCGGCGAACACCGAGGCGGAGGACCAGTCCAGTGTCCGGACCGGGTCGGCCTGGGCGGCGAAGGCCCAGCGGAAGACCAGGACGAGGGTGGTGCCGCCCAGGGCGAGCGCGAGGGCGGCCAGCGCCAGCTTGGTGGCCAGCCAGCGGGCCGGGGTGATGCCCTGCGTCCACGCCAGCCGGGCCGTCCCCGACTCCAGTTCACGACCGATCAGAGCGCCGCCCGCGAACGCGGCGGCGCCGACGAAGGCGTAGGTGATCAGGGTGCCGACCCAGTCCATCTGGGTCGGGTAGGTGAGCAGGAAGGCGAGCCGGTCGCAGGTGTCGGCGCAGGCCGGTCCCCGCAGGCCCGGGTCCTTCGGGGCGCCCTCCGTCAGCCACACCAGCCAGCCGCACGTCCCGGCCACGAACAGGGTCCAGATCAGCAGGGCCGGCCGGTGCAGCCGCAGCACGGTCCGGGGGAGCCCCGTCAGCGTCGGCGCGGTCATCCCCGGGCCGCCTTTCCGGTCAGGCGGCGCAGCACGAGGTAGCAGCCGAGGGTGAGCAGGGCCGTGACGGCGAGGAGGAGGGCCGTTGCGGTCAGCTGGAGCGGCCAGTAGTGGGCGTAGGGGTGATAGGCGACGTGGTACCGACCTCCGGTCCTGCCACCGCTCACCTGCCAGGACCCGGACGGCGAGAAGAAGAACCCGGGTCGGGTGCGGCCGAGGGCCGGCCACAGGTGGGGCAGCAGGGCCTGGGAGGAGACGCAGATCGCGCCCGTCAGCAGCAGGGCGACCGACAGCGCGGGCAGCGCGCGCCGCAGCAGCAGCCCCGCCAGGGCGCCCGCGGCCAGGCCGGCGAGGGTGAGGGCGACGATCGTGGGGCCGTTGGTGTGGAAGGTGAAGAGGTCGTACCAGGGCGCGGCCGTGTCGATACGGCCCCGGCCCGCGGTCCAGACCAGGTGGTGCAGCCAGGCCAGCAGGGCCGCCCCCGCGGTGACGGCGGCGGCCGGGACCGCCAGCCGGACGGTCAGCCAGCGGACCGGGCTGCTGGACTGCGCCCAGGCCAACCGGGCCGTCCCCGACTCCAGTTCCCTGCCGACGAGCGCCCCGCCCGCCCACGCGGCGACGAGGAAGGGCAGCGCGCACATGGTCAGGGTGCCGTAGTTGTACCAGTCCTTGTAGCGCAGGATCGCGCTCTGGTCGTACGCGCACGGGTCGCTGAACGCGCAGCGGTTGTACTGCCGCCAGCCCTCGGCGGCCGCGTCGGCGAACGGGCCCCGCAGGAGGATCAGCAGGACGGAGGTCAGCAGGACGAGGGCCGTCCAGGCGTACAGCGCGGGGCGGTGCAGGCGCAGCACCCAGCGGGTCAGGCGGGGCCTCATGGGTACGGTGAGGGCGGTCATACGGCGGCCTCGGCGGGGACCAGGGCCGGGGCCTCGGGGTTGCGGAGGTGGCCGAGGACCAGCTCTTCCAGGGTGGGGCTGTCGGTGTCCCAGTCGTCGGGCAGCGGGCCGGTCGGGCGGACCAGGGCGCTGAGCCGGCGGCCGGTGGTGCGGGACTCGACGACGGTGTGCGGGGCGAGCGGGGCGTCGGCGGGGGCGCCGACCCGGCGGTGGGCGGCCAGCAGGTCGTCGATCTCGCCGGCCAGCCGGACCCGGCCGCCGCCGATCAGCAGCAGGTGGTCGCAGGAGTCCTCCAGCTCGGCGACCACGTGCGAGGACATCGCGATGGTGGTGCCGTACTGGGCGGCCTGCACCATCAGCACGCCCATCAGTTCGTGCCGGGCCAGCGGGTCGAGGTCGGCCATCGGCTCGTCCAGGAGCAGCAGTTCGGGCCGCTTGCCGAGGGCGAGGGCCAGGGCGACGCGGGTGCGCTGGCCGCCGGAGAGGGTGCGGACCCTGGACCTCGGGTCCAGTGCGCCGGCCGCCACGATCCGCTCGGCGGCCGTCGCGTCCCAGCGCCCCGGGTTGAGGTCGGCGCCCATCCGGAGCGTCTCGGCGACCGTGAGCTGCGGGTACAGCGGCTTGTCCTGGGCGACGTAGCCGACCCGGGCGCGGGCCTCGGCCGGGGTGGTGCCGAGGACGGTCAGCGCGCCCTCGGTGGCGCCCAGCAGACCGGTGGCGAGGGCGAGGAGCGTGGACTTGCCCGCTCCGTTGGGGCCGACGACGGCACAGACCCGCCCCGCGGGCAGCCGGAAGGTGCAGTCGCGCAGCGCCCAGCCCCCGCGCCGGCCGAACCGCTTGCCCAGTGCCGAGGCCGCTATCGCGGTGTCGGTCATCAGTTGTCTCCCTGAAAGTGCTTTTCCAGTACGGCGGTGAAGAGCGCGGCCACGTCGTCGCGGTCCAGGCCGGCCTCGCGGGCCCGTGCGGCCCAGGCCTCCAGCTCCCCGCGCAGCGGGGACTCGGCCGGTGCGGTGCCCAGGGCGCGCCTCACGAAGGTGCCGAGACCGCGCCGGGCCTCGACCAGGCCCTCGCGCTCCAGCTCCCGGTAGGCCTTGAGGACGGTGTTGGGGTTGATGGCGGTGGCCTCGACCACCTCACGGGCGGTGGGCAGCCTGTCTCCCGGCCGCAGGTGCCCCAGGCGCAGGGCCTGCTTGGTCTGCTGGACGATCTGGACGTAGGTGGCGACGCCGGAGCGCCGGTCGATGCGGTACTCGACCACCCGTACAACCACCCTTTCACTAATTAAGTAGTGAAAGGGTGGTGGAAGTCGGCCCGGAAAGTCAAACGGAGTGGCTGTGGGCGCTCACGGCCGACGCGGGCATGATCATGATGAGGAGGGCGGCGGATCACCCGCCGGGCGGGCGGGACGAGGAGACAGGCATGGAGAACCCCTTTCGCGACGGAGGTCCGGCCGAGAGAGCCATGCCCTGGCTCTCGGCGGCCGTCGTCCTCCTCCTCGCCGGGGCCACCCTGGCCGGCGGCGCCGCACCGCTCGTCAAGGCAATCGCCGCGGCCGTCGCCGTCGCCGTGCTGGGCAGGTCCGCCCGCCTGATCAACCGCCGGCGACCGCCGGGGCGGTGAGGTGGGGTCAGGTCTCGGTGCGGTACATCAGGTCCGTCTCGTGGGTGGTGAAGCCCAGGCGTTCGTAGACCGTGACCGCCGCCGTGTTGTCCGCGTCGACGTAGAGCATCGCCGTCGGCAGGCCGCGTCCGGCGAGGTGGCGCAGGCCGATCGTGGTGAGGGACTTGCCGAGGCCGCCGCCCTGGGCGGCGGGGGAGACGCCTAGGACGTACACCTCGCCCAGGCCCTCCTCCTCGTGCACCTTCGTCCAGTGGAAGCCGACGAGTTCGCCCCCGCGCTCCGCCAGGAAGAAGCCGGCCGGGTCGAACCAGGGCTGGGCCTTGCGGTCGTCGAGGTCGCGCTGGGTGAGCGAGCCCTGTTCGGGGTGGTGGGCGAAGGCGGCGGCGTTCAGGGCGAGCCAGGCCGCGTCGTCCTTGCCGGGCACGAAGGCACGGACCGTCACGCCCTCCGGGAGCTTCGGGTCGGGCAGGTCGAGGTCCGTCAACGGACGGCGCAGCTGGCGCAGTTCGCGGAACAGGGTGAGGCCGAGGACCTGCGCGAGGTGCCGGGCCGCCGCGTGCCCGCCGTGCGCCCACACCCGCAGTCGCTTGCCGGTCGCCGCCAGCAGCGCGCTGCCCAGGGCGCGGCCGTGCCCGTGCCCCCGGTGGGACGGATGGACGACCAGTTCGGCGGCCGGTGCCTCCACCGGGTCCGTGTCCTCCAGCTGGGCGTAGCCCACGAGTTCGCCGCCGACGGTGAGGAGCAGATGGGAGACGCCGTCCCGGGGGCCCCCGCGCAGCTGGAGGCGGCCCTGCTCGGACACCGGCTGCTGGCCGTCGGCCCGCGCGGCCTCCGTGAGCAGCGTGAGGACGGCCTCGGCCTGGTCCTCGGTGAGCGCCGAGCAGGTGTCGACGGAGCGGGAGTACATGGGCGGCCGTGCGGTGTCGTCGCTGGTCATGCGTACGAGGGTACGGGCCCGCACGGGCGGAACGGGTGCACGGGTGAAGGTAAAAGGCGGGGCAAAAGGCAACCAGGATGTAACCAAGAAACCTCTGTTGCGCTACGCGCGTTGACCCTAGGCTGCGCCGGACCGGGCCACTTCTCAGCAGACCCACAGGGGGGTTTCATGCCGGCCACTTCCCGCCCGTCCGGACGCCGTGCCTACGCCGTGCTCGCGTCCGCCGTAGGGCTCGCCACCGCCGCCGCGCTCGCGAGCGCACTGCCCGCCGACGCGCACACCGGCGGCGGGCACGGACACCCGCGGCCGGGCCGCTACCAGGACGTCCAACTGCTCTCCTTCAACGACCTGCACGGCAACCTCGAACCGCCGGCGGGCTCCTCCGGCCGGGTCGCCGAGACCGAGGCCGACGGGACGACGAAGACGATCGACGCGGGCGGTGTGGAGTACCTCGCCACGCATCTGCGCGAGGCCCGTGCGGGCCACCCGTACTCCGTCACGGCCGCCGGCGGTGACATGGTCGGCGCCTCCCCGCTGATCTCCGGGCTCTTCCACGACGAGCCCACCATCGAGGCGTTGAACGAGCTCGACCTGGACGTGACGACGGTCGGCAACCACGAGTTCGACGAGGGCGCGAAGGAACTCGCCCGCCTCCAGGACGGCGGCTGCCACCCCACCGACGGCTGCTACACCGACAAGCGGTTCAAGGGCGCCGACTTCCCCTACCTCGCCGCCAACGTCCTCGACGAGAAGACGCACCAGCCGATCCTCAAGCCGTACTGGGTCTGGCAGAAGAAGGACGTGCGGATCGGGTTCATCGGCGTCACCCTGGAGGGCACGCCGGGCATCGTCTCCGCCGACGGCGTCAAGGGCCTCGCCTTCAAGGACGAGGTCGAGACGATCAACAAGTACGCCAAGGTGCTGCAGCGCCAGGGCGTCCAGTCGATCGTGGCGCTGGTCCACGAGGGCGGCTTCCCGAGCTCGTCGTCGTACAACTACGACTGCGACGCGCCGGGCGCCGGTGACGGCGTCTCCGGTCCGATCGTCGACATCGCGAAGAACGTGACCCCGGCGGTGGACGCCCTCGTCACCGGCCACACCCACAACGCGTACGTCTGCACGATCGACGACCCGGCCGGCCACCCCCGCATGGTCACCTCGGCCGCCTCCTTCGGCCGCCTGTACACCGACACCACCCTCACGTACGACCGCCGCACCGGCGACATCGCGCGTACGGCCGTGAAGTCCGCGAACCGCGTGGTCACCCGGGACGTCGCCAAGGCGCCCGACATGACCCGGCTGATCAGCAAGTGGAACGCCCTCGCCGCCCCCATCGGCAACCGCCCGATCGGCTACATCTCCGCCGACGTGGCCAACACCGGCACCGAGTCCCCGATGGGCGACCTCATCGCCGACGCCCAGTTCGCCTACGGCAGGGAGCTGGACCCGGAGACCGACCTGGCGCTGATGAACCCGGGCGGGGTGCGCGCCGGCCTCACCTACGCGGCCAAGGCCGGTGAGGGCGACGGGGTCGTCACCTACGCCGAGGGCTTCACGGTCCAGCCCTTCGCCAACACCGTGAACCTCCAGAGCTTCACCGGCGCCCAGCTGGTCCAGGTGCTCAAGGAGCAGGTGAGCGGGGGCAACGCGGCGGCCCCGAAGATCCTCCAGCCCTCGCGGAACCTGACGTACACCCTGGACCTGACGAAGACCGGCGCGGACCGCGTCGTCGGCGACTCGATCCGCCTCGACGGCAAGGCGATCGACCCGGCCGCCACCTACCGCGTCGCCACCAACTCCTTCCTCGCGGGCGGCGGCGACGGCTTCACCACCCTCGGCCAGGGCACCGACGACCTGGTCGGCACGGACGACCTGTCCGCCCTCGCGCGGTACCTGACGGCCAACTCCTCGGCGACGAACCCCCTCGCACCGCCGGCCGCCGACCGCATCACGATCGTGCGGTAGTCCCCCGTGCGGTAACCCACGGGCCCGGTGCGCGCACACGCGTGCACCGGGCCCGTTCTGTTTCATAAAACCTGTGTGAAGTTCCGTTCGGTTCCCCGTTGCTTCTGAAAATATGTCTCAGCTGTAATTCATTCATGTCTTAGCGAAAATGGCTTTTCTCGATGCGCGGATCACGTAATGTCTTCCTTGTCGAAAGCGAACGGCGCGGACGACAGAGCGAATGAATCGAAGGAGAAACCATGAGCTTCCGCAAGATTGCCCCGGTCAAGAAGCACCAGAAGCCCGCCCCCGCCCCGAAGAAGCCGGTGGCGAAGAAGCCGGCTCCGAAGCGTCGACCCATCGGCGACGAGTGCTGACAAAGAATTCACAGAAGTAATCCACATTAATTCACAGCCGAGAGGTACGTCATCATGAGCTTCCGCAAGATCGCCCCGGTGAAGAAGCACCACGAGCCCGCCCCGGCGCCGAAGAAGCCCGCCCCGAAGAAGCCGGCTCCGAAGCGCCGTCCCGTGGACAACGGCTGAGGCAGCGCACCGCGAGGCGGGGTCACCGGTCAGGCCTGATCGCGACCGGTGGCCCCGCCTCGGCCGTGCGCACCTCCGTGCGAAGGGAGTTGCCGACCATGAGAGAGGCCCGTGCCGCCTTCCGCCGTTTCTGGCCGCTGACCCGCGGCGACCGCAAGTGGCTCTGGATGATCATCACGTGCGTGGTGGTGTCCGCGCTCGCCGAGACCGCCGCGATCCTGCTCTTCGCGGACCTCACCGACAACGCCCTCAAGGCCGGTTCGCTGTCCGCCTTCTGGGGCCCGGCCGGCGCCTGGCTGCTGGTCGCCGCGGTCGGCGCGTTCGTCGGCTACCTCGGCAACTCGCTGGCCACCTGGACCGCCGAGAGATTCGTGCTGCGCCTGCGCGCCAAGGTCTTCCGGCACGTCCAGGACCTGCCCCCGCACTTCTTCCAGCGGCACCGCCAGGGCGACCTGGTCGAACGCCTCACCGGTGACGTCGAGGCCATCGAGCAGATGGTCGTCTCCGGTGTCGTCGGCACCGTCGCCGCCGCGTTCTCCGCCGTCTTCTACGCGACCGCCGCCTGCTGGCTGCGCTGGGACCTGGCGCTGGCCACCTTCGTCCTCGCGCCCCTGTTCCTGTTCGCCGCCCGCCGCTTCTCGGGCCGGATCAGGACCGCCTCCCAGGACGAGCGGGTCGCCGACGGCGCGATCACCTCCGTGGTCGAGGAGTCCCTCGGCAACGTCGTCCTCACCCAGGCCTACAACCGCCGCCGGGACGAGGAGAAGCGCCTCGACGTGGAGGCCCGCGCCTGGCTGCGGGCGAGCGTGCGCGGGGCCCGGCTCAGTGAGATGTACGCCCAGTTCGTCGAGGTCGTGGAGACCTTCTGCGTGCTCGCCGTCATCGGCCTGGGCGTCTGGGAGATCTCCGCGGACCGCATGACCCTCGGTCAGCTCCTCGCCTTCGCCGCGTTCCTCGGCTACCTCTACCCGCCGGTCCGCAACCTCGGCCAGCTCGGCCTCACCCTCACCGCGGCCACCGCGGGCGCGGAGCGCATCGGCGAGATCCTGGACGCCGAGCCCGCCGTCACCGACCCCGCCGAACCCGTCGGCCCCTGGCCGGTCCACGGCTGGGTCAGCTTCCACGACGTCTCCTTCCGCTACCCGGAGTCCCCCCGCGCCTCCCTCCGGGACGTCGGCTTCACGGCCGGGCCCGGCGAACTGATCCTGGTCACCGGCAAGAGCGGCGCTGGCAAGTCCACCGTCGCCAAGCTCCTCACCCGCTTCTACGACCCCTCCGCCGGCGTGATCTGCCTGGACGGCGTCCCGCTCACCGACGTACCCCTGGAGTTCCTCCGCGAGAACGTCGCCCTGCTCCCGCAGCAGACGCTCATCCTCAACGGCACGGTCCGCGAGAACATCGCCTGCGGCCGCCCCGGCGCCACGGACACCGAGATCGAGCAGGCCGCACGGGACGCCGCAGCCCACGCCTTCATCACCGCACTCCCCGAGGGCTACGACACCCCCATCGCCCCCGGCACGGCCGCCCTCTCCGGCGGCCAGCTCCAGCGGATCGCCATCGCCCGCGCGATGCTGCGCGCCGCCCCGGTCCTCGTCCTCGACGAGCCGACGGCGGGCCTGGACGCGATCGCCGCCCGCCAGGTCGTCGCCCCCCTGCGCACCCTGATGGCGGGCCGTACGACCATCATGATCACGCACGATCTCACGCTCGCCCCCGACGCCGACCGCATCCTGGTCGTGGACCGGGGCCGCCTGGTGGAGGCGGGCACCCACGCCGAACTCCTCGCCCACGGCGGCGCCTACGCGGACCTCGCCCACCCCCTTCCGGAGACGATCGCGCCGGACCCGGCCCCCGTCCTGGACGAGACGATGATCCTCAGGTGGTAGCTAGGGCTGCGGGGTGAGGGAACGGGGCGGGCGGACGCTCCAGTACCACTGGAGTACGGCGCCCAGGACGACGCCGACGGCCACCGGGACGCACACGATCAGCAGGAAGGGATGGTCCGAGCGCCCGGTGACGATCAGTGCGAAGCCGACCACCAGCATGAGGAACACCGACACGATCGTCCCGTACGCTCCCCACAGCCACGCCCTGCGGCGCACGGCCCCCCGCCGGATCCGCTCCTCGACGTCCGGGCGCGGCTCCCAGGTGAAGCTGCGCAGCGGCGCGGCGGCCAGGCACAGCTCGGCGACCTCGGCGTAGGGGTCGTCCAGCTGCCAGTCATTGAGCTGCCACAGCAGGAAGCGGCGGCCCCGGTGGTCGTACAGGTAGGTGAGCCACTGGGGTGCCCCCCGCCCGGAACCGCGCGGGGCCTGCTCGACCCGGATGTCGTATATCTCGGACCAGGCCCAGGTCCGCGCACGCACCGGCCCCTGTGCGGTGATGCCGGCGGCCGTGACCCTGGTGTGCGCCCGGAACTGCTCCAGCGCGACCCGCGCGACCGCCAGGACCAGCAGCACCGCGAAGACCGGCGGCCCCCACCGGTCGCTGCCGTCCCCGCCCCGGTCTCCGTAGAACCGGCTGGTCTGGATGAACGCGTTCACCACCAGTACCCCTGGCAGGACGAGGTACGCCAGCGGCGGCTTGCGACGCCTCCGGTACTCCCGCTCGACTCCACCCTCGCACACGATCCGTGCCCTCCCCAGGCGCACCGAACAGGCACGCGACTGAGGAGAGAGTACGGCGGCCCGCTGCGGGCCCCGATGCCAGGCCAGGGGTGTGCTTCGAGCCGGGCGACACCGGACCGTTCCACCTTCGCTCGAACGGGTGATCTGGCGTCATTTCGCCAGGTCAACGGCGTCGACTTACCTACCGTGATCGCGTTGCTTGTGCCGCAGGCACGCCCAGCCCACACTTGAGGAGGTGGTGTCACCTTGACCGCTCTCGCACAGGAGAGGCCCAAGACCATGTCCGAGGCTCAGGCCGAACTCTTCGACGGACCCGACCTGGACGAGGTCCTGTGGCAGGCATGGAAGGCAATGGAACTCCCCGAGGGCTACCGCGCCGAGATCATCGAGGGAGCCATCGAGGTGTCGCCCACCGGTCGTCTGTCCCACGCTCAAATCGTCAACCGCCTCCGCAACGCACTGGTGCGGTTCCTGGGTGAGGGAGAGCACGGGGCGTTTCAGGACACCAACGTCATCCACGAGCGCAAGGGATGGATTCCTGACATCCTCATCGCTCCCGAAGACCTGGAGCCGCACGGAGACGAGGAACAACTGGGGGTGGCTGCTTCTGCTGTCGCCCTCATCGCCGAGGTCGTCTCACCCGGCAAGCGCAACCAGGACCGAGACCGTGTCCGTAAGCGCCGTGAGTACGCCCGCGCCGGCATCCCCGTCTACGTGATCATCGACGATTATGACAGCCACGGCACGGTCACGGTCCTCACTGAACCTGACCCCGACAAGGCCGACTGGGTGGGAGTCCACCGCGTCCCCTACGGCACCGAGGTCACCGTTCCCGAAGGCCCGACGAAGGGCTTCGTGATCGGGGAGGCGATCACGGGACCGAAGCGCGGGTGATCACAGCCCACGAACAGGTGAAGCCGTCCTGATGCTGGACTGATGGGACCGTGACGGGACTACGGTGTGGATGGTGGCCAGTCTGACGGCTCGCCGCCCTCGGCGCTCGAGTCGTAGTCCGAGCGCATCCGCGTTGAGCGGGCTCAGGGTCGTGTTGGAGCGCGAATCAGCCTGCTCTTGCTCTCGAACCCAGGCGTCGAGGGCCTCCAGCCGGTACATGCGCGGCCACACGGCCCCATACGGAAGCTCGGCGGTCCTTGGCGGCTGGTGACGCCAGACGTAGAGGGTGTGGGGCGAGGGGCTCAGGTATTCGGCGTCTCGCCCGGTCAGGAAGGCCGTGCGTCGGGGGGGACAGGAACGGGCAAGGATCGACAAGAGCGGGCTGAGCCGACTCGAACGAGGGCAGTTTCGGCGATCTGCGCGGCGGTGAGCTTCTGCGCCAGCAGGTCTTCGACAACCGGCGATCGTCGCGACCATTTAGGTGTTCGCTTTTGGGCTTGGCAGAACCAGCTGCTTCACCTTGAGACCACCGCGCACTGGCCCAACGTGATGCTCCAGATACTGCCGTTCTCGGCGGGAGCCCCCCGAGACGAGCCGCCCCCTGTTCCTCGACTGCCTCATCGCCGTCAGCCGTTGTCTGGACCTCAGACAGCACCCCGCGGGCGAAGTCCTCAAAACCGCCGCCTGGTACAAGTCGAGCTACAGCGAGGTTGGAGTCAACGACTGCGTTGAGGTCGCCGACGGCCACCGGCATAGTTCCCGTCGGGGACAGCAAACTCCCGTCCGCCGGCCACCTCGTCTTCTCGGCCGTGTCCTGGTCCGTGTTCGTGGCCGGAGTCAAGAGAGAGGCCGGTCGCGCACATTCGGGCGATATATGCCCGAGGGCTTGATGCGCGAAGCGGCTATGGTCGAAGACCTGACGCGTCGCGGGAGGGCATCGGTCATGACCACTCACACCACGGAGAACGATCAGGTCATCCCGCAGATGCCGGAGCGGGGACGCCGGACACTTTGCGGGCAGAGCGCACACTCCTTGTGCCTGCGTTCATGGCCCGGTAGTGGGGCGTCAGCCGGGGGCGCTCGTCGAAGACACGAGTATCCGGTCGCCGGCATGGAGCGTTCCTGGGAGTCTCCACGACCCACAGATGGCTGCGGCCGTCGCGAATTGCCTTTGTTCGCTGTGCAGTTGACGTGTACAGTCCGTGTGGTCCTTGAGTGTGGACCGAGGGAACTTTGGGGGAAAGTGCATGTACAAGCGTAGACCGGCCGGACTCTTCGTCGTAGCCGTCGCCATGGTTGCGAGCGCCGCGATGACCAACTCGGCGTCTGCGGTAGACCTCGGTTACCAGGTGATCGATGTTCCCGGTGGCGAGGCGGATTGGGCTGCCGACCCGCATGGGACGACCATTCCTGGTGACTCTTTCAGGGTTTGTGACGAGAAGAGCGACGGCTATGCCGTGCTAGCCACGCTGGTCGCGATCGACTCCTTTGGAAATGAAACACAGACCATACGGAGCATCTCAACCAGTGGCCACGCGGCGGGGTACTGCAGCTCGTGGTCAACGGGGAACCTTCCGGAGAATACGAAGTTTCACCTTGACACCTATTTGGTGAAAAACAATACGGTCGATCCGGATTCGATTCGGATCCACACCGTGACCAGCTGATCCCCCCTCAGAATCCAGGGCTCTGATGTGAGGTTTTGAACGGTGTGATCCGATGCCCCTAGCATCCGCGGATGCTAGGGGCATCGGCCTTTGGAGAGATTGAGCTACGGCGCCTCCGGCGGAGCCGTAGGCGCCCCCGGTAGCCGTACGGTCGCCACGGTGCCGCCGCCGTTGGCATGGGCCAGAGTCACTTCGCCGCCTGCCTGCCGCACCGTGCGCGCCACGATCGACAGGCCCAGCCCCGAGCCCGGGAGGGCCCTCGCGCTCGGGGAGCGCCAGAAGCGGTCGAAGACGTGGGGGAGTTCGTCCTCCGCGATGCCGGGGCCGTGGTCGCGGACCGTGAGGACGCCCCGGTCCAGGGCCACCTCGATGGTGCCGCCCTCGGGGCTGAACTTCACCGCGTTGTCGAGGATGTTGACGATCGCCCGCTCCAGGGCGGAGGGTTCCGCGCGTACGAACCAGGGCTGGACGTCCGCCGTGATCGTCAGCTCCGGGCCGCGCAGGCGGGCGCGGCGCAGGGCCGCCTCGACCGTGTCCTGAAGGGCGACGACCTGGACGCGTTCGCCGCGCTGCCCCTCCGAGCGGGACAACTCCTGAAGGTCGCCGATCAGCGAGGCCAGCTCGGTCATCTGGGCCTTCACCGAGGCGAGCAGTGCCTTGCGGTCGGCGGGCGGGAGCGGGCGGCCGGTCTCCTCGCTGCGGGTGAGCAGTTCGATGTTCGTGCGGAGCGACGTGAGGGGGGTGCGCAGCTCGTGGCCGGCGTCCGCGATGAGCTGCTGCTGGAGCTCGCGGGAGCTGGCCAGGGACGTGGTCATGCTGTTGAAGGAGCGGGAGAGCCGGGCCACCTCGTCGTCCGCCTCCTTCTCCACCGGAATGCGGACGCTGAGGTCCTCGGTGCGGGCAACGTGTTCGACGGCTTCGGTGAGTTCGTCGATGGGGCGCAGACCGGCCCGGGCGACCGCGAGGCCCGCGGCTCCCGCGCCGAGGACTCCGACACCGGAGACGAGCAGGAGGATCAGGGCGAGGTCGTTGAGGGTGTTCTGGGTGCTCTTCAGGGGAAGAGCGTTGACCAGTCCGATGTAGGAGCCGCTCCGGGTCGCGAACACCTGGGTCATCACGCGTACCGCGGCGCCGTCCCTGTCGGTGCCGTTGCGGAAGTAGAGCGTGCCGGTGTCTCCGCTCCTGATGACGTTCTTGTCGTCCTGGGTGACCTTGACCTCGTCCGTGGAGCCGGGCATGAGGCAGATCGTGCCGTCCGCCGTGACCACCTGGCCGTAGTTGCTCCGGTAGTTGGTGTTGCCCTGGGGCGACTCGGAGCAGTCGGCGAGGGCGACGTCTATGGCCGCGCCCACTGCTGGCCCGTGCTGCTGCCTCTCCAGGTCGTTCCTGAGCTGGTCGTACAGCTTTCCCTGGACGATGAACCAGCACGTCACCGAGACCGCCGCCACCGCGAACGCCACCGCTGCCGCGACCAGCATCGACAGGCGGGCGCGGATCGGGAGCGCGCGGAAGCGGCGGGCGAGGGTGTTCACTCGGCGCCGCCCTGGCGCAGGACGTACCCGACGCCGCGCACGGTGTGGACGAGGCGGGGTTCGCCGCCCGCCTCGGTCTTGCGGCGGAGGTACATGACGTACACGTCGAGGGAGTTGGAGGAGGGCTCGAAGTCGAAGCCCCAGACGGCCTTGAGGATCTGCTCGCGGGTGAGGACCTGGCGCGGGTGTGCCATGAACATCTCCAGGAGGGTGAACTCGGTACGGGTGAGTTCCACCTGGCGGCCGGCCCGGGTCACCTCCCGTGTCGCGAGGTCCATGCGCAGGTCGCCGAAGGTGAGCGCCTCGTCCTCCTGGGCCGCTTCGGACACGGAGGCCGCGTAGGAGCTGCGGCGCAGCAGCGCTCGGATGCGGGCGAAGAGTTCGTCCAGCTCGAAGGGCTTGACCAGGTAGTCGTCGGCCCCCGCGTCGAGCCCGGTGACCCGGTCGCCGACCGTGTCGCGGGCCGTCAGCATCAGGATGGGGGTGGTGTCGCCCGCCCCGCGGATCCGGCGGGCCGCGGTCATCCCGTCCATCCGCGGCATCTGGATGTCCAGGACGATCAGGTCCGGCTTGTAGGCGGTGGCCTTCTCCAGGGCGTCCGCGCCGTCGACGGCGACCTCGGTCTCGTACCCCTCGAAGGCGAGGCTGCGCTGGAGCGCTTCGCGTACGGCCGGTTCGTCGTCGACGATCAGGATGCGCTGGGGGTCACGGTCGCCTTCGGCGGGGCTCATCGCTCGCGTTTCCTCGGGGTGCGGTGGGTCTCGGTCGGGACGTCTCTCAGCCTCGCATGTTTCCGGGCTGTCGCGTATGCGCGGCGGCTCAGCCGCGGACCAGGGTCATGCGGCTCAGCGGCACCTTGCGCTGGTGCGGCCGAGCGGCGGAGGTGCGCAGGCCCATCAGCTGCGGGGCCGGCACCAGCTCCGGGGCGCGGGGGGCCGGGGTCGCCGGGGTCGGCGGGGCCGCCTCGGTGGGGGCGTGGAGTTCGTACGCCACCGCGAGGGCCAGTACGAGGTCGGCGGGGGCGTTGCCGGTCACCTGGTGCGAAACCTGCTTGATCATGACGTACTCCCTGCTACGTGACTACGTGCTCGTGCGGGTGGTTCAGCTGGTGGAGCCGGACCGCAGCTTGGCCAGGTCGGCCTTCACGGTGTTGATCGGGATGGCGAAGCCGAGGCCGACGCTGCCCGCGTCCGAGGAGGACGAGGAGGAGCTCGAACTGGCCGAGTACATCGCCGAGTTGATGCCGATGATGTTGCCGCCGGCGTCGATGAGGGCGCCGCCGGAGTTGCCGGGGTTCAACGAGGCGTCCGTCTGGATGGCCTTGTAGGTCGTCGTCGACGAACCGGTGTCGCCGTTGAACTGGCGGCCGCCGAACGAGAACGGCCACTGGCCGTCGCCGCCCTGGCCCTGCTGGTCCTGGCCCTCGTCGGTGGAGACAGTGACGTCCCGGTTGAGCGCGGAGACGATGCCGCTGGTGACGGTGCCGCTCAGGCCCTCGGGGGAGCCGATCGCCACGACCGTGTCGCCGACCTGGACGCCGTCGGAGTTGCCGAGGGTGGCGACCTTGAGACCGGAGGCGCCCTGGAGCTTGATGAGCGCGAGGTCCTTGGCGCTGTCGGTGCCGACGACCTTGGCCGTGTACGACCTGCCGGTGCTGGTCGTCACCTTTATGGACTGGGCGCCGGAGATCACGTGGTTGTTGGTGACGATCTGACCGTCACTGGTGACGATCACGCCGGAACCGGTGGAGGTGCCGTTGCTGAGGGTCGCGGTGATCTCCACGACGCTCGGGCTGACGGCGGCGGCGATCGCGGCGACGTCGCCCTTCTTGCTGGAGGGGACCACGTTGGTGGTGGTGCTGCTGGAGACGACCTGGTCCTTGCCGGTCAGCTCCTGGAATCCGTACGCCGTGGCGCCACCGACCGCCGCGGCGACGATCGCGACCGCCGCGAGCAGGGCCATCGGGCCGCGGGCCCGCTTCTTCCCGCCGTGGACCGAGTGCTCGGCGCCGTCGGGCTGCTGCGCCGCCTGCCCCGGCTGGTGCGAGGGCGGGGGCGGCCACTCCGGGTTCACGGGGGTGGGAGTGGGAGCGGAGGCGTGCTGCTGCTGGGGGTACGCGCCCTGGTAGGCGTCACCCTGGGGACCCTGCGGGTTCTCGTACTCGCCGCTGCGGCGGAAGCTCTCGGTCATGACTAGAAGCTTGTCCCGCGACCATGAGAGCTTCCTGAGTGCCCGCTGAGAACGCCGCGAGAACCTCGTTTGCCCGATATAAGGGGTCGTTCATGAAGGTGTTCCTGTGGGTGCGGGGGCGCGGGGAACTGCCCGACCAGCCCCCACGCAGCCGCAGCCGGCGAACTACCCGCAGCCGCAGGAGCCGCGCACCACCAGTCGCGACGGGAACGTCTTCAGCCGCTCGCGCCGCGACCCCGCCACCCGCAGCCCGTCGTCCAGCACCAGGTCCACCGCGGCACGCGCCATCGCCGGCCGGTCGGAGGCGATCGTGGTCAGCGGCGGGTCCGCCAGCCCCGCCTCCTTGATGTCGTCGAAGCCGGCCACCGCCAGCTCCCCGGGCACGTCGATCCGCAGCTCCCGCGCCGCCCGCAGCACGCCGAGCGCCTGGTCGTCGGTGGAGCAGAAGATCGCCGGCGGCCGCTCGGGCCCGGCGAGGACGTCCAGCGCCACCCGGTACGCGTCGTACCGGTTGTACGGCGCCTCGAAGAGCCGCCCCTCGGTGGCCAGCCCCGCCTCCGCCATCGCCCGCTTCCAGCCCTCGACGTGGTCGGAGACCGGGTCGCCGACGGCCGGGGTGTCGGCCGTACCGCCCATGCAGGCCACGTACTCGTACCCGTGCTCCAGCAGGTGCCGCACCGCGAGCTGGGCGCCTCCGAGGTCGTCCGTCACCACGGCCACGTCGTCGATCGCCTCCGGCCGCTCGTGCAGCAGCACCACCCGGGCGTCCCAGGCGTCGATCTCGGCGGCGGCCAGGTCGTTGAGGGCGTGGGAGACGAGGATGAGGCCGGAGACCCGCATCCCGAGGAACGCGCGCAGATAGTGGACCTCGCGCTCGGCGACGTAGTCGGTGTTGCCGACCAGCACCATCTTTCCGCGCTCGGACGCGGCCTGCTCCACCGCGTGCGCCATCTCGCCGAAGAACGGCTGGCGGGCGTCCGGGATGATCAGGCCTATGAGGTCGGTGCGCCGCGAGGCCATCGCCTGGGCGACCCGGTCGGGCCGGTACCCCAGTTCCTTGATCGCGGCGAGGACACGCTCGCGCGTGGCCGGTGCGACCGGCCGGGGTCCGTTGTTGATGACATAGCTGACCACGGCGGTGGAGGTCCCCGCCAGCCGCGCCACATCATCCCGAGTCACCTTGGCCACGCGCGGAGTCTACGCGGATGGACCCGCGCTGGGCAGGGCGTATCGGAGCTTCGCTTGCGGAAGCAATGCCCGTCCGGGCGACGGTACGCCGCGCCCGGACGGCGACTACGCCTCCGCGGGCACCTCGACCGCGCCCAGGTCCGCCGATGCGTCCGCATCCGCCGCCTTTGCGCGCTCGGCCCGCGCCTCCCGCGCCTTGGCCTCGTCACCGCTCCGCTCGCCCTTCTCAGGCGTAACGAATCGATAACCGACGTTCCGTACGGTGCCGATCAGGGACTCGTGCTCGACGCCGAGTTTGGCGCGCAGCCGTCGTACGTGCACGTCGACGGTCCGGGTGCCGCCGAAGTAGTCGTACCCCCAGACCTCCTGGAGCAGCTGTGCACGAGTGAACACCCGGCCGGGGTGCTGGGCCAGGTACTTGAGCAGCTCGAACTCCTTGAAGGTGAGGTCGAGGACCCGGCCCTTGAGCTTCGCGCTGTAGGTCGCCTCGTCGACCGAGAGGTCGCCGTTGCGGATCTCCATGGGGGAGTCGTCGGCGACGATCTGCTGACGGCCCATGGCGAGCCGCAGCCGCGCCTCGACCTCGGCGGGGCCCGCGGTGTCGAGGAGCACGTCGTCGATGCCCCAGTCGGCGGTGACGGCGGCGAGGCCGCCCTCGGTGACGACCAGGACCAGCGGACAGCCGGGGCCGGTGGACCGCAGCAGCTGGCAGAGGCTGCGCACCTGCGGCAGGTCGCGGCGGCCGTCGATCAGGATGACGTCAGCGCCCGGGGTGTCGACGAGGGCGGGGCCTTCGGCCGGGGCGACCCGCACGTTGTGCAGGAGCAGGCCGAGGGCCGGCAGCACCTCTGTCGACGGCTGGAGGGCGTTGGTCAGGAGCAGCAGAGAACTCATTTGTCTGGTTCCTCCTCGGTCCCTGCGAGGACTGTGTGCAATGACACTGCGCTGCGCTCCCGAACCTCCGTACGTCCGCGGTCACCTGGAGTTTCCCGCTTCGTATACAGCGCTTCCGAAAGCACAAAAGGACCCGGTGGCGGCGTCGCCCGAGTCCTCTGCCAGCAGAATAGCCCACATGAGCAACGGTCCGGCAGGTCATGTGGACAGTTCCACCGTTCGTCCGAACTGCGAGACAAGCAGAAGCACCCCTATCCGGACGTTTCTGCACACCGCAGACGGGATTGCGATCGATTCCGTATACGATCCCGCTTCTTTCGTATACGACAGCTCGCGGTCACCCTCCCGTGACCTGGTGTTCGTCATGGCCCACGGTTTCACGGGAGACGTGGATCGGCCACACGTACGACGGGTGGTGGCCGCGCTCGCCGCTCACGGGCCCGTGGTCAGCTTCTCCTTCCGGGGGCACGGCCGCTCCGGCGGCCGCACCACCGTCGGCGACCGCGAGGTCCTCGACCTGGACGCGGCGGTGGCCTGGGCGCGCGGCTTCGGGCACGCGCGCGTGGTGACCGTCGGCTTCTCCATGGGCGGTTCGGTGGTGCTGCGGCACGCGGCGCTGTACGGCGGGGTGGACGCGGTGGTCTCGGTGTCGTCCCCGGCCCGCTGGTACTACCGGGGCACGGCCCCCATGCGCCGCCTGCACTGGCTGGTCACCCGCCCCGAGGGCCGCCTGGTCGGCCGCTACGGCTTCCGCACCCGCATCCACCACCGCGACTGGGACCCGGTGCCGCTGTCCCCGGTGGAGGCGGTGCCGAAGATCGCCCCCACCCCCCTGCTGATCGTGCACGGCGACAGCGACGGCTACTTCCCCGTCGACCACCCGCAGATGCTGGCCGCGGCCGCGGACGGCGCCGCCGACCTGTGGCTGGAGCCCGGCATGGGCCACGCCGAACACGCCGCCGACGACCGACTGCTGGCCAGGATCGGCGACTGGGCGGTCGCGCGGGCGGGCTAGCCTGACCCTGTACACAGCCGAATCCGAAGGAATCCGATGCCCAAGGTCACGGTGCGCTACTGGGCCGCCGCGAAGGCCGCCGCAGGTGTCGCCGAGGAGCCGTACGACGCGGACACCCTCGCCGCGGCCCTGGACGCGGTGCGCACGCGACACCCCGGGGAACTCGCGCGCGTCCTGCGACGGTGCTCCTTCCTCATCGACGGTGACCCCGTGGGCATGCGCGAGCATGAGACGGTACGGCTGGCCGAGGGCGGCACGGTCGAGGTGCTCCCGCCGTTCGCAGGAGGGTGAGCGAGAGCGATGAGCAACCAGCCGTACGAGGGCTACGACCCGTACCAGCAGCCCCAGCAGCAGCCGACGCCCCAGCAGTGGGGGTACGACGAGCAGCAGTACGCCACACAGCAGTGGCAGGGGCAGACCTGGGAGACCCAGACGCACGCCCCGGTGCCGCCGGCGTCCCCGGCGCCGCCGGCCGCGGAGACGGCGTACCTGCAGCCGCAGTCGTACGAACGGCCGTACCCCGCCGAACAGCCGCAGCAGCAGCCTCAGCAGGCGTACGCCGCTGCCCCGGCCCCCGCGCCCGCGCCCGCCGGATCCGACCAGGGGTACGGTCCCGCCACCCTCGCCGGCAACGCGCGGATCACCGACGCGCAGCGGGCCCGGCTGGAGGGGCGCTCGCCGATCATCGAGCCGGGGATGCAGCCGGCGCTGCTCACCGCCCTGCTCGGGCTGCTGCTCTCGGTGACGGCGCAGGTCTCCACGTACGCGCTGGTGCTCCCCCTGGTGGCCCTCCAGGCGGTGACGGCCGCGGGCTGGTTCCGGCTGAACGGCATGTGGCCCGCCCGGCAGGGCATCGCGCTGGCCTTCCTCGGCGGGGTGACGGCGGACGTGGCGGTGCTCGTCGCGGGCCGGGACCAGGCGCCGGCGGCGATCCTGGGTCCCCTGGGCGTGTGGGTCCTGCTCACCCTGGTCCTCCAGCTCCGCTCGCACGCGGACCCCGACACCCGTATGTACGGCCTGATGGCCACAGTCGCCTCGTCCGCGCTGGCGATCATCGCGACCGGGTACCTCGGTGCGGACACCGACGCGGTGACGGTGGGCGCGGCGGCGGTGGCCGTCGCGGTCCTCGCGAGAGCGCTGCCGCTGCCCACCCCGGCGTCGATGGTGGTCGCGCTGCTGGCGGCGACCGGGGCGGGGATCGCGGTGGGCGGGATGACGGGCGTGGGGACGCGCGGGGCGCTGATCGGGGCGGCGGCCGGGGTGTGCGCGCTCGTCGGCCACCGGGTGGCGAGCTACGACTACCCGTCGAGGTTCGTCCACTTCACCGCGGGCGTGGCCCTGCCCCTGGCAGCGGCGGCCCCGGTGATCTGGATCCTGCACTGACATCGGCGGCGGTTCGTCGGCTGCGGGTGTGCGGGGCTTGCTCGCGCAGTTCCTCCCCCAGCCTTCGGCTGGGGGAGGAACTGCGCGACCAGCCCCCACCGGGCCGCAGCGAAACACGACGCGTCCGCGTTCGATAATTTCCCGTCCCCCCGTTCCCGCAGGGCTAGCGTGGGCAGCCGCAAGGAAACCGTCGGATCCGTCGACCCTGGGGACCCCACCACATGCGCGCCCTGCGAATACTCCTGATCGTCGTCGTGGTCATCGGCATCCTCTTCGTGGTCGTCGACCGCGTCGCCGTGCACTTCGCCGAAGGCGAGGCCGCCGGCAAGCTGAAGACGACGGAGAACCTCGCCACCGACCCCGACGTCTCCATCAAGGGCTTCCCCTTCCTCACCCAGGTGGCCGACGGCACCCTGAACGACGTGCAGGTCGGCATCAAGGACTACGACGCCACCACCGGCACCGCCGGCAAGACCATCCGCATCGAGGACCTGAACGCCGACATGAAGGACGTCACCTTCACCGGCGACTACAGCTCCGCCACCGCCCGCACCGCCACCGGCAGCGCCCTCATCTCGTACAGCGAGCTGCTGAAGAACGTGGACACCCAGCCCACCGACCTGGGTCTCGGTTTCACCGGCCGGGTCGTCGGTCTCGGCGACGGCGGCAACGGCAAGATCAAGGTCACCCTCGACATCACCGTCCCCGGCATCAACGCCCACCAGAAGGTCCCCGTCCTCAGCACGGTCACCGTCAAGGACAACTCCGTACAGGTGCACGCCGACGGTCTCCCGAAGCTCGCCGGGGTCACCCTCGTGGAGAACCGCTTCCGGCAGGCCTCCGACTTCCAGCAGGCGATCGACCAGCTCCCCGGCGGCGTCCGGCTGGACAAGGTGGAGGCCGTGCCGGACGGTGTGAAGATCGCGGTGCGGGGTTCGAACGTCCGGCTGGCCGGGTAGTAAGCGCCACGGCGGTGTCCACGGCCGGGGGAGCACCGTGTCCATCAGGCGAGACGGTCACGTCCGTACCGCAGATGCGGTGCCGGACGCGGACGTCCGGCGGCCCCGCCGCGCCACTCGAACGGCCCCGGCGTTCCGCAATTCGGACGATCGTGTCTCACCATGCGACATGCCGGTGACATGCCCGGTTATCCGTCCCTACGATCGAGCCTTATGAAGCGACAGGCGGACCTCACGAAGCGGCGGGCAGTCGACCTGTGCCGCGTCGCCGCCATGCTCTGTCGCACTTTCTGAGCGGAAGCACCGGCTTCCGCATCCCCGCCCTGCCCACGCTCAGGGCATCCGTGCGCCCCGCCGCGCACCCCCTGCACGCGCACCGCCCCGCCGCACCTGCCCCGGAGGAGAGAAGAGCATGAGCCGCAGCGACGTCCTGGTCGACGCCGACTGGGTCGAGGCCAACCTCGACGACCCGAACATCGCGATCGTGGAGGTGGACGAGGACACCACCGCCTACGAGAAGAACCACATCAGGAACGCGATCCGCATCGACTGGACCAAGGACCTGCAGGACCCGGTCCGCCGCGACTTCATCGACCAGGAGGGCTTCGAGAAGCTCCTGTCGGCGAAGGGCATCGCCAACGACACGCTGGTGATCCTGTACGGCGGCAACAACAACTGGTTCGCGTCCTACGCCTACTGGTACTTCAAGCTGTACGGCCACGAGAACGTCAAGCTCCTCGACGGCGGCCGCAAGAAGTGGGAGCTGGACGCCCGCGAGCTGGTCGAGGAGGTCCCGGAGCGCACCGAGACCACCTACAAGGCCAAGCCGCAGAACACCGCGATCCGCGCCTTCCGCGACGACGTCGTGGCGGCCATCGGCTCGCAGAACCTCGTCGACGTGCGGTCCCCCGACGAGTTCTCCGGCAAGCTGCTCGCCCCGGCCCACCTGCCGCAGGAGCAGTCGCAGCGTCCGGGCCACGTCCCGACCGCCCGCAACATCCCGTGGTCGAAGAACGCCAACGACGACGGCACCTTCAAGTCGGACGACGAGCTCAAGGAGCTCTACGCCGCGGAGCAGGTGGACCTCGCCAAGGACACCATCGCCTACTGCCGTATCGGTGAGCGCTCGGCCCTGACCTGGTTCGTCCTGCACGAGCTGCTCGGTGTCGAGAACGTCAAGAACTACGACGGCTCCTGGACCGAGTACGGCAGCCTCGTCGGCGTCCCGATCGAGCTCGGCGCCAACAAGTAAGGCCGCGCGGCCCCCGTAAGCCCCCTCAGACCGACCTTTCAAGACCTCGACAGGAGTAACGCATGTGTGGAGCGAAGGCCGGCGGCCCGGACCCCTCGACGATCAAGCCCGGTGAGACCACGATCCAGGGTCAGGTGACCCGCGACGGCGAGCCGGTGGTGGGCTACGTCCGCCTCCTGGACTCGACCGGCGAGTTCACCGCGGAGGTCCCGACCTCCGCCACCGGACAGTTCCGCTTCTACGCGGCGGAGGGCACCTGGACCGTCCGCGCCCTCGTCCCCGGCGGTACCGCCGACCGCACGGTCGTCGCCCAGCAGGGCGGCCTCGCCGAGGTCGCGATCGCGGTCTGAGAGCAGCACCACGGCCAGGGGCCGTGTCTCCGGGGCGTTCCGGCCCGGGGACACGGCCCCTGCGCCGTGTCGGGGCACCGGACCTACTCTGGAGTCATGCTCGCTCGTCGGCGTCGCACCTACTTCGTCATGATGGGGATCTGCATCGGGCTCTTCGTCCTGGCGTGGGGAGTCGTGCGCATCTGGTCCGTCCCGGCCGCGGTGGGGATGTGCCTGGTGGCCATGGTCATCCCGCCGGTCGCCGCGATGGTCGCGAACCGTCGCGGCCCCGACGACCGCTGGTGGGACGACCCCTCCGGGGATCCCCAGTCCGACGAGTGGTGGGACGAACTGGACGGCAAGAAGCGCCCTCGCCCCTGAGGCGTCCCGACCCCTAACGGAACGCCGCCGCGTTGCGCCGGGCCCACTCCGTGAAGGTCCTGGGCGGGCGGCCCAGCACCGCCGCCACGTCCGGGCTGAGCCGGAGCTCGGCCTCGGTGGGCTCGCCGAGCACCGCCAGCGTCGTCTCCACCACCGGCTCCGGCATGAACGCGGCCATCCGCGCCCGCGCCTCCGCCCGGCTCAGCTCGACGAACCGCACCGGCTCCCCGAGGGCCGCCCCGATCGCCGCCGCCTGCTGCCGGGGCGTGACGACCGCGGGACCGTTCAGTTCGTACACCCGACCCGTGTGCTCGTCCTTGCGCAGGGCCACGGCGGCCACCTCCCCGACGTCCGCCGGATCGACGACGGGGAGCCCGACGTCCCCGAACGGCGCGGCCACGGTCCGCTCGGCGCGCACCGACTCCGCCCAGGCGTAGGCATTGGAGGCGAAGCCGCCGGGGCGCAGGATCGTCCAGTCCAGGTCCGAGGCGCGCACCGCCTCCTCGACCGCCCGCATCACCCCGCCGTGCGAGGGCGAATCCGGCCTCGTCACCACGCCCTGCGAGGAGAGCAGCACCACCCGCCGCACCCCGGCCCGCCGGGCCCGGTCCAGCACGGCCCGCGCGTCGAGCCCGTGCCCGCCCGTCCCGCCGTCGTGCAGGAACAGCGCCTCGGCGCCCTCGAAGGCGGCCCGCAGAGAGTCGGGCTCGCCCAGATCGCCCCGCAGGTGCCCGACCCCGTCCGGCAGCCCCACCGGGGCCGTGCCCCGCGACACCGCCGTCACCCGCTCCCCGGACTCCGCCAGGGCCCGCACCAGCGACCGCCCGACGTTCCCGGTCGCACCCGTCACCACGATCATGCTCAACTCCCGTTTGTCCCCGGTGTTTTCAGCGATGACGGGACGCTAACAGGGCCGATATAGTAGGTACCCAGAGGAAAGTGACTACCTCAGAGGGGTGTGCAGGCCGATGGAGACCGACCCGGAGCTGGCCTGCCCGATCTCCCCGGTCGTGGACATCGTGTTCAGCCGCTGGACCACACCGATCCTCTGGTCGCTGCACGCCTTCGGCCGTCAGCGGTTCGTGGAGCTGGAACGGCGCATCAAGGGCATCACCCCGAAGGTGCTCACCCAGCGCCTGCGCCAGCTGGAGCGGGACGGCATGGTCGTGCGCACCTACCACCCCGAGGTGCCGCCCCGCGTCGAGTACGAGATCAGCGACCTCGGCGCCAGCCTCGCCCCGCTCTTCGCCCACCTCGCCGACTGGGCCGGCACCCACCTCGACCACGTCGACCGGGCCCGGCAGCGCTACGACGACGCGGGCGGCCCCCGCTCCTAGGCCCTGTCGTCAAATTCCCGCCTGCCCCGCAACGCCATGCACGCTCCCCCAGCCTCCGGCCGGGGGGACCCCCACTCGCCGCACCGGGCCCAGACCCAAGTACATCCAGTACGTGGGCCAGGGCCCGGCACTCCCCAGCCTTCGGCCGGGGGGACCCCCAGAGCACGCACCTGACGCCGCAGGGCCGCCCTCCGGGCGACGACGGGAATGTGACGACAGGGCCCAGCCCCGCGGCGTCTCTAGTAGACGAGTGCCTGCGTGCCCTCGGCCATCGCCTCCTGCACGAACACCTGCGCGCCCGCGATCCGCACGCCCTCGATCACGTCCTTCTCCGTGATGTCCCGGCGGGCCGCGCACTGCGTGCACAGCGTGAGCGTGCCGCCCGCCAGGATCGAGTCGAGCAGGTCCGGCAGCGGTGCGGCGTGCGGCAGCTCGAACTCGGCCGCCCGCCCCGGCAGCGCGAACCACGCGGACTCCCCGGTCAGCCACATCGACACCTCGACGCCGCTGGCCACGGCCACCGCTGCCACCGTGAACGCCTGCGAACACCGCTCCGGGGCGTCCACCCCGGCCGTCACCTTGATCAGGAGCTTCTTGGCCATGCGAGCAGCTTAATCGGGGGCGGGGATCGGGGGGTTTTCCCCATCGTGGGCGGCGACGCGGCTGCGTAGAGTCCCCTCCATGCGTCTCTTACCGAACCGCGTCCTGACGTCGGCGACTCTGACCGCGCTCGCTCTCGGCGGGCTCTCCGCGTGCTCCGTCGTCGACCAGAAGACCTTCGAGGACGACGCCAAGGTGCCCCAGAAGATCACCTCGATCCGTCTCGACAGCGGCGACGGCGGGATACGGGTGGAGGCCTCGGCGGACGTCTCGACGGCCTCCGTGCACCGCAAGGTCGACTACCGCGGCGACAAGCCGACCGGCACCTCGTTCAGCGTCGACCAGGGCGTCCTGACGCTCTCCGGCTGCGGCCGGCACTGCGGCGTCGACTACGTCGTCAAGGTGCCCGTGGGTCTCCCGGTCGCGGGAGGCACCTCCAACGGCGACGTCACACTGACCGGTGTCGGCCCGGTCGACGTGCACACCGACAACGGCGAGATCGCCGTGGACGGGGCGAAGGGGCCGGTGAAGCTGCGCACCTCCAACGGCGATGTGCAGGTCAAAGGCGCCACAGGCGGTGACGTCGACGCCGAGACGACGAACGGCGAGGTGACGATCCGGACGGCCACCCCGCAGAACATCACGGCCCGCACGACCAGCGGCAGCCTCACGGTCACCGCACCGCCCGCCGACTACCGGATCTCGGCGGCCGACACCCACGGCGACCAGAAGGTGGGGCTCAGGAACGACCCGTCGGGCCGGTACCGCCTGGACCTGTCGACGACCAACGGTGACCTGACGGTGGAGCCGACGCACTGACGTCCACGGCACGCCTCATGGCCGGTGCTCCGCGCGCTGGTGCTGGCGCAGCAGCACGTTCGCGTCGACGGCCGCGCTGTGGTCGTACCCGGCCAGCGCGGCCTCCCGCCGGTCGCCCAGCTCCGCGCACGCGGCGCAGCCGGGTACCGGCCGGGGCGGCCGGCTGAGGTCCTCCGGGTCCGGTGGTACGGACCGGGTACGGTCGTTCGCCGCGCGTACGCCGGCGCTGATCCGCTCTCTGTCGGTGGCGGGCCGCAGCGTCGCGGGATCCGCCTCCCACTCCCTGCCGCCGCCGACGGGCCGCAGCATCGCGTACGGCCCCGAGCGGTCCCGATACTCGCCGACCTGGTCGGTGGCGGTGTCGTAGAACAGGGTTCCGGGCTCCATGGCATTTGCTCCTTTCGTCCAACATCTATACGAAATGCGAGAGTTGGACTACTCTGCGTGTCGAGGCTGCTACGAGCATGGCCGGGAAGCGGGGTAGGCACGCCGACGAGGTGCGGTTCTTCCCCGTCTGGCGGCGCTCATTCCACAAATTCCATGGGGCGCGGGAGGGGTGCGATGCCGCAGAGGCGGGTGGTGACGGGCCGAAGCCAGGAGCCCCGGCAACGGTTCGCGGAGGAACTGCGGCTGCTGAGGGCGGAACGGGGGGTGAGCCTGCGGGAGCTGGCGGGGGAGTTGGGCTGGGACGCGTCCAACTTCGGGAAGATGGAGAGCGGGCGGAGTCTGGGGAGCCCGGAAGTGGTGGAGGCGCTGGACCAGTACTACGGGACGCCGGGGTTGTTGCTGGCCTTGTGGGAGCTGGCGGTGGGGGATCCGTCGCAGTTCAAGGAGCAGTACCGGCGGTACATGGTGCTGGAGGCAGAGGCGACCAGCCTGTGGCACTACGCCGTGAGCCGTCCGCCGGGGATGCTCCAGACTCCGGCGTATGCGCGCGAGGCGCTGTCGGCGGGAGGCCTGAAAGACGAGGAGCTGGAGCAACAAGTCATCGCGCGCATTGGGCGGCAGAGGGTGCTGGAGGGCGACGACGCCCCGCCGTTTCGCGTCATTCTCTCGGAGGCGGTGCTGCGCAACTCGCTTCGCGATCCGGGGGAATGGCACGAACAGCTGGAGTACCTGTTGGCAGCGGGAGGTCGCCCCAACATCACGCTGCACGTGCTGCCTTTCGGCAAGGGGCTGCACCGGCTGGACAGCATGTCCGTCATGTTCCTGAGGCTGGTCGAAGGCCGTACGGTTGCCTATACCGAAAACGACGTGCGGGGCGAACTGATCGAAGAATCAACCCGGGTTGAGCTGATGCACCGCACTTATGATGACGTTCGTGACCTGGCGCTGAGCCCTGCCGAGTCGCGGATGTTCATCTTGCGTTTGTTGGAGGAAGTGCCGTGCGAGTCATCGACTTGAGCAATCTCACCTGGCGCAAGAGCAGCTACAGCAACTCCGACGGCGGCGAATGCCTCGAAGTCGCCGTAGGCCCCCGCTCCCACATCCCCGTGCGGGACAGCAAAGCCCCCTCCTACGGGACCCTTCTCTTCGCGGCCCCCGCCTGGGCCGCCTTCGTGGACGGGGTCAAGCAGGGGCGGTAGGCGGCTGCCGCCACCTGCGTGAACGACCGCAGCAGCGGATTCCCGTCCCCCGCGCGCCACGCGAGCACCACCCGGCTGGGCGCCATGTCGCTCACCGGCACCACCACGAGCCCGTCGCCGGGGTCGTGGTCGGCCAGGGTCATGCCGACCGTGCCGTTCCACAGCACCGCCTGCCTGCACTCCTGCACCGCCCGTACCACCGGCCCCTCCCGGACCGTCCCGCCGTTCCAGTACGACTGCCAGCGCCGGTCCGTGCCGTCCGGGAACCGGAACCAGCGCCGGTCGGCCAGGTCGGCGAGCCGCAGGCTCTCCCGGCGGGCCGCCGGATCGTCGGCGCGCAGCAGCGCACCCACCGGGTCGGCCCGCAACTCCCTTACCGTCAGCCCGGTTTCGTCGAAGGGTGCCCGGGTCAGGGCGATGTCCACGGCGCCCGCGTGCAGCCCGCAGGTGGGATCCGTGAGGTCGGTCTCGCGGATGCGGATCTCGACGCCCGGGTGGCGGGCGCGGAAGGCGCGGGCCAGCCGGGTCACGCCCGGGTCCGTGCTGTCGCCGAGCAGCCCGACCGTGAGGACGGCGGTCCCGGCCGCCGCGGCGACGCGGACCCGCAGCGTCTCGGCCCGGTCGAGCAGGGCACGCGCCTCGGTGAGGAGGACCGCTCCGACGGGGGTGAGGGCGACACCGGCCGACGAGCGTTCGAGGAGCACGGCCCCGGTCTCCGCCTCCAGCGCCCTGATCGCACGGCTCAGCGGAGGCTGGCTCATGTGGAGCCGTGCGGCGGCCCGGCCGAAGTGGAGTTCCTCGGCGACGGCCACGAAATAGCGCAGCGTCCGTAGCTCCATGCGGCCACGATACCGATCGGGTATCGAGGGGGCGGAACAGGTCTTGGACAGCCGCACCGCCCCGGCCGTGGAATCGAGGCATGACCACACACGACAACAACATCCCCGCCGGCACTCCCACGGTGTCCGTCGTCGGCCCCGAGGACGGCGAGGTGCTGCTCCTCGGCACCACCCGGATGCGCGTCCTGGAGGACGGCCGCACCACCGGCCACCGCCTCGGACTCGCCGAGTCCGTGCTCGCCCCGCACACCCCGGGGCCGCCGCAGCACCGCCACGCGCAGCACGACGAGGGCTTCTACGTCATCTCCGGCTCGGTGCGCTTCACGGTCGGGGACGACGACTACGACGCCACGGCGGGCACGCTCGTCATGGTCCCGCCCGGCGCCCCGCACACCTTCGCCAACGTCACCGACGCACCCGCCGTCATGCTCAGCACGTTCACCCCCGACCTGTACGTGCAGTACTTCCGGGACCTGCGGGACATGTTCGCGGCCGGTACGGCGCCGACCGGGCAGGCGCACGCCGAGGTGATGAGCCGGTACGCCACCGAGCCCGCCGACTCATGAGGGCCGCGTACGGGATCCTGGCCGGCCTGCTCGCCCTCTTCTACCTCTACGCGGGCGGTCTGAAGGCGGTACGGAGCCGTGAGGGGCTGCGGCCGATGATGGCGTGGGTGGACGACCTGCCGATGGCGGCCGTGCGGGCGATCGGCGCGGTCGAGGTGCTCGGCGCGCTCGGCCTGGTCCTGCCGCCCCTGACCGGGATCGCCCCCTGGCTGGCCGCGGTCGCCGCCGCCGGGTTCGTCCTCCTCCAACTCGGCGCGATCGGGGTTCACTTGCGGATGGGAGACCGACAACTCGCCCTGAATGTAAGCCTGCTGGTGGTAGCCGTGACGATCATCCCGCTCGCGCCGGTGTCCTGATCGTGACCGATCGCTGTACAACTCAGTGATCCGGCCAGGAGTCTCCTGTGCAGCGCGGATCAAGGAATCCGTGCCTCCGTTCGCACAGGGGGATCCCTTGGAGACACCAGAAGCGCCACCTGAGGCACCACCCGCGGCCCGAAGACGGCGCCGTACTCCCGCCCTGATCGCCGGTGCCGCCGTGCTCGGCGTCGTCGCGGGCGCCTGCGTCGGCTACCTCGTCCAGGCCGACCGCGCGCCCACCGCCCTGCCGTCGCTCTCCCAGCCGTCCCTCGCGCAGGCCAAGGGCGCCGGTCCGGAGCCGTTGTCGGCCGCCCAGGACCGGAAGGTGAAGACCGACGGCGATCTGCGCAAGCTACTGCTGCGCAAGCCCGCCGGGGCCCGCAAGGCGCTGATCGAGGTGGGCAACGACGGGTGGATGGACCTCGCCGCATACGCGGAGGAGTTCCAGAGCCCGGACAACGCGTTCCGCAGGCTGGCCAGGGAGGACGAGCTCCGTCGGGTGGCCGTCGTCGACTGGCGTGAGGGCAGCACGTACACAGCGGAGATCCGGCTGGTCCAGTACCGGGAGACGGAGCGCGGCACGCAGGCCGCCGACGACGCGGGCGCCGGGAACGACAACGCCCAGCCGCCGGACGACCACGACACCGACGGCTGGCCGATACCCGGCACCGGCGACGGCATGGCGTACGTCCACCACAAGCCCGACACGAGCTACGGCGTGGGCGTGTACTCGGCGGAGGCGCACGCGTGGCGCGGGGACATCGCCATGGAGATCTGGATCTACGACACGAAGCCGATCCCGAAGGCGAAGGTCATGGATCTGGCGAAGCGGCAGATGGAGCAGCTGTGAGCGAGAACCCGGAACCCCCCGAGGGCGTCGAAAAGCCCCGTGCCCGGCGTCGTGTCGCCACCTTCGCCGGGGTCGGCGTGCTGGTCGCGGCCGTTCTCGCGGGGGTCGCGTACACCGTCGTCACCGTCCGTGACGCGGACCGCGACCCCGGCGCCCCCGTCTGGAGCCTGCCGAAGGACCCCAAGCAGACCGAGCCGGCCGCGGGCAGCGGGCTGCACGGGATGCTGCTGCCGTACGGCGACTCGTACGAGCGGGGCCCGGACATGACCCGGTTCGGGTCGGACGCCGCGCTGTCCGGCCGCGAGGCGGACCTGCTGCGCGCGGAGTCGATCAAGGACCTGCCGCTCACCCAGCAGCGGGCCATGCAGCGGCAGTTCGACCGGAACCCGGTCAAGGGCATGGCGATGCGCAGCTACGTGAACACGGAGGTGCCGTACGCCAACACGTACACCATGCGGATCGTGCTGGCGGAGCTGGGCAGCCGCGGCACGGCCCGCTCCCTGGCGCAGCAGCAGAACGGGTACCTCGGCGCGCTGAAGGTGCTGCGCAAGGGCCCCGTGATCAAGGGATACGAAAAGTCGACCGCGTGCTACCTGGTGGCGTCCGGCTCGACGGAGACGCTCGACCTGATGTTCTGCTCCGGCTACGTGGGCGACGTCCTGGTCAGCGCCACGGCCACCGCGGCCAAGCCGCTGAACAAGGGGAGCGCCGCGGACATGCTCCGTGCCCAGCTCGACCGCATCAAGGACCCGGGAGCGTCGGTATGACCGTCAACGAGCCGGCGCAGGCCGCACCAGCGACCGAGGAGATCCAGGTGCCGCCGGTGCCGCCGGTGCCCACGGAGGCACCCGAGCCGCCGAAGAAGGACCGGCGGCGGCTGCGGGCCGCGCTGCGCTGGGCCGCCGCGGTCGCCGTCTTCGCGGCCGCCGGGTCCGGGACGGCGTACGGCGTCACCCTGCTGGACCGGACCGACGTACCCGGCCTCGCCACCCACTCCGACGGCCGCTGGGAGTACCCCACGCTCGTGAAGCCGCCGCTGCCGGCCGGCAGCCCCGGGCCGAACGACGACGCCCGCAACAAGGCCGGCACCCACTATGCCGACCTGCGGAAACTCGTACTGCCCGCGCCGAGCGGCGCCACCGTGGACCAGGCGCTCAAGGGGACCGACGGCTGGCTGCCGACGAAGACGTTCCTCCAGGAGTTCGCGCACGCTGCGGACCGCACGGAGGTGGGCCAGAAGCTCGTCGACAACGGCCTGCGGCACATCGCGGCCCGCGGCTGGACCACCGCCGACGGCACCCACACCCGCGTCTACCTGCTCCAGTTCGACACCGCGTCGATCGCCGAGCACATGCTCAGCAACGACTTCACGGGGTACGAGGCACCGAAGTACCCGGTGCGGGGCGGCGACGCGTACGAGCGCGACCTGGGCTTCCCGGTGGCCGCCCACCTCGACCGCGTGCACACCGCCCCGATCCGCGAGAGCAAGCCGTACGGCGCCGAGGAGGTGCGGGAGGCGTACCTCGCCGCGGGCGACACCCTGGCCCTGGTCGTCCAGTCCCGCAAGGGCAGCGCGCTCGCCGTTCCCTTCGAGCAGACCGTCACCCTCCAGGGCGAGCTGCTGAGCTGACCTCGCCAAGAGCCCCGGGGCCCGGCCGCGTAAGCTGGGCCCCGGCTCTGTGTACGCCCACCCTCGCTCAAGGAGCACCCGTGGAGATCTTCTTCGAAACCCTGCTGGTCCTGGTCTGCGTCGGCGTCATCGCCTTCGCCGGACTGACCGTGAAGAAGCTGTACCAGGGCCAGCGCTGAACCACCCCGTCCAGGAACCCGTCTAGGAAACCGCCGCCATGATCGAGATTCCGTCCGACCTGCACAAGGACCTGGTCCCGCTCGCCTTCCTGCTGGGCAGCTGGGCCGGCGCGGGCGTCCACGACTTCCCGGGCTCGGAGAAGTGCAACTTCGGCCAGGAGGTCACCTTCGGCCACGACGGCCGGGACTTCCTGGAGTACCACTCCCAGACCTGGGTGCTGGACAACGACGGGAACAAGGTCCGTCCGCTGGAGACGGAGCACGGCTTCTGGCGCATCGACGCGGACCGCAGGGTCGAGGTCACGATGACCCGCGACGACGGCGTGATCGAGATCTGGTACGGCGAGATGGCCGACAAGAAGCCGCAGATCGACCTCGTGACGGACGCCGTGGCCCGCACCGCGGCCTCCGCGCCCTACACCGGCGGCAAGCGCCTGTACGGCTACGTCAAGAGCGACCTGATGTGGGTCGGCGAGAAGCAGACCCCCGAGGTCGAACTCCGCCCCTACATGTCGGCCCACCTGAAGAAGGTCGTCACCCCGGAGGACGTCGAGCGCTGGGCCAAGGCCCTCCCCGACGACATGCCGGACGACGGCATCGCGTTCTTCAAGTAGTCCTGGAATTCGGAAGTAGTTCTAGACTTTCGGTGTGGTGAGCACCGACTGGAAGAGCGACCTAAGGCAGCGCGGCTACCGGCTGACGCCGCAGCGGCAACTCGTGCTCGAAGCCGTGGACACCCTTGAGCACGCGACCCCCGACGACATCCTCGGCGAGGTGCGGAAGACCGCGTCGGGGGTCAACATCTCCACGGTCTACCGGACCCTGGAGCTCCTGGAGGAGCTGGGGCTGGTCAGCCATGCCCACCTCGGGCACGGGGCGCCGACGTACCACCTCGCCGACCGGCACCACCACATCCACCTGGTCTGCCGCGACTGCGAGAACGTGATCGAGGCGGACGTGGCCGTGGCCGCCGAGTTCACCGCCAAGCTGCGGCGGGAGTTCGGCTTCGAGACGGACATGAAGCACTTCGCGATCTTCGGGCGCTGCAAGGACTGCGTGCAGCGGCCGGCCGGGACCGCGACCGTCCGCACTTCAATTACCGAGTCGTAGGCTTAGTCGTATGAAGAGCCCCCTGCTGTCCCTGCCCGGTGCGGTGCCCGCCGAGGGCGTGGACGAAGGCGTCGCCGCCCACTACGGCGACCTGTTCCGCGAGCAGCGCGCCCTCGCCGACGGCGCCGGTTTCGTCGACCTCTCCCACCGGGGCGTCGTCGCGGTCACCGGTGAGGACCGGCTGAGCTGGCTGCACCTGCTGCTCACCCAGCACGTCAGCGAGCTGCCCACCGGCGAGGCCACCGAGGCCCTGATCCTCTCCGCGCACGGCCACATCGAGCACGCGCTGTACCTGGTCGACGACGGCACCACGGTCTGGGCCCACGTCGAGCCCGGCACCCAGGAGGCGCTGATCGCCTACCTGGAGTCGATGAAGTTCTTCTACCGGGTCGAGGTCGCCGACCGCACCGCCGACTTCGCGGTCGTCCACCTCCCGGCCGGTTCCATCACGGAGGTCCCGGACGGCGTGGTCGTCCGCGAGACGGCGTACGGCCGCGACCTCTTCCTGCCCCGGGCGGAGCTGGAGTCCTTCGCCGCCAAGGCCGGCCCGCCCGCCGGGCTCCTCGCCCACGAGGCGCTGCGCGTCGAGCACCACCGGCCCCGGCTCGGCTTCGAGACCGACCACCGCACCATCCCGCACGAGCTGGGCTGGATCGGTACCGCCGTGCACCTGCAGAAGGGCTGCTACCGGGGCCAGGAGACGGTCGCCCGGGTGCAGAACCTCGGCAAGCCGCCGCGCCGCCTGGTCTTCCTGCACCTCGACGGCAGCGAGGTGCACCTGCCGCCGCCCGGCACCGAGATCCGCGTCGCCGACGAAGGCGAGGACGGCCGGAAGATCGGCTTCGTGACGACGTCCGTACGCCACTTCGAACTCGGCCCGGTGGCCCTGGCGTTGGTCAAGCGCAACGTCCCCGCCGACGCCCGGCTGGTCGCCGGGCAGACGGCGGCGGCACAGGAAGTGATCGTCGAGCCGTAGGACGACCGGGGAGCGGCGGGCTCACATCTCCAGCAGGACGGTGAACGGCCCGTCGTTCGTCAGCGACACCCGCATCTGCGCTCCGAACCGGCCGGTCGCCACGGTCGCCCCGAGTGCACGCAGCTGCGCGACGACCTCCTCCACGAGCGGCTCGGCGACCTCGCCGGGCGCCGCCGCGTTCCAGGTCGGCCGCCGCCCCTTGCGCGCGTCCCCGTACAGCGTGAACTGGCTGATCACGAGCAGCGGCGCGTCGACGTCACTGCACGACTTCTCGTCCGCCAGCATCCGAACGGACCAGAGTTTCCGGGCGAGTTGGGCCGCCTTCTCCTTCGTGTCCTCGTGGGTCACCCCCACCAGCACGCACAGCCCCTCGCCCTCGATCGCGCCCACCGTCTCGCCGTCCACGACGACACTGGCACCGTCCACCCGCTGAACCACCGCTCGCATGCCCACCATCATGCCCGGCGTCCACCCGGCCCCCACAGCGGGTCCATTATTGATCCTTAAGGCCCCATCTACGGCCGTTCGGGGGCACTCATTCACATAGCGGCCACTTGGGGTGGCACCATGCTTCCACACACCGGTCGAGGGGACGGTAGAGGCGTATGAGCACACCGAGTACCGGGCGACTGAAGGTGCAGGGCGCGCAGAGCGCGCCGAGCCTGCCCAGGCCGCCCGCACAGCGCGGCCAGGGCATCCCGCTGCCCCCGGAGCCGCCGGAGCACGACCTGACCCGCCTGAGCCTGCCCGAGCTGCGCGTCCTGCGCCGGGACGCTCAGCGCGACGAGGCGGACCTGAGCTACGTACGGCGGCTGCTCCAGGGCCGTATCGACATCCTGCGCGCGGAACTGGCCCGCCGCTCCCCGGCCGGCGCGGCCTCGGTGGTGGACCGCCTCCCGGAGATCCTCACGGACGCCCCGGCCCGCCACCGCCAGTCGGCCCGCCACGTCACCCTGGGCACCCCGCACAACGAGGAGTACGGCCGCCTCGCCGCCGAGATGCTGGCCGAGGTCGAACTCTCCGACCTCCAGGCCCGCACGGACCTGGAGCTGACCACGGCGATGGGCCGCCTGATCCGCTACGAACAGGAGGTGTCGAGGCGGCGGCAGCACCTGCAGCGCACGGCGGACGGTTCGAGCGCCGAGATCACCCGCAGATACCGCGAGGGCGAAGCCCAGGTCGACGACCTGCTGACGTGAGGCGAGGGCATCCCTCCAGGGGCGCGGGGCTGTATCGACGCGGCTCCGCCGCGTGGGCGCGACAAACCCCCACGCGGCCGCACCCGAAAATCACTCGGCACCCCCCTGTCGAACACCTACCGTGAACGCATGACCGACCCCGTCGAAGTCCGCCCCATAACCGAACCCGAGCTCGCCGACTGGCACCGCGCACTGAAGACCGGCTTCCTGCACCCGCCCACCCTCACGGAAGCCCAGCTCGAGGCCCGCCGCAGGCAGTTCGTACCCGGCAGACTCCTCGGCGCCTTCGACGGCCCCCGCTGCGTGGCCACGTTCCGCTCCTTCGCGCAGGAGCTCACGGCGGTCGGCGGAGCCCCGGTCCCCGCCGACGCCGTCTCGAACGTCACGGTCAGCCCCACCCACCGCCGGCGTGGCCTGCTCACCCGCATGATGAGCCAGGACCTCGCCGCGGCGAAGGACCGCGGCGACGTCGTCGCCACGCTGATCGCCGCGGAGTACCCGATCTACGGCCGCTACGGCTTCGGTCCGGCGACCACCCTGACCGAGTGGAAGATCGACGTCCCGCGCAGCGGCCTGGACCCGCGCTGGTCGCGCCCCGAGGGCGGCGGCCGGATCGACCTCGTCGACGGCGAGGACGTCCGCAAGCTCGGCCCGGAACTGCACGAACGGGTCCACCGAGCCACCCCGGGCGCGGTCAGCCGCAGCGACCTGTGGTGGCAGGTGAACACCGGGGCCGTCCGCTTCGACGAGGACTGGACCGAGCCGTTCTACGCGGTGTACCGGTCTCCGGCCGGCGAGGTCGAGGGCATGGTGTCGTACCGGTCGGACGACCACTGGCAGCACAAGCAGCCGTACAACACCGCGGAGGTCGACTGGCTGCTCGGTGCGACCCCGGCGGCGGAGCGCGCGCTGTGGCACTACCTGTGCTCGATCGACTGGATCACCTCGGTGACGAGCGGCCGGCGGTCACCGGACGACCTGCTGCCGCACCACCTTCCCGACCCGCGCGCCGCGCGGATCACCGACCAGGCGGACTGGCTGTGGGTGCGGATCCTGGACGTCGTACGGGCCCTGGAGGCACGGACGTACGACACGGCGGGGTCGCTGGTCCTGGCGGTGGCGGACCGGCAGGGGCTGGCCGGCGGCCGGTACCGGCTGGACGCCTCCCCCGAAGGCGCGTCCTGCGCCCCGACCACCGACACCCCGGACCTCACCCTCGACGTCGCCGACCTGGCGAGCGTCTGGCTCGGTGACCAGACCGTGTCGCGGCTGCACGCCCTCGGCCGGGTCCAGGAACAGCGAGTGGGCGCCGCCCGGGAGGCCGACGCCCTGCTGCGCACGTCCGGGCGGCCGTGGTGCCCGGACATCTTCTAGTCGTCCCCTTTCTGCCGACGACGGGTGCCTGAATCACCTTGTTCGGTTGTGTCTGTCTTCGGTTGTGACTGTGCGGCTCATCCGTAGCGAGCTGTGAAGTTGTGGCTGTGCGGGTCCTGCGGTGTTCGGTTGTCGGTGTTCAGTTGTGGCTGTGCTGGTCGTGCGCCTCGTCGGCCGTCCTGAGTGACCGGGCTCCCGGCTCCCCTCCGGAAGGGAACCCGGTCGGCCAACCGCCGAGGAAGTAGGACCATGTTGTACGAGTTGGTGACCAACTCAACTGTACTTATCTCCGCTTGGAAGCGACTCATAACCACCTTTCCGTGAACTGCCTAAAGATGGCGGGAAGTTGTAACGTTTGTCTGTGGACCCCGAACACGCCTCCGCCAATGGGCGGAAGAGGTCGCAGCGGCCTCTTGCGTCACACCGCGAGGTGGCCGACGCGCTGCGCACCCGGATCAGGTCCGGGGTGCTGCGGCCGGGTGAGCGCATGCCCACGCAGGCCAAGCTGGCCGACGAGTTCGGGGTCGAGCGCGGGGCCGTCCGGCAGGCCCTGCGCATCCTCCAGTCGGAGCACCTGCTCACGAACGTGACGAAGGGCAGCCCGGCGACCGTGGCCAGGGACACCGGCACGGTGGAGGTTCCCCTGGGGCCGGAGGCGCCGCCGTTGCCCACCATGGTCGGCCTCACGCCCCGGATAGAGGCGGCCTTCGCGGCCCGGCACGTGCGGATCGACGCGCTCTGCCTGACCTCGGTCTCCCTCAACCTCGCCCTCGGCGAGCCGTTGCGCTTCATCCACGCGGGGCTACTGGAACCGGCCAAGATCGACGTCCGGGTGCTGCTGCCGAGCCGGAGCATCGACCTCGCGTTCCCGACGGCGGTGGACGCCTCGGCGGAGGACGCGGTGCACAACCGCTGGCTGGCCCAGCGCAACGCGCAGGGCCAGGTGCTGCGGCACAACCTGCTGGCCCTGCGCGCGACCCACGGCATCGACGTGCACGTCACCTTCCGGGCGCTGCCCTTCACCCCTCCGGTCAAGCTGTACCTGCTCAACGGGGACGAGGCGCTGTTCGCCTACTACACGCTGGGGCGCCACGAACGGGAGATCGGCCACGAGCATCTGGAGACGTACGACGCCGTGGGCACCCGCTCGATGCTGTTCGCCTTCGAGCGGGGCACGGGCCTGCGGGACACCACGTTCGTCGACCAGTCCGTGCTCTGGTTCAACGCCCTGTGGCAGACGATCAGTTCGGATCTGGAGCTGTCGGGCTGACGCCTACAGGGCGGGGCCCGTGAGCACCAGGGCGAGCAGGACCGCGCCGGCGGAGCTGAACGCCGGGCTCTTGGCCCTGATCCCCACGGTGAGCAGCAGCAGACCGATAATGCCAGTGGCACCGTACGTCGACTGGACGAACTGTTCGAAACCGAGAACGAAGACGGCTGAGAGAAGAGCGAGGGCGGCGGGCATGTCGGTTCCCCCATCGTCGGGAAGCAAGCTTCCACCAACTCGGCCAAGTTGGTAACCAACTCTGACTGTGTTGTCCCCAGTTGGCTGTAACTTATAACCAATCTTCAAACAACTCCCCATAGATGGATCAAAGTTGTAGCGTTTGGTCGTGACCCAGGAGAACGTGGCAGTGAGCACCGGCAGCACACCTCAGGAGATCGCCCGGACCCTGCGGGAACGCATCCGCACGGGCGACCTCAAGGTGGGTGACCGCCTGCCCACCCAGGCGGAGCTGGCCGAGGAGTTCGGCGTGGAGCGCGGTGCCGTGCGCCAGGCCGTGCGGGTGCTCCAGGACGACGGCCTGCTGACCAACGTCAGCAAGGGCAGCCCGCCGCGCATCGCCGAGCCGCCGTCCCCGGCGCTCGACGAGCCCCAGCCGACGATGGTGGGCCTCGGGCCCCGCGTCACCGAGGCGTTCGCCGCTCCGCACGTCCGCATCGACGCGGCCTGCCTCACCGCCCAGAGCCTGCTGCCCGCGCTGGCCGAGCCGCTGCGGATGATCCACGAGGGCCGGATCCGCCCCGAGCGCATCGACGTCCGCGTGCTGCTGCCCAGCCGGGACATCCAGCTGGCCTTCCCGACCGCGGCGGTCGAGGGCGACGGCGACACCGTCCACAACCGCTGGCTCGGCATGCGCAACGCCCAGGGCCAGGTCCTCCAGTACAACCTCCAGGGCCTGCGCTCCACCCACAAGATCGACGTGCACGTCACCTTCCGGGCCCTGCCGTTCACCCCTCCGGTCAAGCTCTACCTGCTCAACGGGACCGAGGCCCTCTTCGCCTACTACATGGTCACCCGCCGCGAGGAGCAGACGGAGGCCGGCATGCTCGACATGTACGACGCCGTGGGCTCCGAGTCCCTGCTCTTCTCCTTCGAGAGACGGTCCGGCCATCGCGACGCCGCGTTCGTGGACCAATCGCAGTTGTGGTTCGACGCCCTCTGGGAAACCATCACCACGGACCTGACACTCTCCTAGTGACTTCTGATACGACGCAGACTGAACCGGTGACGGCCAACAACGAGAACGCGACCGAAGAACTCACGGAACTGATCAGAAGCGCTCGCGTCGTCCTGTGGGACTTCGACGGGCCGATCTGCCGCCTGTTCGCGGGCCACTCGGCGGAACGGGTCGCCGACGGCCTGGTGGCGTGGCTGGCGAGCCGAGGACTGCGCGGCCTGGTCACGGACACCGAGCGCGACTCCCTCGACCCGCACCTCGTGCTGCGCGCCGTGGACCGCCGGCATCCCGGCAGTGACCTGGTGACCGAGCTGGAGGAGCGGCTCACGAAGGAGGAACTGCGGGCCACGTCGACGGCGATGCCCACGAAGTACGCGGACGTCCTGATACAGACGTGGCGAGCGCTGGGCGCGCGGATGGCGGTGACCACCAACAACTCACCCCGGGTGGTCCGGGCCTACCTCGACGACCGCGCCCTCACCGCCTGCTTCGCCCCGCACATCTACGGCCGCACCCAGGACCTGCACCGCCTCAAACCCGACCCGCACTGCCTCAACCGCGCCCTCAGCGCGATGGGCGCCGCCCCCGACGCGGCCCTGATGATCGGCGACTCGCCCACGGACCTGGAGGCGGCACGCGGCGCCGGGGTCCCGTTCCTCGGCTACGCGCGTAACGAACGGAAGGCCAAGCTCCTGACCGAGGCGGGCGCGACCCACGTCGTCGGTTCCCTGAAACCCTTGCTGGCGATGGTGCGACCGTAGGCGTCGGCGCAACCCGGCAGCAGGGCAGGACAGTTGACCGGCGATTGTTTGCGAAGGCCCGCCCGGAGGTACGTACGGCGGGGTGACGAAGCGGGCGAACGACGGCAGGGGTGCGGTTCAGCGGGTCTCGGAGGAGCTCCGGCTCCGGCTCTCCGAGGGCGCCTACCCGCTGCACTCCTACCTCCCGTCGCAGGAGTCGCTCGCGACGGAGTTCCGGGTCTCCCGCGACACCGTGCAGCGGGCGCTGCGCGTCCTGCGCACCGAGGGCTGGATCGAGTCCCGGCAGGGCAAGGGGTCCCGGGTCGTACGGCGCCGGCACATCCGGTCCTCCGCGCCCCGGGCCACCCGCTCCCGCCACCCGATCACCCTGGGACCGCTCATCGGCGAGGCCTTCGAGCGCGAGGAAGTCGCCCTGGACATCGCGACGTTGACCTCGGAGAGCCTGGACGTCCACATCCGCGTCCAGGCCGAGCGGATCCGGGCCCGCATCATCGCACCCGCGCGGATCACCCTGCGCGTGATCCTTCCGGCCGACACGCCGGCCATGCCGTACCCCCGGAACAAGAGCGACCGGGACGATCCACGCCTGCCGCGGCGGCTGCACGCCATCACCCGGGCGCACACCGAATCCCTGCGCACGGTTCTGGAGCAGCTCCGTACCGAGAACCTGGTGCCGTCGGTCGACCTGCAGATCCGGCACACCGAACTCGCCCCGACGTTCAAGCTCTACGTCATCAACCACGACGAGGTCCTGCACGGCTTCTACGAGCCGATCCTGCGTACGGTGATCCTGGAGGACGGCGCCGAGGCGGAGGCCGTGGACGTGCTGGGTCTCGGGGCGACCCTCACCCACCACGTCCGGGACGCGGACCCGGACTCGGCCGGCTCGGCCTTCGTGGACAACGCGACCCGATGGTTCGAGTCCGTCTGGAACCTGCTCGCCTTCCAGCCGTAGCGGCAGCGTGATCCGGAAGGGGCTCCGCTGCGCTAGAGTGCGGAACCGCCTGAGCAACCGCTCGGTTGCGTGCGTATGAGGGGATGGCCCAAAGAGCCAGTCTCGGACGACCGCGCCAACGGGTGACCGTACATACGAGCGACCCTTCACTCGACAGGGTCACTCCGTCGCCCCTCCAGTCGTGTCGTGCGTCACCTGGCAATACCGTTTCCCTGCCCGATCCCCGCGACCAACGCGCGCGTACCACCCCCGGAGCGACCAGTGGGTGCACCGTCTGTCCCCGCCGGCGTCGCCGGGGGAGCACTCGGCAGGCCTCTGCCCGACGAGGAGTACGAGGCGTTCCTGGGCCATGCCGCGCAGTGGGGCCTGGCGAGCGGCGGCCACCACCACCAGAACTACGTGCTGCCGCTCACCGAGCCGATGGCCCGGCTGTTGGGCCGGCCACCCGGTACCGCCGTGACCGTCCGGGTGCGCAGGACCGACGCCCTCCCCGTGGTGATCCGGACGTGGGACGACGAGGCGCGGATCCTGCGGGCGATCACAGGCGTGCTGCCCCACGTGCCCGAGTGCCTCTTCGAGGGGAATCGCTTCACCATCCACAGCTATGTGGAAGGAGTCCCGCTCTCCAGCGTCTGCGAGAACGGCAAACCGGTCGACGCACTCCTGCTGAGGGAGACGGCGCAGCTCTTCGCCAGGATGACCCAGGTGCGCGGTACGGCACTGCCGCCGCTTCCGCCGACGTGGCCGCGGAACCACACGGACAGCCAGAGCTTCCTGCGGACGCTGGCCAGGACGGCGGACCTGCAGATCCGGCAGGCCAACGCTGCCGCGTACGGCTGGCTGTTCGCCGCCCTCGGCATCCCCGAGGACGCCCTGCTCCGCTTCGCCGAGCGCGTGCCGTGGATGGCCCGGCGCCCGTACGGCCTCCTCCACGGGGACCTGCACCGCGACAACCTCGTCGTCTCGCCGGACGGCGGCCCGCCGCTCACCTGCGTGGACTGGGAGCTGGCCACTTTCGGTGATCCGCTGCACGACCTGGCAGTCCATCTGGTCAGGATGGACTACCCGGCACAGCAGTGGGACGAGGTCGTCGACGCCTGGGCGGCGGCCGTGCGCGCGGTACGGCCGGCCGCCACGCACGGGGTGACCAAGGACCTTGGCCACTACGTGGACTTCGAGCGGGCCCAGTCCGTCTACCCGGACGTGATGCGGGCCGCGAAATCCCTGGAGGGGTCCTTCGACGAACAGAACCTCCGGTCGGCGACGGCGTCCATCGGCCGCGCCCTGCAGGCCGCCGCCGAACCGCTGCGGCTGCGCACGGTGCCCGGCGAACGGGAGATCGAGCACGTCCTGTTCCGCTGGGCGGTCTCCGCGACGGCCAGGGGAGCCGCGCAGCGCGGCCGGATCGGCGAGGTCATGGAATGGCGGCAGGACCGGCGGGTGCCCGAACACCCGGACTTCCCGCACTCGGCGGTGAGCGCGGCACTGTCGCTGGAGGCAACCGCACCGGCCCGCCATGTGTTCAAGGGCACCGCACACCTCAACTCGGTGATCCGGGTGCCGGGCATCGACTTCCCCGTGGTGATCCGCCGTAAGGTGCCGCACGCGTGTCGTCGTGAGCGCAGCTACCTCAGTGAGCATGCGGTGCTGCGGGCGATCGAGCGCTCCGGAGCCGCTGTGGCCGCCCCCCGGGTCCTGGCGCTGGGGGAGAGCCACTCCCGTCACCACCCCGCCTACTCGCGGGACCGCTTCGCCATTCACACCTATGAGGCCCCGGGTGGCGACACCGGGCGCAAACCCGACCACCCGGTGCACGGGCTCCGGCCGCAGGAGGCCGACGGGCTCGTCGACCAGCTGGCGGCGCTCACCGGGGTCGACCACACCCAGCTCGACCCCGCCTCCGGCGAACCCGACTTCTACCACTGGCTGAGCGAACAACTCGTCGCCCTGGTCGCCGGGCTCCCCAAGGAGTCCCAGCAACTCGCCCGCATCGTGGGCCTCCCCGACGCCGGACGGCTGCGGCAGATCCTCACCCGGCACCGCGTCAGCCGCCGGGCCCCGGCCCTGCTGCACGGCGACCTCAACCCCTGGAACCTGGTGCGCCGCGACGACGAGCTCGTACTGACCCTCATCGACTGGGAGATGGCCCTGGTCGGCGACCCGCTGTACGACCTGGTGCGGCACATGCACCTGACCCCGACCCGGCCGGAGATCCGCGACCGGATGTTCCGCCGCTGGGTGCGCAGGCTGGAGCCCGAGTTCACCCACGCCTGGCAACAGGACTGGCGGGTGTACCGCTGGATCGAGATCGTCCGCTCGGCCTACGTCGATCTCGACCGGCTGGTCACCGGAGCGAGCGTCGACGCTCCCAACGTCCGGCGGGCCCTGGACTCGTACGCCATGACGCTGGCGGCGGCCAAGGGATCCCTGGGCCTGCCCGGCCGGGCGACGGCGAACCACATCTTGCTCGCCCTCTGACCAAGGGGGAACATGAGTGCACCGAATACCGGTTTGCCGCGGGGGTGGGGGTTCACGGCTGAGACGCTTTCAGGAACGGGTCGAGTCGCTGGTGACCCGGGTCCTGCTGCTCGGCATCTTCGCCACGGGCCTCACGGCCCAGTTCGTGAAGCCCGTCGGTGACGCGCTGGAAGGCAAGGCCTACCTCGGCGGCGCCCTGCTGAGCCTCGTCGGTCACGTCCTCTACGACCAGGTGAAAGAGCTGACGTCGTCGGTCCGTTCCCCGGCCCGGGCGCCGGTGAACTCCAGCCAGCTGGGGAACTTCGTCACCGAGGCCTTCGAGGCCCGGAGGGTCGAGATCAGTTTCCTCGGCTACACGGGCGAGACGCTCTACCACTCCCTGCAGGCCTGTCTGGAGGACCTCTCCCGCCGCCCCGGAACCACCCGCAGGGTACTCGTCCGCATTCTCGTCCCGGACTTCGGACAGCCGATGACGGTTCCATCCACGGTGGGAGATCTCGACGCGCCTGTGGACGACCCCGACTTCCGCAAGCGCCTGGAGCGGCAGTGTTCCGAGTACGACGGCATACTCTCCCAGCTCGCGGCACGGCTCACGGCCGACGGCCGGGTGCGCGCCGAGTGTGAGTACCGCCTCTACCCCGGCATCCCGCGCGACAAGATCTGCATCTTCAACCGGCAGCAGGTGCTGCACGGTCTGTACGACCTGTCGGTGCGGATGCGGCTGCACGACAGAGGCGACGAGTACTACGACCCCAAGGGCTGTCGCACGGATCTGAACGTGTGGTCCCGCGACGGTGCCGCGGGGGCGGCCGTGGCGACCTGGACCCAGCACTTCGACGACCTGTGGCTGCTCGCCAAGCGGCCGCCCTGGCGCCAGGGGACCGCGGCATGACGTGCTCCCTGCGTAGGCTCGCCCCATGGGTGAGATGGGCCTGCGGGAGCTGAAGAAGCGGCGGATGTACGAGGACGTGTCGGACGTCGCCGTACGGCTGTTCCTGGCGAAGGGGTTCGATGCCGTGTCGGTCGCCGAGGTGGCCGCCGCCGCCGGGATCTCCAAACCGACCCTGTTCCGGTACTTCCCCGCCAAGGAGGACCTGGTCCTGCACCGGATCGCCGACCACGAGACGGAGGCCGCCCGGCTGGTCGCGGAGGCCTCCCGGGCCGGCGCCCGGTCCCCGGTCGGCGTCCTGCGCGACCGCTTCCTGTCCGGTCTCGCCCACAACGACCCGGTCACCGGCCTCAACGACCACCCCCAGGTGCTCGCCTTCCACACCCTCCTCAACAGCACCGCCACCCTCGTCGCCCGCCAGCACGCCTACCTGGAGCGTTCCGAGGCGGCGCTCGCCGAGGCCCTCGGCGGCACCCTGGACGCCCGGCTGGCCGCCGGCCAGATCATCGCCGTACAGCGGATCCTCGCGCAGGACAACTGGCGGCGGATCGTGGCGGGGGAGCGGGTGGAGGACGTACGGGAGGACGCGGTACGGGCGGCGGAGCGGGCGTTCGCGCGGCTGGAACGGGTGCTGGCCGTCGACGACTGAGCCCTGCTGAGTCTCGGTAAAAAATTTAACCCGGTTACGTTTCCTCGTCTACGCTGTCCCCATGCAGGAGGAACTCGACCGTGAACGCGCCTACCACGACACCTGCCGAGCCGCCCTCGCCCGGATGGTCGAGGGCGCCGCCGAGCACGTCGTCACCGGCGAGGACGTCTCCGCGTCCGGCGCCGACGCCGAGGTGCTCGGGTACCGGCTGCGCAGCCGCGCCAAGGAGATGCGCGAACTGCCCGAGGGCCCGCTGTTCTTCGGCAAGCTCGACTTCGAGGCGGGCGAGCACGCCGGGCAGAGCTACCGCATCGGCCGGCTGCGGATCAGCGAGGAACCGACCGCGCCGCCCCTTGTCGTCGACTGGCGCGCCCCCGTCTCCCGCGCCTTCTACCAGGCCGGCCCCGACGACCCGCAGGGCGTCGCGGTACGGCGCCGGTTCGGCTGGGCCCCCGGCAGCCGCGGCGACTCCGCCGACCTCACCGGGATGGAGGACGAACACCTCGGCAAGGGCGAGTCGGGCACCGGCACCCTCCTCACCCGGGAGATCGAACGCCCCCGCGTCGGCCCCATGCGCGACATCGCCGCCACCATCCAGCCCGACCAGGACGACCTGGTCCGCGCCGACCTCGCCGACTCCGTCTGCGTCCAGGGCGCCCCGGGCACCGGCAAGACCGCCGTCGGCCTGCACCGGGCCGCCTACCTCCTCTACACCCACCCCCAGCGCGTCCGCCGCTCCGGCCTGCTCATCCTCGGCCCGAACCGGACCTTCCTCTCCTACATCTCCGAGGTGCTGCCCGCCCTCGGCGAGACCGGAGTGCGCCAGACCACCCTCGGCGAGGAGATCGCCCGCCACCCGGCCACCGCCACCGACCCCGACCGCACCGCCGCGCTCAAGCACGACCCCCGGATGGCCGAGGTCCTGCGCCGCGCCGTGTACGCGCACGTCTCCACCGCGGGCATCGCCCCGCTGTCGCTCTCGGACGGCACCTACACCTGGCGGGTGGCCGCCGAGACGCTGGCCCGGATCGTCGAGGGGGTACGGGACGAGGAACCGCCGTACGCCGTCGGCCGCGAGCGGGTCAGGGGGCGCGCGATGCGGGAAGTACAGCTGCTGGCCGAACGCCGGGCGGGACCGCAGCCGCCCACCTGGACCCGGCGTCTGGAGCGCTCCCGGGCCATGAGCGCCTACCTCGACACCGTCTGGCCGAAGGTCCGGCCGGAGGAGGTGGTGGCCGGGCTCCTCTCGGACCCGGCGGTGCTGGCCCGCGCCGCCGACGGCGTGTTCACCCCCGCCGAACAGCGGCACCTCCACCGGCCCGGGCCGCCGCGCTCGTACCGGTCCGCCCGCTGGTCGGCCGCCGACCTGGTCCTCCTCGACGAGGTCGCCGGACTCGTGGCACACCCCGAGGGGTACGGCCACATCGTCGTCGACGAGGCCCAGGACCTGTCTCCCATGGAGTGCCGGGCGATCGCCCGCCGGGCCGCCTTCGGCTCCCTCACCGTCCTCGGCGACCTGGCCCAGGCCACGACCCCCTGGGCGGCGCGGAGCTGGGACACCGTGCTGCACCACCTGGGCAAGCCGGAGGCGAGGGTGGTCCCGCTCACCACGGGCTTCCGCGTCCCGGCGGCGGTCGTGGGGCTCACGAACCGGCTGCTGCGGCGGCTCGGCACGGACGTCCCGGAGGCCAGGTCGTTCCGCACGGACGGGGAGCTGACCCTGCGCCCCACGGACGACGTGCTCGCGACGACGGTGACCGCGGTACGGGACGCCCTGACCCGGGAGGGTTCGGTCGGCGTGATCGCGGCGGACGCGGAGGCGGCCGCCGTGCGCGAGGCCCTGACGTCGGCGGGCATCACCCCGGCGGACCCGGCCGACCCCGGCGCCAGGGTGACCGTCGTCCCGGCGGGTCTGGCCAAGGGCCTGGAGTACGACCACGTGGTGGCCGTGGAACCGGCGGCGGTGGCGGAGGGGGAGGAGCGGGGACCGCACCGGCTCTACGTGGTCCTGACCCGCGCGGTCTCCCGCCTGGACGTGGTCCACGCGAGACCGCTGCCCTTCTGAAACGGCGGTACGTTCAGCCGTACGGCTGACGAGCGGGAAGTCCCGACAAGCTCTTCCACCCCTAGCGGTTGACGCCCGGCTGCCACAGGACGTCCCCTCGGGCGATGTTGGCCTGCCGGGCGAGAATGAAGAGCAGGTCGGAGAGCCGGTTCAGATACTTCACCGTGTTGCTGTTCATGGTTTCCCCGTGGTCTTCCAGAGCGGCCCAGGTCGCGCGCTCGGCACGGCGCGCCACGGTTCGGGCCTGATGGAGGAAAGCGGCACCAGGCGTTCCACCAGGCAGAATGAAGCTGCGCAATTTTTCGAGACCCTCGTTGAACCGGTCGCACTGCTCTTCCAGAAACTCTATGTACGAGTCCTCCACACGGAGCGAGGCCGTGTCGCCCCCGGGTTCCGACAGAGGCGTACAGAGGTCCGCGCCTACGTCGAACAAGTCGTTCTGGATCCGCACCAGAAGAGTGGTGATCTCGTCGGAGAGGTCCCCTGCCGCGATGGCCACGCCGATCGCGGAGTTCGCCTCGTCCACGTCGGCGTAGGCCGCAAGCCTCTTGTCCAGCTTGCTCGTTCTGCTCATGTCACCAAGGGCGGTCGTGCCGTCGTCTCCCGTCTTCGTGTAGATACGGGTGAGGTTCACCATGGCTTCTCCAAGAGGTTCGAAGTGAAATGAACGGTTACGCGTGACGTGCGACCACCCTGAGCGCGAGTTCTCGTGCGTGGTCGGCTGCCGCCGGTCCGCGGCCAGGGTCGGGAGCCTCGGAAAGGAAGACGAGAGCCAGCATCAGTGCGGCGTCCAGTCGGCACACGGACAAGCACGGATCGCTGTCGGGCGGCACCGTTGCCGTCCTCGTGTATCCGCTGCGGATCGCTGCCATGTCGAGCTCGTTCTCGGGATACCGGGCGTACTCGACCAGGCGCCCGAACTCCAGCGAGGGGGATCCGAGCAGGGCGTTCGACCAGTCCAGCAGAGCGACAGCCTGCCCCTGCCTGCGCCGGATGTTGTCGCTGCGGACGTCGAGGTGGAGGAGGCTGTCCTCAGTGAGGCCGGCGAGTTGTTCGGCGATGAGGGACGCGTCCGGCGGTTCGGGCCAGTCGTCGACAAGGCGGCCGATCTCGGCCCAACGGCGCCCGATGCGTGCGGTGATCGCGCTCGCCGTGGGCACACTCTCCGACGCGACGAGCTTCAGTCGTGGCGGCGGCACCTGATGAAGTCGTGCGAGGAGCTGCCCGAGCGCGAAGGAGTCAAGATCCGACCCGTCGTCGGGGACGTATGCGGACAGCAGGACGTCAGGGGATGCCGGCTCGTCCGCCAGGACGAGCTCCTTGGCCTCGGCGACCGGCAGACCATGGGTGGCCAGATGCCTCGCGATCTCGTACTCCTGAAGGAGCAGTGCCCGGGTGTCCACGTGGGGGTCATTGGCGTTCGAGTCGAATCGCCGGTGCGCGAGACGTACCGCTACGGGCTGCCCGTTGCGCCCTTGCGCCCGGTAGACGGAGAATTCCAGTCCCTTGCCGACCAGTTCCAGGCTGCTCAAGCCCCACCGTTCGGCCAGACTGTCCAACTCGGTGAATCGCTCACTCATCATGTGCACCTTCGGGGGTCTTGCGGTCATCGGTGATTCTGCTGTCCTTCAGCAGGGTGAAAGCGATGGGCGGGCACATCACCAGTGTGACCGCGCCGCCGACCGCGAAGGCCGTCTGCGGTCCCGCCGACGTGCTCAGCCAGCCGAAGATCAGCGCACCGAGGGGCATCGTTCCCCAGGCGAACAACCGGTATACGCCGGTTGCCCGGCCGAGGAAGCGGTCCGGGATGAGTTCCTGCCGCAGGGAGACAGCCACGACGTTCCAGACCATGAGGCCGAACCCGGCGGCGCAGTATCCGATGGTGACCACGTACACGCTGTCGGTTGCTGCTACTGCCAGACCTCCGACCCCCATGAGGGCCAGGTTTCCGATCAGGGTGGGGACCCGGCCTATCGCTCCGGTCATACGGCTCGCCGCCACACTGCCGACTACGCCCCCGGCAGCTCCGGCGGCCAGCAATGCCCCGTATGCGGCGTCCGGAAGCTCCAGCACGTCGCGCACCAGGATGACGAAGACGGCGATCTGTCCGAGGTATACGGCGTTGATGACGCCCGCGGAGAGAGTCAGGGCGCGAAGCAGAGGGTCACGGAGCACGTGGACCAGGCCCTCGCGGATCTCGGTCAGGAGCCGAGGCCTGACCGTGGACCGCTCGGGCCGCGGCCCGCGAACGCCGGTCAGCAGCGCTGCAGACATCAGGAAGGAGAGTGCGTCGAGCAGGAGCGGAATCGCCCTGCCCACCACGAAGAGCACGCCGCCGAGCACATGTCCCAGCAGATCGCGGCTCACGGTCTGGACCGCGAAGAGTCGGCCGTTCGCCGCCTCCAGCTTCTCTTTGGGCACGATGCCCGGCAGCAGCGCGAAGGACGCGCAGTCGAACAGTACCTCCCCGACCCCCAGCATGAACGCCGCGGTCATCAGGGGCCACAACGTCAGCCAGCCGCACGTAAGCAGCACCACGGTGACGATCAGCGTCAGGGCGCGCAGCAGGTCGGCGATGACCATCAGGCGACCGCGCTCGAACCGGTCGGCATACGCCCCTGCCGGCAGGCCGAACAGCAGCCAGGGCACCGTCGTGGCCGCGGTGACCGCGGACACCTGGAACGCGTCGTGCAGCAGCGCGGCGGACAGCAACGGAAGGGCGGCGAAACGCATGCCGTCGCCGACCGCCGACGCGCTCGCGGCACCGATCACCCGGTGATAGCCGGAACTGAAGCGAACGGTGGTGTGTGCGCTCACCTCGGGCTCTCCGGTGAGAACACGGCACACCGCAGCTCGCTGGTGTAGCGATGTCCGTGCACGCTCAGCCAGCGTTGGTCGGGCGTGGGCAACATTTCGGAGATCTCCAGTGTGCCGTCCTTCCGCGCGGCCAGTCGGCACAACTGCCGTACCAGGAGCGGAGCCTGCCAGTCGACGTAGATCGGCTTCGGCTCACCAGGAACCTTGACGAAGACGTGCCGGGGCAGGCCGAGCTCGGAGCGCAATCGGCAGGCCGCGACGAACTCCGCGGCTTCCTCCCCGCCCGTCGGTCCCACGAGGCCGTCAAAGGCGGCCGCACCACGCAGGCGGGCGGCGGGGACCCGCCAGGTCTCGCGTTGCAGGACGACACGGCCGCAGCGGATACGGGGGATGTGCTCCAGTGCGGGGGCGTCCAGTCCCGCCCCGCCGAAGTGACGTGGGAAAGCGAACGGGGAGAGCGGGTCCTGGCGGATGCTCGGTCCGCCGGCCGGGGGTGCCATGAGTCGTAGCCTTCCCGCGACACCGTGGGCGCGCAGCTCCAGCCGTCCGTCACGGAGCACGACGTACAGCTGGGAGGGCTGCACCACCCGGTCGCGCGACTGCCCGGAACGGCCGTAGACCTCCAGGTCGTAGCAGGGGTAGACGAGCTGCGTCGACGACTTGTCCGGGTGGCCCCGTGACAGGTTGGCGAGGACCTCACCGTCGTCGAGCAGGGACAGGTAGCCCTCGTAGACCTCTGGCAGCAGCTCCGGGGCGCGTTCCTGGATCAAGGGGCCGAAGCTGGTGTGAGTGATGACCTCCCGGACGGCGTGGCAGTCTCCGATCACCGCGGTGAACCGGCCCTCGCGCAGGTCCTGACGGCTTGTGGCAGCGAACAGCACGTCCGGATCAACGACTGCCGCAGGCGTACGGGGATGGGCAGCGAGGATCGCCTCCATCCGGTCCCTTTCCACGACGACCTCCGGCCGGTCCGCACCCCCCTCCCCCAGCAGGGCGTCGGTGATCAAACGGTCGAGCGCCGCCAGCTCGGCCTCAACGGCGGCGCACTCCTCCTCGATGGCGTGCCGGTCCCGGAAGAACTCCGAGTAGAGGCGGTCCAGGGGGACCTCGACACCGGCGCCGAAGCGCTCCGCCACCCATCGCGTGAGGATGGCGAGCTCACGCCGCATGCGCAGCCGTGGACGCGCGAGCACGGTCTCGTACACGATCGACAGTTCGTCCGTGATGAAGCGGGCGATGTCCGGGCCGATGGTCAGGCCGGCCAGCTCGCCGTGGGCCTCCTCGAACAGGATGCTCCGGTCGGCGTAGTGCAGGCCGCTGTTGCGGTTTGCGCCGGTTCCCGTCAGCTTCTCGAACCTGGCTTTGGTCGCGGTCAGTGCGGCCGGGCGCTCGGCGAGGGACAGCTTCGCGAAGCAGGCCAGGTCCTCCTCGAAGTGACCGATAGCCGAGAGTATCGGTGCGGCCTGTTCCGGTGGAGCGGAGAGCAGCTGTCGGCGCAGGGCTGCCAGGGGCTCATGGTCGCCAACGGGGATCTCGAACTCGGCCACCACCCATTCACGCGCGACCAGCTCCTTCAGCACCTGGTCGAAGGGGACGGGGGTGCGGGAACCGAACTCGGTGTCCCACTCCGAGCGCAGGTCGCGAAGCGTTCGTTCCCCGTCGCAACGCTGCCACAGCCACGCCTCGTGCGCTGCCACCTCCCTGCCTCCGAGGTGCTGGAAGTTCCAGTCGGTGTCCAGCCCGTCCCGGGTGGTGAACGCGTAAAGGTCGATCCGGCCGTCGCGCAGGAAGGACAGCGGGCGCCTGCGAGGACGTACGAAGTCAAACAGGCCGGGGACCGCCGCGGCGCTCTGGGCGAGCTTCTCCGCCGCCCAGTGGCTGAAGAGCGTCCGGCGCTCCATCTCCCCCTCCGAGGCCCATGCGATGCCCGGCACGTCCCCGACCCGGCCCACGGTGAACGGTCCGAAGTGGGAGTGGGTCTCGTTCTTCGTCGTCACCCGCTGGAGGTACATCGTGAGCAGGTCGGTCATTCTTCGGGTGTGCCGACCCATGTCCCCCTGGAAGGTGTCGAGCCATGCGGCGAACTCCGGATACGCAGCGTCGTTCGACAGCAGTAGCACGTGCCGCAGGCGCTCGTCGCGGAACGCCTCAGCCACGGCGGTTCTCGCCCGGTCCAGGCGGGTTCGGTGCCGGGCGGTAAAGGCCATCTGTTCCCTGGCGAACTCCTCCGCGGACCCCTGGTAGGCGTGCAGGGTGCGCGCCGCCTCGTCGGGCAGCGCCGCGGTGGCACGCCGCAGTTCACGGCCGGGCAGCGGTCGTAGCTGGCCCACGCGCGACGCCGACTGCGGGCACCCGGGGACCGGGTGCTGCCGCAGCACCGGCTTGAGTTCCCGCGACAGCGAAGTCAGCCTGCTCCTGCTCTCCAGGAGAGCGTGGGCCTCATCGACGGAGGCGGTGTCCACAAGGGGGGTGAGCGCCTCCATCGGAAAGCCGGCCTGCCGGAGCACGACGATCGGTACAAGCCTCCACGCCCCGCCCGGGACGGGATTCGTGGTGGTCTGGGAGTCGTTGACGCTGGTCACAGCCCTGCCTCGGTACTCGTGCGGACGGGACGACGGTCGTGCAGCGCGTCGATGACGGCCAGGGGATCCGCGGGGAGAGCGGGCAGCAGGCCAGGCCGCGGCGCCCAGGGCTTGACCCGCACCCCGTGGTAGTCGGACCCGGCGGTCGCGACGAGGCCGAGCATGTCGCACACATCGGCGAGGTGGGCGCTGTCAGCCGGCGTGTGCCAGCTCGTCCACACTTCGAGCCCCGCCAGTCCGGCTTCCCGCAGTGGCTCCAGCAGTTCCACGCACTCGGAACCGTCCAGGCCTGTCACGAACGTGCTGGGGTGTGCGAGGACGGCGACACCACCCGCCTCCTCGATCCATGACAGGACGTCGACCACCTCGGGCTTCTCCGGATGCTCCACATGGAGCGGCCGACCGGGACGACACCAGTCGGCCACGAGTCGGCCGTACTCCTCTGTCGTGTAGTCGGCGAACCTCGGGTCACCGTGCGCCGCCTCCAGCAGCAGGGCGAGATAGTCGCCCACATAGGCCACACGGTGGCCGCCGAGTTGTCGCACCACATCGTCCCAGGTGAGCGGCACTCCTATGGCCTGCGCGCGGTCGGTCCAGGTGCGCCACCACACCAGTTCGGCGTCGTGGACACCACCGATCCGTTCCTGGAACCGCGGGTCATGGGGGTCGACGAAGTAGGCCAGGCAGTGGGTCTCCTCGCCACGCCAGGTGGCGGTGACCTCGCAAGCGGGTATCACGGTGAGGCGTCCGCCGACGGCCTGCTCGAACGCGGCGATGCCGGCCACGGTGTTGTGGTCAGTCACGGCGGCCACGCGCAGCCCGGCGTCGACACAGCGCCGTGCCAGCTCTGCCGGAGCCTCGTCCCCGTCGGAGTGCCGAGTGTGCAGGTGCAGGTCGACCGGGGTGGCGAGAGTGGCGGACGCCCCCCGCATCAATGCGCTCCGGGCAGCGAACGCCGCCAGGACGCGGCCAGCCATCGCTCGTACTCGGGGCCGGACGGGGTGTCCATGACCAGGCACAGTGGCTCGATGATCCGTCCTGGACCGCCGGCCAGGCCGCCGTGGAGCATGGTGAGGTTATGGCCGAACAACAGGTCGCAGTGCTCACCCGGTGCGAGTACTTCCCAGCGGCGTCGGAACTGCGCCCAGGTCAGACCGGTGGCCATGAGTACCTGGTGGCAGAAGAGACGTGCCGCCTCGCCCTCACACTCGCCGCAGGCACAGCGCTGGGCCAGCGGCACGGCGGCGGGGTAGCGAACCCGTTCCTCCTTCGTCAGCACGGCCTCGCTGTGATGGAAGGACAGGCCATGCCAAAGGGGCTCCTCCAGACCGAGCATGGCTCCGAACGACGGATAGGCGCAGCCGTGCTCCGGCTGACGCTCGAGCCCCCGGCGCAGGTTGCCACCGATCCAGCGTGCCGCAGTGGCCGGCCGGTCGTCTCCGGCTTCGACGTCACGCCGGTCGAGCACGTCGTCGATGACGCCGAGCCAGTCGTAGTACGTTGTGACGCTCAGTCCTTCTCCCACGTCGGGGAGAAAGATGCCCTGGTACATCTTGTGCGCGGGAGTAGTGGTGTAGCCGGAGCTGCCGAACTCCCGCCAGGCGGGATCCCAGTCGGGCGCGTCCTGGAGACTGGGCGTCAGATAGGAGCAGTGCTGTCCGTCGTGGTGGGGCAGCAGGGTCCGGGTGGAGAAGCCCTCGGGTACGTACGTCTGCTGTGGCCGGTCGATCTCCAGCCGCATCTCCGCGGGGGCGCCACGGGCGATCAGCGCGGCGCGGATCCGTTCGGCCAGGGCTGTCGACAGCCGACGGCTCTCCTCGACGCCCAGCCTCAGGCGGCCGATACGGAACACCGCGAAGCCGACCCGGTGGATGACGTCGACGGACGCGGTGGCCAAGTCGTCCAGTGCCTGCTCGCGCCGGTCCTGAGGCCCGGAGACGAGACCGGTGCAGTCGAACCGAGCCTCGGTGGGGGTGAATTTCACTGGTGCTCCAGGGGTTCGTCGGAGGTGCTGGCGGACCAGGGCCCGAGCTCGGACGGAACGCACTCGGTGCGGAAGAGGAACTCGAAGAGCAGGCGTGCCGCGATCTGCGCTGTGCCGCCGGACGGGTCGTAGCGGGGGGCGACCTCCGCCATGTCGACAGCGCCGACGGGAAGCGCGCGGAGCTCCTCGTAGACGTCGAGGAGGTCTCCGGTGCTGATGCCGCCCATGGTCACATGGCCGGTGCCGGTCGCCGAGGCGCTGTCGAGCACGTCGATGTCGAGCGAGACGTAAACCGTGTCGCATCGCGAGCCGAGTTCGTCGATGAGGGGGCGCAGTGCGGCGGCGGCACCGTCTCTGACGATCTGGGAGCCTGGCACGACGTGGAAGCCACTGTCGATCAGACCTCGGTACTGGTCGTACTTGGTCACGTCGCCGACGCCCACGAAGGCCATGTCCTCCGGACGCATCTGAGGGATCTCGCTGATCCTGCGGGAGTTGGAGCCGTGGTACAGAGGCCCGTGCAGCGTGCTCCAGTTGCCGAAGTCGAAGTGGTGGTCGATGTTGATGAACCCCACGCGGCCCGCTCCGCGGTCGAGCCGCCCGGCACGGAAACCGGCGAACGTGGGGAAGGTGCACGAGTGGTCACCGTTGAGGAAGATCAGACGCGGCGCGGACTGGCTCAGCCGGCGGCTCTCCGCCGCGACGGCCTGGAACGTCCGCACGGTGTCCGTGGGGTAGATGTGGAGGTCGCCGGCGTCCGCGACCTGGGGGGCGCGGTAGCGGAAGGCCTGGCCGGTGCGGGTGTCCAGCATCCGCCACTGGCCCAGACTGGTCAGATAGCTGGAGAAGACCAGGCTTGCCTGGCGGATGGCCCGGGGCCCTTCCGCGGCTCCCGGCCGGGAGCTGGCGGTGGCGTCGAAAGGAACGCCGGACACCACCCAGCCGTCCTCTCCCACGTCCACCTGGTCGGCGCGAGTGGTGGGGGTACCGAAGAGCGTCGCGACGCCGGCCCATCCCGGCAGCGGGTCCTGCTCGAAGTCCTCGGCCTTGACGCTGTTCTGCAGTGCTTCGAAGTCGGGGAGCTCGGTCATGTCACTTCTCCTGCGCAGAGGACGAGGGAATGGTCATCGGGGTGCGGATGATGTCGTGCGCAGCAGCGATCTTCTCCTGGAACAGGTCCCAGCTTGCCTCGGGAGACAGGTGTTGCGGCCGGTAGACGACGGGAACGTCCTCCCGCCAGTCGGCGAAGTCCCAGTTGAATATGCGCTCACGCAGCCTCGGGAAGTCCGGGGTGAGTGGATAGGGAACGAAGTTGTAGAGGTTGAAGAGCCACAGAGCCGAGCTGTTCTGCCGCATCCAGTCGACGGTCTGGCCGTGCGCGGCTTCCGTTTCCTCGTCGAGGCCGCCCATCATGTTGAGCACGACCTTCAGGCCGGCGTCGCTCAACTTGTGGATTTTCGTGGTGTAGTCATCGAGGCCGCGTGAGAGTTTGTTGAGCCGTTTCAGCATCTGGGAGTCGGCCGACTCGAAGCCGAGTTCCACGGCGACGACGCCGAGTTCCAGCATGGCGTCAACGATCCAGTCCTTCACCTGCATGACGTGTGTCTGCACGATGAACCGGTATCCGGGCCGGTCGTGGAAGACGTCCAACAAGTTGGCAACCGCTTCGCGTGACTGGCCGAATGTCTTGTCGCCGATGTAGAAGAGCCGGGTGTCCGGGAACCGGGTGGTGAGTTCGTCCACTTCCTGCTTGAGGGTGTCCTTCTCGACGAGGGTGAGCTGCTTGCTCCAGGCATCGCCGCAGAACGAGCACTGGTACAGGCATCCGTGGCTGGCGTTGAGCCGCAGCAGAGGAACCTGGCCCTCGTAGCCGCCGAGATGGCGGTAGTCCGGTGCCCAGGTGATCCGCTCGGACGCCAGCCCAGGTAGAAGAGGTTTCTCCAGGCCACCGCCCGCCCCGGAGGCGAGGCCCACGAGTCTGCGCACGAACGTGGCGTCGAGCTGGCCGCGGTGTACCGCGTGGACGGAACCGTCCGGGGCGAGTGGGGCCATGTTCCCGCCAAGGACGACACGGCGTCCGGCGTGCTCCAAGTGTTTGGCCACGTCCAGTGCGAGGCGGAAGTTCTGGGCGAGAGGTGACATGAGGACCAGATCGCCGGGGGTTGTCGCCTCCAGCAATGGCTCGGAGCAGGCGTCCGGTTCCGCCGACGTCCTCGACAGGTCACGGAAGACGGAGTCGATGCCCGCTGTGTCCAGCAGGGCGGTCAGATGGGCGACCCACAGCGGCATCTCCCATAACCCGTCGGACGGGATGAAGTACTCGGGGAGTAGCGCCCGGAATCTCCGGTCGTAGTCGCCGTAGTAGCTCGACAGGTGGGGGTCTGGGTCATGACTGGAGGGGAAAGGAAGTTGGACTATGCAGCTCTTGGGCATGGTCGTCCCTTTGCTCGATGATGATGGGGCATCCTCGAAGTGGAGCGGTCAGCTGGACCCGCGGGAGAAGACCGCACAGCGCAGTTCGCTCGTATGGCGTTCTCCGTCGATCTCGAGCCAGAGTTGTTCCGGCGACGGGAGCATTTCGCTGAATTCCAAGGGGGAATCCGACCTCCGGGCAAGACGGAAGATCTGCCTGACGATGAGCGGGGACTCCCAGTCGACGTACACCGGTTTCGGCTCGCCGGGGATCTTCAGGAAACCGTGGCGAGGCAGGCTCAGGTCACGGCGGAGCTTGCGAGCGGCGGCGAACTCGGCCGCGTCCCCCTTCGCCGGACGCGTCCCGGGGCTCCATCCCCGAAGGGCGTTCGCGGGTATGCGCCAGCGCTCCCGGTGCAGTACGACGCGGCCGCAGCGGATGCGCGGCAGATGGTCGTGGCCGATGCTGCGTATTCCGACGCCTCCGAAGTGCCGGGGGAAGGCGAACGGGGACAACGGGTCCTGGCGGATGCTGGGTCCGCCGGCCAGCGGGGCGAGCAGCTTCAGGCGTCCCTCTACTCCCTCAGCGCGGAGCTCCAGGCGTTCGGTGGTCGCCACGACGTACAGCTGATGCGGCTGGAGCACGGCGTCCCGGCTCTTCGGGGACAGCCCGTGAACCTCCAGGTCCGGGCAGGGGTAAGTCAGTTGGGCGGCGGTTTTGTCAGGATGCGCGCGAGAGAGGTCGATCAGCACCTCGTCTTCGTCGAGAAGGCTCTGGTACCGCGCGTAGACCTCGTCGAGCAGGTCCGGGGCCTCGGCCTGCATCATCGGGGCAAAGCTGGAGTGGGTGAGCGCCTCGCGGACGGCATGGCAGTCGCCGACAACGGCGAGGAAGTCGCCGTTGTCGAGCGCGTCGGCGTCCCGTGCGGCGAGCATGACGTCCGGATTGCACAGCGCCGGTGGAGTGGCCGGATGGCGCGCGAGCAGATCCTCCAGCTGACCCCGGTCGACGACCGTCTCGTGCTGATCGCCCGTGGTCCCTGCCAGCAGTACGGCAGTGATCTCGTGGTCGAGCGTCGCGATGTCCCGGTCAACCTCCTCGCACTGTCGGGTGAGCTGCGGCTTGTCCTCGAAGAAGCCGGCGTAGAAGTGCTGGAGAGCAACGGGGTTTCCCAGGCCGAAACGTTCCTTCATCCAGCCATGCAGGATTTCCTGCTCGCGGCGGACACGGAGCCGGGGGGCGATGAGTGTCAGGTCGTAGACCACGGACAGCTCGCGGCTGATGACGCTCTCGACGTCCTGGCCGAGGGCCATGTTCCTGACGGGGCTGTACGCCTCCTCATAGAGGACGCTCCGGTCGGAGTAGTGCAGTCCCTGGGAACGGTTGGCCGCAGTCCCGGTGATCTCCTCGAAGGTCTTCTTGAGGCGGCCCAGCAGAGCTGCCCGGTCTTCGACCGGGCCGTCGGCAAACTGTCGCAGCGTGTCGGCGAACCACCGCACCACCGCGAGATCGGCTGACCCTTCCTCCAGGTGTCCGGTCAGCGTCTGGAGAGGATCGGCGGCCCCGACGGGAATTTCCCAGCGTGCTATCAGCCAGTCCCTGCTCACCAGTTCGTGCAGCACCTTGTCGAAGGCGCGAGGGGAGGGGGTGTCGCCGCGTCGTATCCATGCAGCGCGGAGCTGTGCCACTGTGCGCTCGCCGTCGCATCGTTCCCACAGCCACGTCTGGTCGTTGTCGAACGTTTCGGCCGTCACCTCGACGAAGCGCCAGTCGTCCGGCATGCCCGTCCGCGTCTCGAAGGAGTACAGCCGGATCCGCGAATCCTGGCTGAACGCGAGCGGGCGCCGCCGAGGACGTACGGTCTCGAAGAGTTCAGGGCGGCCGCTGAACGCTTCGGCGATCGCTTCGCCTGCCCAGTGGCTGAGGAAGGCGGCGCGCCGCAGCGGACCGGTGGACCAGGAGATCCCTGTGGTGTCGGGTGCGACCCGGGCTACCGCGAGAGGGCCGAAGTGCGAATGCGTCTCGTTCTTCGTCGTGACCCGCTGGAGATACATGGCGAGCAGATCGGTCATGCGCTTGACATGCCCGTCTGATCCTCCTCCGCCACCGTCGATCCATCCGACGAACTCCTCGAAGCGTGCGTCGTTCGACAGGAGCAGAACCTGCTGGAGCGCGGGGTCCCGAAAGAGGCGTATGACGGTCTCCCGACCGCGAGCCAGCGCGGCAGCATGATCCTTCTCGAAAGACACCCACATGCTGTCCAGGGCCACAACCGCGTCCTGGTAGCGCTTGACCAGCTCCATGGATGTCGGGCTGAGGTCTGTCTCCAGGCGGGCAAGATCCCGCGGTGGGAAAGGACGTAACATGCCCACCCCGGAGGCGATGTCTCCCTTCGTTCCCACGCGCTCCTCGCGCAGCACCGCCTTTAACTGCTGCCCGATCCGAAGCGCCTCATCACAGCGGGTGAGTACGGCGTCTGCGGCTCTCGGAGTCGACGCATCGGCAACGTTCTGCAGGAGAGAGCAGGGGAACCCGGCATGCCGCAGCAGCATGATCGGGGCGAGCGCCCACTCGTTGCGGTCGATGGCGTGGTCGGTCAAGGCGGTACCGCCCCGAAGCCGTGTGTCGTCCTGTCCTCGCCTGTCCATGACTGCCCCCGTCGGCCCTTCAGTGCCCACAACAGGGCGTGACGCTAGTCATGCAATGAGGCGTCTTCAACGGCATATGCGCGGGCTCGCCGACTTCAAGCCAAAGATGACGCGATCGATCACTCTATGGATGAGGTGTCTCCGAGCTGGGCCTTGTCGGTTCTGCTGGGACAGCTCCGAAGCCGGGCGGCACGGCCCAGCGGATCTGAACGGTGGTGAGCTCTCCGGTGCGTGCGTCGCGTACCCAGATCTGGGACAGGTCGTAGGGGTCGTAGTGGACCTCCCGGAGGCCGCCCTTGGCGGTCACTCCTGAGGAGCGGCGCCGTAGCGGGTTCAGTCCGGGGCGGTTGTAGGTGCGGTGGTCAGTTCCGCACGGCCCGTGGACACCGACCCCGACCTCGCTCGCATTCGGCAGGAGCTGAGCGTCACGTCGACGGCCGGGTGAGTTTGGCGGCCACAGCGTCGAGGACCCAGTCCAGGCCGGTCGTGAAGGTCGTCTCGGGCTCCACGTCCGTGCCGTCGTGCACGGCCCTGGCCAGTGCCGGGAAGCGGCCCGTGGCCAGCACCCGCGTCACGTGCGGGCCGTGGGCGCGCTGCCACTCCCGCTCGGACAGGCCGGTGGCGCGCTCGGCCCGCAGGGCCGCGATCTCGCGCCTGATCGCCCCGGTGACGTAGGCGCTGACGGTCTCCACGGCGCGCATGACGGTGTCCACGTCGGCGAGGCCGTCCAGGGCGGCCAGCGTGGCCTCGGTCACCGCCAGGCCGTTGGGGCCGAGGCTCGGACGGCCGCCGAGCAGGTCGGCCAGCCACTCGTGCCGCAGCGCGGTCCGCCTGGTGCGGTGGGCGAGGGTGGCCAGCGCCTCCCGCCAGTCGGCGGGCTGTTCCTCGGGGAGGATCTCGGCCTGGACCTCGTCGACCATGAGGTCGAACAGCTCCTCCTTGGTCGAGATGTAGCCGTACAGCCGCATGGGCCCGGCGTTCAGCCGGGCGGCCACCTTGCGCAGGGACACCGCGTCGAGACCGCCCTCGTCGGCCAGCGCGACGGCGGCGGCGACGATCCGCTCCCGGTCGAGGGGTACAGGTCGAGTCGGCGGCTCGGGCCGGTCCCACACAGTCATGGACACACCGTACCGTTGCTATACAGCGCACCCTCCCAATACAGTGTATCGACATGAGACACCGCATCGCAGTGATCGGAGCCGGCCCCGGCGGCCTCGCCCTCGCCCGCGTCCTGCACCGCCACGGTCACCCCGTCACCGTCCTCGAACGCGATCCCGCCCCCGACGCCCGCCCCCCGGGCGGCACCCTGGACCTGCACGAGGGGCTGGGGCAGCGGGCGCTGGACATGGCGGGCCTGCTGGCGGAGTTCCGGGCGCTGTCCCGTCCCGAGGGGCAGGCCATGCGCATCCTGGACACGGACGGGACCGTCCTGCGCGACTGGCGGCCCCGCCCGGACGACCGGGCCAATCCCGAGATCGACCGCGGGCAACTCCGTGACCTGCTGCTGGGGCCTCTCGGCGTCGAGTGGGGGCGGGAGGTGACGCGGGTGGTGCCGGGGGCCGGGGGCGGCGCGGTGGTCCAGTGCGCGGACGGGCGACAGGAGACGTTCGACCTCGTGGTCGGCGCGGACGGCGCCTGGTCCCGGACCCGCCCGGCGGTCTCGCCGGTGACGCCGCACTACACCGGCGTCACCACGGTCGAGACCTCCCTGGACGACGTCGACACCCGCCATCCCGACCTCGCCCGGCTGGTCGGCGACGGCTCCGTGGCGGTGTACGGGGTGCACCGCAAGCTCGTCGCCCAGCGCAGCAGCGGCGGCCACGTCAAGGTGTACGCCCAGTTCCGCGCGGAACCGGACTGGCACGCGCACCTGGACCTGGCCGACGCCGAGGCCGTACGGGCGAGTCTGCTGTCCCTGTTCGACGGCTGGGCTCCTCCCGTCCTCGATCTCCTCCGCCACGGCCCCGCCTTCGTCCACCGCCCGCTCCACGTCCTGCCCGTGGGCCACACGTGGACCCATGTCCCCGGGGTGACGCTGCTGGGCGATGCCGCCCACCTGATGCCCCCACTGGGGGCGGGCGCGAACCTCGCCCTGCTGGAAGGCGCCGAACTGGCCGAGTCCATCGCCACCGGCTCCGAGGACCTGGACGCCACCGTCCGCGCCTTCGAGGAACGGATGTGGGCACGGGCCGGCCGCTGGGCGCAGATCACGACGGCAGGCCTGGACCGCCTCCTGACCCCGGACCCCGCCACAGCCGTCACCCTCTTCGACGGGGTCCAGCCGTCCTGACCACCGAGCAGAGCTCCGGCTCGGTCAGCCAGCCATGCCAGGCGACCTCACCGGGATCAGGGGCCACTGCCTGCGGTTGACGAACGTGAACAGCAGGCGCGGCTGCGCACGGATGCCCGGTTCCTCGGCCAGCTCCCGCGCGGCGGCCTGTTCATAGGGCTCGCCGACCTGTGCGGCGCCACCGACCTCGACCTCATGGAGCCCGGGGAGGCGCGATACCTGTTCCGACCGCCGGTGGACGAGGACCCGGCGACGATCATCACGACACACCGTCACGGCGACCCGGTGCAGCCAACCCTCCCGGATCGCCTCCCGGCGGGTGACCACCCCCAGCACGCGATCTCGACCGTCGACGCGCTCCCCCCATTCGTCCACGACGCACACCCTGGCAGGACCCACCGACAACGCCGCTTCTCGGCGTGGACCGGCACAGCCATCCGGGTATGACACGGCGCACTATTGCAAGCAGGTGCTTGCAATTGTTAGCGAGGGTGGGGCACTGTGGAGGCATGGCATCGCTCAACGTCGGCAATCTCGGTGAGTACCTGCGCGAGCAGCGGCGCAACGCGCAGCTGTCGCTCAGGCAGCTCGCCGATGCCGCCGGGGTGTCCAATCCGTATCTCAGCCAGATCGAGCGCGGGCTGCGCAAGCCGAGCGCGGAGGTGCTCCAGCAGGTCGCCAAGGCGCTGCGGATCTCCGCCGAGACGCTCTACGTCCGCGCCGGGATCCTCGACGCCGAGCGGGATCTGAACGAGGTGGAGACCCGCGCGGTCATCCTCGCCGACCCCACTCTCGACGAGCGGCAGAAGCAGGTGCTCCTGCAGATCTACGAGTCGTTCCGCAAGGAGAACGGCTTCGGGGCGGGTGACGCCGTCGACGGCGGTGCCAGGACCGAGAACGACAGCGAGAACGACAGTGCAACCGGTCCCCGGCGGACGGCCGGATGAGCCGGCCAAGCGCGCCGGCCGCCGCGCCGCGGACCACAAAACCCTCAGCCGAACTTTAATACGGGAGGACCATCACCATGGCCATCACCGACGACCTGCGCAAGACCCTCAGCGACCCGACCCCGCTCTACTTCGCCGCCGGCACCGCCGACCTGGCCCTCCAGCAGGCCAAGAAGGTCCCCGGCCTGGTCGAGCAGCTGCGCACCGAGGCCCCGGCCCGTATCGAGGCCGTGCGCAACACCGACCCGAAGGCCGTGCAGGAGAAGGCCGCCGCCCGCGCGAAGGAGGCCGGTGCCAAGGCCAAGGAGGCGCAGGCCACCCTCCAGACCCGGGTCAACGGCTTCATCGTCTCCCTCGACGGTGACCTCAAGAAGCTCGGTGAGTCCGCCCAGGACCTCGCCCTGCGCGGGGTAGGCGTGGCCGCCGAGTACGCCGTCAAGGCCCGCGAGACCTACGAGAAGGTCGCCGAGCACGGCGAGCAGGCCGTGAAGACCTGGCGCGGCGAGGCGGCCGAGGAGATCGAGGACCTCGCCATCGTCGTCGAGGGCAAGCCCGAGCCGGTCGGGACCCGGCAGGAGCCGAAGAAGGCCGACGAGCCCAAGGCCGCCGAGGCCAAGCCGGTCACCGTGAAGAAGGCCCCGGCCGCCCCCAAGAAGGTCCAGGCCCCGGCGCCCCGCAAGGCGACCCCCACGGCCAAGAAGACCACCCCGCCGGCCAAGTAAGGGTCGTATCAGCGCTGTGAGCGGGCCGGGCACCTTGAGGGTGCCCGGCCCGTTCTACGGGTACGGTGGCCGCGTAGGGATCGGGGCTCGGGAGAGGAACGGTGGTGGCGGCATGCTGATGCTGGGGTTCGCGGGGTTCCTGGGGATTTTGAAGATCGTCCTGATGGCGCTGGCGGCGTTCGGGCTGTTCGACGCCGCGTTCCGGCGGGAGGACGCCTTCCGTGCGGCCGACAAGCAGAACAAGATCTTCTGGTTGATCATCCTGGCCATCGCCCTGGTCGTCAGCTACCTCTTCTCGATCCTCTCCATCCTCCCGATCGCGGGCGTGGTGGCGAGCATCGTCTACATCGTCGACGTCCGGCCGGCGCTCAAGCAGGTCTCGGGCGGAGGCGGCGGCTGGCGGGGCCGCCGCGGCGGCAGCAGCAGCGACGGCCCGTACGGCCCGTACAACGGCGGCCGCTGACCCCTTTCCGGGGGCGTCCGCGGCGCGGACCCGCTCAGACCTCGCGATCCAGCAGTACGACGGCCACGTCGTCCGTCAGCTCACCCCCATTGAGCTGCCGCACCTCGTTCACCGCCGCGCGCAGCAACGCCTCCCCGGTCAGCCCGGAGTCCAGCTGCCGCCGCACCATCTCGACCATCCCCTCCTGCCCGAGCCGCTCCCCGCCGACCCCCACCCGGCCCTCGATCAGCCCGTCGGTGTAGAGCATCAGGCTCCACTCGGCCCCCAGCTCCACCTGCGTCCGGGGCCACCGGGCACCCTTCAGCAGGCCGAGCGCCGGGCCGTTGTTGTCGTACGGCAGCAGCTCGGCCGGCCGGCCCGGCCGGGCGAGGAGCGGCGCCGGGTGCCCGGCCAGGCACAGGCCCGCTCGGCGCCCGTCCGGCGCTATGTCGACCGTGCAGAGCGTCGCGAAGATCTCCTCGTCGGAGCGCTCGTGCTCCAGCACCTCCTGGAGCGTGCCGAGCAGCTGGTCCCCGCACAGCCCCGCCAGGGTCAGCGCCCGCCAGGCGATCCGCAGCTCGACCCCGAGCGCGGCCTCGTCCGGGCCGTGCCCGCAGACGTCGCCGATCATCGCGTGCACGGTGCCGTCGGGGGTGCGCACGGTGTCGTAGAAGTCGCCGCCGAGCAGGGCCCGGGAGCGGCCGGGGCGGTAGCGGGCGGCGAACCGCAGCGAGGAGCCGTCCAGCAGGGGTGTGGGCAGCAGGCCGCGCTCCAGGCGCCGGTTCTCCTGCGCCCGCATCCGCCCCTCCGCGAGCTTGCGCTCGGTGGTGAGGGAGCGTTTGCGTTCGACGGCGTACCGGATGGCGCGGCTCAGCAGCCGTCCGTCCAGTTCGTCCCGGAAGAGGTAGTCCTGCGCGCCGACGCGCACGGCCTCGGTGCCGCGCTCGGCGTCGCCGGAGGCGGTGAGCGCGAGAACGGCGTGGCGGGGTGCGAGCTCCAGCACGTGCTTGAGCACGGCCAGCTCGCCCTCCGTGTCCTTGCCGCCCGGCGCGGGCAGCGCCAGGTCCAGCAGGATGCAGTGGACGTCGTCGGTCAGCAGCCGCTCGGCCTCGGTGAGGTTGCGGGCGGTGCGGATCCGGATCGAGGTGCCGGACGCGTCGCGCAGCTCGGGCAGGATCGGCGAGCCGGCCGGATCGTCCTCGATCAGCAGCAGGGTGAGAGTGGTGCCGCCTGCGTTCGGCGCGACGGCTTCCGTGCGGTTGGCCTCTTCCTTGAGGGGGCCGCCGTCCTGTGCGGATACGGCGGCCGGCGCCTGACCACTCTCCGCGGCCGGGATCGCTCTCTGCCGCGGTACGGGTACGGGCATCTGTCGGGTTCCTTCCCTCCCCCCGAGGGCGTGGTGGGACGAGGGACTCGACCCCACCGACGGGGACCATAGCGGTACTGGCCACCGCAACGGAATGGTGTGAGCCGCGTCGCTCGGTCTCAGGCCGCTGTCATATGCCGTGTGCTGTACCGCAGTTGGGGCAGCGGGCGGTGGAACAGGGATGACGAAGCTCACGTGCCACCCGGGTTTGAGCGGGTGTTGCCGTGGGCCGGGTCACATGACACAGCTCACGAAAGGGGCATTACGCATCCGGGCGCACCACTCCGAGGATCGGCATCGTCCCGGCGCCCCCGATCGACACCGTCCGTCCGGGCCGCGGGGCCTGGATGATCGCGCCGTCCCCGATGTAGAGGGCGACATGGCTGGCGTCGTCGAAGTAGATGATCAGGTCGCCGGGGCGCATGTCCTTGACGTCGACGTGCTTGAGCTGTTTCCACTGCTCCTGCGAGGTCCGCGGGATCGGCTTCCCGGCGCTCGCCCAGGCCTGCGAGGTCAGTCCGGAGCAGTCGTACGAGTCCGGGCCCTCGGCGCCCCACACGTACGGCTTGCCGATCTGGGCGGTGGCGAAGGCGATCGCCTTCTCGCCGGCCGCGGAGGCCTTGCCGTGGATCTCGCCCAGTATCCCGGTGTCCAGCCAGGCGGTCTGCGCCTTGTAGGCGGCCTGCCGCTCCAGCTCGGCCAGCCGTTCCTTCTGCTTCTTCTGCAGCTTCGACTGGAGCTCCTCGGCGGCCGCGATCCGCTCCGTGATCTTCTTCTTGGCGGCGGCCTTCGCCTTGCGTCCGGCCTCCAGCTTGTCCCACTGGTCGGCCGCGTCCGCCGCGTACTGCTTCAAGTCCTGCTGGGTCTGGGTCAGTTCGCTGATCAGGGCCTTGGTGGCGCGCTCGCCCTGGAGCACCCGTCCGGCCCCGTCCAGGAACTCCGAGGGGTCGTCGCTGAGCATCAGCTGGGCGGTGTCCGGGAGTCCGCCGGTGCGGTACTGGGCGGCGGCCGCCCGGCCCGCCCGCTGCTTCAACAGGTCGAGTCTCTGCTGCCCCTTGACGATCTTCTTGGCCAGGTCGACGATCTGGGCCGACTGCTTCTGGGCGGCCTCCTCGGCGGCGTTGTAGGCGTCGGTGGCGACGGCCGCGTCGTGGTAGAGGTCGTCCAGTTTCCGCTGTACCGCTTCGAGGTCCTTGTCGGGCGGAAGTGTCACCGAGGGGCTCGGGGACGCGCTCGGGGACGCGCTCGGGGAGGGTGTGGGGTCCGGTGCCGCGAACGCCGTGCCGGGTGCCGTCAGTACGGTCACCGCGCAGACCACCGTCACCGCCGTCGCCAGGATCCCGCGCCCACCCGGCCGGACGGAGTGCTTGTCCGGTCCCATGTTCCGCCCCCAGAACTGATTAATCGTCAGTAACATACGATACGGGGAGGATCGTGCCACGCGGCGCCGAAAAGCGACAGGGGTGACGGCAGGTGGGTTCCTCCCCGGATTCCCCCCGGACATGACGATCTCCCCGCCTGTGTGACGTACGCCTCACCGAGATCGTTCCCGCCGTCCCGTCGAGCCGTCCCGTCGAGCCGTCCCGTCGAACCATCCCGTCGGGTCGCCCCGTCAGGCCGCCGGCGCCAACGCCTCCCAGGCCACCGTCACTTCCCCTTGCCGCCAGCGCACCGCCGAGTCCGTCACCGGCCAGTCGGCCGTCAGGTCCCGCACCGCCCGGATCCACCGCTGCCGGGCGCCGTACGACGCGTAGGGCGCGGCCGCCGCCCAGGCGCGGTCGAAGTCGCGCAGGAACGCGTGCACCGGCTCGCCCGGCACGTTGCGGTGGATCAGCGCCTTCGGCAGCCGTTCGGCGAGGTCCGACGGCCGTTCGAGCGAGCCCAGCCGGGTCGCGAAGGTCACCGTGCGCGGCCCTTCGGGCCCGAGCGCCACCCACACGTGCCGTCGCCCGATCTCGTCGCAGGTCCCCTCGACCAGCAGGCCGCCGGGCGCGAGCCGCGCGCGCAGCCGCTCCCAGACGCCGCCGACCTCACCTTCGTCGTACTGCCGCAGCACGTTGGCCGCGCGGATGAGCAACGGCCGCGTGGGGACGGGGATCTCGAACCCGCCGTGCCGGAAGGCGAGCCCCTCGCGCTCGTACGGTCGCGCGGCGGCCACCCGGGCGGGCTCGATCTCGACCCCGACGACCCGAGCGCGCGGCGCGACGGTCCGCAGCCGCCCGAGGAGCTCGACGGCGGTCCAGGGCGCGGCCCCGTACCCGAGGTCGATGGCCAGAGGGTCGCGGGCGCGCCGCAGTTCGGCCCCGTGGGACGCGGCGATCCACCGGTCCATGCGGCGCAACCGGTTGGGGTTGGTGGTCCCGCGCGTCACCGTCCCCACGGGGCGGGAGGCGCGGGTAGTCATGCATACGAGGGTAAGTGTGAGCGCCACTTCGGGCCCCACCCCCCCCACGCTCCCCATCCCCACGCACGCCACCCCCACGCCCCCGGTCATCGAACGGTTGAGCGACGACAGGCAATCTGTCGGTAAAATTGACCACCGCCGGAATGGGAACCCGTCCTCCCGCTGTTGCAGACCGAGAGGACCCCCACGTCCTCCCGAAGGCATGCCCGCACAAGGAGGACCGCCACGTGAGCCAGTACGTCAGCAGGCTCCTGCGCTCCCGCCGCCCCCGCCGCGTCGCCATGCTCTCCGTGCACACCTCACCGCTCCACCAGCCCGGCACCGGCGACGCGGGCGGCATGAACGTCTACATCGTGGAGCTCGCGCAGCGCCTCGCCGCGATCGACATCGAGGTGGAGATCTTCACCAGGGCCACCGCCGGCGGCCTCCCGCACACCGTGGAACTCGCCCCGGGCGTCCTCGTACGGCACGTCGACGCCGGCCCCTACGAGGGGCTCGCCAAGGAGGACCTCCCGGCCCAGCTGTGCGCCTTCACGCACGGCGTGATGCAGGCCTGGGCCGGCCACCGCCCCGGCTACTACGACCTCGTCCACTCGCACTACTGGCTCTCCGGCCACGTCGGCTGGCTCGCCGCCCAGCGCTGGGGCGTCCCCCTCGTGCACGCCATGCACACCATGGCCAAGGTCAAGAACGCCAGCCTGGCCGACGGCGACACGCCCGAGCCCGCCGCCCGCGTCATCGGCGAGACCCAGATCGTGTCCGCCGCCGACCGGCTGATCGCGAACACCTCCGAAGAGGCCGAGGAACTCGTCCACCACTACAGCGCCGACCCCGCGAAGGTCGCCGTCGTCCACCCCGGCGTGAACCTCGACCGGTTCTGTCCCGGCGACGGCCGCGCCGCCGCCCGCGCCCGCCTGGACCTCCCGCAGGACGCCCTGGTGCCGCTCTTCGCGGGCCGCATCCAGCCGCTGAAGGCCCCCGACGTGCTGCTGCGTGCCGTGGCCGTCCTCCTCGACGAGCGTCCCGAACTCCGCTCCCGGATCGTCGTGCCGATCGTCGGCGGTCCCAGCGGCAGCGGCCTCGCGAAGCCGGAGGGCCTGCAGAAGCTGGCCGCGCGGCTCGGCATAGCGGACGTGGTGCGGTTCCGGCCGCCGGTCGGGCAGGAGCAGCTCGCGGACTGGTTCCGGGCCGCCTCGGTCCTCGTGATGCCCTCCTACAGCGAGTCCTTCGGCCTGGTGGCGATAGAGGCGCAGGCGGCGGGCACCCCGGTCGTCGCCGCGTCGGTCGGCGGGCTTCCGGTGGCCGTACGGGACGGCGAGACCGGCTTCCTGGTGCGCGGCCACGATCCCGCCGCGTACGCGCGCGTGCTGAGCCGTTTCGCCGACGACCCGTCCCTCGCCGACCGTTTCGGCAGCGCCGCCGCCCGGCACGCCGGGTGCTTCGGCTGGGACACGGCGGCCGCCGCCACCGCCGACGTCTACCTGGCCGCGACCCAGTCCCACCGCCGTCGCGTACGCTCGGCCCATGGGTGATGCTTCACAGGAACAGCGGGCGGCGCAGGTCATCGAGGGTGTCCTGAAGGACGCCGAACTGGAGTGGGAGAGCCCGGAGTCCGGCAGCTACGTCGTGCAACTCCCCGGCACCCGCAAGCTGAAGACCACCGTCTCGCTCCTGGTCGGCCGTCACTCGCTCTCCCTGAACGCCTTCGTCATCCGTCACCCCGACGAGAACGAACCGGCCGTGCACCGCTGGCTCCTGGAGCGCAACCTGCGGCTGTACGGCGTGAGTTACGCCGTCGACCGGCTCGGCGACGTGTACCTCACCGGCAGGCTGCCGCTCGGCTCCGTCACCGCCGACGAGATCGACCGCCTGCTCGGCCAGGTCCTGGAGGCCGCGGACGGCGCCTTCAACACCCTCCTGGAGCTGGGCTTCGCCTCCTCGATCCGCAAGGAGTACGCGTGGCGGGTGTCGCGGGGCGAGTCGACCCGGAACCTGGAAGCGTTCACTCATCTGATCGAACACCCCGCTGACTGACCTCTGCATGGCCCTTTCGTGGGGCACGGCACCCGTGGCATGCTCACGCTCGACGCAGATCTGAACGTCGTTCACATCCATGACTGACTCGCATGGAAGGACGCGCAGAATGAGTACCGCGCACCACGGCATGACCAGACGGACCCTGCTCGCCGGCGCCACGGCAGTGGCCGCGACCGCAGTCGCCGGTGTCGGCACCGCCCGCGCCTCCGACGCCCAAGTCCCCGCCCTCTGGCGTGAGTTCATCCGCACCCCCTTCACCCACCCGCAGATCCCGTACGTCGGACGGGCCGGCGCCGCACGCATCCGCCGGCTCCCCGTGGTGACCGACGTGCGTGCCCATGGCGCCGTGGCCGACGGCGTCACCGACTGCGCCCCCGCGATCAACCGTGCCATCGCCGCAGCCGCCAGGGCCGGCGGTGGCACGGTCACCATCCCGCCGGGCACCTTCCGCATCGACGGCCTGGTCCAGCTCGGGTACGACCACGTGGTGCTGCGCGGCGCGGGCAGCGGCCGCACCACCCTGTACGCGACGAAGAACCTCACCGAGCTGATCGGCCCTTACGGCTCCCGCTACGGCGGCACCAAGTCGGCGTGGTCCTGGGCGGGCGGCCTGATCTGGCTGGCGCCGAAAGCCCGTTGGGACTCCTTGGTGGCCGCCGTCCGGGCGCAGGCCTGGCCGTTCGAGGGCTGGACCGGCAACAAGCGCGACGAGTGGGAGCAGTTGACGCCCGTCGCGCCCGCCCGCCGGGGCGACTGGACGGTCACCGTCGCGGACGCCGCCCGGCTCCGCCCCGGCCGCCTGGTCCTGCTCCGCGTCTTCGACGACACCGCTCACACCCTCCTCCAGCACATGTCGGGCGGCGGTCCGGGCCCCGCGGCCTACACCTGGGAGGACAAGACCAAGCTGCTGTCCTACGTCCCCTACGAATGGCCCGTCCGCGTCACCGCCGTCCGCGGCCGCCGGGTGACCCTGGAACGCCCGCTCCCGGTGGACCTGCGCCCCGAGTGGAACCCCCGGTTCACCACGCACGTGCCGGAGTTGACCGGGTCCGGGGTCGAGGGCCTCACCCTGGACGTGATGGAGACCCCGCAGTCCCCGCACCTCCTCGACAAGGGCTACAACGGGGTCGTCCTGCAGTGCGCGTACGACTGCTGGGTGGACGACGTCACGGTCCGCAACGTCGACAACGGCTTCGGTCTGGTCGCCGCCTCCGCCTGCACCCTGCGCCGCACCCGGGTCGGCGGCCGGGGGGAACACCACCCCTACTTCTGCCGCGAGGGCTCCCACGACAACCTCGTCGAGGACTTCACGATCGAACAGCGCACGGTCCCGGCCCCGTCCGACACCCAGCTGCACGGCATCAACGTCGAGGGCCTGTCCTCCCACAACGTCTGGTCACGCGGCGAGATGCAGATGGGCACCTTCGACTCCCACCGCGGCCTGCCCTTCGCGAACGTCCGCACCGACATCACGGTGAACAACAACGGCCGGCACGGCGGCGACGCCAACGCGGGCCCGCTGTTCGGAGCGCGGTTCACCCACTGGAACGTACGCGTGACCAACGGCAGGGCGGGCCTGATGCGCCTCGACGGCCTCGCCCCGTACTCCGCCACCGTCGGCCTCAACACGGTCACCGACTTCGACCAGATCGACGTACCCGACTTCACCGGCGACCTGCACTCCCGCCTCGACCTGTACGGCACCTGGGACGCGGTACGGCCACGGAACCTGTACGAGGCTCAGCGCGCGCTGTCCCGGTAGCGCCCCGGGGGCACCCCCACCAGCCTCTTGAAGTGCCGGGTCAGGTGGGCCTGGTCGTAGAAGCCGGTGGCGGTGGCCGTCTCGCCGGGCGGGACCCCGTCGAGCAGCAGCCGACGGGCCCGGCCGACCCGGCGGGACATCAGGTACTGGTGCGGGGCGATGCCGTACGCGCCGCTGAACGCCCGCACCAGATGGGCCGGATGGGAGTGCAGCAGCCGTGCGGCCTCCGCCAGGGCGAGGCCCTCGGTGACCCGCTCGTCGAGGAGTTCGCGCAGGGTGCGGGCGAGCGCCGGGTCGGGGCGCCGCCGGGTCTCCGGGCGGGTGTCCGGGCGGGTGTCCGGCCGGGGGCGGAGCAGGTCGCGCAGCCGTTCGCCGATGAGGGTGAGGCGGCTCTCGGCCTCCAGCTCGTCGCCGGGGCGGGCGAGCGCGGTGTGCAGCCGGCCGACGCGCTGCCGGAGCAGAGGGTCGCGCAGGTCGGGGCCGTCGACGGCGGCCCCGATGAGGTCGTCGCCGAGCAGCGCCCTGTCCAGGTAGACCACCCGCTTGCGGAAGCCGTCCGCGGTGGCCGGGGAGCCGTTGTGCGGCACGTGCGGGGGCAGCAGCGAGACCGTGTCGCCCGGGGTGCCGTGCTCGTGCCGGTCGAGGTCGTACCGTACGGCGCCGTCGTCCACGATGAGCAGCGTCCAGGCGTCGTGGACGTGCATCGGATAGGCGTACCCGGTGAAGCGCGCGTGGAAGACCTCGGCGACGCCCGGGACCCGGGGACGCCACGCGGTGACCTCCTGGGTGGCGGGCTGCCGGGCGTTGGCGGGGTGCCGGTTGGCCATGCAAACAACGTACAAGACGGGGCGGTACGCCGATCGGCAGTCTCATGCCATGAGTTCCTTGAGTTCCCCGAGTTCCCCGAGTTCCCCGAGTTCCTTGAGTTCCGTGAGTTCCACGGGCACCGAACCAGTCCGTTTCGACACGAAGATCGCCGTACTGCTGCGCGAGGACCTGGAGTCCTGGCAGCGCCTCAACGTCACCGCGTTCCTCGTCAGCGGACTGGGCGCGACCGTCCCCGAGGTGGTCGGGGAGCCCTACGAGGACGCCGACGGGGTGGCGTACCTGCCGATGTTCCGGCAGCCGGTGCTGGTCTTCGAGGGGACGAAGGAGACGCTGCGGGCGGCGCACGAGCGGGCCCTGAGCCGGGCGCTGTTCCGTGCCGTCTTCACCGCGGACCTGTTCACGACCGGCAACGACCGCGACAACCGCGCGGCGGTCCGTGCCGTACCCACCGCCGAGCTGGACCTGGTCGGGCTCGCCGTCCACGGGCCGCGGAACGGGGTGGACAAGGTGCTGAAGGGGGCGCGGATGCATCCGTGACTCCGCCGACCGGAGGAATCGCATGGCGTGACCGGGTGAGCGGATGATCGTATCCGACCATCATCATGACGAATGTCGCATCTCAGAAACATGCGATACCTCCGATTCCCCAGCTCGGCCGTGGTCGCGGCGGCGATCGTCACCTGTGCGGCGGGCGGACCGGCAGCGGCCCGCGACGACTCCTCCGCCACACCGGTCGCCTGCAACTCGACGGCGCTGACGACCGCCGTCGCCACCGCGTCACCGGATGAGGTCCTGTCTCTCTCCGCCGGCTGCACCTACCGGCTGACGGCTCCCTTCAGCACCGGTGACGGCCTGCCGGTCGTCGACCAGAAGCTCACGATCCGGGGCAACGGCGCGACGATCGTCCGGTCCGGGAACCCGCCCGCCACCTTCCGGATCTTCCACGTCGCCGCGGGCGGCAACCTCCGGCTGGAGGACCTCACCGTCCGCGGCGGCAGCACCGACGGGGACGGCGGGGGAGTGCTCGTCGACAGCCGCGGCAGGCTCACGCTGTCCGGCGTCGACGTGATCGACAACACCGCCACCGGCAACGGGGGCGGGGTCGCGGTGTCCCCGAACGCCACGGCGGTCGTCCGGAACGGCTGGGTGGCGTTCGACAACGCGGCCTACGGGGGCGGGGTGTACAGCGCGGGCACGCTGAGCGTGCAGGGCACCGAGTTCAGCCGCGACCACGCCCGGAGCGTCGGCGGCGCGCTCTACCTGGCCGCCGGCAACACCTTCGTCGACGCGAGCCTCATCAGGCGCAACACCTCGGCCTGGCGGGCCGGTGGGGTCGCCGCCAGCGGCAGCGCGTCCCTGGAGGTCAGCGAGAGCAAGGTCGCGAACAACACGGCGGCCGGTGACCAGGGCGGCGGGATCTGGAACCTGTCGCGGCTGAGGCTGACGAACACCGAGGTCGTCGGCAACGTCGTCGCAGGCACGGCGGGCGTCGGCGGCGGCATCTACAACGCCACGGGCAACGCCGAGCTCGTCCTGGAGGACAGCAAGGTCCTCACCAACAGCGCGAACGGCGTCGGCACCTCCCGGGCCGGTGGCATCTACAACAACGCCGGACGCGTCACCCTCGATCACACCTACGTCCGCGACAACGCCTCCAGGGTGGCTCCGGGCGGCGTCTACACCACCAACCAGTTCACGGTCCGCGACGCGACGATCACCCGGAACACCCCGACGAACTGCGCGGGCAGCCCGGTCATCGTCACGGGCTGCACGGACTGACCCCCGCGCGCGCGAGCGGGGCGGCGGCCGTCAGGCACGTACCTCGGCCGCCGCCTCCGCCCCGCCCGCAGCCGCATCCGCGGTCCCCGTCGCCGCATCCGCGGTCCCCGTCACCGACGCGTGCTCCTCCGGCAGGCGGCGCATCAGCAGCCCGTACCCGAGCGCGGCCCCCGTACCGACCACCGCGCACAGCCCCCACAGCCACCGCGCCCCGAACCGGTCGATCACGACACCGGACATCAGCGGCGCGATGAGCGCGGCGGCGGACCAGGACAGCGTGTACATCCCCTGGTAGCGCCCCCGCCCGTGGACCGGCGAGAGCCGTACCACGAGCCCGGTCTGGGTCGGCGCGTTGACGATCTCCGCGAGCGTCCACACGCACACGGTGAGCGCGAAAACCCCGACGGACCCGGCGAAGGCGGTGAGCCCGAAGCCGTACCCCGCGAGCAGGGACGACACGACGAGCAGGGAGCGCGGATCGCGGTGCTCGATGACGCGCGTGACCGGAATCTGCAGCACCACGATCAGCACGCCGTTCGCGGCGATGGCCAGGCCGTAGTCGGCGGGGGTGAACCCGGCCTCGCCCATGGCCACCGGCAAGCCGACGGACCCCTGCTGGAAGACCAGCGCGACGAGGAAGGACAGTCCGACGACGGCCATGTACCGGCCGTCGCGCAGCACGCTCCCGAGGCCGACCGCCTCGGCCTCCTTGACGGTGCGCTGCGGCCGGGACTCGGGCAGCTTGAGGAAGACGAGGACCGCGCACACGGCGGTCATCCCGGCCTCGACGAGGAACCCGGCGCGATAACTGACCTCGGCGACGAACCCGGCGCCCACGGACGAGAAGGCGAACCCGAGGTTGATGGCCCAGTAGTTGAGCGAGAACGCCCGCACCCGGTCCTCGGGCCGCACGATGTCGGCCATCATCGCCTGCACGGCGGGCCGGGAGGCGTTGGAGGCCATGCCGACGAGGAAGGCGACGACGGCGATGGCGACGGGGTCCTGCACGAACCCGAGCAGCGCGACGGCCCCGGCGGTGGCGCTCTGGGCGACGAGCAGGGTGGGCCGCCGTCCCAGCCGGTCGGCCATCACCCCGCCGCCCAGCGAGGACACGACGCCGCCCAGCCCGTGCAGCGAGGCGACGAGCCCGGCGTACGAGGCGCTGTATCCCCGGTCCAACGTGAGGTAGAGGGCCATGTACGTGGCGACGAAGGCGCCCAGCCGGTTGACGAGGGTGCTGGTCCACAGCCACCAGAACTCCCGGGGCAGACCGGAGACGGTCTCCCGGACGGCGCGGCGCAGGGCTGCGGACGGCATGGCTCCCCCAGGGCAAGAAGTAAGTAGTGCGAGGCTTGAACGGAACTTACTGACCCCTTGCTCTGCTGAGCCACTCAATTAACAAATGCAGTCAACTGTCCGCCCCCTGGGACGCCACCCTGCCGTCGGCTCCCCGGCTCGAACACGTCGATTACGCTCTGACCCATGGCCGACGCACCGTACAAGCTGATCCTCCTCCGCCACGGCGAGAGCGAGTGGAACGCGAAGAACCTGTTCACCGGCTGGGTGGACGTCAACCTCAACGAGAAGGGCGAGAAGGAGGCAGTCCGCGGCGGTGAGCTCCTGAAGGACGCCGACCTCCTGCCCGACGTGGTCCACACGTCCCTCCAGAAGCGCGCGATCCGCACGGCGCAGCTCGCCCTCGAAGCGGCGGACCGCCACTGGATCCCGGTCCACCGCAGCTGGCGCCTGAACGAGCGCCACTACGGCGCCCTCCAGGGCAAGGACAAGGCGGCGACGCTGGCCGAGTTCGGCGAGGAGCAGTTCATGCTCTGGCGCCGCTCGTACGACACCCCGCCCCCGCCGCTGGCCGACGACTCGGAGTTCTCCCAGGCCTCCGACCCCCGCTACGCCTCCATCCCCCCGGAGCTGCGCCCCCGCACGGAGTGCCTCAAGGACGTCGTCGTCCGCATGCTCCCCTACTGGTACGACGGCATTGTCCCCGACCTCCTGGCCGGCCGCACGGTCCTGGTCGCCGCCCACGGCAACAGCCTCCGCGCCCTGGTCAAGCACCTGGACGGCATCTCGGACGCCGACATCGCGGGCCTGAACATCCCCACCGGCATCCCCCTCTACTACGAGCTCAACCCCGACTTCACCCCGACCACCCCCGGCGGCCGCTACCTCGACCCGGAAGCGGCAGCAGCGGCGATCGAGGCGGTCAAGAACCAGGGCAAGAAGAAGTAAGCCTGACTGATCAAGCCCCCTACCTGCGGGTTCGCCGCTGGTAGGGGGCTCGTTGGTGTGCTGGGGCCGTCTGGGGGCCGTGGGACTTAGATGCGACTGATCTGCACGCGGACTGCCACGACGAGGGCGAACAGGTAAGCGGCAACGGGGCCGGTTCCAGACTGCAGGCCCAGGCCGGCACCGCCGAGGCCAATGAAGGTGAACGGCTTCTCGCGGAGGGCGAGGTCGATGCGCAGGCCCCGCCGTGGCACTATGGCCTTCTCCATGTGAGTCATGTGTTGTCCTATCGCTGGGTCAATGAACAAGCCCATGGAGAGGAGAGGTCGCCCCTGCATGGGCGGCCTCTCCGCTATTTGGGTAGCAGGACCATACTGCCTCAGCTGGTGATTAACCAAAGGCTCAGCTCAGCGCTATATCTACCCTATTAACTAGCCGTCCGTATCAGGGGCTGGGCGGATGTAGAACCTTGTGGCGCTTGGTCGGGCGTCGCCGAACGGCCTCCCTGAGGTGCGGCACGCGCCGCGACACGGCTGGACTGGCTGGCCTGCTGGGGCCAAATGTAGCGACGAACTTTGGTAGGCAGTTCACGTGGACAGGATTCAGGATTGGTGAACGTGAAAAGACGCCGGATGCCAAAGCCGTAATCGGAAACGCGTAATCATGATGTGTGATTCGAGAGTCGCGAAATCGCGTAACGTGAATCCGGTTTCAAATGAATCTGTCGCCGTGATTCGCGTGGAGATTGAGCTGAAAGCTAGCTCCCCGAATCGCCCCAAGTGGCAGCGATCGCCTTGCGGGTGCGCTCCTGGCTGGAAGGCATCAGGTGTGCGTACACCCGCAGCGTCAAGCCGGGGTCCGAGTGGCCGAGGTACTCGGCCAGGGCCTTGATGTTCTCGCCCGCGTCCAGGAGCACCGAGGCGTAGAAGTGGCGGAGTGCGTGCATGCCGTTCTCGCGCGACTCCGCGTACGCCCCACCTGGCTCTCGCTCGGGGATCACACCGGCCGAGGCCAGAGCCCGCTTCCACACCTCCTCGTTGAGCGACGTACGCCAGACGTGCCCGCCCCGCGGCCCGGTGAAGATCAGCTGCTTGGTCACCGGAGGCCCGTCGGCCACCTTCCACGGCAAGGTGATCTCGACCGGCGGGAACCGCTTCATGTGGTCCCGCAGTGCATCGGCGACCGGCGCGGGAAGCGGTACGTCTCGCAGCTTGCCGCCCTTGGGCGGAGCGAACACCGCCTTGCTCCGACTCAGCTTGAGCTGTTGGACCACGTGAAGTGTGTCCGAACCGAAGTCGATGGCGTCGACGGCGACGCCGAGGATCTCGCCCTGGCGTAGCCCGCAGCCGCCACCCAGGTCAACCATGGCTTGGAAACGCTCGGGCATGCCGGCCCGGACGGCGAAGAGCCGTTCCGTTGTCCAGGGGGCGACCCGCTTCGTGTCGACCGTGGGCGGCCGGACCGAGCGGGCTGCGCACGGGTTGCGCGGAAGGTGTCCGTCGTCCACCGCCGCACTCAGGGCGGCGCGAACGTTGGAGTAGATCGTCCGGGCGTACGAGCCCCGGACACCGTTCTCCTGGAGCTTCCGTACCCAGTCGCGGATATGGGCGGGCTGGAAGGAACCGAGCGGACGTGATCCCAGATGAGGGAAGGCGTGCAGGCGGAGTTGCGACTCCATCGAGGCCTGTGTGTTGGGGTCCGCTCCCTGCGTCTCCACCCAGGTCTCCGCATACTGCTGGAAGGTGATCCGTGCCGCGCGCGGGTCGATGTACTGCCCGCGCGCCATGTCCGCCTCGATGTGGGCGAGCCACTGTTCGGCGAGTCGCTTTTGCCGGTCGGGGAAGCTCTTTGACTTCTCCGTGCCGTCCGGACCGACGTACCGGGCCCGGTAGCGCATGCCGGTGCCGTAGCGCTCGGTCTTGACCTTGCGGTCCTTGCCGTCCTGTCCGACCTCAGTTCTGTACCAGCGGTCTTGGATGTGTCCGGCCATCAGGCAGCCGCCCCCTTGCGCTGCGAGTCCACCCAGGCCCGAACGTCGGCCGGATCGAAGCGCAGGTGCCGACCGACACGGAAGCCACGGGGACCAGTGCGCTTGCGGCGCCACTGGTAGACCGTCTCGACGCTGGGCAGCTCGAACATCTCCACCAGGTCCTCGGGGGTCAGGTACCGCGCGGGCAGGGCGCGCGGTTCGGTGGCCAAGTCGGCGAGGGTGAGGCGTCGGCTAGCCACGAGTGGGTTCTCCTTCGGTTCCGGGGGCTGGTTCGAGGGATGCGGACAGCCAGGCTTCGGCGGCGGAGAGGCCGGTGCCGGCGAAGACCCAGTGGGCGAGGACGTACGTCGTCCCGGGCGCGTTGTCGGGCGTGGTGGTCGCTGCCGCCTGTGCTCGGCGCCATTCGGCGCGGGCGTCGCGGAGGGCGCCGAGGGTGGTGGAGTAGCGGCGGGATTTGGTGGAGAAGTGGCCGCGGAAGCCGAGCATGTGGGCCCAGGCGCGGAGGCGGAGGTGTTCGAGGCTCTTACGGGCGCCAAGGGTCCAGGCGGTTCGGATGAGTCGTCGGGCGTGGTCGCTGATGTCGAGCTGGGCGAGTTCGGCGGCGAACTTCAGCGGCCGGTCGAGGGCGCCCGTGGCTGTCTCGGCGCCCTTGGTGGCGTACTTCGCGATGTACGCCGCTACGGCCCTTTCGGTCAGCTCTTGGCCGTCGTTGAAGTCGGCGGATCGGATGGTGCGGACGTCGAGTTGGCGGCCGAAGGCGAAGGTGTGCGTGCGGCCGTCGAGGGCCGGGCCGTCAACCCGGACCTTGGCGGTGGCCGCTTGGATGGCGTCGGTGAGGAGTTCGGCGGTGGCCCAGGGCGGGGGCGGGGTGTCGCCGCCGTTCGGGCCGTCGAGGCGGATGACCGCGTGGAAGTGGACGGCGCCGCGCTTCTGGTATTCGGCGACCTTGGCGAAAGAGACGCGGGCATGGTCGCGGAGGCGGCGCTGGGAGAGGCCAGCGCGCTTGGCGACCTCCCGGCGGAGGTAGATCGAGAAGCGCCGCCAGAGGGCGCCAGCGTGGGCGTTCCAGAGCACGGCCGCTTCGTAGTTGTAGGTGTCGGGGTCGAGCGGAGTGCCGAGGGCGTCGTCGTTTTGTTCGTGGTGGGTGCCGCAGCGACAGGCGCGACCGTCGGTGCGGCGGTTGTGGACTGGGCCGAAGCCGGGGGCGGTGAAGGTGGCGAAGACGCGGGGGTGGGTGGCGACGTGTTCAGGGGTGCCCTTGCCGCCCCGGAGTCCGGTGGTGATCAGGTGGAAGGTGTCGCGGCGGTAGACCTCTGCGCAGGCCGGGCAGCGGGTGGTGCGGCGGTTGTTGCAGCGGACGAGGAGTTGGCCGGCGGGCAGGTCGGTGGAGTCGAGGTGCTGGAGGATGCGGCCGATCTCGCCGGTGGTGGTGTCGACGTCGTACTCGGTGCGGTGGCCGTCGAGGCGGATGGGGTTGGTGCAGCCGCCGAGGCCGGAGAGTTGGCGGAGGATACCGGGCAGGGTGCCGCCTGCGGCGAGGTTGGTGAGTTCGCGCAGCGGGGGCGGGGTGGTGCGGGTGAAGATGGCGGGCTCCTTCTGGCTGGCTCGGTCAGGGGGTGACGGGCCCCGGGGCGGCCGGATGCTTGGCGGTGTCGTGGCCGCCCCAGGGGTCGGGCACGGTTCAGCGCCGGTTGTGTTCGCGCAGCAGGGAGCGCAGGACCACGGCGGCGATGGCCACGGAGATGGCCGAGACGGCGACGGCGGTCAGGAGCGCGGTGAGGACCACGCCGCCCGTGAGCACGGCGACGACGGCGCCGGTGCTGATGGAGACGGCCGGGAGCGCGGAGCGCAGGGCGGGGGCCGGGTCGGTCGGGGTGTGGGTGTGTGCGGGCGGCGGGGTGGGGCTGTCGGGGTACTTGGGCAGGAACACAGTCAAGACTCCTTATCTACTCGTCTAGGCATGTGAGCCGTTTATGACGGTCACGCCGGAACGGGTGCCGGATTCGATGGCGGGGGCGAGGAAGGTGTGGGAGAGCCAGAAGCCGAAGAGGGCGACCAGGACGACGATCCAGGTGCGGACGCCGAGGTACTTGACGGCCGCCCAGGCGAAGAAACCGAGGACGACGACGAGCGGAAGGTTGAGGGTCACGGGGCGCAGGGTCCTTTCAGCGGACGGGGCAGCGGTGGGTGCGGGCGGCGAGTTCGGCGGCGGCGCGGCTGTCGTAGTCGGCGGAGAAGCCACAACGCGGGGCGGTGCAGGCGGCGGTGTGCTTCTCGCGGCCCCGGTCGTCGTAGGCGGTGCCGACCTGGACGGGGCCGATCCGGATGACGTTGCGGAAGCGGCGGTTGGCTGGCAAGAGAGGCGTCCTTCCCTTTGATTGCTTGCCTGTTGGGCGTGACGGCGTGTAGATAGGCGGCATGTCACAAGGGGCACGGCGGCTGGCCGCCTTCGGTACGGCCGCGTTGGTACTTGGGCTCGCGTGTGTTGGGGGAAGGTGGTGGGTGGGCGAGTCCTGGGCCACCGTGATCACCACGTGCTGCCTTGAGGTCATGATCATTTCGGCCGTTGTCGGAACGCGGCGAGCGCTGAGGAAGCGATAACCCCCTCATCGGCATTCGCCTCAGAGCTGCGCAGCAACGGCTTCGGCCATGGGGGCCGGGACGCCGAGGCGGGCGCGGAGGGTCGGTGTGTCGATCGGGGTACCGGTGCGGGTGTGGTGTTCGGCGGCGACCTTTCGGGCGTGGTCGACCAGGGCGGCCGGGACCGGGACGGGCGGCTGCTCCGGCGGCGCCTCGATGGCGGGTTGGACAGGCGGCGGTGCTGGTGTGGCTTCGGGCTCGTGCTCCTGGTCCTCGATGACGTCGGCGCCGATCTCTTCGGTGGCTGCTTTCGGCGCTGAGTGGACGAGGAGGGTGCCGCCGAGGAAGGCGACGGCGGGCCATCCGGCGACGAGGATTCGTAGCCATGCCGGGACGTCGTCCAGGTCGAGGAGGCCGGCGGTGGCGACGTTCGCTCCGAGGGATGCGACGAGGGCGATGACGAACCAGCACCAGGCCGCCGCTTTGGCCGTCCCGGAGCGGAGTCGACGCCATGCGGCGACGAGCAGCAGGTCAACGCTGATCGGGTAGGCCCAGGCTTTCCACCCGTCCTGTCCGGCCGCCATGGCTACGTCATGGAGGTGGGCGAAGGACAGCGCGGCAGCAATGAGCGCTTGGACCAACACGGCGTCGACACGGCCGAGGTGGGCGCGCACGGTCCGGCTCCTTTCGGTTTCGGGCATGGCAGGGGTAGGGACATGACGCGAGGTGGTCACGCCGACCGATGCGAGGAAGGGACGACGGTCAGTCGGTCACCGGACGCGGCCGGACGACCGGGGCCGGAGTCTCGACCGGGTGCACAGGCACGTGAGGCCGGAAGGGCTTGAGTGAAGGCAGGTCGGGCACCAGGTGCGCCGTCTCCCGGCAGGACCCGGCGGCATCACCGAGGGAGAGGTACGGGGTGCGGATGCGGGACCAGCCGCCGGAGGTGTCGCCCGCGACGGCGAGACCAGGCATCTCAGGAGCGATGGCACAGGCGGCGAAGACCGCTTCGGGAGCGATGTCACCGAGCGCCATCTTGGCGGAGGCTTCATCGTTGACGCGGTGGCACACGCGGCCGGTGAGTTGAGCCCGGAGCATGGTGGCGCCCTTGCCGAGTTCGGCGCCGAAGCGCTGCCCGCACACCTCCAGGTAGATGCCGGCTGCGCGGCCGAGCTGGGCGAGACGGATGAGCTGGGTGACCATCTCGTCCCGCCGTTCCTCGTCCTTGCGGGTCGCGGTGAGGAAGAGTTCGGCCACCTCGTCGACGAACAGGACGATGGGCACGGGGCGTTCGCTCTCCGGCAGGCCCCAGATGTCGGAAGTGATCTCCTCGTCCGGGGTGCCGGGCGCGATGCCCTGCCGTTCCTTGATCAGGTCGTATCGATCCTCCATTTCCTTGACCAGGGCGGGCAGCAGCTCGGCGGCTTCGTCCGGGTCGGTGGCGAGCGCCGAGAGCCTTGCTGCGAACGGCGCCAGTTCGACACCCCGCTTGCAGTCGATTCCGACTAGGGCAACGGGCTGAGGGGCGAGGCCGGCGATGAGGTGCCGGAGGTACATGGACTTGCCGGACAGGGTTGCGCCGAGGGTGAGTTGGTGGGGAACGGCGCGGTAGTCGCGTACGAAGGGCATGGCATCCTCGCGCAGCGCCACCGGCACCTTGAGGAACCCGCCGCCGGACTTGCGGGGCATGCGTACCCGCCGCAGGACGTCGTAGCCGACGAGCCGCAGTTCCACCACACCCGGCTTCACCGTGGTGACGTAGACGGCATGCACTCCCCAGGCGTGCCGCAACCGCTCGGCCGAGGCGGCGAGGTCGGCGGGTTCCTGCCCCGGAGCGAGCCGGAGGCGAAGCCGCAGCCCGGTCGAGGTGGGACGGATGATGCCCCGGCGGGGCGGGACCGCCCGGACCTCCCGCCGAGTGGTGGCCTTGACGGCGAGGACCCGCAGCCGGGAGGGCGCGACGGTCAGGCCGCAGGCTTCCATGACGGAGCCGTACGAGCTGAGCAGACGGACCGTGGATATCGGGCCGCCGACGGCGGACCAGTAGAGCGCCGGGTACTTGGCCCGGGTGTAGGCGGCCCCACCGCCGAGCGCGGCGACAGGACCACCCACCTCCAGAAGCGTTGTCAGGTCGGTCATCAGGCGGTGGCCCCCATGGCGGCCGGGAACGCGGCCGGAGTGACGGCAGCGGCCCGATATGCGATGCCGTGACGCTGCTGCCCGTTGAACACGGACTCCCATGGCCGGGCGACGAGACCGGGGAGCGAGACCGGCGCACCGAGGTTCAGCCCCTCGGAAACGCCGCCCTCCGGCACGGTGACCTTGATCAGGGAGGACTCCCCGTCCTCGATGTAGACGACGCCGATGGTCATCAGCGCCTCACCGCTCAGGGCGTCCTTGGCGATCTCGCCGGTCTGGCGGTCGCGGACCTTGGGCTCAGGAGCCTCGGTGAGGAGGATCGTGGCGGCGGTGGTCTCCACACGGATGGTGCGCACAGGACACTTCCTATCTACTCGTCTATACATCTAGCGATCTGCGAACCCGATCTCCCGGGCTCACGACGATCACCCTGTCACACAACTTGCCCACTCGTCTATACGAGTGAGTGTGTTGGGGTATACGAGTTCGGAGAGCTGCGCCCGCACACCACCGCAAACCATGACGATCAGGTCGCCGGGAGTTGGTACGACAGGACGTAGGCGTCCGCCGCCATGACCGTGTCGCAAACCTCGACGGGCCGCCCCTCGGTGTCGAAGGCGGTACGGATCAGGTGAATGACCGGCACACCCGAGGCCAGCCGGAGCGTCTTCACCTCGTCGGGCGAGGGCATCCGGGCGCGAATCTCCTCTTCGAAGTGATCGAGGCGGTGGCCCAACTCTTCGAGCCGGGCGTAGATGCCACCAGGCCCGGGGTTGGGTTCGGCGATCTGGGTGCCGCGGGCGATGTCGAGGGGGAGGTATGAGGTGGCGAACTCGACCGGCCGGCCGTCGAGAAGATACCGGCGCCGCCGGGCCAGCACGCGCCGCACGGACCCGAGCCGCGTGGAGACGTCCTGGCTGGCCTTCTCTTCCTTCACTTCAAGGCTGTCGACCTGGGGGTGACTGCCGGCCGCATCCGCCTCCACGATGAACGCGGACTTCCCCTGCTCCCGATGCCGCCGGGCAAACCGGTCGGAGGCGAGCCGCCGCACGGGAGGCCGGGGCCGCACGAACACACCCTTCCCGTGCTCGGCATGCACCAGCCCTTCCCCCTGGAGGATGGAGAAGGAGTTCCGGACCGTCATCCGGGACACCCCGTAGTGCTCGACAAGCTCAGCCTCCGAGGGCAGCTTCTCGCCCTCGCCGAACCGCCCACGGTCGATGGCCTCGCGCAGTTGGTCGGCGATCTGCCGGAAGACCGCACGATCGCTCGTGGGGTCGAGATCTCCGAGGAGGCCCGAAGGAAGAGCAGGGCTCACTTGTACTCCTTTAGGTATCTAGACGAGTGGGTGAGTGTTGTTGCTACGGTGAGAGCCTAGCCAGCCGAGAGGGCCGAGGAACGTGAGCACAGAACGCCCGCACTCCGTGAGCGTCGCCGGGGTCGTCATAGACACCCGCGGCCGGGCCCTCCTGATCCAGCGCCGGGACAACGGCAAGTGGGAACCGCCGGGCGGTGTCCTCGAACGCGAGGAGACCATCCCCGAGGCCCTGCAACGCGAAGTCCTCGAAGAGACCGGCATCAAGATCGTCCTTCCGGCGACCCTGACCGGCGTCTACAAGAACATGACGGGCCTGATCGTCTCTCTGGTCTTCCGCTGCGAGGCCGCCGACGGCACGCCCACCACTGGTGACGAGACCCGCGCCCTGCGCTGGGCGACCCGTGAAGAAGTCTCCGAGCTTGCCGACGAGGCGTACGCCATCCGTGTCCTGGACGCGATGGACGCGGCGTCTCCACCTGCGATCCGCGCCCACGATGGCGTGAAACTCGTCTAGCCCGAATCCGCTGCACATGGCGGCCTACCAGCATGAAGGAACTTGTATGCACGAGTATATGAGTACAGCCCGGGTCTGGGGGCTCAGTTGCCCAGGTTTCCCGGAAGAGGTCAGCCGAGCCCGCCGCTGGACCCGCGACATCCTGCGAGGCTCCCCTTTAGCCGAAGACGTCGAACTGATCGTGAGCGAGCTGAGCGCGAACGCGATCCTCCACACGGCCAGCGGCCAGGAGTCGGGCAGCTTCCATCTGGCCCTTGCGGTGTCAGCACAGGTGATCGCGTTGTCGGTCACCGACGACGGGGCCGCCGGCACAGCGCCGAAGATCAAGCGCCAGGACCAGGAGGCCGAACACGGCCGAGGCCTGGGCATGGTCAGCGCAATCGCCCATCGCGTCGTCGTCCACGAAAGCGACGGCGGCTACACGGTCACCGCCGAGCTGTTCGCGGGCCGACCGACCGGAGGCCACCCGTGCTGATGGACAAGCCGCAGCGCGGCTACTGGTGCGAATGCTGGACCGAGGACATCACCGACGAGACGGGATGGCCGGCGCTCCGGGCATCCTTCGACGCCTACTCCGCGCCCCAGGCAGACAGATGGGTCGCCATCGCACTCCGCACCATCTCACCGGCACTCGACCCCGACGCATCCCAGGAAGCGTGGGAATGGCTGTACGACGGCCGCATAGCGACGAGGAAAGCTCTCCTGCGAGCCGAGCCCTGCACGGTGACAGTCACGCAGGCCAGCACCCGCATCACATGGGCGATCCGGCCCGTGATCTTCCTGCCGCTGGCACACCGCCAAGGCGTTGAACTCCCGCTCTGCACAGACGACTTCAAACCGCACACAGCACCTCAGGCGCCCCACACAACCGACTGAGTTACAACCTTCCTTACAGGTTCAAGGCGGCTCGCTCCGCTCCCCGCGCGCGGCCCGGCCCCCGTCCGGGCCTGCGCTCCTGCCTCCGTCCCGCTCCAGCCCGGCCGGTGTCCGTGCCGCGCGCACAGCAATCAGCCGCTTGCCGTAAGAAGTCATTTCACTGGTCGGTCTACAGCCCCGGACGCTACGATCTGCGCATGACTGGACAGGTTCCGAGTAAGTCGTCCTCCATCGCGGCATACGCTAGCCGTGATGACCTTCAGCAGTACGGCGATAATGGTCTGATTCTTTTCGCTCTTCAGCTTAATCTCGGAATCGAGGACATCCAGTCCGTTGCCGCCACCGCTCTCACGGACGGCAGCAATGACAAGAAGTGCGATCTGGTTTTTGTGGACACTGACCGTGAGCGCGTAGTAGTTGGGCAGGCGTACTATTCCGGCAAGGAGAAGCAGGAAGCGCCGGCCAATAAGGCAAGCGACCTCAATACGGCGGTCACCTGGCTTCTCAAAGGGCCTTTGAACGGCTTGCCCGAGAATCTCCGGTACGCGGCAGAGGAGGTAAGGGAAGCCTTTCAATCCGATAAGGTCCGTGAATTCGATATCTGGTATTGTCACAACCTTCCGGAATCCCTCAATGTCCGCTCGGAGCTTGACCAGGTGGCTCATACCGCCAAGGCATTGATTTCTTCCGAGTTCCCTAAGGCGCGAACCACTTCTATCACCTCTTCAGAGATCGGCCTCAATCGCCTAGAGGAGTTCTACACCAGGACTAAGAATCCGATTTCGGTAACGGACTCCTTCATTATCCCGATCCAAGGTGGCTTTGAAGCTAACGGGGCCAAATGGCGCTCTTTTTGCACATCAGTTCGCGCCTCTTGGCTGCGGGATCTATGGAAGATTCATGAATCCGATCTGATGTCTCCGAATGTTCGGGATTATCTAGGGATCGTCCGCTCTGAACGTAACATCAATTACGGGATAAAAAATACCGCTCGCGACACTCCTGATAACTTCTGGGTCTACAACAATGGGCTCACCATCCTAGTTAATTCCTTCTCTCACACGCCTGCGACAACTGGAAGTGAGGCAACCCTAGAGATCTCAGGGCTTGGGATCATCAACGGCGCTCAGACCACTGGGTCGATTGGCACACTTACAGATGGTGAAGCCGGCAACCTTGATGAGACCTGGGTTATGGCTCGGTTTGTTAAATGCGACGATCCAGAGGTACTAGGCGAGATCGTCAGGTACAACAACACTCAAAATAAGGTAGAAGCGTCGGACTTTCGCAGCAAGGACGCCGTCCAAGAGCGATTGCGCCAGGAATTCTCCACCATCCCCGACGCCGACTACAAGGGGGGCCGCCGGGGAGGTACTCGGGATGCTATCGAGCGATCAAGGAATCTGTTGCCAGATTCGACAGTCGCACAGGCTCTTGCAGACTTCCACGGAAAGCCGAACATCGCCTACAACGACACCCGTCGAATCTGGGATGAAGATGGCGTTTACGCCCAGTTCTACAACGACAAAACCTCCGCGCGCCACGTATTGTTTGCCTACTCGCTTCTGCGAGCCATCGAGGCGGCAAAGCTAGAAATCACACATATCTCTGAAAATGGCAGGACTGCGGCTCAAAATCGCCACATGGCATTCTTCAGGCAGCGCGGCGCTATTCATCTGATGGTGTCCGCTATCGCGGAATGTCTTGAGACCGTATTGGGATCCGCAATCCCTGATCGCTTTTCTCTCCGCTTCAAGGACTCAATCAGTCCGAAAGTCGCCGAGGAAAAATGGCGTCCCATCGTGGCCGCCTGTTTGCCGTTCGCCCATCAACTGAATGAAGCCGTTTCTGGCGGGTTGAAGAACGCGGACCGCGTAGCACTAGCAATCACCAATTTCCAAGCCATGGTGGAAGCTACAGCGTCTTCGAACGAAGATAACTTCAGAAGTTTCTCAAGCGCGGTGGAATTCTCTTAATCAAGCGCCGTTGGAGGTTGCAATCGCAGGGAGACCGCCGCGAAACTCTTAGAATTCCCAGGAGGCGAGAACACCCCAGGTCAGTGGTCGGACCGCCCTCATAGTCACAGCGGGCTGCGGGCTCGGGTAACGTCGTCACGGAGCGGCCGTCGCGACTCACTCTGGTCGACGACAGCAGCAACGTGGCGAAGGTCAGTGGGGGGTACTGAAACACACGCGCGCCTGGTCGGTCGGCGCGCCCGCCGTCGTGGCTGACTGTCGTCGGCTGAGGTTCGTGCCACAACCGTGCCAGATGCAGGGGGCTGTCACGGGCAGCGCCGGTGCCTCACGGTCAAGTGCCCGCCCCCTTCCTCGGCCGGCGAAGCCCCAGCTCAGCTCGCAGATCACCCCTCCTCTCCCCTAAAGCGGTGGTCGGAACCGTGTTAGCCGGTTTCAGCGGTTGCTCAGACCGGAGTCGGAGCTAAAGCCCGTGTCGCCTGACGCCCGCGGCAGTAGGGTGAAGCATGCTTGAGACGCTAACAGAAGACGCACTGCCTGCGCTCTTGCCTTCCCAAGAAGAGTATTTGCAACGCCTGTCTCTAATCTTCCCTGCCACTTCTGCTGGCGCTCCGCATGGCGCGAGTCCGGGAGCCGCAGCTGTGGTCTTCGTAGCCCTCTATGTGGGTTCGATCGACGGCGTGCGGCCAATCAACATCGTGACCGTCACAGCGATGAGCGACTCAATCGCGGCTCGACGTAGTGACATGGACCGCCGAGCCTACTACGAGGCGGTAACGGGGCCAGGACGCGCGAGCAAGGTCCAACGGCTGTGTGAGCAAGCTGGCTACCCCCGCGGCACTCCCTGGTATAGGGACAACGCGCGCGAGTACCTGCGTACAGGTCCGGTTGCAGCGCTACTAACGACAGGGGCCTTGCTAAGCGCAAGCTTGCCCACAACCTCCGCGCGCCCCAGATATTCCCTCGACTCTTCCTTTGCGGCTCTCTTCGCACCGGAATTGTCAGGCGACTCCCTGGCCCTGGCTATTAAAAAGTGGCAGACAAGCGTCCACCAAGTTACGCCTCCACCCGTAACAGAGAGTCGTTTTACACTACCCCAAGCCTACTCGGCAATTGTTTCTGGTAACCCAGGAGCATTGCTGGGGCGTAAAGAATGCAGTTGGCTTGACGTCAAGAGTCAACCTTACAAGCTGGGGAATCCAGCAGCTGAGGAAGAATTCTGCAAAGATGTGGCCGCGTTCGCCAATTTGCACGGAGGGCTGCTAGTCATTGGATTTTCAACAGTGGCGAAACGGGATGGCGAAATCATTGAAGCCATCACCCCAATTCGAACTGTAGAGATCAATAGAGAACAATATCGAAAGATCCTGCGCAGTCGAGTCAAGCCATACATTCGCGGACTTGAAGTTGAATGGCATCCTATTGATTCTGAGGCTGGCATTCTGGTGATCTATATCCCGCAGCAGCCCGACGCTCACAAACCGTTCATTCTGTCCAGTAAGCGAGATCCAGCAGCCGTTAAGTGCCCGATCAGGGACGCTGATGGAACGCACTGGCTGAGTGCCGAAGAGCTGGCAAGATACCTATCCCTCGGCTGGAACACAACACGCTAGCAGGAGCGTTACACCCGCATGCCGACCACGCCAAATGATCGAAACCCCAGTCTCCGATAGAGCGTACGGGGCGAGCAGGACGTGCCATAACCGTGCCAGATCGAGCGGGGAACCACGGGGAACGGCGGGGAACTCAGCCGACATTAAATGGGCCACGCCGCCGCTCTGTCGCAGGTCAGCTGAGCAATCGCCCGTGGAGAACCCAAGCTTCCCAAGCTGAGAGCGCGCCATAGCCGATCGCTACCCGAGGAACGCCGGCCGAGGAAGCAACGTGGGCCGCGGCGACAGGAGGTGGGCGACCACCCTCGGCTCGGCAGCCAGAACTGCCACTGCATCGCACTTCATTCCCGGCCCAGTCCCCCTCAGGCTCACCGCGGAGAGCTCTGCTCCCTCGGCGATCAACCGAGACCAGGCACGAGCTTTCTGCTTGTTGACGTAGCCGATCGGACCGTTGCCTGTGTTGGGATAGACCGCCACGGCATAGCCATCGTGGGGGTTGTCAGGCTCAGGCACCAGTCGCAAGGGCTGACCTGGGCGCAGGTCAGCCCGTTTGCCGCCGCCTGGTAGTACGTCACACCTCGTAGGTTGGTGACGTAGAGCCCGGCCCGCTGCAGGCGCCGATCGGTTGGACCGACGAGGAGGCCCGTAGCGTCTTCGCAGAGGCGTAAACCACCTTGGTACTCAACGAGGTGAAGCCGGTGCAGGCCCCCGGGCGGCGGTACGAAGCGGTCTGCGGGTCCGTCTGACGGCACATACATGGGTCCCCCTGCAGCACGGAATCACCGTAGCCTTGCACGGGAGCCAGGCGAGGGCGAGCCGTTCGGTTGAAGACAGATGGGTGGAGAGGAATGACATCCACCACTGACATCAACAGGCGCACACGGTGGCGTACCAAGGCAGCTGGCCTCGGATTCGGCGCCGCCCTCCAACACCGGGGATACGGGGCAGGCACGGCCACCGGATCGAACTCCTAAAGCGGATGTCGCAGGCTCCATCCCGACGGAGCTTTTGACATCTGCCTCTGCCGTCGATGCGCGCCGGCCCGACCGGGACGCCTCCACAGCAGCCGATCCATGTGCCTCATGGCTCGCGCAGGACGTGCGTGTTACACGTCCAGGGCGATGATGATCCGGGAGTCCCCAGGGATCTCCATCACGATGGCCGCCTCATGACCTTGGGCTATGCCGTGGTGCTGCTGAACCACTCGGCGGGACGCCATCCCTCGCCGTGGCGATTGCGCTCTCAATCTCCGTCTTAAGGTGTTCGATTTCACGGTTGGCGCGGCGCGTGAATGACATTGAGTCTGGGTCTTCCCGGTGTGGTCGTCCGCTGGCCATGCTTAGGAGTTGGTCAGGCGCAGGTGGGTGATCTCGTAGGACAAATTGAATGTACCCGTGAAACATCGCCGTAGCTGGCTTGACGATGACGTGGTCAATCTCTCGGACGGTGAGCGACCGAATGCCTTTCATGCGTGGGCCGTAGCCCTCCTTGCGGATAAACACGGTTTCGCCGTCGAAGTTGATGCTCCCGAGGACGCCTTTAACGGTGGTTAGTCTCTTCTGATCGCTGCACACAGCCGGTGGTGTGACATCCTCTCCAGGAACGGCGCGTGAGAGCCGCTGGCCTCCTGCTGGTGCTGCAGGTGCGGCATCAGCGCTGCTGCTCTGCTGCTCTCCATGGTTCCGTGCGGTGCTGGCACCGGAGGTGGGTGCAGACTGTGGGCTGGCAGATTGCTGCTTGGGCGATATACCGCCCGGAATGGACGCACCTGCATCCTGCCACACCGCGCGAAGCCCGGCGATGAAACCGTCGATGTATGCCCTGCTCGGAGTAAAGGACCATTGCTCGTAGCCGATCGGGGCCACCAGGGCCCCGAGGTGATCGGCGAGCAGTGGAAGCCATGTTGGCCTCGTGGTACCCGAGGGGGCTCGTCCCATCTGAATGTCTAGCCACCCATTGCGCCAGCCTTCCAACCAGCTTCCGAAGTCGAAATCTCGGTTGCCAAGCTCATCGAGAGCGGACCAGCCAAGGTGAGGAGCTAGGCGCACTCCGTCCTGGTAGCCGCGCTCTCGTGCACGATGGCGATCGGCCTTCAACGCAGCGACTGCCGCGTCGAGGCCGGATGTCGGACCTGTCCGGTTTAGCCCTGCAGTGACGGTGCTCCTCTGCTTCGACTCCGGGCCGGGTGACGTAGCCTCCGACGGGGTTGGCGGGGTGGTGAGTTTCGGATTTCCCTTGGAGGACTCACCGACTGCGTCGGGTGGTTGGCCTTCCGTCTCGTCTTCGCTGCCGAGCCACATACCCTGCGCATCGATGAACCCCTGAAGCTCAGCGATAAATCCGGGGAGAGACCCATCGCTTAACTCATTGGCCCGCGGAACTTGAATCCACGTCGCTTCGCTACCACGCCGCAATTCCTTCGTGAGGTTGACCCAGAAGAGTCGCTTTTCGTCGCGGTCATAGACCACGCCCACCACAGGGAGACGGCTCTCCTTCCAATCATCCCGATGGTCGGCGACAGGGATGGCGTACCCGTTGGCTCGCTTGTACTTCTGGCCGCTCTTCACCTGGATAGCGATGACGTGCCCGGTACGCCGGCCCTCACTGGCGAACCCGACGTATAGGTCTTCGCCGTGATCAGCGCCCCCGTCGATCTCCTGGACGAGATGGTCATGTTCCTCAAGCAGCGTCCGCAGGGCGTTGACTCCGGCACGCTCGATCTTCCGGCTCGCGCTGATGGTCGCCACGAAGGGCACCTCCCCCGACACGTCCCGCTACCCAATGCAGGGTAGCTGCAGAGACCGACTGTCATGCCCGATCGTCGAGCATCGCGGAGGAGTCGGCCCAGCCCCACGGCCGGAGGGCAACCGGGGCACTCCATAAGCATGCTTTGATCACCGGGTCCATCTCGGAAGCTCCATTGGCTGCGGTACAGCAGCGAGTACAGCAACCTCCGCGCGCGGCCGACCATCAAGGAACGTCAACGGCCGAGTGACCAGCCCAGCAGTCCTCAATGGCCCCGCAGCCGATAGTTCGGGACGAAGAGGTGCGCGGCCGGCGCTGGCAGGTCTCGCTCTTGACCATCGACGAAGCCCGACCGTCGGTTAGGTCCCGGCCTGTTCCCGGGCCGCCCCCAGACAGGGCCGGGGATGCAACTGCACTACAGAGCTGGGTACCTCGGATGCCAGCCGCGCATCCGCGACCCTAGCTGGCGCCACTGACAACGCCTTGCCATGAAGACCTGGCGAGCGTCAGCGCCGGGCCGTCCCTGGGCCGTCCGAGGTCGCTCGACAGTGGCCAAGGACGACCAACGACGACCACCAGGAGCACGAGCCCGCCGCTCCTGACCAGCAAAAACCCAGCTCACCGAGATTCCCGGCAACACCCAGGGCAAGAAGAAGTAGGTTCCGTGATCATGCCCCCGACCTGCGCATACAGCGCGGCGCGGGGGCATTTTCACGGTCTGGGCCCACTGTGGGCCCTCATGCCGAGCCCGAGGCGTACCAGCCGACACCGAAGCCGTCGCCATTGGTCGTCTCCACTCCCAGGCGGGAATGCAGGCTCTGGTCGATCAGATTGTTCTCGGGCTCGAACAGGACCTTGCTGAGAAGGACGGGCGTACCCGAGTAAGCGATCCGGCGGCACATGTCCGGGCCCTCCTGCTCCCGTGGAAGGCGGTGACGCGCCTGGGTGCGGCCGATGTCTGCGTGGTCCTTTCTTCCTCCCCCGCGGCTTCACCGGACGTTCAGAGTCCACGGTGCGCCTGAAGGGGACCGGCCGCCTCACACCCTGCGGGTGGTTCCGCAGGGGACGCCTCGGACCCGGACGGAGCGAGCGCGGCATTCGGCGAGCACGGGAACGAAGCCACGGATTCGCTGCCCTGGGCCACGCGCGCGAAGCGGACCTGTCGCGCGCCCGGTCCAGCAGCCCGGCTCGACGCGCGCTACCAGCCGAGCGTGCCTACGCTTGATTCGCAACCTCCGCTTGTGCAGGGGGGATTCCCGCTTGAGCGGATGAAATGTCCCTACATCGCGAGGAGGCAGGCCAACCATGGCTACTGCACCCGAGACTCCGGTATTCGACACGATCGCCGCCATGACGATCGACTCCATCGAGCACTGTCACATGGACGAGCGGACGCTCATCCTCTCCCGTATTGCCGCACTCGTGGCCATGGACGCACCAGCGATCTCCTATCTGGCCCACATCAACCCCGCGATCAAAGCCGAATTCACGGTCGAGCAACTTCAAGACCTGCTCGTCGCCATCGCCCCTGTCGTCGGGACGGCACGCGTCATGTCAGCCGCCGGCCACATCGCCCAGGCGTTCGGTGTCGCGCTCGCCCTGGCCGACAGTGAAGCCGAAGCCATCGCCCAGGCCGAAGCCGCCAGCCGTACGGCCCCCTAGAGAACCCCACGGCGTACGGCAACCTCCATGCCTCAGCGCGCCGTTGCCTTCCATTGCAGACGGGGTCGTCGGCCGTTGACGGTCGCCGCCATTCGTAGGCTCCGGGAGACGTCTCGACGACCTCGCGCGGGTAGGCCACGCGCGCTCGCGCGAGCAGGTGCCGCTGCTCGGCGGCCCATGCCTTCGACGGCGCGAACAGCGGGACGGTGACGATCACTCCCGACGAGGGCTCGTCGTGAACAGACACCCATAGCCCGCCGCTCTGGTCGGGCTTGAACTTCATGGAGGGAGTCCGTCCGGAATCGAGCCACGTGGCGAACCGACCGGATTCCAGGGTCGTCAGAGCGTTCTCCCCGTCCTCCAGGTCCTCAGGGAGGACGGTCACCGCGAAGGTGGCGTTGACGGTTTCCGTCACGAGGACGATCTCGCAGTCGAGGACGTCGTGTCCGGTCAGGATTCCGGACTGAGAACGCCCGAGGACACGTACGGAGACACGGTGGCCGCTGGTGCCAGGTCTGTCGGGCAGGTGAAGCTCCGCGCATCCTGCCGGACCGCTTACAGTGCCGCACCCCGCCCTCGCGGGGCCTCACACGCTGGAGTGGGGACGTCGGCTCACGCCGTGGTGTGGGTGGTCACGGTGTGGACCGGAGGCTGGTCCGGCCAGGGGAACGCGTAGGCGGGGGCGCCGCCCCGGCGCAGCCGGGCGAGGCGGAGGAGTTCGCGGACGATGCCCGCGTTGCCCATGGCCCAGCCGGTGCGTGGTTCCAGGTCGGGTGGGGTGGCCCGGTGTTCGTGGTTGGACCAGCGGGCGCCCGTGCTGTCCCGGATCGCGCGGACGGCCAGGTCGCGGACCAGGGTGTCGGCGAAGTCGTACGGGTCCTGGAGTTCGGCGATCCGGTCGCCGGCCAGGGCGAGCACTCCCGCGGTGCCGCAGCAGCGGCCGTTGTTGTCCCAGAAGCCGGGGTGCAGGCGCCGGGGCAGGCCGGAGTGGGTGATGGTGTGCCAGCAGCGGTCGGCGAGGGCGGCCCAGACCGGGTCGGCCGTGACGTCCCGCAGGAGCCGGAAGACGTGGGCGTCCCCGGCCGGGCCGTGGCACCAGCCGTAGCTCACGGACGCGGTGGTACCCGGGCGGTACTGGGGGGTCGAGTGCGGTACGAGGAAACCCGCCGGTCCGGCCTCGTCGCGGGCGACGACGTCGGCGGCGCCGGCCAGCGCCAGTTCGACCAGATCCGTACGGCCGGTGCCCGCGCCGACCCTGGCCAGCGCCAGGACGATGCCCAGCGTGCCGTGCGACACGTGGTGCAGACGGGCGTCGACACCCGTGCGGTACGCCCAGTGGACGCCCGCCGGAGTCCGTTCCGCCGTCCGGAGATACGGCTCCAGGGCCAGGACGGCCAGGTCGGCGTCGCCGGCCAGGAACGCCCCGAGGCCGATCCCCGCGTTGCCGCCTATCAGGTCGAACGGCTCGCCCCACCGGGTGCCGTCGAAGTGTGCCCGTACGAGGCCCAGCGCACGGTCGGCGGCGGCACCGGCGGCCGTGTCGCCCAGCTGTTCGTGCACGGCGCGCAGGGCCAGGGCGATTCCGGTGCGGCCGACGTAGAGGGAGTCGCCGTCGATGCCGTCGACCGACTCCGCGAGGCTGCGGGCGGCGCGCAGCGCGGTGTCGGCGTAGGTGTCGTCGCCGAAGTGCCGCCACGCTTCGAGGAGTAGGGGGACGACACCGGCCGTACCGCCGTAGAGCGTCGGGTCGAGTTCGTCGTCCGATGGTTTGGTCGGCCAGGCGAGACCTGCTCCGGTCGTCTCCCGTGCCACTCCGGTCAGCCAGCGGAGCCCGTCCACCGCGAGTGCCTCTGTCTCCTCGGCCTGCCACGTCTCCGGTGTCGTCATGGGGTCACTTTCGCATCCCCGAAGGGGAGTTCCGTAGGTGACCGCAGGTGGGCCGACGGACCGGGGCGGCCGCGAGGGCCGTTCAAAAGCAGTCGAGCGCGGGCCGTCCGCCCTCGTAGAGTCCGGTCCATGACAACGCGGGACTGGTTCGAGATCGACGACCCGGACGACGAGTTCGAGTTCACCGACGCCGAGCGGGAGTTCGTCTCGGGGCTGAACGGTTTCTGCCGGGCCTGGGCGCCGGCCGACGTGTTCGGGGAGGTGGCCCGGCCCGACGGCTGGGGGGCGCTGCTGGCGTCGGTCGGTCTTACCGACCGGGTGGAGCCGCGGCTGCACCTCGTCGACCTGGGCGTGCACCTGGTCGGCGACCGTGTCCAGGGGGACCGGCTGCACAACCAGCTGTATCGGCTCCCGGACGCGCCCAGCGCATGGGCGCTCGACGCCACGGGGCCGACGGACCGGCTCGCCCGGCTCGCGGCGGACTGGTTCCGCACCGTCCTGGACAAGCCGATCGTGCTGTACGTGTGGCTCCACGAGGGCTACGCCTACGCCGCCCGCTACGCCTTCGCCGACAGCGGCGAGACGATCTGCCAGAGCTACGCGCGCACCATGGCGCCGCCCGGTCAGGCCGAGAAACTGATCGCGGCAGGGCACGTACACGGCAGGGGCTGGATCCAGACCGTCGGACTGCCGACCCCCTCCCTCTACCTGCACATCCGGGGCGACCTCGGGAAGGCCGGTGACATGGCGGGGGTTCCGGCGGGCGGGAAGCGCGGGCCGTTGCCCGGGCCCTGGTACGAGTAGCTGCACGGAACGCCCGTGCTCACCAGATCGACAGCGGTACCTCGTGGATCTCGTCGGCCGGGTGACCGGTGCGTTCGTGGACGCGCCTGACCGCCTCGGCCGAGGGTGCGTCGGAGAGGCAGTAGACGTTGCCGGACTCGGGGTCGGCCCAGGCCCGTTCGAAGTGCACGCCCTCGTCCTTCTCGGCGGCCAGGTCGGCCTCGTGGGCCTCCTTGAGCTGGTCGGCGGTGATGCCCTGCATCCCGTGGTGGACGTCCATGAACTGCGGCATGGCTGCCACCTCCTTCACCTTTTACGGGGCAATTCCATGCTGCGCCCGTCGCGCGTGCCCGGCACGCGAAGGGCCCCGGACCTGAGTCCGGGGCCCTCCGCCGTGTCCGGGTCGTCCGCTCAGCCGCACTGGCACGGGCCGCCCGACTGGCAGCCGCAGCCGCAGCCCGAGCCGCACCCGCAGGCGCCGATGACCAGGAGGTTCTTGATCTCGGTGGGCTGGTCGGTGTCGCGTTCCTGCGTGGGGTCGGGCGTGGTGCTGGGGGATTCGGCCATGGATCCCTCCTAGAGGTCCCTAGAGAAAAGCAGCCCTGGCCCCTGGATTCCCCAGAAGCAGGGGTGCCCTTGCCCATTCCATGCCCGTTCCGCTGGGCGCATCAACGGCGCACGGTGGCGCTCGCACGCCTGCCCCGCACCGCGCGAGCCCCGCCCGCCGAGGCGGTCACGCCCCCTCGGTGCCCGTCACCGGCTGGATGTCGGGCTGCAGATCGTCCGCGTGCTCGCCGGTGACCAGGAAGACGACGCGCTTGGCGACGGCGACCGCGTGGTCGGCGTACCGCTCGTAGTAGCGGCCGAGCAGCGTCACGTCGACGGCCGTCTCGATGCCGTGCTTCCAGCGGTCGTCCAGCAGGTGCGAGAAGAGCGTGCGGTGCAGCAGGTCCATCTCGTCGTCGTCCTGCTCCAGCTGGAGCGCCAGGTCGACGTCCTTGGTGACGATGACCTCGGCGGCCTTGGCCATCAGGCGCTGCGCGAGCTGGCCCATCTCCAGGATGGTGGCTTCCAGGTCCCGCGGGACCGCGCGCTCCGGGAAGCGCAGCCGGGCCAGCTTCGCCACGTGCTGGGCGAGGTCGCCGGAGCGCTCCAGGTCGGCGGACATCCGCAGCGAGGTGACGACGATCCGCAGGTCGGTCGCCACCGGCTGCTGGCGGGCGAGCAGGGCTATCGCACGCGCCTCCAGGTCGTGGTGGAGCTCGTCCACCTTCTGATCGGCCTCGATGACGCTCTCGGCCAGCTTCAGGTCGCCGTCGAGGATCGCCGTCGTGGCGCGCCCGATGGCCGAGCCGACCAGCCTGGCCATGTCGACCAGGCTGTCGCCGATCGAGTCGAGTTCCTCGTGGTACGCGTCCCGCATCAGGGGTTCCCTCTCGTGCGTGTGTTCCAGGGGTTCCGGGGGCCGGGGCCCGTGGCCGAAACCAGCTGCGAACCCCACGCTCCCACGTTCCGGTCTCAACGCGACCGTTTCTGCCACCCCAAATGAACCAATACTGGCTCCAAGGTGAACTCTGGGCGACGAGTGTTCGAGGTCGCACTTCCATGGCTGTGGGGATGTCGTACCCCCTGCTTAACCTGTTTGCATGGACGTGAACGCGGCGGTCGCCGCAGCGGCAGCGATCGCCGGGGTACTCACCGGTGTCATCGCCATGCTGGCGTTCCGCTGGAGCGAACGCGACCAGAAGCGACCGACCAGGACTTCTCTGCACACCGACCCCGTACTGCCCCCGGGCGTGGACACCGTGCTGAGCGTGCTGCGCTCCTCGGCGGTCGTCCTGGACGAGGCCGACACCGTCGTCAAGGCGAGCTCGGCGGCGTACGCCCTCGGACTCGTGCGCGGTGGCAAACTCGCCGTCGAGCCGATGCTCGGGATGGCCAGGGACACCCGTCGGGACGGCGAGATACGACAGGTGGAGCTGGACCTGCCCCGACGCGGCACCGGCCGCGGCGAGGCCCTCGCGGTCTCCGCCCGGGTGGCGCCGCTCGGCTCCCGGCTCGTGCTGCTGCTCGTCGAGGACCTCACCGAGGCCCGTCGCATCGAGGCGGTACGCCGTGATTTCGTGGCGAACGTGAGCCATGAGCTCAAGACCCCGGTCGGCGCGCTCTCCCTGCTCTCCGAGGCCGTCATGGACGCCTCGGACGATCCGGAGGCCGTGCAGCGCTTCGCCGGCCGTATGCAGATCGAGGCCACGCGCCTGACCAACCTGGTCCAGGAGCTCATCGACCTGTCGAGAGTGCAGAACGACGATCCGCTGGAGGACGCCGAGCCCGTCCGCGTGGACGAACTCGTCGCCGAGGCGATCGACCGGTGCCGCCACCAGGCCGGCACCAAGCAGATCACCATGGCCGCCGGCGGCACCGCCGACCTGCACGTCTGGGGCAACCGCGGTCAGCTCGCCGCCGCGCTCGGCAACCTGGTCGAGAACGCCGTCAACTACTCCCCGGCCCGCACCCGGGTCGGGATAGCCGCCCGCCGGGTCAGCATGCCCGGCGGCGACATGATCGAGCTCGCCGTGACCGACCAGGGCATCGGCATCTCCGACAAGGACAAGGAGCGCATCTTCGAGCGCTTCTACCGCGTCGACCCGGCCCGTTCCCGGGCCACCGGTGGCACCGGCCTCGGCCTCGCCATCGTCAAGCACGTGGCCGCCTCGCACGGCGGGGAGGTCACGGTGTGGAGCGCCGAGAACCAGGGCTCCACGTTCACCCTCCGGCTGCCGGAGGCGGGCGCGGTACGCGACCGCGCGTCGCAGCACCCCGACCCCGACCTCGACGACGAGGCCGGCACCACCGAGTCATCCCCGTACGAACCGCTTCCCGCCCCGGAGGTCCTTCCGTGACCCGTGTGCTCGTCGTCGAGGACGAGGAGTCCTTCTCCGACGCCCTGTCGTACATGCTCCGCAAGGAGGGCTTCGAGGTCGCCGTGGCGGCCACCGGGCCCGACGGACTCGACGAGTTCGAGCGCAACGGCGCCGACCTCGTCCTCCTCGACCTGATGCTGCCGGGGCTGCCCGGTACCGAGGTCTGCCGCCAGCTGCGCGGCCGCTCCAACGTCCCCGTCATCATGGTGACGGCCAAGGACAGCGAGATCGACAAGGTCGTCGGGCTCGAAATAGGAGCCGACGACTACGTCACCAAGCCCTTCTCCTCCCGTGAGCTGGTCGCCCGCATCCGCGCGGTGCTGCGCCGCCGGGGCGAGCCGGAGGAGGTCACGCCGGCCGCGCTGGAGGCCGGCCCGGTCCGCATGGACGTCGACCGCCACGTGGTCACCGTCTCCGGCTCCAAGGTCGACCTCCCCCTCAAGGAGTTCGACCTGCTGGAGATGCTGCTGCGCAACGCGGGCCGCGTCCTGACCCGCATGCAGCTCATCGACCGGGTGTGGGGCGCCGACTACGTGGGCGACACCAAGACCCTCGACGTCCACGTCAAGCGCCTGCGCGCGAAGATCGAGCCGGACCCGGGCGCGCCGCGGTACCTGGTGACGGTCCGGGGGCTCGGGTACAAGTTCGAGCCGTAAACCGCTGACCTGGACGAACGCCTGAAGGGCGGCCCCCGCCGGGGGCCGCCCTTCAGGCGTTCTCGTACGACGGCGCGACCGGCCTGCGACCGATCAGCCCGCGTTCGCCGACGCCGACGCCGAGTCGCTCGGGTTGGCGGAGGCGCTCTCCGACGCCTTGCCCTTGCCCGGCTTGGCGCTCTCGCTCGCCTTGCTGCCCGCGGCCGGGGAGCCGGAGGCGGCCGGGGAGCTGGAGGCGGACGCGGAGGCGGAGGGCGACGGGACCGAGCTCGGGCCCCAGCCGGTGAAGTAGCTCTCCGCGGGGACCACGAACGCCCGCAGGCTCACGTCACCGGTCTTGCTGAAGGTGAACGTGATCTTCTGAGCGTTGCCGTCCTTGATCGCCTCACGGCTGCTGGGCAGCACCGCGGAGGCGTTGTCCTTGCCGCCCAGGATCAGCCGGCCGCCGCCCGGGATGGTCAGCGGCTGCGACTTGGTGGCGTGCAGCTCGGCGGTCTTGTCGGTGCCGGCGACGACGATCGACTGGAGCGTCTCCGGCTGGGTGCCCGTGTTGAAGATGGTCGCGGAGATCACCGCGGGGCCGGTCGACGTGAGGTCGGGCTGGGTGATCACGGTCGCGTTCTGGACCTTGATGTCGCCGACGCTGGTCGCGGCGTTGTCCGGCTTGATCTCCAGGGTCTGGGAGTCGTTGCCGGCACCGCACGCGGCGAGCGAGGCGACGGAGAAGGCGATGGCGGAGGCGGCGAGGGCGCCGCGTCGAAGGCTGCTGCTCACGGCGGCGGCATCTCCTTGAACGCGCGGGCGACTCCCTTATAAAGCCACCCTAAGTGTCTGTCAGCGGCCTTAGGTTACCGAGCCGTTCCCGCGCGGCCGCACCCGACCCTCCCCAAGCCCCGTCCTTCCCTCCACCAGGGGGTACCCGGGGCGCCGCACGTGGCGCCCCGGCCGCTTTGCCGCGACGCGCGTCAGGCATTCACATAACTCGTCCGCAACACGCGGCGCAAAATTTACGTGAAGGAATGCATGACCACCGGGGAAATCGATCACGTACCGTTCGGTCGGACGCGGGTGATCAATTCCGGAAACCCCTCGGATCCGGCTCGGGTGACCGAACGGAGTAGCGGAAGTCGTACGCTTGGAAGCGGACATTTGTGGACGTTAAGCCACTTGGGGAGCTGTCCGGATGTGTGTAACGTGCGCGTTTCTCCTCGCCCGAAGAGGTGCTCCGACCTGCGAATACCTGCCTCCGGACGGCCCGCGCAGCACGTTCCTGTCGCTGTTGTCAAGCCCTGAGATATGCCCTGACCTGCGAAAACGCCATTCAGAACCGCCGGTTTCCGTGTTACCCTGGATAGCCACGGAAGGGGTACCTGTCACATGACGTTCAAGGTTGGCGACACCGTGGTCTATCCCCATCACGGGGCCGCGCTGATCGAGGCCATCGAAACTCGCCAGATCAAAGGCGTGGACAAGACCTACTTGGTGCTGAAGGTCGCCCAGGGTGACCTGACGGTACGTGTGCCAGCGGACAATGCGGAGTTCGTCGGCGTGCGTGATGTGGTCGGTCAGGACGGGCTGGACCGGGTCTTCGAGGTGCTGCGCGCGCCGTACGCCGAGGAGCCCACGAACTGGTCCCGTCGATACAAGGCAAACCTGGAGAAGCTCGCCTCCGGCGATGTCATCAAGGTCGCGGAAGTCGTGCGTGACCTGTGGCGTCGTGAGCGCGAGCGCGGACTCTCCGCAGGTGAGAAGCGCATGCTCGCCAAGGCCCGCCAGATCCTGGTGAGCGAGCTCGCCCTCGCGGAGAACACGAACGAGGACAAGGCCGAGGCCCTGCTCGACGAGGTGCTCGCGTCCTGACGCGGTCCGGCTCGACACGCTGAAACGCTGAACTCCGCACACTGAAATGCCGCGGTGCCCGATGACAAGCCACTGTCGCCGGGCGCTGCGGCATCTCTGTGCCCGGCACCCGTCGTACGGAAACGTCATACGGCAACGGCACCCACCGTACGGAACTCTCACTCGGAAACCCGCCCTGAGACCCACCCCGGCGGGGACCCCCGATACTAGGCGTGCCGGGCCCGGGCTGCTGGCTCGACCAGTGTCACGGAAGGGTCCGGTCAAGGCGTCGCGCCCGGCACTTCCCAGGCCATACCCACGCCAGGCCCGCACACAAACCTGACAGGAACCGATGTCTGACGATTCGCGTCCTTCGCGTACGGAACCGCTGACGGAACGGCCGGCGGAACCGCGCGCCGCACTGCGCACGGCAGCCGTGATTCCCGCCGCCGGCCGTGGCGTACGGCTCGGTCCGGGCGCCCCGAAGGCGCTCCGCGCGCTGAACGGCACCCCCATGCTCGTCCACGCCGTGCGCGCGTTGGCCGCCTCCCGCGCCGTCTCCCTGGTCGTGGTCGTGGCCCCGCCCGACGGCGCCTCCGAGGTCAAGTCCCTGCTGGACGCGCACGCGCTTCCCGACCGCACCGACTTCCTCGTGGTCCCCGGCGGCGAGTCCCGCCAGGAGTCCGTGCGGCTCGGCCTCGACGCGCTGCCCCCCGAGTACGACATCGTCCTCGTCCACGACGCGGCCCGCCCCCTCGTCCCCGTCGACACGGTCGACGCGGTCGTCCAGGCGGTCCGCGACGGCGCCCGGGCCGTGGTCCCCGCCCTTCCGCTGGCCGACACGGTCAAGGAGGTCGAGCCGGCGGCCGTACCCGGCGACCCCGAGCCCGTGCTCGCCACCCCGCGCCGCGACCGCCTGCGCGCGGTCCAGACGCCCCAGGGCTTCGACCGCGCGACGCTGGTCCGCGCCCACGAGACGGTCACCGACGACGTCACCGACGACGCGAGCATGGTGGAGCGGCTCGGCGAGCAGGTCGTGGTCGTCCCCGGCCACGAGGAGGCCTTCAAGGTCACCCGCCCCCTCGACCTGGTGCTCGCGGAAGCGGTCCTGGCCCGCAGGAGGCTGAACGATGGGTTCTGAGCCGGTTTCTGAGCCGGTTTCTGAGCCGGTTTCTGAGGTGATCCTCCCCCGGGTGGGCATCGGTACCGACATCCACGCCTTCGAGGAGGGCCGCGACCTGTGGTGCGCCGGCCTGAAGTGGGAGGGCGAGGGCCCGGGACTCGCCGGGCACTCCGACGCGGACGTCGTCGCGCACGCCGCGTGCAACGCGCTGTTCTCGGCGGCAGGACTGGGTGACCTGGGGCAGCACTTCGGCACCGGTCGTCCCGAGTGGTCGGGCGCGTCCGGGGTGACCCTGCTGACGGAGGCGGCCCGGATCGTCCGCGCCGCCGGATTCGTGATCGGGAACGTCGCCGTACAGGTCGTCGGCCCGCGCCCGAAGATCGGAAAGCGCCGGGACGAGGCCGAGAAGATCCTCTCGGACGCGGCCGGGGCTCCCGTGTCGGTTTCCGGGGCCACTACGGACGGCCTGGGGTTCCCGGGCAGGGGCGAAGGTCTCATGGCGGTGGCGACGGCGTTGGTCGTGAAAACGGCGTGACCGGATTCTTATGGGGGCGCGGGGAACCGCGCGACAAGCCGCCGTGCACCCGCACCCGACCACGGCGCTCCCCATACCGGTGCCGCGCACCACCCTCCGCCCACTACCCTTGGACCCGTGACCATTCGCCTGTACGACACCAACGCCCGGCAGATCCGTGACTTCACCCCGCTCGTCCCGGGCTGTGTCTCGATCTACCTCTGTGGTGCCACCGTGCAGGCGGCGCCGCACATCGGCCACATCCGCTCGGGCCTGAACTTCGACATCATGCGCCGCTGGTTCGAATACCGCGGTTACGACGTCACGTTCATCCGCAACGTCACGGACATCGACGACAAGATCATCACCAAGTCCGCCGACCAGGGCCGCCCCTGGTGGGCGATCGGCTACGAGAACGAGCGCGCGTTCAACGACGGTTACGCCGCGCTCGGCTGCCTCCCGCCGACGTACGAGCCCCGCGCGACCGGGCACGTACCGGAGATGATCGAGATGATGCGCGGCCTGATCGAGCGCGGACACGCCTACGAGGCCGACGGCAACGTCTACTTCGACGTCCGCTCCTACCCGGACTACCTCCAGCTCTCCAACCAGGAGCTGGACAGCCTGCGCCAGCCCAGCGGCGAGGGCGAGACGGGCAAGCGGGACCAGCGGGACTTCGCGCTCTGGAAGGCCGTTAAACCGGGCGAGCCCAGCTGGGAGACGCCCTGGGGCCGCGGCCGTCCCGGCTGGCACCTGGAGTGCTCGGCGATGGCCCACAAGTACCTCGGCGAGGCCTTCGACATCCACGGCGGCGGCCTCGACCTGATCTTCCCCCACCACGAGAACGAGATCGCCCAGGCCAAGGCGTTCGGCGACGACTTCGCCCAGTACTGGGTGCACAACGCCTGGGTCACCATGAGCGGCGAGAAGATGTCGAAGTCCCTCGGCAACTCGGTGCTCGTCTCGGAGATGGTCAAGCACTGGCGCCCGATCGTGCTCCGCTACTACCTGGGCACCCCGCACTACCGCTCGATGATCGAGTACAGCGAGGAGTCGCTGCACGAGGCCGAGTCGGCGTTCGCGCGGATCGAGGGCTTCGTGCAGCGCGTGGTGGAGCTGGCCGGGGGAGCCGTCGAGCCCTCGGCGGAGGTCCCGCCGGCGTTCGCCGAGGCGATGGACGACGACCTGGGCGTCCCGCAGGCGCTCGCCGTCGTGCACACCACGGTCCGCCAGGGCAACAGCGCGCTGGCCGCCGACGACAAGGAAGCGGCCGTCGCCCGCCTCGCCGAGGTCCGCGCCATGCTCGGCGTGCTCGGCCTCGACCCGCTGGCCGCGCACTGGGCCGGCGGGACCGAGAAGGGCGAGGACCTGCACGGGGTCGTCGACACCCTGGTACGACTCGTCCTCGACCAGCGCGAGTCCGCCCGCGGCCGCAAGGACTGGGCGACCGCCGACGCCATCCGCGACCAGCTGAACCAGTCCGGTCTCGCGATCGAGGACAGCCCCTCGGGCCCGCGCTGGACCCTCAGGTCCTAGGGCCCAGCCGCCCCGATCTGAAGATCAACTGTGCCGCCCGGCCCCCCGGGCGGCACACTGCATAAGACGCACGTACGAAACGACGCTCACGGAGACGGGTAACTCATGGCAGCCAACAACCGCCGCATGTCCGGCAAGAAGGGCGCGCAGGTCGGCAGTGGCGGCCAGCGGCGCCGGGGCCTGGAGGGCAAGGGCCCGACCCCGCCCGCCGAGATGCGCAAGGGTCACAAGAAGAACCGCATCGCCACCGCCAAGGCCAAGCAGGCCCAGCGCCGTCCGGTCGCGCGCGGCCGGGGCGGCAAGGGCACGTCCGAGATGGTCGTCGGCCGCAACCCGGTAGTCGAGGCGCTGCGCGAGGGCGTCCCGGCGTCCACCCTCTACGTCCAGCAGTTCATCGACAACGACGAGCGGGTCCGCGAGGCCCTCCAGCTCGTCGCCGAGCGCGGTGGCATCAACCTCATGGAGGCCCCGCGCCCCGAGCTGGACCGCATGACGAACGGCCTCAACCACCAGGGCCTGGTCCTCCAGGTCCCGCCGTACGAGTACGCGCACCCCGAGGACCTCGCGGACGCGGCCGCCGACGAGGGCGAGGACCCGCTGATCGTCGCCCTCGACGGGGTCACCGACCCGCGCAACCTCGGTGCGGTCGTCCGGTCCGTCTCTGCGTTCGGCGGCCACGGCGTGGTCGTGCCCGAGCGCCGCGCGGCCGGTATGACGGCGGGCGCCTGGAAGACGTCGGCCGGTACGGCGGCCCGTACGCCCGTCGCCCGCGCCACCAACCTGACCCGGGCGCTGGAGTCGTACAAGAAGGCCGGGATCGTGGTCGTCGGCCTCGCCGCCGACGGCGAGCACGAGGTCGGTGACCTGGAGGCCCTGTCCGGCCCGGTCGTCATCGTCGTGGGCAGCGAGGGCAAGGGCCTGTCGCGGCTGGTCGGCGAGACCTGTGACTTCCGGGTACGGATCCCGATGCCGGGCGGCGCGGAGTCGCTGAACGCCGGTGTGGCGGCGGGAATCGTGCTGTACGAGGCGGCACGGAAGCGCAGCTGACCACCGTACGAGGCGACCCGGCGCCGGGAATGAACAAACGTCCGTAACCTCACCCGTGCGGGGTGATTCCGGCGTCCAGGACATCCTTGACGGGGTCCGGACACATCCGGCCGGTCAAAGCAGTGTCCTAACTCCACGTCACTCGGTTAGATGAGTGTGGACACCAGAACACCCCGCACTCCCACGGGGGACCGCTCGCCGGGATTCCGCTCCGGATTCGCCTCCGGGCCCGACGACGCTCCCGCGCTGAGCATGGTGAAGGTGCCGAGCGATCCGGCGCAGGTCATCGTCAACCACGCGAGTTTCCGCGTGCAGTTGGGCGCATCGACACGGCGTACCCAATCCCCCCGGGTCGCACGGCACCTGAGCGCCACCCAGGACACCGCGCGCATCCCGGCCGCCGGCCCGGCGGGCAGGGCGGGGGCGGCACCCGGCCGACGCCGCCCGGTCGTCTGGAGCGGCAAGTCCGCGCCCGACGACACCGGCGCCCACCGGCTGCTCCAGGCCGTCCGGGGCGGCAGCGTCCGGCACGCCGAGGAGCCCCTCGAACCGGCCGGCGCGACCCGGGTCATCCCGCGCGTCGACGACGGCTACGGCGCACTCGACCAGACCGTCGAGACACCACTGGTCGGCCACCCCCGCTCCCCGGCCTCCGGCGAGAACCGGCTGCTCCCCGACATGCTGCAGGTGGGCAGCGCCTACGACGAACCGGGCTACCACGGGTCGGGCTACGGCGACCACGGCTACGACGACCGGTTCGAGGACTTCGGCGAACCGGCGCCCGCCAGGCGGACCGGCGAAGGCGACCCCGCCCGGCACGCCTACTACCCCGGCCGCCGGATGAACCTCGGCGTCGTCCTGCTCCCGCTCCGGATCTTCCTCGGCTTCATCTCCGTCTACGCCGGCATGGGCAAGCTGTGCGACCCCGTCTACTTCGACGGCGGCAAGCGCGGCTCCATGGTCAAGTGGCTCGACTCCCTGCACCCCTGGGAAGTCGCCGAGCCACTGCGCCAGTTCGCCCTCCAGCACCCGGTCGGCTCCGGCCTCGTCATCGCCTTCCTCCAGGTGATCGTCGGCGTGCTGACCGTCCTCGGCTGCTGGCAGCGGGTCGCCGCGGTCGTCGGCGCCCTGCTCTCCGCCGCGCTCATCGTCACCGTCAGCTGGAAGACGGTCCCCGCGTACGACGCCCCCGACATCATCTACCTCGCCGCCTGGTCGCCGCTGATCATCGCCGGCGCCCCCGTCTACTCGGTGGACGGCCGTCTCGCGGGCAGCGCCTGGCGCCGCCTCGGCCCCCACTCCGACATCTGGGACCTGCGTGCCTTCGTGCTGCGCCGGGGCGCTCTGATCACCGCCGTCACCGTCGGCCTCACCCTCCTCGTCGGCTCCCTGCTCGGCGGCGCGGTCCGCGACTCCAGCCGCGTGGTCGTCCCCGGCCCCGGCGAGGCCCCCCGCAACAACCTCCCCGGCTCCCCGCTCCCCGGCGAGTCGACCAAGCGCCACCCCAAGAAGACCCCCTCGGCCGGCACCGCTCCCTCCGGCGGCGCCACGGCGGGCCCGTCCCAGTCGGCATCCACCCCGGGCGCGACCCACAGCACCGGGACCACCACCACGACCCCCAGCCAGACCCAGGGCACCACGGGCCAGGTCCCGCGCCGCCACACAGCTCCGGCCCCGACCACCGCGGGCCCGACCTCGGGCGGCACCGCCACCGGCGGCACGTCCTCCTCCGGAGGCAGCGGCACCACCACCGGCACCACCACCGGCGGCGGCACCTCCACAGGCCAACCGGGCCTGGTGGGCGGCCTGCTGGGCTAGCAGGAGCAGAGCAGGAAGCCCCGTACCGCCGGAGAGGTACGGGGCTTCCTGGCCCGGGTGTCCGAGCTCGGACACCCAAGCTCGGACACCCAAGCTCGGACACCAGGGAGCAAGTAACCCGCCCGCGGTCCTCGGCAGAGGGGGTGGACCGCGGTCTCCACCCCCCGTCCTCGCATCTCCACCCGGTGACCAGCCCGGAGGCCGATGGCAGGACCGGGCGTCGCGGCGAGGGTGGGGGGCATGACAGCGAACATCGTGATCATGCAGCTGGTGATCCTGGCCGTGGTACTCGAGTCCGATCTCGGCCGCCGCAAGATCGGCTGGTTCCGGGTGGGACGGCCGATCATCGGCGTCGGCCTCATCGTGCCGTTCTTCTTCACCTCGCTGCCCACCGGCGGCAACGACCTGCTGCTTCAGGCCGCCGGCACGCTTGTCGGGGCGGCGCTCGGGCTGTTCTCGGTCTGCCCGCTGCTGGTGTCCGTCGACTACCACCCGGATTGGCGAGGGGGCCGGCCGCGCACCTCGCCCACCCCGGGCAGACCCGCTGCGGTCAGCCGCTCGGGGGCTGGTTACGCGGCGGTCTGGATCGCTGTGACCGCCGCCCGGCTCGGCTTCGCCTACGGCGCCCAGCACATCTTTCCGGTGGGACTCGGCGTGTTCATGGCCACCCAGCACCTGAGTGACACCGCTCTGACGAACGGCTTCATCTTCCTGTCCGTGAGCATGAGCCTGTTCCGCAGCCTGGGGCTGTGGGCGCGAGGCCGCGCGTGCCGGGCCCGGGCCGTCCCGGTCGTGGGCGCCGCGCAGACGATGGGCGTCGCACGGTGATCCTCACACCGCTGCTCACCTGGATCATCCGCACGGTCCGCGCGCTTCGGGCACGCTCTTCAGACACGCCGTCCTGGGATCATCAGGACCGATGAGCATCTCCCGCAGATTCAGGCCGGCCGCGGACCATCCCGGGATCGGGCTGAGCGGCATGATCCCCGACCCGCGGGCGCGCGTCGCGGTCATGCTGGTGGGGCTGGGGGTGTCGATCTGGATCAACGTCGTCACACTCCCCGCCGACCCGGGGATCGTGGCGCCCGTCGCCCTGGCCGTCGCCTCGCTGGCATGGCTTGCCCTGATCGCCGGCACCCGCGGTGGCCACGTGGCCGTGGTCGCCGCGGTGATGTGCGCGGCCGGGGCGGTGATCGCCGTCACCGATACCAACGGGCTGATCTTCACCGGCGTCGCGGCGAGCGCGGCCGCCGTCGCATTCGATCCGGTCGCCGCTCTCGTGCTGTCCACCGCCGGCCCCGTCGCCCACTGTCTCGCAGCGATCCCTCACGGGCCGTTTCCCGGGCGCCTACTGGCCACCGCCGCTGTGGCCCTCGCCGGACTGGTGGCCGGTGCGAGCCGACGCGAGATCGACCAGCGAGCCCGGCGCAGCACACTGGTCGCCACGGAACGCCGGCGTACCGAGCTCGCTCGGGCCGAGGCGGAACTCGCCGGTGAGCGCAACCGCCTCGGCCGCGAACTGCACGATGTGCTCGCCCATACGCTCGGCGCCCTGTCGATCCAGCTCACCGCGATCGACACCCTCGCCCGCACCAACGCGCCGCCCGAGAAGCTCATCCCACAGATCGAGCTCGGTCACGAGCTGGTCAGCACGGGCCTGGACGAGGCACGCCAGGCGGTCCGCGCGCTGCGCGGCGAGAGCGCACCGCCGGCCGCGCAGCTCGAACGGCTCTGCGCATTCCATCAGGCAGAGCTCGAGGTGGACGGCGGCCGGCAAGAGCTCGAAACCGACACCACGCTCACGCTCTACCGGCTCGTCCAGGAAGCACTGACCAACGCCGCCAAACACGCCCCCGGCGCGCGCGTGAGCGCGCGGGTCGGCTTCGGTCCGCGGGACGTGACCGTCCAGGTCGGCAATACCCGACCCGCCCCGGGCCCGGACACACCCCCGGCGCCGCGCGCGAGCGGCGGCGGGTTCGGGCTCCGGGGCATGAGGGAACGCGTCGAGCAGGCGTGCGGCGACCTTCAGGCGGGCCCCACACCCGACGGCGGATGGCAGGTCACCGCACGAATCCCCTACCGACGGGCCACCCCGGGCAACCGCAGCGACGGGAGCGACCGATGAGCCCCACCCCGACCTCCGTGATCATCGCTGACGACCACCAGGTCGTGCGCGAGGGCCTGGCCACCATTCTCGGCGCCGTCGACGGGGTGCACGTCGCCGGGATGGCCGCGGACGGCGCGCAGGCCGTCGAACTGGCCGTCGAGCATGAGGCCGACGTGGTCCTGATGGACCTTCACATGCCCGGCACCGACGGCGTCGAGGCCACCCGCCGGCTGAAGACCGAGCGTCCGGCCACGGCCGTCGTGGTACTCACCACCTACACCGACGACGACTCCATCCTCGCCGCACTCGAAGCAGGCGCCACCGGCTACCTGACGAAGAACGCCTCCGCCGCGGACATCCACCGCGCCATCAAGGCCGCCGTCTCCGGCCACACCATGCTCGACCCGCTCGCCGCCGCCCGCCTGATCCACGCAAGCCGCCGCAACGACCCAGGCCACCCCAGGAACGACGCCACCCTCCCCGACGGCCTCACCGAACGCGAGGGCCAAGTGCTCGGCCTGATCGCGCAGGGACTGTCCAACGCGGAGATCGCCGCCAGGCTGTACCTGAGCCGCTCCACGGTAAAGACCCACATCAATCAGATCTTCGCCAAGACCGGCAGCCGCGACCGCCCGCAGGCCATCGTGTACGCGCACCGGCACGGGATCCACACCGAGGAGGACCCAGCCCAGCGGAACCGGTGACGGGCCGGGCCCGTCACCGGGCCTTCTTGACGCGCGCAAGTGAACCTTCAGGGGCGCGAGGACTGCGCGAGCAACCCTCAGGCACCCGCGGCCGACAACCGACCGCAAGCCCCCTTTTCGGCTACCGCCCCAGCGCGGCCAACTCCTTCGCCGCCTCCGTCAGATCCTTCGCCGTGTCGATCGCCCGCCAGTACGCCCCCTGCGGGATCGGGAACCCGGCCAGCTGTCGGCTCCGCGCCAGATGCGGGAACGTGGTCCGCTCATGATCCCCCCGCTCCGGCAGCATCCCGGCGAACGCGGACGAGAACACGTACACACCCGCGTTGATCTCGAACGTCGACGGCGGCGCCTCGATGAAGTCGGTGATGTGCCCGAAGCCGTCCGTCTTCACCGCACCCCACGGGATCCGCGGCCGGGCGAGCGCCAGCGTCGCCACCGCGTCCCGCTCCGTGTGGAAGTCGGCCATGTCGCGCAGCGAGAACCGCGTCCAGATGTCGCCGTTCGTGGCGTACCAGGGCCGCTCGGGGTGGGGAAGGTGGGCGGCGGCGTACTTGAGGCCGCCACCGCGGCCCAGCGGCTCGTTCTCCACCACCGTGGTGACGGAGAGCGGCAGGTCGGCCGTCGCCAGCCACTTCTGCAGTACCTCGGCGAGGTGGCCGCAGGAGACCACCACGTCCGTGACGCCCTCCTCGGCGAGCCAGGTCAGCTGGTGGCCGATGATCGGCGTGCCCGTACCGGGGATCTCGACCATCGGCTTGGGCCGGTCATCGGTGTACGGACGAAGCCGTGAGCCCTGGCCACCGGCCAGGACCACGGCTTGAGTGGGGCGCAACGCGGCGTTCGGATGGGTCATGCCCCGAACTGTACGACGCGCCCCGGGGGCGGCCGACCGCCGCCCGGGGGCCCTTAAGGAGCCGTTACCTCCCTTACCCGCCGGCGTCAGCTGTGCGCGGCCAGGACACCGGACGCGAACGACGTGTCGCAGACCGGGCGGGCGTACGACTGGGCGCGCGAGGCGCCGTAGATGCGCACGGCGGCCCGGCCCAGCGCGCGGGCGATGGACGTGCAGTGCTCGGCCAGCGACGGATGACCGTTGACCGCCTGCTGGAGGTGGGTCAGGACCTGGCCGGGGTTCTTGTCCTGGAGCTCGGTCATCAACTGGTCGCGCAGCACGTCCTGCGGGGCCTGGACGGTGGCCTTGCGGGAGAGGCTCGCCTCGGTCACGTCGGTCGCGGTGAGCACCGAGCTCCGCGGGCTTCCCGTCCAGTTGACGCGGGTGACGGCGAGGGTCCCGGAGAGCACCAGGACGACGGGCAGGACAAGGGCGAGTGTGCGGCCGATCCGGCGGGCAGGGCCGCCCCGGTGGCCACGTCGCGTCTGAGGGGTGGTGGAGTGCTTCACGCGTGTGAGGGTAGCGTGCGGTAATGATTTGGCGACATTTAGTCACCGGTTCGGGGGACGGGGAAGTGCCTTGTTCTGGGTAAGGGGTTGACGCACGCTGCTCGAAAACCACCCGCTTGCCGGGGTAAATCGGGCAACGGAAAGGGCCCCGCAGCAGGCTGCGGGGCCCTCGACGTCAACCTGGGTGGATTCACCCTGGTCAGAGGTTTGTCACGGTGACGAGCGCTCAGTCGCGAAGACCTCAGTCGGAGAGGCGCTCACCCGTGGAGGTCGAGAACACGTGGGTCTCGCCCGGACGCGGCACGACGTGCAGCGTGGCACCCTTCTCCGGGACCGCGCGGCCGCTGACGCGGACGACCAGGTCCTTGAGCTCGTCGCCGACCTTGGCGCTGCCGTAGACGTAGCCGTCGGCGCCGAGCTCCTCCACGACGTTCACGGAGACCGCGAGACCGGCCGGGGCGTCCTCGGTGTCCTTCGACAGCGCGGAGGCGACCTCGCCGTTGTGCTCGACGACGTCGAAGTGCTCGGGGCGGACGCCGACGGTGACCGTGCGGTCACCCTTGTCGGAGGCGGCCTTGAGGGCCTCGCGGTTGACCGGCACCACGCTGTTGCCGAACTTCACGCCACCGTCGGTGATCGGGACCTCGACCAGGTTCATGGCGGGGGAGCCGATGAAGCCGGCGACGAAGAGGTTGGCGGGCCGGTCGTACATGTTCCTGGGCGAGTCGACCTGCTGGAGCAGACCGTCCTTGAGGACCGCGACCCGGTCGCCCATCGTCATGGCCTCGACCTGGTCGTGGGTGACGTAGACGGTGGTGATGCCGAGGCGGCGCTGCAGCGACGCGATCTGCGTACGGGTCGAGACACGGAGCTTGGCGTCCAGGTTGGACAGCGGCTCGTCCATGAGGAAGACCTGCGGCTCACGCACGATGGCACGGCCCATCGCGACACGCTGACGCTGACCACCGGACAGGGCCTTCGGCTTCCGGTCCAGGTACTCGGTCAGGTCGAGGATCTTCGCGGCCTCCTCGACCTTCTGCCGGATCTCCGCCTTGTTGACGCCGGCGATCTTGAGTGCGAAGCCCATGTTGTCGGCGACGGTCATGTGCGGGTAGAGGGCGTAGTTCTGGAACACCATGGCGATGTCCCGGTCCTTCGGCGGCAGGTGCGTGACGTCGCGGTCACCGATGCGGATGGCGCCGCCGTTGACGTCCTCGAGCCCCGCGAGCATCCGGAGCGAGGTGGACTTGCCGCAACCCGACGGGCCGACCAGGACGAGGAACTCGCCGTCCTCGATCGCGATGTCGAGGCCGTCGACGGCGGGCTTGGTGGAACCGGGGTAGATCCGGGTCGCCTTGTCGAACGTGACAGTGGCCATGGCTCAGAGGCCCCCTTCTACCGGCAGGAACGTGCCGGACGATCCGTTGTAGGAAGGTGGTGGTGTAGTCCACGAGAGTGAACTGGATCGAGACGGTACCTGGCGTTCACCCTGTATGTCAGTACCTGGAGCCCTGTGAACTTCGCGGAAATTTTCGAGCGAAGGCAGAGCAGCTGTCTTGTGACCTTGCCCATACGGCTTCCTGCTTCATCGCCCGCAGCCGACCGCACACGGCCCTGTGAGCCGCGCCCGACCGGTCTTACATGAACTCCACAGGCATTCCGGCCGACGGCCCGTCGGTCCGTACCGCGCCGGCCGCCTACACGGCGGACAGCAACCGCAAACCCTCGTCCCGGAGGTTCACCGCGGCATTCACATCCCGATCATGCAGCGCACCGCACCCGGAACACGTCCACTGCCGGACCGAGACGTCCAACCTCGGCCCCACGACGTGACAGGCCGAGCAGCGCCGGGTCGACGGAAAGAACCGGTCGACCATCACCAGCTCCCGCCCGTACCACTCGCACTTGTACCGCAACTGCCGCACCAACTCACCCCAACTGGCATCTAGGATGGCCTGGTTCAGCTTCGCCTTGCGCCGCCTCCCCCTGCCACGCGCCACCCGCGTCAGGCTCGCGACCGAAAGATCCTCCACCACGAGCACTTGGTTCTCGCGCACGAGGCGGGTGGTCAACTGGTCCAGCATGTCCCTGCGCACGTCACCGATGAGCGCGTACAACCGCGCGATCTTCTCCCTGACCTTCCCCCGGTTCCTCGACCCCTTCACCTTCCTGTGCAGCTCCCGCTGCAACCGCGCAAGTTTCTCCGCATACCGCTTCAACAACCTCGGATGACCGAACGTCGAACCATCGTCCAGAGTGACCAGGGACGCCACCCCCAGATCCAGTCCGACCGCCTTCGGCTCCCCCGTCCCCGACACGAAAACCGCAGGCAGCGGCGCTATCCGCTCCTCCACCAGCGTCGACACGAAATACCGGCCGGCCCGGTCCCGAGTCACCGACAACCGCACCGGCACCACACCCGCGGGCAACGCCCGCGACCAACGCACGTCCAACGGCACCGACTGCTTGGCAAGCGTGATCAACCCCGTACCAGGCCGCCCCAGATCCTCGACCCACCGGAACCCCGTACGCACATACGTCGCCGAATCCCGCGACCGCCCCTTCCTCTTCCGCCTCGGATACTTCGCCTGCCCCTTGAAGAACCGGCCGTACGCCTGATCCAGATGCCGAAGCGACTGCTGCAGCACCGTCGACGAAACATCCCCCAGCCAGGACGTCCCCTCAGCCCGCTTCCAACCCGTCAGAGCCCGGCACGTCTCAGCGAACCCCACCTTCACCCGATGCCGCTCCCAGGCCCCGGAGCGCAACGCGAGCCCTTCGTTGTAGACCCACCGACAGGCACCGAACGTCCGCTCCAGCTGCGCCGCCTGCTCTTCCGTCGGATAGAAGCGGAACCGGTAGAGCCGGTGCCGGGCGTCCGCGTCCTTGGCGTGCGCCGTGAGACGGGTGGTTTCACGAGCGTGGTGTTTCCGACGGCCGCCGATACCGAGTGCCTCCCGCTTGATCCGCTCGGCCTCCTCGCCCTCCACCACCTCGGGCTTCGGACTCTTCGCCGACTCCCCCATGCACCCCTCCACAGGATCCGGTCTCCGGAACAGCACGTCAGACCGATCAACGAACGGGTGCACGGATGGTTACGCACAGTTCTTCGACGAGTGGGGGGTGGAACTTCGTGGCTCCGGAAACGGGCACTGTGTACAGTGGAGCCGCCTTCGCGTACGGCGTTGTAGTGCGCGGTGCCTCCTTAGCTCAGCTGGCCAGAGCATTCCCCTTGTAAGGGAAGGGTCGTCGGTTCGAATCCGACAGGGGGCTCCGCAGGGGCCGGGTCACGTTGTGGTGACCCGGTCTTTCTCTTTTTCGGAGTGATCGTTCCGCCACGTGCTCAGAAGGTGGGCCGCCAGGCGGGCCTCCAGGTGGCCGGTGGTGCGGATGCCGAAGACCACGTCGGGTTCCAGGTGGGGTTCGTCCGCGAGGAGGCCCGCGACCACCTCGTGGCGTACGACCTGTTCGTGGACCGCGTCCGCCTCGACGTGCTCGGTGTAGAAGCGGACCGCCGCCGGGCCGGCGTCCATGCGGCGCAGGGCCTCCGCGAGGCGGCGGGAGGCCGGGGACGAGGTCACCTCGACGGTGGCGAAGTGGCCGACGAGCGCGCCGCGCAGGGCCCGGTGCAGGCCGAACAGGGACATCTGGTTGACGGTGGCCAGCGCTTCGGCCGGGGCGGCGTCCAGGTAGTGGCCGTAGGAGGTGTCCAGGCCCAGGTCCGCCATCAGGTCGGCGAACAGCTGGGCGTGGATCTCGTCGGCGCGGCCCCCGCCGAACTCGTCGAACTCGACCGCGACCATGGCCGCCTTGGCGCGTCCGCGCAGCCGTGGGATCACCCAGGCGTGCGGGTCGGCCTCCTTGAGGTGGTAGAGCGAGCGCACGGCCGCGTACTGGCGGAAGTGGTCGAGGGTGCCGTGGTCGCGCAGGAAGTGGGAGAGGCTGCCGTCGACCTCGCCGACCGGTTCGAGCTGGAGCTCGTCCAGGGCCTGGGCGGCGGTCGCGGTCAGCTCGACGGGCACGTCGGTGCGCAGCGCGTGCAGGAAGCGGGCCTCCAACTCGGCGCGCAGGGCGAGGAGTCGGGGGTCCCATTCGCGGTCGTCGGGGACGCCGTCGAAGCCGAGGTAGTGCAGTTCGTAGAGGATGTAGAGGGAGAGTTGCAGGTCGTCGCCGTAGGGGTCGGCGGGGAGCGGTGGCGGCGGGTCGGGGACGGGTGAGCCGCGCAGGGTGTCGAGGAGGGCGGCCGAGAGCGGGCCGCGGGGCGCGGGCAGGGGGGCACCGGTCATGAGGTCTCGTCCCGTTTCGTACGGCGGCGGTGGCTGGTGTCGCACCAGGGTGGGGTGCGGGTGCGGCGGCAGGTGCAGACGGCCACCATGAAGCGTCGTGACACGCACACCTCGCCGTCCTCGTCCACCACTTCGACCGGCCCCTCCACCAGGAGCGGGCCGTCGCGCTGGACGCGGACGCGGCGCGGTCGGTCAGGTGTGTTCGGCACGGATGACCACCAGTTCCTCCGTCGGGCGTCCGGTGCTGTCGGCGACCAGTCCGCGTTCGTGCAGCCAGGCGAGGCGGGAGTGCAGTACGCGGCCGAAGGGCAGCCGGGTGCGGTCGACGATCTCCGCGCGCAGGCCGGCGGCCCGCAGTCGGTCGAGGCTCTCCTCGACGCCGCTGAGGTGTGAGTGGACCATGAGCAGCCGTCCCGTGGGGCGCAGCACGGTCGGTGCCGCCGCGCAGATGCGGTCGATCAGCAGGCGGCCGTCGGTGCCGGCGTCCCAGGCGCGGGCGGGGCCCCGGGGCGGGCCGTCGCCGGGTGGGGCGGGGACGTAGGGCGGGTTGGTGACGACGAGGTCGAAGCGGCGGCCGGGCACCGCGGACGCCAGGTCACCGTGGTGGACCCGTACGGTCCGGCCGTTCAGCAGGGCGTTGCACCAGGTGGTGGCCAGCGCCCGCCAGGAGATGTCGACGGCGGTGACCCGGGCGCCGAGTCGGGCGGCCTGCACCGCGAGGGCGCCGCTGCCCGTGCCCAGGTCCAGGACCTCGGTACGGCTGGTGACGTGCTCCCGGCGCAGCGCCCGGCCGAGCAGCCCGGTGTCGGTCCCGGGCCGGTAGACCCCCGGCGGGGCCCAGCACCGGAACCGGGGGGCGGAGGTGGTGAGGGAATCGGCCGTCATCCTCGGGCCCCCGTCCTCTGAGGCACCCACGGGTTCGCGCCCGGCACCGGGGTGCTCGCGTGGACGGTGATCGGGGTCGTGGCGTGCGGGGTGGCCGGTCGTCCGGCGGGCTGGGGCAGCCGTGCGCCGGCCGTGTGAGGCAGCGCCCGCGGCCGCGGGGGCGCGGGGGATCTCCGGTGGGCGCTGCGGGGGACGAGGGTCTTCACGTATCTGCTCCGCGCTGTGTGGGGTGCGGGTGCCGGACACGGCCGGCCGTGGCACACGGGTACCCCTGGGCAGCAGCCGTAACGGGCTTCGCGCGGCGCGGTGGGTCAGTGGCGGCCCGCGACGCGGTCCGCGATGCGGGCCAGCGGGGACGAGGTGGTGCTGGGGTGGAGGCGTTCGCGCTGGTCGGCGGCTCGGTAGGTGGCGTACATGCCGTGCACGCCGAGCCAGCGGAAGGGTTCCGGTTCCCACTTGCGGACCTTGTGGTTCACCCAGGGCAGCTCGGTCAGGTCGGTGCGGCCGGCCTGCCCGGAGTCGAGCTGGACGAGGTCGCGCAGGGTGCGGGCGGCGAGGTTGGTGGTGGCGACGCCGGAGCCGACGTAGCCGCCCGCCCAGCCGAGGCCGGTGGAGCGGTCCAGGGTGACCGTCGCGCACCAGTCGCGGGGCACCCCGAGCACTCCTGACCAGGCATGTTCGATCGCGAGACCGGCCAGGGAGGGGAAGCAGCGGACGAGGATGTCCCGGAGGGCGTCGATGGTCGTCTGCTGGGTGCGGCCGTCGTTGTCGGTCCGGGAGCCGAAGCGGTACGGCACCCCGCGCCCGCCGAGCGCGATCCGTCCGTCGGCGGTGCGCTGGGCGTACATGTAGGCGTGTGCCATGTCGCCGAGGGTCTCCAGGCCGGTCCAGCCCACCGTCTCCCACTGCTCCTCGGTGAGCGGGGCGGTGGCGATCATCGAGGAGTTCATCGGCAGCCAGGTGCGCCGCTGCCCCTTGAGGTTCGCGGTGAAGCCCTCGGTGCAGCGCAGGACGTAGGGGGCGCGGACCGTGCCGTAGGGGGTGACGGCGTGCTTGGGCCGGATCTCGGTCACCGGGGTGGACTCGTGGATGACCACGCCGAGTGCCTCCACGGCCGCCGCCAGCCCTTTCACCAGTTTCACCGGGTGCAGCCGGGCGCCGTGCGGGGTCCAGGTGGAGCCGACGGCGTCGGCCACCCGGATCCGTTCCCGGGTCGCCCCGGCGCCGTACAGTTCGCGGTCGGTCTCGCCGTAGGACAGCTCGTGCTCGTGGAAGGCCCTGAGGCGGGCCAGTTGGGCGGGGGTGGTGGCGACTTCGAGGACCCCGCCCTGGTGCAGGTCGGCGTCGATGCCTTCGGCCCGGGTGACCGCGACGACCTCGGCGACCGTCTCGTTCATGGCCTTCTGGAGGCGTACGGCGGCTTCCCGGCCGTGTCGTGCGGCGTACCGGTCGCGGCCGGCGACGCCGTTGTAGAGCCAGCCGCCGTTGCGGCCGGAGGCGCCGTAGCCGCAGAACTTCTGCTCCAGGACGGTGACCCGGAGGAAGGGGGCGGCCTGCTTCAGGTAGTACGCGGTCCACAGACCGGTGTAGCCGCCGCCGACGATCACGACGTCGGCCGAGGCGTCGCCGGTGAGCGGCTCCCGTCCCGCGGGGAGGCCGTCGTCCGCGTACCAGAAGGAGATGCCGCCGTTGACGAAGCTGCCTGCCGAACTGCGTGCCGAGCTGTTCATGTCCGGACGCTAACCTCTGAGGGCGTCCAGTGTCTCCTTCGGATTCCATGCTTTTCCGCGGCCTCTGACCAGCGGACAGCAGGTCAGGCCGATCAGTGCGGCGACGAAGTGGCCGAGGTCGGTGAAGGTGGGCGACTCCGTCAGGGGCAGTCCGTACCCGAGCAGGACGATCACGGCGTACGCGTACCGCCAGGGCCGGGCGATCCGGTAGGTGAGCACCCCGATCACCCCGGCGAGCGCGTAACTCACTCCGAAGTCGAGGGCGTTGACGGCGGAGTGCGGGGCGATGCCGTCGTGGATGCCCTTGAGCAGCGCGCCCTCGCTGATCAGCGTCGCCAGCACGTGCGCGAGGACGCACACCAGCAGCCAGCGCACCGTCCCCAGCCAGCGCTCGGCCGGGGCGTGGAAGACGGTGTAGAGCAGTGCGTACGGCACCCAGTCCCCGCCGTCGATCCACATCGCGCTGGCGATCAGCACCCGCACCGGGTTGTCGGACAGTTCCCGCAGGTTGGTGGAGCGCTGTCGCAGGAACTGCTGCTCGAACGCCGGTGACATGTAGTGCAGCGCGACGGTCGTCACGAACAGAATCGCCAGCCAGATGTACGTGCCGGGGGCGCTGCGGACGTACGCCCACGCCCTGCTGCCGAGGCCCCGGAGAAATCCCATGAAGTGATTCACGCACGACTGTGACGTCGCACGGGTGAATGACATTCCGGCCGGTTGACGGTCAGCCGACCGGCTCCGGCATCGGTGTCTCGGCCGCGGCGTCGTGTTTCGGCGGTTTCGCCGTCACCAGCAGACCCGCGACCAGGGCGGCCAGCAGCATCACGCCCACCGCCCACCAGATGGCCACCGTGTAGCCGTGGACGACGGCTTCCGGGACGACCGCCGCCTTCTGGGCGGGGTCGTGCAGGTGGGCGGCGAGGTAGGTGGCGGTGCTGGTGGTGGCGACGGTGTTGAGCAGGGCGGTGCCGATGGAGCCGCCGACCTGCTGTGAGGTGTTGACGGTGGCCGAGGTGACCCCGGAGTCCTGCGGGGCGACGCCGGAGGTGGCGGTGGCGAACACCGGCATGAAGGTCAGGCCCATGCCGAGGCCCATCAGCAGCAGCGCGGGCAGGATCTCGGTGGGGTAGGAGGAGTGGACGGTGATCCGGGTCAGGAGCAGCAGGCCGCAGGCGGCGAGCAGTATGCCGGGGACCATGAGCAGGCGCGGGGCCGCCCGGTGCAGCAGGCGGGCGGATATCTGGGTGGAGCCGACGATGATCGCCACGGTCAGGGGGAGGAAGCCGAGGCCCGCCCGGACCGGGGAGTAGCCGAGGATGACCTGGAGGTAGTAGGTCAGGAAGAGGAACAGCCCGAACATGGCGACGGTCGCGAGCGCCATCGTCAGGAAGCTGCCGGCCCGGTTGCGGTCCTTGACGATGTGCAGCGGCAGCAGGGGGCTCGGGGCGTGTGTCTGCCACCACACGAACCCGGCGAGCAGGAGGGCACCGGCCGCGAACAGGCCGAGTACCAGCGGGTCGCTCCAGCCGCGCGGCTGGGCCTCGCTGAAGCCGTAGACGAGCGCGACGAGTCCGCCGCAGCCGAGCAGCGCGCCGGGCACGTCGAGGCGGGCGCCGGTGTGGCCGGGCCGGTCCCGCAGCAGCGTGAGCGCGCCGGCGACGGCGAGGATGGCGATGGGCACGTTGACGTACAGGCACCAGCGCCAGTTCAGGTACTCGGTGAGCAGGCCGCCGACGATGAAGCCGATCGCGGAGCCGCTGCCCGCGAGGGCGCCGTAGATGCCGAAGGCCTTGCCGCGCTCGCGCGGGTCGGTGAACGTGGTGGTGAGCAGGGAGAGCGCGGAGGGCGCGAGGACGGCGGCGAAGGCGCCCTGGAGGGCGCGGGCGCCGAACAGCATCCCAGGGGTCTGGGCGGCGCCGCCGAACGCGGAGGCGGCGGCGAAGCCGACGAGCCCGATGACGAAGGTGCGTTTGCGGCCGACCAGGTCGGCGATCCGGCCGCCCAGCAGGAGCAGCCCGCCGAAGGCGAGCGTGTAGGCGGTGATCACCCACTGCCGGTTGCCGTCGGACATGCCGAGGGCACGCTGTGCGGACGGCAGGGCGATGTTCACGATCGTCGCGTCGAGTACGACCATCAGCTGGGCCAGCGCGATGACGACCAGCCCCCACCAGCGGCGCGGGTCGGCTCCGTCCGCACCGGCGTTCGTCCCAGCCGTCCGGGCGCCGCTCATTCGGTCAGAAGACCACGGATCGGGACGCTCCGCATCCCGTGCTGTGCTGTTCCTGGTCATGGTTCCAGGACCACCTTTCCGGCCGTGCGGGCCGAAGACTGCGCTTCCTCACCGGTACGACGGATCGGGCGGCCGGAGTGTGACAGGGATGGGCAGTGGGGGGGATTGTCAGTGGGGGGCTGCACTATGGGGGGCATGGCGAGGACTGGGGCCGGCGGGTCCGGCGGGGTCGGTGGCGGCAGGGTGAAGGGTGCGCGGCGGCCGGAGGTGCGGCTGCCCCCGCTGGAGCCGTGGGTCGACGGCGGGCTGGAACCGGACGGGGACTACGACGGGGTGGAGTTCCGGGACGCGGACTTCGCCGGACAGGACGGCGCGGGCGCCCGCTTCATGGACTGCGCGGTGACGAACTGCGCCTTCGACGAGACGGGGCTGCGCCACGCCCGGGTGCTGGACACGGTCCTCACCGGCATAAGAGGCGTCGGCACGAACCTGGCCGAGGCGACCCTGCGCGATGTGGAGCTGGTCGACGCCCGGCTCGGCGGCACCCAGCTGCACGGCTCGGTGCTGGAGCGGGTGGTGGTCCGCGGCGGCAAGATCGACTACCTGAACCTGCGCACGGCCAAGGTCAGGGACGTGGTCTTCGAGAGCTGCGTCCTGGTGGAGCCGGACTTCGGCGACGCCGTCCTGGAGCGCGTGGAGTTCGTCGACTGCGCCGTGAAGGGGGCGGACTTCCGGGGCGTGACGATGAAGGACGTCGATCTGCGCGGTGCCGCGTCGCTGGAGATCGCGAGCGGGGTGGAGCGGCTGGCCGGGGCGGTGATCAGCATGTCCCAACTGCTGGACCTGGCACCGGTGCTGGCGGTGCAGCTGGGGATCCGCGTGGAGGGGTGAGAGCCACCGGGCGCCTCCGGTGGCTCGGGTCGGGGGCTCAGGCCTGGGGTGGGGGTGCCGACGTTTTCCGCAGGCCCAGACGGTCGTCCGGGTCCTGGAGCCGGTCCGGCTGCGCGGCAAGCATGCGGCGGACCACCGGTTCCGGCATCCGGATCACCACCGGCCGGGGCAGGGTCAGTTCCCGTACGGCGGTGCCGGTGCGGCCGGAGCGGACGCGGTCGGTCACCTTCGCCACCACCCGCACGTCCAGCGTGAACTGCACCAGGACGGAGCCGGACTTGGGCTTGTGCAGCGGCATCGAGCCGGCCGCGTTCGCCGCCAGGTCGGCCGCGCCGCCCGCGCCCCCGGCGTTGCCCATCAGCTGGTTGAGGCGGAACTCGTCGGCGTTGAGCAGCCCCGCGCCCGCCAGAGCGCGCGCCGACCTGCCGTGGTCGGCGGAGCTCAGGCCGTCGGTCTGGGTGGGCCGGGGCGCGTCCAGATGGCTCTGCCCCACCGTCTCGAAGGTCATCTTGTCGCCGACGCCCAGCACCCGTCCGTCCCGCAGCCGCGCGTGCAGCGACGTCCGCAGGTCCTGGCCCGTCGCTCCGGTGGCGTGCACCGGGGGCAGTTCGGCCCCGGCGGAGGTCAGCAGGGGCAGCGCCGCGATCAGCCACTCGGTGGAGACGGCCTCGTTCAGGGCGTAGGCGGCGGCCTGGCCCCTGGTGCGGAAGCGGTCGCCGCCGCCCGCCTCCCGGACCGCGGCGTTGACCAGCTCCCGTACCTGCGGGGCCCCCTGGAAGCCGTTGACCTGCGCCTCCATCGGCAGGCGTACGCCGCCCGAGCGCCAGGTGCCGAGCGCGGCCCGGTGGTCGTCCCGGGGGCCGGGTGCCGGGGTCGGGGCCGGGGTCCGGTGGCGCGGTGCGGTCAGCCGGCCGAGGGCGGCGAGGTCCTGGTCCAGGACGCGGTGGGTCAGTGCCTGGCGGCCCAGCGAGACCAGGGCGAGTCGGCGGTCGCCCTGGTGCAGTTCGAGGGTGGCCTCGATCGGCAGCCGCATCCTCGACGACTTCGCGGTCTTCGCCTCCGCGACCGTCTTCATGCCGAGCTGCCCGCGGCCGGCCGCGCCGGAGCGCCGCGAGCCGCCCCAGCCCGCGCCGAGCCCCGCCGCGCCACCCGTGCTCTTCAACTGCCCGGCGCCGCCGTCCGGTTTGCCGGAGCCGGCGAAGATCCCCTCCACGCCGGTCGTCACGCCGTCGTCGTGGGAGGTGGCCTGCTGGGCGACGGCCGCGGTGATGTACTCCATGTCCCGGCCGTCGCCCGCCGGGCCGTCGTAGCCGCCGTCGCCGAGGCGGTTGATCCTGAACACCGCCCAGTACGGGGTTCTCCGGCCGTCGAACAGCTCGACGGTGACGCCGCCGTCCATGGCGCCGGAGAGCAGGCCGGTGCTGCCGTCGCGGTCCAGGACGCGCAGCAGCCGTTGCACGTTGTCGTTGCGGTCGGCCAGTTGCCGCCGGGGCAGCAGGGCGTCGGCGAGGTCCTGCCGGCCGCTCTCCGTGAGGCGGGTGCGCAGCCGGGCCAGGAGCGGTACGAAGTTCGGCAGGTCCTCGATCATGCCGAAGCCGAGGGGGAGGGCACGGCCGAAGGAGGGGGCGCTGCGCGGCGCGGCGGAGGTGGAGGTGGAGGAATCGGCGGCGGACTTGGACGGGGGGTGGGTGGCGGACCTGGATGTCGGGTCGGCGGCGGACTTCGCGGGCCCGGCCGGGCCCCTCGCGGAGCCGGTCGCGTCCTTGGCCGGCCCGGCCGCCGGCCTGGCGGTCTCGGCCGGAGCCGTGGTGGCCGCCGCCCTTTCCCGAGCCTCGCGTTCCGCCCCGGCCCGCGAGCTTTCGGCCCCTCGGGAGCCTTCGGCCGCGCGCGGGCCTTCGGCTGTGCGCGAGCCCTCGGTCGTGCGCGGGCCCTCGGCCGTCCGCGCCTCCTCCGCTGTCCGCGAATCGCCGGCCGTCCGCGAGCCCTCCGCTGTCCGTGCCTTCTCTCCCGGGTGTTGTCCCGGTCGGGAGGGGGGTGTCATCAGGGTCGGTTCCGGGTCGAGGTTCAGCTGTCTGCGGATCGGCGCCGGCAGCTGCGCCTCCGTCAGCCACACCGCCGCCTCGGCCGGCAGGGTGCGGGCGGCCGTCGCCACGTACGGGCCGCCGCCGGTGACCTTGACCTCGGCCACCATGGTGACGAGCAGATCGCACTGGACCAGGTAGAGCGGTGCCTTCTTCGGGGTGTGGGCGTTGCGCTCGACCGTGCCCGAAAGGGCCGCGGACCGGGTGTCGCCCGTGCTGGTGGTGCGGCTCCCGGAGAGGCCCTGGCCGAGCCGCCACTCGGCGGCGTTCTCGGAGCCGGTGGCGCCGAACTGCCAGGTGCTGGTGGTGCCCCGGCCCTCCTGGCCGGCCGCCTGGTGACCGCCGAGCACGAAGGTCTCGGTGCCCGGGCCCGCGCCCCGGTGCAGGAACTTCGGGTTGGTCAGGGTGAGCCGGGTGCCCACCGCCCCGTTCAGCGCGGCGAGCCGCCGCGGGTAGCGCAGGTTCTTCACCACCCACCCGGAGGACGCGGCCTGTCGCAGCGCCGCCGTGATCGCCTGCGGCGCGAACCGCTCCTCGACGGCCAGCCGCGGCGCGAGCCCCTCGGCGGCCAGCGCGGGATCCTCGCGGACGCCCTTGCTGCGGGCGGCGGCCCGGGACAGCAACTGGAACGCGAGGTCGCGGACGGCCTTGCCGTCGCCGACCGTCTCCACCAGCTGCCAGTCCCGCAGCGGCTGCCCGACGGACGGCCGGGGGACGAGGCCGGCGAGGTCGCCGATGCCCTCGGCGGTGACGGCGTGCTCGGGCCGCGGGTCCTGTGCCCTGCGGCGCTCGCGCACCGCGTCCCGGCGCTGCCTGCCCTCCTCGTCGAGGGTGAACTCGGTCGGGGTGACCAGCCGTACGTCCTGTTCGTCCAGGCGCAGTCCCGCCAGCGGGGCGACCACCGGAGCGTCCTGGCCCGGGGAGCCGGGGACGAGGGCGCGGCCGAGCTTGCGCTGCCGGGAGGTCATGGTGACGTCGACGTCCAGGCGCAGGGCGGCGCCGAAGGTGGCGGCCTTCTCGGAGCCGTTGGTGAGGACGTCGGTGCGGGTGGTGGGGCCGGCCTGGTTGCGGCGGGTGCCGGTGCGGTGCTTCTCGTAGCGGGCCGAGCCGGTCAGGGCGCCGGGGACGATCCTGGCCTGGCCGAGCACCAGACCGCCGATGGAACGCGAACTGCTGCGCCCGCTCTGCGTGCTGCCGGTGACCCCGGAGTGGCTGCGGACCAGCCAGTTGTCGGTGTCGCCGAGGTAGCCGGTCTCGCGGAGGTGCCCCCGGACGCGCAGCTGTACGTCGTGCGCGTGCAGGGTGGTCTTGCGGCGCAGCCGTACCCGGATGCCGGTCGTGGTCAGCTGGTCCTTGTTGACGCGCAGGTTGGTCTCGGACAGGGCGGCCATCAGCTCCCGGTGGTTGCGCCGCTGGAGCGCGGCCTCCTCCTTGCCCGGCGCCGACGTCAGCGCGTCCGTACCGAAGGCGGGCAGGTAGCCGGCCAGTCGGGGGTCGGTCGCGAACAGCTCCCGTACGGCCCGGATCATGGGGCCGGTGTCGAGTTGGCTGAGGGTGACGCTGGAGCCCAGGGCGCCGAAGGGGAGGTGGCGTTCGACGTCGGTCTCGGTCCCGTGCTCGTCGGTCCGCCTGGGCTTCTCGATGAACTCGCCGGCCTCGACGCCGGGCGGCAGCGGCAGCCCGAGCGACTGCGCCTCGTCGGCGCGCAGGCTCATCCACACCTGCATCGAGTGCCGGGCCACCCGGGTGCCGGGGCGCAGGATCATCTCGGCCGAGCGCGGTCCCGTGCCCTCCGCGGTGATCTGCACGCTCGCGAGGTAGAGCACCTTGTCGCCGCGCACCTCCGCGCCCTGGCGGCTGGACACGGTCTGTTCGGCCACGGTGAACCGGGCCTTGCGGGCCGCCGCGACCGGCATGGCCGTGCCCCGCAGGACGGCGGCGTTCCCGGCCGCGCCGACGCCGATGGCCGGGCCGAGGCCGCCCGTGACCGCCCGTCCCTTGCCGGCGCCCTCGGTGACGGTGTGCTGGGTCTGCTGGTGGGTGCGCAGCTGGGTCCCGCCGGTGCTCCAGGCGGGCGACATCCCGGTGATCGCGGCGTGCATGCGGTAACTGCCCACGGTGGCGCCGTCCTTGGACGACAGGTCCTCGCCGGTCACGCCGTCCCGCAGCAGCCGGGGCAGGTCCTCCAGGACGGTCGCGGTGGCCGTCGCCTCGTGGAGCCGGGCGCGGCCGGGGGCCCCGGGGGCGGTGAGCGAGGGGTGCAGCACGGAGGCGACCGTGTCGAAGAGCCCACCGCCGCCCTGGTGCGGGGCGCCGGTGGCGGTGACCGCGACCGGCGCCAGGGAGTCGGCGAGCGAGACGCGCCGGGCGGTGTCCGCTCCGACGGCGGCCGGGGCCGCGGGCGCCGGGGTGCCGGCCGGGACGAGGTGCTCGGTGGGCACCCGCTGGGTGAGGGTGCCGGAGCCGTGGAAGGTCTGGACGCGCTCGGCGCCGTGCTTCTTGATCCGCACGCCGTAGCGCACCTTGCGGGGTGCCTCGACGGAGCCCTTGTCGCTGCGCAGCACCCGTGGTTCGGCCACGTTCCGCTGCCCGCGCGACTCCCGCGAGGACTGCCAGGGCTGCGCGTTCGCCATCCCGGCGCCGCCCAGCCACAGCCCCGGTACGACGGGTGCGAGCCCGAAGGCCATGCCGCCCAGGCCCTTGCTCGACCCGCCGGTCGCGGTGGTCGCGACGGTGGCGGCGGTGTTGTGCTGGACGTCGACCTTGGTGTCCTTGCCCTCGGCCTCGTCGACGGCGGCGAGCGGCGCCCCGTCCGGGTCCGGCACCGTCTTCGCGAGCAGGTTCCCGGGGTGGAAGACGGGCGGCCGGTCGTCGGGGGAGCGGGAGACGGTGACGGTGACGTCGTACTTCTCCTTGCCGTTCCTGCCCTGGACCGCGACGGCGCGGCCCTGTCCGTAGTACGCCTCGGGGCGGGCGGCCAGGTCGGCGGCGAGGGCGGCGACCTCGTCGGCGGCGTGGCCGACGACGGCGGCCACGGCGTTGCGCACGAACTCGTGCCCGGTCAGCCCGTACGCCGTGGACAGTCCGGCGGCCTGGAACTCCATGAGGTACGGCGGCAGGACCAGCCCCGGTGCGGTGTGCTCCTCCTCGATGGAGGCGGGTGGCGCGGACCGGCCGCGCCCCGTCGTCGGCCGGGAGACGCCCTTGCCCTTGCCCTTGCCGATGCCCTTGCCGCCGCGCAGTGCCAGCGTGGTGGCCGTGTTCCCCGCCTTGCCCTGGAGGGCGAGCACGGCGTGTTCCGTGGGGCCGGTGGGCCGGGCGCCGACCGGCGCCCGGGAGGACTCGGGAGAGGCGTCTTTTCCGTTGTCGCCTGCCTGGCGCTGCGTCCGCACGGAGTCAACGTACGCACGGCCGGGACGGCCGCGACGGCTTCCGCCGACTCCGGCCCCAGTTGTCACTCCCACCTCAGCGAGCGGTCAACTCCCGTACACGCGGAGGTCGTTCAGCAGCACCGCCGTCGCTCAGCGGAGTCTCGGGAAGCGGGCCTGGAGGGTCCAGACCGCCGGGTTGTCGGCGAGGTCCTCGTGCATGTCGGTGAGGTCGGCGAGCAAGTCGTGCAGGAAGTCCCGGGCCTCCCGGCGCAGTTCGGCGTGGGAGAAGGTGAGGGGCGGCTCCTCGGCGGGCATCCAGTCGGCCTCGATGTCCACCCAGCCGAAGCGGCGCTCGAAGAGCATGCGGTCGGTGGACTCGGTGAAGTCGAGTTCCGCGTGCTGGGGCCGGGCGGCCCGGGACCCCGCCGGATCCCTGTCCAGCCGTTCCACGATGTCGCACAGCGCCCACGCGAAGTCGAGCACCGGCACCCATCCCCAGGCTGTGGACACCTCCCGGTCCGCCTTGGTGTCGGCGAGGTAGACGTCCCCGCAGAACAGGTCGTGGCGCAGCGCGTGGACGTCCACCCGCCGGTAGTCGGTCTGGGGCGGGTCCGGGAAGCGGTTGGAGAGGGCGTAGCCGATGTCGAGCACGTAACCGATGGTGTCACGGCCGGAACCTTCCGCCTCATCGGCCTGAGGGAATCGCCCCGGCCTCATTAGGATCGATCGCGTGTCCAAACGTGTACGCGTTTTCTCGGTCGCCGCAGGTGCCCTCGTGCTCTCCGCCGCCCTCACGCTCACCGCGAGCGGCGGAGTCCACGGCACCCCCGGTGGCGCGGGCCTCCACGACCCGTACTTCCCGAAGGCCGGCAACGGCGGCTACGACGTGCGCCACTACGGCCTCACCCTCGCCTACGACCCGGGAACCCGGCACCTCACCGGGACCGCCGTCATCACCGCCCGCGCCACCCAGGACCTGACCGCCTTCGACCTCGACCTGAAGGGGCTGGACGTCGACACGGTCACCGTCGGGGGCAAGAAGGCCCGCTGGAACCGCGCCGGCCAGGAGCTGACGATCCGCCCGCACGACGACCTGAAGAAGGGCACGACCTTCGCCACCACCGTGCGCTATGCGGGCAGCCCGGAGACGATCACCGACCCCGACGGCTCCAAGGAGGGCTGGCTGCGCACCGCCGACGGCGCGCTGGCCCTCGGCGAGCCCGTCGGCTCCATGGCCTGGTTCCCCGGCAACGACCTTCCCTCCGACAAGGCGTCGTACGACATCACGATCACCGTGCCCAAGGGCCTCCAGGCCGTCTCCAACGGCGAGTTGAAGAGCGAGACCACCGACGGTGACCGGACCGCCTTCGTCTGGCACTGTGCGGAGCCGATGGCGACCTACCTCGCCACGCTCGCCATCGGCCACTTCACGATCACCCGGTCCACCACCTCCGACGGTCTGCCGGTGTACGTGGCCGTGGACCCGACGCAGGCCGCCGCGAGCAAGAGCGTGCTCGCGAGGATCCCCGAGATCATCGCGTGGGAGCAGCACACCTTCGGCCCCTACCCCTTCTCCTCCACCGGCGCGGTCGTCGACCGGCCGGGCGACGCCGGGTACGCGCTGGAGACCCAGAACCGGCCGGTGTTCCCCGGTGCTCCGGAACTCCACACCCTCGTCCACGAACTGTCCCACCAGTGGTACGGCGACTCCGTCACCCCGAAGAACTGGCGGGACATGTGGCTCAACGAGGGCTTCGCGACCTATGCCGGGTGGCTGTGGCAGGAGGACCACGGCGGCCAGACCGCGCAGCAGATATTCGACGGGGTCTACGCGACCCGCAAGGACGACGCGACCCTGTGGGGCTTCCCCCCGGCGAAACCGCCGGGCGCCGCCCACATCTCGGAGCGGCCGGAGTACGAACGGGGCGCGATGGTCCTGCACAAGATCCGGCAGACCGTCGGCGACGACAGGTTCTTCGCCATCCTCCGGGGCTGGGCGGCCGCCCACCGCCACGGCAACGCGGACACCGCCGAGTTCACCGCGTACGTGGAGAAGATGGCGCCGGGCAAGAACTTCGACGCGATCTGGAAGGACTGGCTGTACGGCGACGGGAAGCCGGCGCATCCCTAGGAGGACTCCGTCATGACCTTGGTGAACGCCTGCCCGAGCCCAGTAGCTCTCTGTTACCTAGGACGGATCTAGGACAGGTGAAGGATCCGCGTTCGTAGCGTTTCCTGCGGGGCGGTCAGCCGGTGCCGGCAGGCCGCGAGCCCAGTCAACTCACCAAGGGGGAAGCCTGTATGAAGCTGCACGCCCGTACACGGGCCGGCGCCACCGCGCTGGCACTCGCAGTCGCCGCAAGCGGTCTGACCATGGCAATCACCGGCCCCGCTGCTGCCGCCGCCTCGTGCGGAAAGTCCCAACTCGGTCCGACCCGCAACATCTGGAGTGGCGGTCACACCATCGGCTATTTCTCCCTCGACTGGAATTCGTGTGATCGCACCGCCTACACGGAGGCGCACATCACCAATACGAATTGGACCGGCTCGCACGGCTACATCAACGTCTTCAACTCCTCCAGGGGCTCCTTCGCACTCGGTCCGAAGTCTCCGACGGTCGTCTTCGACGGGACCGCGTGGTGGGATTCGGGTTTCCTGCCGATCAACTCCTACCCGAGCACTGACCGCAACTACCTCGGCGACGTCCAGTTCACCGACAGCCACGGCAACCCCATCTGCACGGGTTACACCCCGACGTGGAACTTCTCGGGGTCGGGCGTCCAGAACCAGGGCTCGGACATGTACTGCTAGGGCGTGTTCGGCGGCCGCACCACAGAAGCTGAGCCCGAACCCGATTTCCGGCTCTGGTCCACTTCTGTGGTGCGGTCACACTCCGTTCTCTCCCGGGTCGCCTGCCGGGATGATCGCCTTATGGCGAGGATGCCACGCCGGTAGGGGGCGTCAGTGTCGTCGGCACTCAGTGGGCGGTCAACTGAGCCACCGCATAGCTTCGCTCGTGCTGACCGCCGAAGAGATCACCAACCGACTGACCGCAGCCACCCGGCATCGCAGGACGAGGAGCGGGTGAGCGTTGCCTGATGCGGCACCGGCGAATCAGCCGTCCACGCCGCCCAGTTCCCTGCGCAGGACGGCGCACGGGCGGCCGTGTTCCCGGTCCGGGCGGTGAGAGATCACCTCGTAGCCGAGGGCGGTCCAGAAGGCGAGGCCGTCCGGGTTGTTCTCCAGCACGGCGAGCCGTACGGCCGTACGGCCGGCTTCCCGGAAGCGGTCCTCGACGGCGGTCGCGATCCGCCGGCCGTGCCCCTGCCCCCGCACCCCCGCGTCCACCATCAGCAGCCCGATCCACGGGTCCGGGTCGGCCGGGTCCGGATGCCGGGCGAGGGTGACCGCGATCCCGACCAGCCGCCCCCCGCTGCGGGCGAGCAGCACCTCCGCGTCCGGATGCGCCAGCTCGTCCGCCAGCGCCCGCGCCACCTGCTCGGGCCGCACGTCGTCCGGGTCCGGGAAGTCCCCGCTGAGCGCGTGGAAGGCGCGGTTCGAGGCGTACAGGGCGGTGATCTCGGTGAGCACCGGTCCCGGGATGTCGTCACCGGGCCGCACGGCCAGGGGCTGGAGGATCATGCGGGCAACCTATCCCCGCCCCTCCGGTGATCGAGAACGAGCCAGCCGTCGCCGGGGCGTGTGTCCGGCCGGTGCCCCGCACTCGATCAAGAACGGTCGCCGCGCTGTGCGGGGACCGCCCCCGAACGGTCGACACGCCGCCCCCGGTCACCCACAGAGACGCACCCCGACCAGCAAGTAGCTACTGTCAGTATTGGATCTAGTGCGTTAAGTGAAGCCCTCTTTATGGTCAAAGCAACGCCAAGACCGTATCCCTGGAGGATTCGTGGCTCGCTTCCGCACTCGTCTGGCCTTGCTCGGCTCGGCCGCAGCCCTCACCGCCGGCGCCGTCGTCCCCGCCCAGTTCGTGGGGGCCCAACCCGCCGCAGCCGCGGACTATCAGTGGGTCGCCCTCGGTGACTCCTACACCGCCGGGGTCATCCAGGCCGCGGGCGACGTCTTCGAGGTCCCGCGCGACGGCTGCGAGCGCACCGACCGTTCCTACCCGCAGGTCATCGACCGCGACCTCGGCGGCCTCTTCGACCTGACCAACGTCAGCTGCGGCGCCGCCACCATCGAGAACGTCACCGACACCCCCCAGCATCCGATCGGCCGCCACCTGCCGCCCCTCTCCGAGGACCCGGACTACCCCTTCCCCCCGGTCCCGCCCCAGTCCGAGGCGGTGGGCCCCGGCACGGACGTCATCACCGTCGGCGCGGGCGGCAACACCCTCGGCTTCGCCGACCTCCTCATGAAGTGTCCACAGCTGGGCGGCGAGAGCGAGGGCAAGGGCACCCCGTGCAAGGACGCCCTGGGCGCCGGCGTCCCGGCCCGGCTGCGGAAGGTGCGCGAGGAGTACGACCGGATGCTCCGCGTGCTCCACGGGCGCGCCCCGCACGCGAAGATCATTGCCGTCGGCTACCCCACCATCGTCCCCAAGGACGCCTCCAAGTGCGGCTTCGGCGATCTGACGAAGTTCGGCACGATCACCCAGGGCGACCTGGACTGGCTGCGCAAGGACGTCCTGGAACCCCTCAACAAGGCCATCGACGACTCGACCGGCACGCAGGACGCCGCCACTTTCGTCGACCTCTACGGCTCCTCCCAGCACCACAGCGTCTGCGACGACGCCAAGTGGGTCGAAGGCTTCGTCACCCTCCCCGACCAGCTGTCCTTCGTACACCCCAACGCCCTCGGCCACCGCAACGCCGCGGACCACGTCGAAGCAGCGATGCTGAACGCCATCGGCTGAGCCACCCTGCACTGATCGCGGCCGGCGAGGCTGCCCACAGCGTCTCGTCGGCCGTGGTACGTCACATACGGCGCAGTCCTGCCGACGGCAGGACTGCGCCAGGGACGGTGTTTACGGGCTGACGAAGTACTGCTAGATGATCGGGAGTTCGCCGCCGTCGACTGCCAGGCTCACTCCGGTGACCCACTGGGCCCGGTCTGACACGAGGAAGGCAACGGCCTCCGCGATGTCGCGCGGGTCTCCGGGGCGTCCCAGCGGGATTCCCGCTGTGATGTCGGCGAGAGGGACCCCCATCGCGTCGGCGAAGTTCTGGCGGATGGCGTCGGCGCCCGGGGTGAGCACGTTGCCGGGCATGATCGTGGTGACGCGGATTCCGGCAGGCGCGAGCTCAGCAGCCAGGGCCTTGCCGTAGTTGTTGAGCGCGGCCTTGGCGGCACCGTAGTGGGCCAGCGGCGGCATGGGCGTGACGGCCGCTCCAGAAGAGATGTTCACGATCGCGCTGCCCGCTCCGGCCTCGCGCAGCGCCGGCAGCAGCTCGTTGTTGACCCTCACGGCGGACAGGTAGTTGAGGTTGAGTGCGTCGACCCACTCTTCGTCGGGGATGGTCGCGATGCCCCCGAGGTGGGTGCCCGCTGCGGCGGCGTTGTTGACCACGATGTCGACGCCGCCGAGTTCGTCGAGTGCTGCCGAAGTGAAGGCCCGCACACCCGGGAGCGTGCTGATGTCGCCCTGGATGAAGGTGGCGGCCTTCGGCGTCTCGTCGGTGGCGTTGCGGGCCGTGGTGGCGACGGTCGCGCCGCCGTCGAGCAGCCGCTGCACGATGGCCGCGCCGATCCCGCGGGAACCTCCCGTCACGACTGCGCGCTTGCCGGCGAACTCGATGGGGTCGGGTGAAGTAGTAGTTCTGAACATGCGGTCCACAATAAAGGAGTTCTGGACCGATCGTCCAGAAGTTTTGGACCGACAGTTCGGAACGGCGTAATATCGCCGCATGGCGCGACCCCGGAAGTTCAACGAGCAGGACGTCATAGCTGCTGCGCACCGGCAGTTCAACGAAACCGGCTACCACGGCACCTCGGTCGACGATCTCTCCCGCGCGACAGGGCTCAGCAAAGGCAGCCTCTACGGTGCGTTCGGTGACAAAGAGGCACTCTTCCGGCGAGTGTTCGAGGAGTACTGCGCGCGGTCGGACGAGGGTGCTGCCGCACGGCTCGAAGGTCCCGAAGACCAGGCCCTTGACCGCCTCCGCAGCTGGCTCCGAGCGCCGGAGGGCTACCAGGGCCGGCGTGGCTGCCTCCTCGCCAAGACCACGGCCGAACTGTCGTGGGAGAACGACGCCATCGCGGCCAGGTCGCTCGCGGCGTACGAAACGCTGCTCGACAGCTGCCGCCGACTCGTCGAGCAGGCACAGCGCGCCGGACACGTGGATCCGTCCGCCGACGCCGAGGTGCTGGGCGGGCTGATCCTCACCACACACCGAGGGCTCGAGGCGCTCGCCAAAGCAGGGGTCGACACCAAGACGCGAAACCGGATCGCCGACGCCGCGATCGACAACATCGCACGGACGGTTTCCAGCTAGACCGCAGAGACGCGAGCTCTTGCCTGCGGCGAAAACGGACCTTGCGCCCAGACGGGGGCCCAGTTGGTCGCCCTGCGGAAAAGCGCGCGCCTGCGCTCACGCCAGCGCCGGTCACAGTCGCACCTCCAGGTGGCCGCGTGCCGGGGCACTTTTCTCGGACGGTCCTGCATGGCCGGTCCGGCAGTCGCGGCAGGGGCCGGGGGTGGGGGCGCGGAAGGGGCGGTCGCAGCCGTCGCAGGTCTGGAACGGGTGTCTGGGCTCCGGGGCCGGTGCGGCAGGGGGCCGGAACGGGGGTGGGGGCGGGAGTCGTTCCGCCAGGCGGTGGGCCAGGAAGGCGGCCGGGCGGATCAGGGGTTCCGCCGGAAGGTTGTCGGTCAGCGCGTGGCGTACGGCTGTGGGGGAGATGTCGCGCTCCAGCCATGCGGCGACCCCCGGGGCGAGGTGCTCGGCGTCCGTGGCGGAGAGGAACAGGCGGGGGTCGCGGCGGCGGAGGCCGGCGAGGATGTCGAGGGCTGTGCCGAGGAGCGCCGGGGAGGTGGTGGAGGGCCGCGGTACGGCGGGGAGGCGCTTGCGGGGAGGCGGCTTGTCCGTGGCGGTCTTCGTGCGCCGGGCGGGCCGGTCGGGGGTCTCGGCCGTGGCGGTCCGGTGCCCGGGCTTGTTGCAGGAGACCGTGCGGGTGACGATCCGCCCGTCGGGGATCCGCTCCCGCTCGCGCCGCAGGTAGCCCTCCGCCTCCAGTTCCCGCAGGGCCGCGCCGATACGGTCCCTCCCCTCCGGGAAGCGCAGCGCCAGGCTCTTGATGTCGACCTGGGCGCCCTTGGGGAGCGACTGGATGTGCACCCCGAGGCCGATCGCGAGCGCCGAGAGGGTGGGGTGCTGGGCGAGGTGGTTGCCGATCACCACGAAGTGCGAGGTGTGGCGGGCGTTGTCGTGCAGGAGACCGCCTGACCCCCGGTTCGGGTGCTTCCTGGCGGCAACGCGGGACTCGGCGCAGGAGGGCGCGCTAGGGTTTTCGGTATCCATCGGGAAGGTCGGCTTCCTAGGTGGTCAGGCCCTCGCACTGGGATTGCCGTCCCGGCGGGGGCCGAAGTTTTTTCTGCGGTTGGTGCGCTGAGCGTAGGGCACCCAACCCGCCTCAAATCCAGCTGACTTGGGCATATTCACTCGCGGGAGTGACTCTGCGCGACGGGCGGGAGGGGTGGGGTTTGGTGGGAGTTCTTTCTCCCCTCGTTCTTTGGTGGTGACGTCCCGTGCACCCGGGGTCCGCGTTTCCGGGCTACGGGTGCACCTCGATCTCGGCCCACACCGTCTTGCGCGGCGACAGCCCCCGGGTCACGCCCCACTTGTCGGCGAGCGCGTCGACGAGGACGAGGCCCCGGCCCGACTCCGCGTCCGGCGTGCAGCGTTGGGGCTGTGGCTGGAGGTCACCTCGCGTGTCTGTGACCTCGATGCGCAGGGTGCTTCCCACGACGTAGAGAAGGAGGCCGAAGTCGCGGCCTGACACCCGTCCGTGCGTCGCCGCGTTCGCCGCCAGCTCCGCCACGATCTGCGTCGCCGGGTCCAGGGGCAGTCCCCACGTGCGGAGTTGCTCGGCAGTCAGCAGCCGGGCCAGGCGTGCGCCTCGCGGAGTGGGGGAGAGCCGCAGGCTCATGTTCCGGAGGGGGGTGGAGATTTCGTCGTTCACGTCACCCAGCGTGGCCGCCCGTGCGTACCGTGAACAGCGATGGAGGCGCTACGTACCGTGACTGTCCGGCGCTTGTCCAGTGCTGTCTTGGCTGTCGGAGAGAGGGGTGCCCGGGATGACCGTGGACGGTGAGGTGGCCGAGCCGGGGTGGGAGGTCGACCCGGACGACGACTGGGGAGTGGCCGTCATCGCCACCGTCGGACGTCAACTGAAACTGCGGCGCGAGGCGGTGGGGATGCGCGCCGCTGAGTTCGGGGAGGCCGTCGGCTACGGGGAGGACATGGTCTACAAGGTGGAGGGAGGGAAGCGGATCCCCCGGCAGGAGTACTTGAACCGGGCTGACGAGGTGCTGGAAGCCGGGGGGCTGATCTCGGCGACGTGGGAGGACGTGAAGCGGGTCCGGTACCCGAAGAAGGTGCGGGAGCTGGCCAAGCTGGAGGGGCAGGCTGTTGAGATCGGGGTGTACGTCGGGCTCAGTCTTCACGGCCTGTTGCAGACGCCGGAGCATGCGAGGGCCCTGTTCGAGGCGTGGCAGCCAGCGTATTCGCCGGAGGAGGCGGAGCGGCGGGTAGTTGCTCGTATGGCCCGAGCGTCCATCTTCGAACGCTCACCCGCACCGGCGCTCAGCTTCGTCCAAGAGGAGGCGACGCTGCGCCGGCCGGTCGGAGGCACAATGGTTTGGCGACAGCAGCTTGAACATCTGCTGGAGGTCGGGCAGTTGCGAAACGTCACCCTTCAGGTGATGCCGACGAACGCTGAAGCCCATCCAGGCCTGAGCGGGAAGATCGAGGTGTTGAAGTTCCCGGATGGCTCGGCCGTGGGTCGCTCCGACGGCGCGTACGGCGGGCGGCTGACCTCCGATCCGAAAGAGCTGCGGATCCTTGAGCTGCGCTATGGCACCATCCGGGCTCAGGCGCTCACGCCGCGAGAGTCGCTGGCCTTCATCGAGCAACTGCTGGGAGAGACATGATTCGCAAGGGACCCTCAGTGGACGCCTCCGAACTGGCGTGGTTCAAGAGCAGCTACAGCGACGGCCCCGACGGCGATTCCTGCCTCGAAATAGCCCTCACCCCCACCACGATCCACATCCGCGATTCCAAGTACCCGTACACGCCCGCCGCCCCCGGCCCCCGGCTCGCCCTCGCCCCCTCCGCCTGGGCCGCCTTCGTGTCCCACGCGTCCGCGTCCGCGTCCGTGAGCTGAGCGGCGGGAGGCGGGAGCCCCGGCGTTGCACCAGGGGCTCCCGCTCAGCGCAGCGTCTCTCAGACGTTGACGCCGAAGTCCTGGGCGATGCCGACCAGGCCGGAGGCGTAACCCTGGCCCACCGCGCGGAACTTCCACTCCGCGCCGTTGCGGTACAGCTCGCCGAAGACCATGGCCGTCTCCGTCGCCGCGTCCTCGGAGAGGTCGTAGCGGGCGATCTCCGCGCCGCCCGCCTGGTTGACGATGCGGATGTAGGCGTTGCGGACCTGGCCGAAGTTCTGGCTGCGGTTCTCGGCGTCGTAGATCGAGACAGGGAAGACGATCTTGTCGATGTCGGCGGGCAGGGCCGCCAGGTTGACGTTGATCGCCTCGTCGTCGCCGGCGCCCTCGCCCGTGCGGTTGTCGCCGGTGTGGACGATCGAGTTGTCCGGGGTGTTCTTGTTGTTGAAGAACACGAAGTGGGCGTCGGAGTAGACCTTGCCCTGCGCGTTGACCGCGATGGCCGAGGCGTCGAGGTCGAAGTCCGTGCCGGTGGTGGTGCGGACGTCCCAGCCGAGGCCCACGGTGACGGCGGTCAGGCCCGGAGCCTCCTTGGTGAGCGAGACGTTGCCACCCTTGGAGAGGCTTACAGCCATGGTCGGGGGTCCTTTCCCTCGTATGCGTACGGCCGTGCGGCGTACGGGCTTGAAGCTACAGCTACCGGTATGAACGCCACGAGGGGTACCGAAGGTTCCAGCTTCCTTTACCTTCTTTGCCAAACGGATGAGGAACTTATTCGCGTGACGTGCGCCGGTCAGGCGCGCGACCATGGAGGACATGTCCGGTCCTTACGTCATCCGCGGCTCCGTCTCGCTCCCCGAGGCCGAGCTCAACTGGCGTTTCTCGCGCTCCTCCGGGCCCGGCGGGCAGCACGTCAACACCAGCGACTCACAGGTGGAGCTGCGCTTCGACCTGGCGAACACCGCGGCGCTGCCGGAGGTGTGGAAGGAACGGGCGCTGGCGAAGCTGGCGGGGCGGCTCGTGGACGGCGTCGTGACCGTGCGCGCCTCCGAGCACCGCTCCCAGTGGCGCAACCGCGAGACCGCCGCCGTACGCCTGGCAGCCCTCCTCGCCGAGGCCACCGCACCCCCGCCCAAGCCCCGCAGACCGACCCGCATCCCCCGCGGTATCAACGAGCGCCGGCTGCGCGAGAAGAAGCAGCGCTCGGAGACCAAACGGGGACGGACGGGCCGCGACTGGTAAGCACGGAAAACCAGACCGCGCGGTCTGTGCCGACGATCACACGACGGGCGTTCCGGTTCCGTCGGGGCGCCCGTGTGCCCGTCGTCAATTCGCAGAAGTCACTTCTGTAAGAGGGCGTTCGGCGGTCGGCCGGGGGAATTCCGGAAAACAGACCGCGCGGTCTCATCCCAACTGGCGATACCGGCCCCGGAAATACATCAGCGGCCCGCCTTCCGCGCTCGGGAGTTCCGCGCCGAGGACGCGCCCGATGACGAGGGTGTGGTCGCCCGCGACGACCCGTTGTTCGGTGCGGCACTCCAGGGTCGCCAGCGCGCCGCCGACCAGCGGGGCGCCGGTGACCTCGCCGCGGACGTACGGGATGTCCTCGAAGAGCAGCCGGTCGCTGATGCGGCCCTTCATCGCGAAGCGGCCGGCGATGTGCCGCTGGCTCTCGGTGAGCACGGAGACCGCCCACAGTGGCTGCTCGTCGAGGATGTCGTCCATACGGGCCCCGGTACGCAGGCTGACCAGCACCAACGGCGGATCCAGCGACACCGAGAGGAACGCGGTCGCCGTCATGCCGACGTCCTCGCCCGCCGGTGCCATCGGGTCGTCCGGGTCCAGCGGCGGCTCCTGCGCGGTCACCAGGACCACACCGGCGGCCAGCCGGGACATCGCGGCCTTGAACGCTTCGTTGCTCACCCCCACAGCATGCCCGGTGGCTTCTGCGGCGGCGGGAGAGGGAGTCTTCAGCACGCCGGAAACGCTAATGTCGGTCCCCGCGCGACCGCATCGGCCATCGGCCCGAGCCGGGTCCTAGGACCATGGGCCGACAAAGGCTGTGTTCGTAAACACACAGGGAAAACGCAGAAACTCCACGCAATTGCTCACCTTTCCCTGTGACTTGAGTCACAAGGGGCATTAATTGTTGACCCTGTGTACCGAGTGGGCAGCGCGCTGTGATTCAGTGGCGGGGAAAAGTAGCGCCGAAGCAGACCCTTGATTCGCTGCGAGGTCTCGGGGGGAGGGCGAGCATGGAGACCGAATCGGAACCCTACGTCCGTCTTGCGTCCCTGCGACAGCTGCACCAGGTCATGGCCGACATGAACACGGCCCGCAGCCTGGCGGACACACTGCAGACCGTCGCGGACGGCGTCATATCCGCCCTCGGCTACGAGATGGCGTGCGTCAACCTCGTGCGCCCCGACGGCGACCTCGTCGTCGCCGCCTTCTCCGGCAACCCGGCCGCCGAGGCCCTGATCACCGGCCGGGTCGGCTCCCGCGACTCCTGGGACCGGCGGCTGGGGATGGGCGAGAAGTGGGGCGACCTCGTCTTCATACCGCACACCGAGGGCTGGGTCCTCGACGACGACGACGTCCCGCAGTGGTACACCGACGGCCCCGCCCCCCGGTTCGAGGACGAGTGGCACCCGTCGGACCGGCTCTTCGCCCCGATGTACACGCCCGGCATATCGGGCAGCTCCTGCGGCGAACTGCTCGGCGTGATCTCCGTCGACCGCCCGCGCAACGGCCGCCACCCCGGCGCCTGGGGCCGCGAGGCCCTTCAGATGTACGCCTTCCAGGCCGCCATCGCGATCAGCAACGCACGTCTGCGTGCGAACATGCAGCGGGCCCTGGTCCGGCTGGAGCGCGAGCAGCAGGCCCTGCGCGCCAGCGAGGAATCCTTCCGGCAGGCCTTCGAGTACGCCCCCTCCGGCATGGCGATAGCCGAGATGGGCGGCGACCAGCACGGCCGGATACTGCGCTCCAACGACGCCCTGTGCCGCCTCCTGGGCCGCCCCGCCTCCGCGATGCGCCGCTACTCCTTCTCCGACCTGGTCCACCCCGAGGACATCGGCACCCTCCTGCGCACCTCGGCGGAGGGCGGCCGCGCGGAACTGCGCCTGGGCCGCCGCGACGGCACGTACGTCTGGGTGTCCCTGCGCAACAGCGTGGTCGCCGATGCGGCCGACGGGCCCCGCTTCCTGCTCACCCACGTCGAGGACATAGAGGAACGCAAGCGTCGCGAGCTCCAGCTCGCCCACCGCGCCTCCCACGACGCCCTCACCGGCCTGCCGAACTCGGCCGAGCTGCGCTCCCGGCTCACCGCCCGGCTCTGCCGCCGCAGCGGGGAGCCGGAGTCGCTGGACGCGGCCTACGGCCACCCCGCCTACGACGTCAACGGCCACGGCTTCGACTTCGCCGGCGCGACGGGCGGCTCCTCGTCGTCGTACGACGGTTTCGACCACCACGTGCACACCGTCGCCCCCGACGAGAGCCGCGACGACGGCGCCAAGGGGCTCGCGGTGCTCTTCTGCGACCTCGACGGCTTCAAGTCGATCAACGACCGGTTCGGGCACAACGCGGGTGACGCGGTCCTCATCGAGGTCGCCCGGCGCCTCAGCAGGGGCGTCCGCGACGGCGACACCGTGGCCCGGCTCGGCGGCGACGAGTTCGTGATCCTCGCCGACGGGCTCGGCCAGGCCGACGCCCAGGACCTCGCCGTACGCCTGCGCAACGAGATCATCCAGCCGATCCGCGCCGAGGGCCGGGCGGTCCGGGTGGGCGCCAGCTTCGGCATCGGCTGGGCGCACTGCGGCATGACGGCGGACGAAGTCCTGAAATCCGCGGACGAGCGGATGTACGTAGAGAAACGATCTCGTCCCAAAGCGCATCGGCGTGCCGGATGATGCGCAGGTCAGCTCGCTGATGCGGTCTGGGTCACCCGTTTGGCTCAGTCAGACCGGGTAGGCTCGACACTCAATACCTGTACTGCATCCGCCCGCACCTGTTGAGGAGTACCAAGGGATGACGCCCGGCGACAACGGCGCGAGCACGCCCGAGGACGACGACCCGTTCGGCTACCTCTACGCCGACGGCCAGGCCCGAGGGGCCCAGCCGCCGTCCGGCTCCGGTGGTTACGGCTACCCGAACGCCGTCAGCAGAGTGCGTTCGGTCGGCGAGCGCACGTACGGCGGGCAGCAGCAGGCGCCGCAGTACGGCGGCCAGACCATCCCGCAGCAGCCGGGAGCAGGGGGCTACGGCCAGCAGCCCGCCGCGGCCTACCAGGCCCCGGAGACCTTCCCGGGCGGCGCCCCGACCACCCGCCAGGCCCCGCCCGCCCCGGCCCGCGGCCGCGGCCCGAACACCAAGGGCCTCCTCATCGGCGCGATCGCGGTCGTGGCCGCGGTGGTCATCGGCATCAGCGTGGCCATGCTCAACGGCAACGGCGACAAGAACAAGGCCAACACCGGCGCCTCCACCACCCCGACCCAGTCGGGGACCGCGTCCCCCTCCCCGTCGAGCACCAGCTCGGTGTCGGCGTCGGGCGAGCTGCCGAAGATCGACGCGAAGGCGCTGCGCCTGGACGGCGGCGCGACCGTGGCCTCGGACGTCAAGGGCGCGAATGCCGACGGCGGCACCTACGTGACGGGTTTCAACGCCGTCGGCGCCTCAGTGACGTGGACCGTCAACGGCATACCCGACAGCGGCAAGTACTCGGTGTACGTCGGCTACAGCGTCCCCGGCAAGGACGCCACCGCCACCCTCACGGTCAACGGCACGGCGTCCAACACGCCGGTCGGCATGAAGAACTACGCGCACGCAGCGGCAGGCGACTACACCAAGGGCTGGACGCGGACCTACAACTACGTCCAGCTCAACAAGGGCACCAACACCATCAAGCTCTCCTGCGAACAGGGCAACCAGTGCGACGCTCTGCTCGACCAGATGTGGCTGGTGAAGGGCTGGGTCAAGTCCGGCGGCTGAGCGCCTCGAAACGCCAGAAGGGTCGCTGTCGCCCAGAGGGCGGCAGGGACCCCTTCAAGGAGTAATTCCTGTCACTCGATGCGCCCGAAGTTCACGCATTTCTCGGCTACCCAGCCGAGATGGTTGCCGTTGTACAAGACCGTGACCCACGTGTTGCCCTTCGGGCCGCCACTCCAGCACGTGTACGAACCCCCGGCGTGCGCTTCGCAATCGCTGACTCCACACTTCCGTCCCTGAAGCCCAGAGATGGTGTCGAGCTTGGCCGAGCTGGTGGTCTTGTCGGCCCTGACGGTAGCGGTGTGGCCGGTGTAGGCGTAAGCGCCGGGCCAGTCGCGCGCCATTGCCGAGGAGTTCATGGAGACGATGAGGCCCGCCGATGCGATGCCAACAGCTGCGAGTCGGGCGAAGTTTCTTGATGCGCGCATGACATACCCCCTTGGGATTGGATCCTGGTCAAGTGGATCCATGATCGATTGCGACCTTATCGAACGCTTGAACCAGACTGAAGGCGGAATTACGCCACAGCGATCTCACCGGTCACCGTGACCTGGCCCAGCAGCTTCTCGTAGGTCCCGCGGTCGAATTCGCCCGCCGCCGGTGCCCGTACCGTCGCCGCTGACAAGGCCACCGCGCGGGTCAGGCGGGTCGGCCAGGGGAGTTGCTCCACCTGGGCGGACAGGAGGGCGGCCACCGTCGCGTCGCCCGCTCCCGTCGGGTTGCCGTGTTCTCGGGTGGGTGGGACGGCTCGCCAGCAGCCCTCCGGGGTGAGCGCGAGGAGACCCTGGGGGCCCAGGGAGGCGACCACCGCGCGGGCGCCGCGGCGGCGGGCGTCCTGGGTGGCGCGGGACGGGTCGTGGGAGCCGGTGAGTTCGGCCAGTTCGAATGCGTTCGGCTTGACCAGGTCGGGCCGGGCCGCCACCCCGCGCCGCAGGGCTTCGCCGCTGGTGTCGAGGAGAACGGGGACAGCGGCGGCACGGGCCGCCTTGACCAGCCCGGCGTATGCCCCCACCGGCACCCCCGGCGGCAGGCTCCCGCACAACGCCACCGCCGAGGCCCCGCGCAGCAGCTCCTCGTAGTGGTCGAGGAAAGCACCCCACTCGGCGGGTGCTATCTGCGGCCCCGGCTCGTTCAACTGGGTCGTGTCGCCCGTCCGTTCGTCCACGACGGCGACCGTCCGCCGGGTCGCCCCGGCCGCCGGCAGCAACGCCTCCCGTATCCCCGCCGTCTCCGCGAGCCGCTCCCGTACCGTCGCCCCGGTGGCCCCGCCCGCGAACCCGGTCACCGTCGTCTCGTGCCCGAGCGCGGCCAGCACCCGTGCCACGTTCACCCCTTTGCCGCCCGGCCGTTCGGTCACGGCGGAGACGCGGTGCGAGGTGTGCGGGCGCAGTGCGCCGACCCGGTAGGTGATGTCGAGAGCGGTGTTCAGCGTGACGGTGAGGATCACCGGCGACCTCCCGCGCAGGCGCGGCCGTGGGGTTCGTTTCGGGGGCTCGATCATGCCAAAGGGACGGCGGCCGGGCCTAGGTGCTGTCGTGGCGCCCCGCCTGCTTCTCCACCCTCGTTTCCACCCATGGGTCCAGGCGTCGCGGGCCCTGTGACAGCAGGCTTGGGGGCATGACAACGACCGAGTGGATCACCGACATCACTCTCATCCTCGTCGTCTTCCGGCAGCTGCGGGAAGGCCGGCTGGACCTCAAGACCTTCCTGATCCCCCTGGGGATCGTGGCCTACGTGGCCCACACGTACCTGGACTCCGTTCCCACCGAGGGCAACGACCTGGTGCTGGTAGGAGCACTCATGGCCGCGGGCGCCGTACTCGGCGTCGCCGGTGGCGTCTACACCAGGGTCAGGACCGCGGGCGAGCACATCCTCATCAAGGCGGGCGCGGTCTCCGCGATCCTGTGGGTGCTCGGCATGGGTGCCCGGATGGGTTTCCAGCTGTGGACCGAGCACGGCGGCGCCGACGACGTTGCCCGGTTCAGCCTCGCCCACCACATCACCAGCGACCAGGCATGGGTGGCGGCCTTCGTCCTGATGGCGCTCACCGAGGTCGTCACCCGGCTGGCCACGATCTTCGTCCGCAGCCGGATGCTGACCGCCGGGCAGCCCGCCCCCGCCTCGCACCGCGTCGCGGTCCGACCGTGAGTTATGGTCTGGCCGTGCCCACCGCCGAGACCGCCTCCTCCCCCGGACAGGTCCAGCCCCCGTCGGCCGCACCCCGGCCGATCCCGGGCCGGGACCCCCGGGTGCAGTGGGCCCTGACCGCGGCGGTCATCGTCTGCGGGGCCCTGACGATCCGACCGATGGGCGGCAGCGGGCGGGGGCTGGTGGTCGCGGTCCTGTTCGTACTGAACAGTGCGGCGCTGCTGGGCCGGGGCCTGCCCCTGGGCAAGGTCCCACCGCGAGTCGCCGTCGTCTGGCTGTCGCTGGGCGTCCTCGCGGCGGCCGCGCTGATCGGCGTCAGCCGCAGCGGAACGGGTTACCTCTTCGCCTTCTTCATCTCCGGTCACATCGGGTACCGGCTGCCGACCAGACCGGCCCTCGTCCTGGCGCTGGCCTGTGGCCTGCTCTGCGGCGGCGTCCTGTACTTCGATGTCGGGCCCGGTCACGACCTGCTGCCCTGGGCTGTTGGCCTCACGACCGGCGCACCGGTCCTGATCGGGATAGTCAACCGCGTCCAGCATCAGGCCGTGGACGCCGCGCTGTCGGCGGCCGAGAGCGCGGAGCGCGCCGCCCGGGCCGAGGCGCAGGCAGCCGTGCTCGCCGAACGCGGCCGGATAGCCCGGGACGTGCACGACGTCCTGGCGCACTCGCTGGCCGGGATCAACATGCAGCTGGAACTGGCCGACGCGCTGCTCGACACCGGCGACCTGGAGAAGGTCAGGGCGGTCAATGACAAGGCCCACAGCCTCGTCAAGGAGAGCCTGAAGCAGGCGCAGTGGACCGTCCACGCGCTCCGCGAGGACTCGCTGCCGCTGGTGAAGACCCTCACCGCGATGCTCGAGTCGTCCGGCCACCGCGACGCCCTGACCGTCTGCGGCACCCCCGGGGAGATACCGGCCCAGGTGACCCAGAACCTGCTGCGGATCGCCCAGGAATCCCTGACCAACGCCGCGCGGCACGCCCCGGGCGGTGCGGTGCGGTTGGAGCTGGTCTTCGCGGCCTCCTCGACGACGCTGACGATCCGCAACCGGCGGGCCAGCCGTGCGGTGAACGCGGGAGCGGGCAGCGGAATGGGACTGATCGGAATGCGCGAACGCGTCGCCCTGCTGGGCGGCACCCTCACCGCCGGCCCGGTCACCGAGGGACCGGACCAAGGCGGCTGGCAAGTGGAGGCAGTGATCCCGCGATGAGTGAACCCACCGAGAGTTCCGCGCCGTTGCGCGTGGTCGTCGCCGACGACCAGGCGGCCGTCCGGGAGCCGCTCGCCGCGGTGCTGGGTCTGGCCGAGGACATCGACGTCGTCGCGGCGGCCGCGGACGGCAACGGCGTACTGGACGCGGTCGCCGCCGGTCCGGTGGACGTCGTGCTGATGGACCTGCGCATGCCCGTGCTCGACGGAATCGAGACCACCCGCAGGTTGAGCGACGGGCACCCCGAGGTGGCCGTCGTCGTGCTCACCACGTTCGCCGACGACGACTCGATCCTGGCCGCCCTCGGCGCGGGCGCCCGCGGCTATCTGACGAAGAACGCCGGACGCCGGGACATCGTCCGCGCGATCCGCGCCGCCGCCGCGGGGCAGTCCGTCCTGGACCGCGAGGTCCAGGATCGGCTGCTGGCCACCGTCCGCGCCAGACCGACGGCGTCCGGACCGCAGCTGCCCGCGGACCTCACGCCCCGCGAACGCGAAGTGCTCACCCTGATCGGCCAGGGCCTGCCCAACCGCGCGATCGCCGAGAAGCTCTTCGTGAGCGAGGCGACCGTGAAGACGCACATCAACAACCTCTTCGCCAAGGCCGGCATCAGGGACCGGGCCGAGGCCGTGCGCCGCGCCATCGCGGCCGGCCTGGCCTGACCTCCCCCACCCCCGCGATACCCCGCGGTCAGGGCAGTTCGGGTGCGACCACCCACTCGCCCTTCCTCATCACGCCCTTCAGCGTGAACTCGTCGTCCAGGACCAGGAGATCCGCGTCCTTGCCGGGCTCCAGGGAGCCGACGCGGTCGTAAAGACCGAGCAGGCGGGCCGGGTTGGCGGACAGCGCGGCGACGGCGTGCTCGACGGGGAGGCGGTCGACGGTCACCGCCCGTCGGAGCGCGCGGTCCAGGGTCAGGGTCGAGCCCGCGATCGAACCGCCCTCCACCAGCCGCGCCACCCCGTCCGTGACCTCGACCTCCAGCGGGCCCAGCAGATAGCGGCCGTCACCGGCGCCCGCCGCGTCCATGGCGTCCGTGATGAACGCGACCCGGTCCGGCCCCGCGTGGTGGAACGCCAGCTGGAGGGAGGCGGGGTGCAGATGGGTACCGTCGTTGATCAGCTCGACCGTCACCCGCTCGTCCTCCAGGAGCGCGGCGATCGGGCCGGGCGCGCGGTGTCCGATCTGCGGCATCGCGTTGAAGAGGTGGGTGGCGACCGTGGCGCCCGCGTCGATCGCCTCGACCGTCTGCTCGTACGTCGCGTCCGTGTGGCCGACGGCCGCGATCACGCCGTGCTCGGCGAGGAGCCGTACCGACTCGATGCCGCCGGGGAGTTCGGTGGCCAGCGTGACCATCCTCGCCTGCCCGCGCGCCGCGTCGACCAGCTTGCGGACCTCCGCCGGGTCCGGGTCGCGCAGCAGCCCCTCGGAGTGGGCGCCCTTGCGGCACGGGGAGATGAACGGGCCCTCGAAGTGGATGCCGGCGATGTCGCCCTGCTCGGCGAGCTCGGAGAGGAGGGCGGCCTGGCGGGCGAGGACGTCCATGTCGTCGGTGACGGTGGAGGCGACCAGGGTGGTGGTGCCGTGCAGGCGGTGGGCGCGGACGCCGGTGAGGATCTGTTCGGCGGTGCCCGAGCTGAAGGAGGCTCCGCCGCCGCCGTGGTTGTGGATGTCGACGAAGCCGGGGATCAGGTAGTGGCCGGTGAGGTCGATGAGCTGGGCGTCCGCCGGGGCGGCGGCGGCGATCTTCGTGCCGTCGACGACCAGGCGCCCCTTGTCGACCACTCCGGTGGGGAGGACTGTCCGGGCACCGGAGAGGATCAGGCTGTTTGCCCCCGGCTGCGGGTGCGTGGGGGCTGATCGCGCAGTTCCCCGCGCCCCTGAGGGGGCGCCGTCCTCACGCTCGTTGGCAGCCATCAGGGCGTTACCTCCGCAGTAGTCGTCGTAGTCAACAGGTCCTGGGCCAGCAGTCCCGCGCCCAGACAGCCGGCCGTGTCTCCCAGTTCGGCCGGGACGATCGCCGGGAGCTTCTGGAAGGTCACCCGGGTCCGCACCGCCTCCCGCAGCGGGTCGAAGAGCACGTCTCCCGCCTCCGCCAGGCCGCCGCCGATGATCAGGACGCGTGGGTCCAGCAGGGTCAGGGCCGTGACCAGGCCGTCGGCCAGGGCGCCGACCGCCTCCTCCCACACCCGTACGGCGTTCGGGTCGCCGGACGCGACGGCCTTCGCGCAGTCCGCCGCGTCCGCCTCCGGGTCGCCGCAGGCCTCCGCCCACGCCTCGCTCACCGCCGCCGCCGACGCGTACCGCTCCAGACAGCCGCGCTGCCCGCACGGGCAGGGGGTGCCCCGCGGCCGTACGACCACGTGGCCGATCTCGCCCGCGAAGCCGTGCGCGCCCGGCTCCACCCGGCCGTCCAGGCCGAAGCCGCCCGCGATACCGGTGCCGAGCGCCACGAAGAAGAAGCGGTCCGCTCCCCGGCCCGCGCCGAGCCTGCCCTCGGCGAGCCCGCCGGTGCGGACGTCGTGGCCGAGGGCGACCGGGACGCCGAGGCGGTCGGAGAGGAGGGCGCGCAGCGGAACGTCGCGCCAGCCGAGGTTGGCCGCGTAGACCGCGGTCCCGGCGTGTTCGTCGACGATGCCCGGCACCGCCACGCCGGCCGCGGCCGCCGGCTCGCCGAGCTGCCGCTCGCCGTGGGCCCGCAGGTCGGCGGCGAAGTCGAGGATGGCGGCGACCACGGCGTCGGGGCCGCGGTCGCGGCCGGTCGCCCGGCGGGCCTGGTGGAGCAGCTCGCCGTCCGGGCCGACCAGCGCGGCCTTCATTCCGGTGCCGCCCACGTCCAGGGCGATGACATGTCTCACGAGGACAGTGTGGCCCGCCGACCCGCAAGAGGTCTAGTCCACTCGCGTGGTGTAGACCTTATGGGTCCACATGTTGAACGGCGAGACAGTTAGATCGAGGTAGTACAGGTGCGGCGGCGTAAGGCAGGAATGACCGCGGTGGTGTCCGCTCTGGGCATGACGGCGGTCCTCGGTGGCTGTGGGACGACCGGATCCTCGGACGTCACCCTCAGACTCGTCGCCGCGGACTACGGGGACTCCGCCGCCAACAGCTCCCAGAAGTACTGGGACAAGCTGGCCGCGGCGTACGAGGCCACGCACTCCGGCGTGAAGATCGACGTCACCGTCTACTCGTGGAACGACGTCGACCGCAAGGTCAAGGAGATGGTCGCCGCCGACAAGGCCCCCGACCTGGCCCAGATCGGCGCGTACGCCGACTACGCGGCGGCCGGCAAGCTGTACGAGGCCGGTGACCTGCTCTCCATCCCGGTGCAGGCCGACTTCCCGTCCCAGCTCGCCGAGGCGGGCCAGTGGAACCACGCGCAGTACGGCATCCCCTTCGCCGCGTCCACGCGCGTCCTCTTCTACAACAAGACCCTCTTCTCCGAAGCCGGCCTCACCCCGCCCACCACCTGGACCGAACTGGCGGCCGACGCCGAGGCGCTCAAGGCACGCGGCGTGAAGTACCCGTACGCGCTGCCGCTCGGCCCCGAGGAGGCGCAGGCGGAGACGATGCAGTGGCTGCTCAGCGGGGGCAGCGGCTACACCGACGACACCGGCACGTACACGATCGACTCCTCGCAGAACATCGACACCCTCACCTGGCTCAAGGACGAGCTGGTCGGCAAGGGGCTGACCGGCCCGACCGCCCCCGGCAGGCTGAACCGCGCGACCGCGTTCGCCGCGTTCGCCGACGGCCAGGTCGGCATGCTCAACGGCCACCCCACCCTGATCAAGCAGGCCGAGAAGAAGGGCGTGAAGTTCGGCACGGTCGCCATGCCGGCCCGCGCCGGCCAGTCCACCCCCACCGCCTCCATGGGCGTCACCGACTGGATGGCGGCGTTCAAGCAGAACGGCCACGCCAAGCAGGTCGGCGACTTCCTGAACTACGTCTACAGCGAGAAGAACGTCCTCGACTTCTCCCGCGAGTACGGTCTGCTGCCCGTCACCACGTCCGCGTCCCAGACGATGACCGACTCCGGCCAGGCCCAGGACAAGCAGCTGCGCCCCTTCCTGGAGCAGCTGCCGACCTCCGAGCTGTACCCGGCGGGCAAGACGTCCTGGGCGGCCGTCAGCGCCGACATCAAGAAGCAGATCGGTACGGCGGTCAGCCCGTCCGGCAACCCGACCAGCGTGCTCACGCAGATCCAGGCCGAGGCGTCCCTCGCGGACAGCCGTACGGCGGCCGCGACCGGCTGAGCGCGTACGGTTCTCGGCATGGACCGGCAAGAACTGGGCGCACGCGAGCTGACGATCCTCGCCCTGGAACGCCGGGGCTTCCCGAGCCCCGGCGCGAAGGAACGGGCGATACGGGAGGAGCTGGACATGGCGCCGGTGCGCTACTACCAGCTCCTCAACGCCCTGCTCGACGACGAGCGGGCACTGGCCCACGACCCGGTGACGGTGAACCGGCTGCGCAGAGTGCGCGAGACGCGGCGCGGGGAGCGCTGACGGCCGTGGGGGATCTTCGGGACGCTTGAAACGAGGGCGCTCGGATACTGTCAGCCGTATGGGCAACCACAGCACGGACCCCCACGTCACGGAACCCCTCCCGACGCCACGCACCCCCGCCGGTCGCGAAGGACTCGAAGCGCTGCTCGCGCGGCCCCGCACCGCCCTCGTCGGCCTCGACTTCGACGGGACGCTGGCGCCGATCGTCGCCGACCCCGAGCAGGCGCGGGCCCACCCGGACGCCGCGGCGGCCCTGTCGGCCCTCGCGCCGAAGGTGGCCGCCGTCGCCGTCATCACCGGCCGCCCGGCCGAGGTCGCCGTCCGCCACGGCGGCCTCGCCGAGATCCCCGGCCTGAAACACCTGGTCGTCCTCGGCCACTACGGCGCCGAACGCTGGGACGCGGCCACCGGCGAACTCACCGCCCCGCCCCCGCACCCCGGCATCGCGGCCGTCCGCGCCGAACTCCCCGCCCTCCTCGACCGCGTGGGCGCCGCGCACGGCACCTGGATCGAGGACAAGGGGTTCGCGGTGGCCGTCCACACCCGCCGGGCCGACGACCCCCAGGCCACCTTCGAAGCCCTCCGCGTCCCCCTCACCGACCTGGCCACCCGGCACGCCCTGATCGTCGAACCGGGCCGCCTGGTCCTGGAGCTCCGCCCGCCGGGCATGGACAAGGGGGTGGCGCTCCGCGAGTTCGCGAGGGAGATCGGCGCGGGCGCGGTCCTCTACGCGGGCGACGACCTGGGCGACATCCCGGCCTTCGCCGCGGTGGAGGAACTCCGCAAGGAGAACGTCCCGGGCCTCCTGGTGTGCAGCGGCAACGAGGAGGTGACCGACCTCGCCGACCGAGCAGACCTGGTGGTGAACGGCCCGGAGGGCGTCGTACGGCTCCTACAGACCCTGGCTGCCATGAGCGCCCTTTAGGGGCGCGGGGAACTGCGCGACCAGCCCCCACCCACCCGCACCCGACGAACTACCCTCCCAACGCCCCCAACTGCTCAAGAAACCAAGCCGCAGGAGGCAACGCGGTCGCCGCGGCGGCCAGCCGCTTGCACCGCTCCGCCCGCTCCTCCACCCTCATCGTCAACGCCTCCTGCAACGCGGCCGCGGTCCCCCCGATGTCGTAGGGATTCACCACCACCGCGTCCTCGCCCAGCTCCTCGTACGCCCCCGCCTCCCGCGAGAGCACCAGCGCGCACCCCTCGTCCGACACCAACGGGATCTCCTTCGCGACCAGGTTCATGCCGTCCCGGATGGGGTTCACCAGGGCCACGTCGGCCAGCCGGTACGCCGCCAGCGAGCGCGCGAAGTCGTCCTTGACGTGCAGCACCACCGGGGTCCAGTCCGCCGTCCCGTACGCCGAGTTGATCTCGTCCGCGACCCGCTGCACCTCTGCCGTGTAGTCCCGGTAGACGGCGAGGTCCTGCCGCGAGGGGTAGGCGAACGCGACGTGCACCACCCGCTCCCGCCACTCGGGACGGTCGTCGAGCAGCTGCCGGTAGGCGAGCAGCCCGCGCACGATGTTCTTCGACAGCTCGGTCCGGTCGACCCGGACGATGGTCTTGCGGCCCTCCCCGATCTCCTCCCGGAGGGCCGCCATCCGCTCGTCCACGTCCCGCTCGTGCGCCCGCTTGCGCAGGAAGTCGGCGTCGGCGCCCAGGCCGTGCACCCCGATCCGGGTGTCCGACGAGGAGGGGATCCCCGGGCCCAGCACCGTGTGACAGCAGGCCACGAACGCGTCCGCCCAGCGGCGGGTCAGGAACGCCGCGTGGTCGGCGCCGAGGATCCCGCTCAGCAGCTCCGCCGCGATGTCGTCGGGGAGCAGCCGGAAGTAGTCCGGCGGTGCCCACGGGGTGTGCGAGAAGTGACCGATCCGCAGGTCGGGCCGCAGCTGCCGCAGCATCCGGGGCGCGAGCGCCAGGTGGTAGTCCTGGATCACCACCACCGCGCCGTCGCCCGCCTCCTCGGCCAGCGCCTCGGCGAACGCGCGGTTGTAGGCCCGGTACGACTCCCACTGGCGCCGGAACTCCGCGTCGAAGACCGGTTCCAGCGGGGTCTGGTAGAGCATGTGGTGGACGAACCACAGCACCGAGTTCGCGATGCCGTTGTACGCGTCCGAGAACACGCCCGGTTCGATGTCGAGCATCCGGACCCGCTGGCCCCCGGTGTCCGCCTCCGGCAGCAGGCCGCCCCCGGCCCGCCGGACCGCCTCGCGGTCACCGTCGCTCAGCGCGGCGCACACCCACACCGCGTTCGCGTCCGGCCCGATGGCCGAGAGCCCCGAGACCAGCCCGCCGCCGCCGCGTTTGGCACGCAGGGCGCGGTCCGCGTCGTCAGGGTGCACCTCGTACGAAACCGGGCCGCGGTTGGACGCGACCAGCACCTCTGCACTGCCGGTGGAAGCCATGGGGGAAGCCATACGCCTCAACCTAGCCCGGCTTGTAAACGCTCAAACGTACGGCCACGCCCGACGGGCGAACGTGTACCAGGTCAGGCCACCCGGCGGTCGGCGTACTCCGCGATCTCCACCATCGGCGGGCGTTCCTCCGTGTCCACGGAGTAGGTGCGGGGTTCGAAGCCGTCCTCGCCGCGTTCGAACTGGGTCAGGGACGGGCGGATCAGATGGCCGCGGGCCAGCCGCAGCTGGGCCGTGCGGTAGATCGCGGCGGACATCCGGCCGAGGGCCTGGCCGTCCTGGTGGCGGTGCTTGCGCACCCCGACGTCCACCTGGGCGAGCGCGTCCAGGCCGACCAGGTGCAGGGCGTCCACCAGCATGCCCAGCTCCACGCCGTAGCCGACCGGGAAGGGGAGCTGCTCCAGCAGGGTGCGGCGGGCCGCGTACTCGCCGCCGAGCGGCTGCACGAACCCGGCCAGCTGCGGCCAGTGCATGTTCAGCAGGGGGCGGGCCATCAGCTCGGTGACCCGGCCGCCCTGGCCCGCCGCGCCGGCGAGCGGGCGGTCGTACATCGCCTTGACCAGGTGCACGTCCGGGTCGGTCAGCAGCGGGCCGACGATGCCGGTGACGAAGTCGGAGGAGAAGTCCTTCAGGTCGGCGTCGACGAAGCAGATGACGTCCCCGCCGGTGACGAGCAGGGAGCGCCACAGGACCTCGCCCTTGCCGGGGACGGCGGGGATGCGGGGGAGGATCGTGTCACGGTGGACGACCCGGGCGCCCGCCGCCGCGGCCACCGCCGCCGTGCGGTCGGTGGAGCCCGAGTCGACGACCACGATCTCGTCGACGAGCGGCACCTGCCGCATCAGGTCGTGACGGATGACCGCGACGATGTCGCCGACCGTCTCCTCCTCGTTGAGCGCGGGCAGCACGACGGAGACGGACTGACCGGTGCGCTGCTTGGCGGCGAGTATCCGGTGCAGCGGACGGTCGGTCACGGACCAGGAGCGGGTGGCCAGCCAGCGCTCGGCTTCTTCCAGCACAGTCAGCGGCTCCTCACTGTCACGGTCACACTGCGGGGTGTGATCCATCTCGCGGTACGGACGACTATCTCAACTGTCCTGGCCTTCGGTTACAGTCTTGAACAACGCGCGTGACCATCGCATGTCCTGGGGTCACCGTGCGTTGACAACCGAATACAGCTCATCCAGAGGGGCAGAGGGAAACGGCCCGATGAAGCCCCGGCAACCCTCCAGCCGGTCTCGTGTTCACAGCGAGGCTCCCGGCTAGGGAAGGTGCCAAATCCGTCTCACGGCGAGATGCGCCGTGAGGAAGATGAGGAGAAAGGGCCTCGCCTCACATGGCTGCGCAGACTGTTGCAACCGCTTCCCCGAAGACCGTGGACCTCGGCCCCGCCGCCGCGCTGTCCTGCCGCGAGTGCGGCCACCGCGTGCCGCTCGGCCCGGTGTTCGCCTGCGAGGAGTGTTTCGGCCCGCTGGAGATCGCGTACGACTTCTCGGGCTACGACACCGAGGAGCTCCGCAAGCGGATCGAGGCGGGACCCGCGAACATCTGGCGCTACGCGCCGCTGCTGCCCGTCCCCGCGGACGTGGCGACCAAGCCGAACATCAACCCGGGCTGGACCAAGCTCGTCCAGGCCGACAACCTGGCCAAGGAGCTCGGCGTCACCGGCGGGCTGTACGTGAAGGACGACTCGGGCAACCCGACGCACTCCTTCAAGGACCGCGTCGTCGCCCAGGCCGTCGAGGCCGCCCGTGCCTTCGGCTACACCACGCTCTCCTGCTCCTCCACCGGCAACCTGGCCGGTGCCGTCGGCGCCGCCGCGGCCCGGGCCGGCTTCCGCTCCTGCGTGTTCATCCCGCACGACCTGGAGCAGGGCAAGGTCGTCATGGCCGCGATCTACGGCGGCGAGCTCGTCGGCATCGAGGGCAACTACGACGACGTGAACCGTTTCTGCTCCGAGCTGATCGGCGACCCGGCCGGCGAGGGCTGGGGCTTCGTCAACGTCAACCTGCGGCCGTACTACGCCGAGGGCTCCAAGACGCTCGCGTACGAGATCTGCGAGCAGCTCGGCTGGCGGCTCCCGGACCAGCTGGTCGTCCCGATCGCCTCCGGCTCCCAGCTCACGAAGATCGACAAGGGGCTGCAGGAGCTGATCAAGCTCGGGCTCGTCGAGGACAAGCCGTACAAGATCTTCGGTGCGCAGGCGGAGGGCTGCTCGCCGGTGTCGACCGCCTACAAGGCGGGTCACGACGTGGTCCGGCCGCAGAAGCCGAACACCATCGCCAAGTCCCTCGCCATCGGCAACCCGGCCGACGGCCCGTACGTCCTCGACATCGCGCGGCGCACCGGCGGCGCGGTGGAGGACGTCGACGACGAGCAGGTCGTCGACGCCATCAAGCTGCTCGCGCGGACCGAGGGCATCTTCGCGGAGACCGCGGGCGGGGTGACGGTCGGCGTCACCAGGAAGCTCATCGAGAACGGGCTCATCGATCCGGCGAAGTCGATCGTCGTCCTCAACACGGGTGACGGACTGAAGACACTGGACGCGGTCGCGGGTACGGGACTCACCGCGACCATCCGCCCGAATCTCGAGTCTTTCCACGAGGCCGGGCTCGCCTGAGCCGACCGCACAGAACCAGGGCGTTGCCCGGACCGGAGGTCTAGACAGTGAGCGTCACCGTTCGCATCCCCACCATCCTGCGTACCTACACCGGCGGCCGGGCCGAGGTCGCCGCGGAAGGCGCCAACCTCGGCGAGGTCATCGCCGACCTGGAGAAGAACCACACCGGGATCGCCGCCCGCGTTCTCGACGACCAGGGCAAGCTGCGCCGGTTCGTCAATGTGTACGTCAATGACGACGACGTGCGATTCGAGCAGGGCCTGGAGACGGTCACGCCGGACGGCGCCGGCGTCTCCATCATCCCGGCCGTCGCCGGTGGCTGAGCCGCCGACCCGCCTGACGTGATGGCCGAATGACCGAACATTACCTTCGGTAACAGGAATCACGGGTTGTGAATGGGATTGCCCCCTCCGCGAGAGAAGCGGAGGGGGCAATTCTGTGTGGTTGAGCGCGGTACAGTTGGGGAACACGGTCCCGATCACCGGGGCGCGGGCCCTGTTATTGGATACCGCTGGCCTGCCAAGAAGTAGCCAAAGTGTGCCGGTCATATGCGGCTTTCGTGGCTTTTATGGGGCCCGACTTGCCCTGAATTCAACCGAATTCTCGCTACATTCCGGACCCTTCCCGCCCAGAATTCTCGTCCGATTGACCTGTTGCAGACGGCAGTTGGACAGATACATTCAGCCGCGGTCGACGCGTTCCGGCGCACGCCCCCAACCAATGGGGGGTGAGGTCTGACCCGGATCCGCGAAGTGTGGATCTGTGCAAGGGCCAGTAATAGGGGAGTTAGGCATGGCTCAGGGCACCGTCAAATGGTTCAACGCGGAGAAGGGGTACGGCTTCATCGCGGTCGACGGTGGTGCGGACGTGTTCGTCCACTACAGCGCGATTCAGATGGACGGCTACCGCACCCTGGAAGAGGGCCAGCGGGTCGAGTTCGAGATCTCGCAGGGTCAGAAGGGCCCGCAGGCCGACATGGTTCGCGTCACCGCCTGAAACGGCACACACGAGGAAGGGCCCGCTCCCGTCAGGGGGCGGGCCCTTCGCCGTGTCCCGGAGGGCGCCGGTCCGGGCCCCGGAGGGCGCCGCCCGGGTGTTCGCGGGCGGCTGAGCGCGCCGCCCGATACCCGGGAGGCGCTTGCACTCGCCTAGGCCGAGTGCTAATCATTGCGTTAGCACTCTGAAGGTGAGAGTGACAAAGAAGGACCGGGTCGGTGAGGCCCGCAGGCCGGGTGGGGCAAGGAACCCACGGGTCGGCGAGCCGTCCGTCGCGGGCGCGGGCGCGGTCCTCGAAGACTCACCCCCAGTCCTGGAGGGACCACTTCACATGGCCAAGATCATCGCGTTCGACGAGGAGGCGCGGCGCGGCCTCGAGCGCGGCATGAACCAGCTCGCGGACGCCGTCAAGGTGACGCTCGGCCCCAAGGGCCGCAACGTCGTCCTCGAGAAGAAGTGGGGCGCCCCCACGATCACCAACGATGGTGTCTCCATCGCCAAGGAGATCGAGCTCGAGGACCCGTACGAGAAGATTGGCGCCGAGCTGGTCAAGGAAGTCGCCAAGAAGACGGACGACGTCGCCGGTGACGGTACGACCACCGCGACCGTTCTCGCCCAGGCCCTGGTCAAGGAGGGTCTGCGCAACGTAGCCGCCGGCGCCAACCCGATGGCCCTCAAGCGCGGTATCGAGAAGGCCGTCGAGGCCGTCTCCGGTGCCCTCCTCGAGCAGGCCAAGGATGTCGAGACGAAGGAGCAGATCGCCTCCACGGCCTCCATCTCCGCCGCCGACACCCAGATCGGCGAGCTCATCGCCGAGGCGATGGACAAGGTCGGCAAGGAAGGCGTCATCACCGTCGAGGAGTCCCAGACCTTCGGTCTGGAGCTGGAGCTCACCGAGGGTATGCGCTTCGACAAGGGCTACATCTCGGCGTACTTCGCCACCGACATGGAGCGGATGGAGGCGTCCCTCGACGACCCGTACATCCTGATCGCCAACTCCAAGATCGGCTCCGTCAAGGACCTGCTCCCGCTCCTGGAGAAGGTCATGCAGTCGGGCAAGCCGCTGCTGATCATCGCCGAGGACGTCGAGGGCGAGGCCCTGTCGACCCTGGTCGTCAACAAGATCCGCGGCACCTTCAAGTCCGTCGCCGTCAAGGCCCCGGGCTTCGGCGACCGCCGCAAGGCGATGCTGAACGACATCGCCATCCTCACCGGCGGCGAGGTCATCTCCGAGGAGGTCGGTCTCAAGCTCGAGAACACGACCCTCGACCTGCTGGGCCGCGCCCGCAAGGTCGTCATCACCAAGGACGAGACCACCATCGTCGACGGCGCCGGCTCCACCGAGCAGGTGCAGGGCCGGGTCAACCAGATCCGCGCCGAGATCGAGCAGTCCGACTCGGACTACGACCGCGAGAAGCTCCAGGAGCGCCTGGCCAAGCTCGCCGGTGGCGTCGCCGTCATCAAGGCCGGTGCCGCGACCGAGGTCGAGCTCAAGGAGCGCAAGCACCGCATCGAGGACGCCGTGCGCAACGCGAAGGCGGCCGTCGAGGAGGGCATCGTCGCCGGTGGTGGCGTGGCCCTGCTGCAGGCCTCCCAGGTCTTCGAGAAGCTGGAGCTGGAGGGTGACGAGGCGACCGGCGCGCAGGCCGTGAAGCTCGCCCTGGAGGCCCCGCTCAAGCAGATCGCCGTCAACGCCGGCCTCGAGGGTGGCGTCGTGGTGGAGAAGGTCCGCAACCTCACCCCGGGTCACGGCCTGAACGCCGCGACCGGTGAGTACGTCGACCTGGTCGCCGAGGGCATCATCGACCCGGCGAAGGTGACGCGTTCCGCCCTGCAGAACGCCGCCTCCATCGCCGCGCTGTTCCTCACCACCGAGGCCGTCATCGCCGACAAGCCGGAGAAGGCCGCCGCGGCCGCCCCGGGCGGCATGCCGGGCGGTGACATGGACTTCTGAGCCTGACGGCTCGGCAGCTCCCGCACAGCGCCGAGGGCGGTACCCCCTGTTCGCCAGGGGGTACCGCCCTTCGCCGTACCCGGGCCCGGCCCAGGCCCCCGACGGGCGGGGAGCGGGCCCCGTTCGGCGGGGCGTTCGGCGGGCGGGGGCTGGTGCGTCCGGCCGCGGGGCGGGGGTGCCGTGCTCGGGCGGTCGCTGCCGCGGCGGACGGCGCGGCGGGGTGCCTCCTGGCCGGAGGCTGGGGGAGGCCGGTGACCGACGAGTGTGCCGCGGGCGGTCCCGGCAGTCCTCAACGGGCGAGGAACGGGCCCAGTGCCGCGGTGAGTTCGGTGGGTGCGTCCAGTGCGATCAGGTGCGCGGCGGTGGGGAACTCGACCAGGGTGGCGCCGGGGATCCCGGCGGCGTAGCGGCGCGCGATGTCCTGGAAGTCGGTGACGTCGAGCCTGCCGATCCCCACCAGGGTGGGCACGCGGATGCCGGCGAGGTCGCCGGCCGTGGGCCCCTGGGAGTACTCGCCCACCACGTCCTGGTTCACCAGCGACGTGCGCAGCGGTTCGCGGAGCCGGTCGGCCAGTCCGTCGGCGACGTCGTCCCAGCCACGGGCCGGCCCGCGCAGCCACATGTCCAGGTTCACCCGGACGGCGGTGTCCAGGTCGCCCGCGGCCAGCGCCGCCGTCTCGGCCTCGTCGTACGTGATCATCTGCGCGGACCAGTCGTACCCCGGCCACGGCGGGGCGAGCAGCGCCAGCGAGTGCACCCGGTCCGGGTGGGTGAGCGTGAAGTCCACGGCCACCCGGCCGCCCCAGGAGGCGCCCACCAGCCGGACCCGGTCGAGGCCGAGGTGGTCCAGGAGGCGGCGTAGGTCGTCGCTCTCGCCGAACGGTCCGCTCGGCGGCGCGGACGCGCCGAAGCCGCGCAGGTCGTACCGGACGACCGTGTGCCGTTCGGCGAGGGCGGGTGCGACCGCGTCCCACATGCGGTGATCCGCCACGCCGGCGTGCACGAGTACGACGGGCGGTCCGTCACCGGTGACGGAGTAGGAGAGGTGACCGAGCTCGTCGGCGAGTGTCTGCATCCGCAGATGCTCGCAGCGCCCCGGTGCGGGCCGCCACCCGATAAGGGACGCGAGGCACCCCCGCCGGGGCCGTGGCGGGGGTCACACGGCTTCGGTGCCGGGAGCGGGAATGCGCGCGGGCGGACGGATCGTTGTGCACGACGCGCACTCGATGCGCGTGCACATACCACCCGGTCGACGAGCCGGACCGTACGACCTCGGGTGCCCGGCCTCGGGTACCCGCCCCACTCACGAGGAGCCCCCCACGTGACCGTCACCACGCCCCCCGCCTCCCGCGCGGCGGAGATCCTCTCCCGCCCCATCGTCCTGAACGGGCTCACGGTCCCCAACCGGATCGTGATGGCGCCCATGACCCGCCAGTTCAGCCCCGGCGGCATCCCCGGCGAGGACGTGGTCTCGTACTACGCCCGCCGGGCCGCCGCCGGTGTCGGTCTGATCGTCACCGAGGGGACGTACGTCGGCCACGACTCGGCCGGCGACAGCAGCCGTGTCCCGCGGTTCCACGGCGAGGAGCAGCTGGCGGGCTGGGCGAAGGTCGCCGAGGGCGTGCACGCGGCCGGCGGCACGATCGTCCCGCAGCTGTGGCACATCGGCATGGTCCGCAAGCAGGGCCGGCCGCCGTTCGCGGACGCCCCCGCCGTCGGCCCCTCGGGCATCCGCCTGGACGGCACCGAGGGCGAGGGCAAGGAGATGACCCGGCAGGACCTGGACGACGTGATCGCCGCGTTCGCCGAGGCCGCGGCCGCCGCCGAGCGCATCGGCTTCGACGGGGTCGAGCTGCACGGCGCCCACGGCTACCTGCTCGACCAGTTCCTGTGGGCGGGCACCAACCGCCGTGCCGACGCGTACGGCGGCGACCTGGTGGCCCGTACGAAGTTCGCCGCCGAGATCGTCGCCGCGGTCCGCGCGTCGGTCTCCGCCACCTTCCCGGTCATCTTCCGCTTCTCGCAGTGGAAGTCCGACAACTACGACGCCCGCCTCGCCGAGACCCCCGAGGAGCTGGAGGCGATCCTCACGCCGCTGGCCGCCGCCGGCGTCGACGTCTTCCACGCCTCCACCCGGCGCTACTGGCTCCCCGAGTTCGAGGGCTCCGACCTCAACCTGGCCGGCTGGACCAAGAAGCTCACCGGCAGGCCCACCATCACCGTCGGCTCGGTCGGCCTCGACGGCGACTTCATCAAGGGCTTCATGGGCGAGGGCTCCGAGGTCAGGGGCATCGACGACCTCCTCGACAGCCTGGAGCGCGAGGAGTACGACATGGTCGCCGTCGGCCGCGCCCTCCTCCAGGACCCCGAGTGGGCGTCGAAGGTCCTCGCCGGCAGGACGGACGAGCTGAAGCCGTACGACGCGGCGGCCCTGAAGTCGCTGAGCTGAGCTGAGCTGCTTCCGAGCCGAGCCGGGCGGGTCGGCGGGCGGAGACGTGTGTGATCACCGGAACACGGTCATGACCAGCGCGTCCTCTCCCTGCACCGGCAGGGAGAGGACGCCGAGGACCAGGGCGCAGGTCCGCGCCGTCTCCGCCCCCAGGCGCCGCCGCGCCCAGCCCCAGCCGCCGACGGCGGCGAGCGCCGACAGCAGCACCAGCCCGGCCCGGACGCCGCGTGCCCCGCGCGTCTCGGGCCGCCCGACCCGCATCCCGCCAGCACGCCGAACGTGACCAGGAGCGAGACACGCGACTGCACTGGCCGCGGACACCGGCACTTACCCGTGGTGCCGTGCGTTCCACCGGTGACCAGCAGCCGCCGAGGTGAGAGCGAGCGACCATGACCGCCAGTGAAACCCGGACGCCGGCCCCCGCGGCCGCCGAGGGACCCGTCGTGCGGACGGCCGCCGGTGCCGTGCGCGGACTTTGGGAGGACGGACTGGCGGTCTTCCGGGGCATCCCGTTCGCCGAACCCCCGGTGGGGGAGGCACGATTCGCGGCACCCCGGCCGGTCCACCCGTGGGACGGCACCCGCGAGGCGTACGCCTTCGGGCCGCCGCCCCCGCAGGACCTGGGCATCCAGGGGCGCACGGGCGTACTGGAGGCCCCCGAGGGCGACGACTGGCTGACGGTGAACGTGTGGACGCCCGACCCGGACCCGGCCGCCCGCCGCCCGGTGATGGTGTGGATCTACGGCGGCGCGTACAAGCTGGGCCACTCCGGCAGCCCCGGCTATGACGCGCAGCGCATCGCCCGCGAGGGCGACGTCGTCGTGGTCACCCTCAACTACCGCGTCGGCATGGAGGGTTTCGCCCACATCGAGGGAGCGCCCGCGAACCGCGGCCTGCTGGACCAGGTGGCGGCCCTGGAGTGGGTACGGGAGAACGTCACGGCGTTCGGCGGCGACCCCGGCCAGGTCACGCTCTTCGGCGAGTCCGCGGGCGCCGGGTCGGTGGCCTCGCTCCTCACCATGCCGAGGGCGCGCGGCCTGTTCCGGCGGGCGATCGCGCAGAGCGTCCCGGGCACCTTCTTCTCCGCCGAGCTGGCCGAGGACATCGGCAGGGCCCTCGCGGCCGAGGCCGGCCTGCGCCCCACGGTGGCCGACCTGGCGACGACCGACCCGCGCCGGCTGCCGGAGGCCGGACAGGCGCTGGGCGCCAAGATGGCCCAGTACGTGGACCGTTGGGGCCGGATCGCGCCGACGGTCACCCCGTTCTCCCCGGTGGTCGACGGGGACGTGCTGCCCAGCACCCCCTGGGAGGCACTCGCCTCCGGCGCCGCCCGCGACGTGGACCTGCTCGTCGGCCACAACCGCGACGAGTTCCGCCTCTTCCTCGTCCTGGCCGGCATGCACGGCAGGATCACGGAGGAGCAGGCGACCGGCGCGCTGCGCCTGTTCGGACCGGGCGGCGAGGCGGGCGAGCAGGCCTACCGCGCGGCCCACCCCGACGCGTCACCCACCGCGCTGTACGAACAGGTGCAGACGGACTGGCTGTTCGCGATGCCGTCCCTGCGCCTCGCGGAGGCCCAGACCACGGGCGGCGGCCGGGCCCACCTCTACGAACTGACCTGGGGCGCCCCCGGCAGCGGCGGGGTCCTGGGCGCCTGCCACGGACTGGACATCCCCCTCCTCTTCGGCACCTTCGACGCGGACCTCGCCCAGCTCCTCTGGGCGGGCGCCGACGTCACCGCCGAGGCCCAGACCCTCTCCACCCGCTTCCGCACCGCGTGGACGGCGTTCGCGAGGACCGGGGACCCGGGCTGGCCGGCGTACGACACCCGGACCCGCGCCACCCAGCTCATGGACGCGACCCCGACGGCCACGGCGTACCCGGAGGAGCGGACGAGGCAGCTCTGGGAGGGGTACGAGTTCACCCCGTCCCCCCTGCTCGGCTGACCCGCGCCGGCCGTCGGCCGGGGGTCAGAGGTTGCCGAGGGGTTCGACGTCGACGTGGACGGGGTTGCCCCACACCCGCACCACCTCGTAGTCGGTGAACTCGTGCACCAGCCGGTAGGCCATCGCGGGCCGGGACCCGCGGCGCTGGGCGGCGATGTACAGCTCGGCCTCCCGCCGGTCGCGCCGGGGGGTGCCGCACAGCTGCCACTCCCGCCCGTTCCACGCCTCCGGCAGCCAGCGCTGCTGCGGCTGCGGCCGGTCGGCGCGCACCCCGTACCGGGACATGGACGGCCCCGCGGCCTCTCCCGCCCCGGCGGGCCGGGGCCCACCGGCGAACTCCGACCGCCGCGCGGCCCGCCGCCGCGTCTCGCACAGCAGGCACAGATCGGGGGCGCTCTTGTCCACGGGGCCCTGCGGGTGCTCGGGGCACCGGGTGGTGGGGGCGGCGGCGCCGACGCTCTCCTCCAGCAGGTCGAGAGCGCGCCGCAGATCGTCCTTGACCTCGTACAGCTTGGCATCGGGCGTGTCGCCGGTCAGCGCGTCCCCGTGCTCCCCGAGCACGCGAAGGGCCCGGCCGAGGGCGGTGAGCTGGGCGTGGTTCATGGGAACCAGGGTTGCACAGGGCGCTGACAACACCGCCGGAGCGTCTGGACGCTCGAGCCTCGGGAACCCTTCTCACGTCGCCCAGTAGTCGCGCTCGGGCAGTGCGACCCAGTGGTCCGGTGGGCCGATGACCGCGCGGGCGTTCGTGGGGCGCAGGCCGGTGCGGGCGAGGCAGTAGGCCACGGCCTTGTACTGGTACAGGTACGAGAGCAGGACCTCCTCCGGGCTGTCCTCGGCGTCCGGGCCGCCGCCGGGGTGCAGGTCCCAGCCCTCGCAGACGCCGTCGCGGTGGATGCTGCCCTGGTTGCCGCTCTTGGGGTTGGCGTAGAGGCCGTAGGAGACGGTGCCCGAGGAGAGGCGGGCATGGAGTCCGGGCATGGACGGGCCGTATCCCCAGGGCTGGGTGAGTACACAGCCGCCTGGCACGGTCGTCACGCCGACCAGCAGCAGGGTGTCGTCGAGCTCGTACTCGTACGGGTCCTCCAGCAGGTCTTCCATGAATTGGGCGTCGGCCGGCACCGCCTCCAGGCGACGTATCGCCTCCTCGGCGTCGATCCCTGCGACGCAGGCCAGCCCCAGGCCCTCGTAGGGGAACTCCCCCAGCGCCGCGAGAAGCCTCCGGCTCTCCTCCGCCCTGGCGCGCTCGGTGTCCGTCAGAGGGGACACGCCCGCGGCCGGTGTGAACAGGTCCGGCTCCGGCCCGGCCAGACTCAGGCGTGCCGGAGTCCAGCCGCCGAACCCCGTCCACAGCGGGTCGGCCCCGGCGGCGGCGAGTGCTCGCGCGTTCTCGGTACGACCCGCGAGCACCGCGTCCCACAAGGCGGTTGTGTCATTCTCCAGCGCGTCCACGTCGGCGACTCGGCGGGCCAGTTCGGCGACGACCTCGGGTGAGCCGAAAACCGCCGCGCGGTGCAGGGGCCGTGAGCCTCCGACACCCCACCTCTCCGGATCGGCCCCGGCATCGAGCCTCCGCCTCACGTCCGCGTGGTCAAGCCAGCCCCGGTAGTCCATACCGGCCCAGGCCCCGTCATCCCGCCCCGTCATCCCGCGCCCCCTCCAGCCCGGCTGATCTCTGTGACCCCACCCTCGCAGACGCCACTGACAACGGCCGTCGATCGCCTCCCCGGAGTCACTTCGTCACCGGGCGCTCTCCTTCACGTCCGCCACGAAGGCCGACCAGGCAGCCGGCAGTATGCGCCGTCAAGCTGCCGGATGGGCGACAAAGGTGACTTCCTCGCGATCGCCGTCCAGGGCGATGTTGAGTGAGGCGTCCAGGGCCAGGGCCAGGCGCCGCAGCAAGGGGAGCGTCGGTACGGTGTCGGCGCCTTCCAGGCGGGAGATCTTCGCCTGGGTGAGCCCGGCGCGTTCGGCGAGGCCGGCCTGGGACAATCCCAACTCCTTGCGGCGCTCGTACACGGCTTGAGCGAAGGCCATGGCCAGTCGGATCTCCGCGCGCTCGGCGGCAACTTCGGGGGCCTCGGCGGGCCCCAGGGCCAGTTCCTTCTCGCGCGCCAACTTCCAGCGGGAGTGGTTCATCACGCGTCTCCTTCCTCGGCGCGGCTGTACGTCACGTGGGCCGGACCGTGCTCGTCGGCGCACACCTTACGGGCGGCCACCGAACGGGCGACCTGGTCCGCTTCGTGTATGCGGGTCTTGCGGGAGACGGTGAGGAGGACGATGCGCCGCCCAGGCGCGAACCAGTACGTGATCCGTGTGCTCACACCGCCCAGCGTGGGGCGCAGCTCGTACACCCCGTCCTCCAGAGGGCGGTCGAACGGCATGGGTGTCCGAGGCCCGAGGGTGGACAGCAAGTCGGCGTACTCCGCCACTTTGCGGTGCTGTTTGCCGGGGAGGAGCTCCAGCCGACTGCGCACCTCGGGCTCCAGCTCGATCGCGTACAAGTCAGCCATGTGGCGGACCGTATTATGTCGCCAACAGCATATCGCTGCTCGCGAGCAGCGATCACTGGAACGAGTGAGAACGGGTGATCTGAACCCAAGGTGGTAATTCGTTGGCCCGGCGAAGTGTGCGGTGGGGACACTGCCGTCGTGGTTCTTCATGAGGGTGAGATCGCGGTCGACGAGGCGGTGGTGCGGGCGCTGCTGGTGGCTCAGTGTCCCGAGTGGGCGGGGCTGTCTCTGTCGTTCGTGGGGGCGGGTTCGGAGAACACCATGTACCGGCTGGGGGACGAGCTGTTGGTGCGGCTGCCCCGGACCGTCGAGAAGGGCGCGGCCCTGCGCAAGGAGCACGAGTGGCTGCCGCGCCTGGCGCCCTCCCTCTCGTACGCCGTCCCCGAGCCCGTCCACGCCGGGACGCCCACCGACGCCTACCCGGCCCGCTGGTCGGTCTACCGCTGGATCGACGGTGCCGAGGCCGGTCCGGACAGCGTCCGGGACTGGGCCGCCTTCGGCACCGACCTGGCGGCGGTCGTGCGGGAACTGCACGGCGTCGGCCTCATGGGGGCGGTGCGTGCGGACGATCTGAGCTGGTACCGCGGGGGCAGCCTCCGGGAGTGCGACGACTGGGTCGGGGAGTACCTCGCGGACTGCCGCCGGATCGCGGGCGGCGAACTCGACGTCGACACCCTGGAGCGGTTGTGGCGGGCGGCGCTCGCGCTGCCGGATCCGCACGGGCCGCACGTATGGCTGCACGGCGACCTCAGGCCCACCAACCTGCTGGTCCGGCGGGGCAGGCTGCACGCGGTCATCGACTTCGGCGCCCTCTCGGTCGGCCACCCGGACGCCGAGCACGCCGTGCTCTGGGACCTGCCGCAGGAGGCCCGGCAGGCCTACTGGGACGCCATGGGCCTCGATGACCCGACCTGGGTCCGGGCCCGCGCCTGGGCGATCGCCGTCGGTGTCGCCGGGGTCGCCTACTACTGGGAGACGTTTCCCGCCTTCGTCACCGAGTGCCTCGCCCGGCTCCGGGCGATCCTCGCCGACGCCGCCACGCGGTGAAGCGTCGGTAAAGCGTCAGCCGCGGTGCCGCGGCGCCGGGTCGCCGCGGCTCACCGAGGTGACGGGGCGCCCGCCGTGCTCCGTCGGTTCGGTGCGCTGCGCCCACTCCGCCCACGCGGCGTGTCGCCCCTGAACCCGATGTACGTGGCCAGGAAGCCGACCGCGTACCCGGTCAGCAGCCCGCCCGCGTACACCGCCGCCGCCAGGGCCGGTCCCCTGTTGCCCGTGACGAGCGGGAACAGGGCCCAGCCCGACGGTCCGATCGCGGTCGCGCCCACCCGGTCGCCGAGCGTCGCGAAGAACCCGACGAACGCGCCGCCGGCCGCGCCGCCCGCGCAGGCGGTGAGGAAGGGGCGGCCGAGGGGGAGCGAGACGCCGTAGATCAGGGGTTCGCCCACGCCCAGCAGGCCCGCGGGGAGGGCCGATCTGATCGTCGTACGCAGTGAGGTGTCGTGGCGGAGGCGGGCGTAGACGGCGAGGGCCGCGCCGACCTGGCCCGCGCCCGCCATGGCCAGGAGGGGGAGCAGGACGGTGTAGCCCTGCTGCTGGATGAGGGTGGTGTGGATGGGGATCAGGGCCTGGTGCAGGCCCAGCATGACCAGGGGGAGGAAGAGGCCGCCGAGGACCAGTCCGGCGAGGGGGCCGGTGGTGGTGAGGAGCCAGTTCGCGGCGGTGCCGATGGCGGCGGAGACGACCCCGGCGACGTACATGAGGCCGTAGAGCGTGGCCAGGCCGGCGGTGAGGACGGTGACGGTGGGGGTGAGGAGGACGTCGAGGGCGGCCGGGGCGCGTCCCCGGCACCACTTCTCGACGTACGTCGCGAGCAGGGCGGCGGCCAGGGCGCCGAGGACCCCGCCCTGGCCGGGGGAGAGGGCGACCCCGAAGGCGGTCACCTTCGCGACGCCCGGGTAGACGACGACGGCCGCGACCGCGCCGCCCAGCACCGGTGTCCCACCGAACACCTTCGCCGTGTTGTAGCCGACGAAGACGCTGATCAGCGCCATGAAGCCGGAGGAGACGGCGGCGAGGGCGGGGGTCAGGCCGGGCAGCCAACCGGCGTTGACGAGGAGCCCGCCCAGCCCGGCGAGCATCCCGCACCCGATCAGCGCCGGGATGAGCGGGACGAAGACGTCGGCGACCCGGCGGAGGGCGGTCTTGAAGGGGGTCGCGTTGCGCCGGGCCCGGTCCGCCCGCAACTCGGCACCACGGGCGGCGAGCGCCGGGGCGTCGATGGCCGGGGCGGCGAGCGCCGGGGCATCGATGGCCGTGGTGTCGGAAACCGGGGCGGCGGTGGCCGAGGCCTCGGTGGCCGTGGTGTCGAAGGCCGAGGTCTCGGCCGTGGTGTTGAAGGCCGGGGTCTCGGTGGCCGTGGTGTTGAAGGCCGGGGCCTCGGTGGCCGTGGTGTCGAAGGCCGAGGTCTCGGTGGCCGTGGTGTTGAAGGCCGGGGCCTCGAAGGCCGTGGTGTCGGTGGCCGTGGTGTCGGTGGCCGGGGTGTCGGTGGCCGTGGTGTCGATCGCCGGGGTGTCGATGGTTCTGGTGTCGAAGGCCGGCGCGGCGGGTTCGAGGGCGCTGGGCCGGGCAGCGGCCGGTGTCCCCTCGGTCATCTCGGCCGCGCCGAGCAGCGCCTCGAACGCCGCGGTCACCGTCACCACCGCGCCCGGCCCGATCACCACCTGGAGGGTGTCCCCGTCGGCCACCACCCCCAGCACCCCGGGCACCGCCCGCACCGCCTGAGCGTCGGCCATCGAGCGGTCGACGAGACCCACCCGCAGCCGGGTCATGCAGTGGGCGACGGAGGTCACGTTCGCGGGGCCGCCCAGGAGGGGGAGCAGCGCGCTGGCGGTGTCGTACGGCGTTCTCTGCACCCCCCGAGCGTGCGGGTCAGCCCGCCGCCGTGGTGAGCGCCGCGCGCAGACGGCCGCCGGACTCCTCCAGAAGGCGGGCGGCGGTCGGCCCGTCCACCCCGGCCAGGATCACCAGGACGGCGTTCTTCACCTCGCCGCCGGTCGCGGTGAGGGCGTCCTCGATCTCGGCGTCCGAGGCACCCGTGGCGAGGGCGACGATCCGCCGGGACCGGGCGCGCAGCTTGTCGTTGGAGGCGCGGACGTCGACCATCAGGTTCCCGTAGGTCTTCCCGAGGCGGATCATCGTGATCGTCGACAGCATGTTGAGGACGAGCTTCTGGGCGGTGCCCGCCTTCAGCCGGGTGGAGCCGGTGAGCAGCTCGGGGCCGACGACCACCTCGACACCGTGCTCGGCGGCGGCCGCGAGCGGACTGCCCTCGTTGCAGGAGAGGCCGACGGTGAGGGCGCCGCGGGCGCGGGCGTGTGCGACGGCGGCGACGGCGTAGGGGGTGCGGCCGGAGGCCGAGATCCCGACGACGGTGTCGGCGGCGCCGACACCGAGGGCGTCGAGGTCCTGCCGGGCCAGCTCCGCCGAGTCCTCGGCCCCCTCCACCGACGTGACCAGGGCCTCCGGCCCGCCCGCGATGACCCCGACCACCTGACCGGGGCGGGTGTCGAAGGTGGGCGGACACTCGGACGCGTCGAGGACGCCCAGCCGCCCGGCGGTACCGGCCCCGGCGTACACCAGCCGGCCGCCGTCCGCCATCCGGGCGGCGATGGCGTCGACGGCGGCCGAGATCTCGGGAAGGCGCCGGCCCACGGCGGCTGCGACCTGGGCGTCCTCGCCGTTCATCAGGCGGGCGATGTCGAGGGTGGGCAGCGTGTCGATGTCGGCCAGCTCCGGTCTGAACGCCTCAGTGGTGAGCGAGTCGAGTTCGGCACGGAGGACGGGGTGTTCGGTGGTCATGGGCAGAGGGCTCTTCTCGACGGGCGCCGGGTCGGCTGACTCAGGGGCGCGGGACAGGGGGGAGGTGCGGCTACCGGTGCCGATGAGCGAGCGCCTCGTACGACGCCGCCAACGCCGGTGCCGCCGCCTCGTACGTCCGCTGCGCCACCCCCACGAACAGACAATCCACCACCAGCAGCTGACTCGTCCGCGAGGACATGGCCGCGGGCCGAAGTTCACTCTCCCGCGAGGTCGAGGTGGTGAGCACGTGGTCGGCGTACTGCGTCACCGGTGAGTCCGGCCGCCCGGTGACGGCGACCGTCGTCGCCCCCCGTTCGAAGGCGGCCCGCAACGGCTCGATGACGTCCCCGGTGGACCCGGAGTGGGTGATCGCGACGGCCACGTCACCCGCCCTCAGCTGCACGGCGTTGGTGACGGCCAGGTGCGGATCGCCGGGGGCGTGCGCGATCAGCCCTATCCGCAGCAGCTTCTGCGTGAGGTCCTGGGCGACGAGCCCGGACGCCCCGATGCCGTACACATCGGTCCGCCGGGCACCGGCGAGCGCGTCGACGGCTGCCCCCAGCTGTGCCGTGTCGAGGCCGGCGGCCGTGTCCGCGAGGGTCTGCCGTTCCTCGTGGGCGAGTTTCGCGACGACGTCGGCGAGCGGGTCGTCCACGGCGATGTCGGTGGTGAGGACGGGCGCGCGCCCCGACTGCTGCTGCGCGGCGAGCCCGGCGAGGGCGAGCCGCAGGTCGCGGTAGCCGGGGTAGCCGAGCAGCCGGGCGGTGCGCACGACGGTCGCCTCGCTCGTGCCGGTGAGTTCCGCGAGGCCGGTGACCGTGAGGGCCGCGCAGCCCGCGGGGTCGCCGGCGACGGCCTCGGCGACGCGCTGCATGGAGCGGGTCATGGACGAGGCGAGGGTGCGCACCTTGGCGGCGAGCGCGGCCGGGGCGGGTGGCCGCGCGTTTCCCGGGCGGTCCCGGTGCGGAGTGGAACGGTTCTGGGTGAAAGTTTCCTTCACGTCCTCGTTCACTCGTGAAAAGTATTTTCGACTCGGGCTCTCGGTCAAGACCCCGCACAATGGGTCCATGGACCCGGTAAGCCCCCTGGAACAGACGTTGCACGCCGCCCGCGCCCTGGTGCTCGCCGATCTCGTCGCGGGCGACGTGGCCCAGGCGGACGTGGTCTCGCTGGTCGAGGACTCGGTCGTACAGCGGCGCTGGTGGGTCGAGCAGTGGCCCGAGGGCGCGGGGTACGTGGCGGGGCTGGTCGCACAGGACGTGCAGGACGCGCTGCTGGAGCGGTACGGCCGCTGGCCGCTGTGCCCGGTGTGCGGCTCGGGCGACCCGCACGCGCTGGACGTCGAACCGGAACTCGGCCCCGACCCGCACTGGGTGTGCCACAAGGCGGGCGTGAAGGTCGCCTCCATCGGCTCCCTGGGGCACGCCACGGGCGGGGCGGCGTCCTCGTGACGGTGTACATCGACCCGCCGAACTGGCCGGGCCACGGCCGGATGTGGTCCCACCTGGTCAGCGACGTCTCCTACGCCGAACTGCACGTCTTCGCCGAGCACCTGTCCGTACCGCGCCGCGCCTTCGAACGCGACCACTACGACATCCCCGCGCACCGCTACGCCGACGCGGTGCGCGCCGGTGCCGTGGAGGTCAGCAGCCGCGAGGTGGTGCGGCTGCTGCACGGGGCGGGGCTGCGCAGGCGCAAGAGCGACGTACCCCGGTGACGGTCACCGGCCGGCACGCAGTTCGAAGGCCGGTCCCTCGCCGTCCTCGCTCACCCTGGTGAACCCGGCGCGGACGAGCACCGCCTGGGAGGCGCTGTTGGCGGGGTCGGTGGTCGCGAACAGCGAGTTCACGTCGTCGCGGGCCAGCGCCCAGTCGGCCAGGGCGCGCAGTGCCTCGGTCGCGTAGCCGTTGCCGCGGGCGGCCTCGACCAGGTCGTAGCCGATCTCGACGCGGCCCTCCTCGTCCGGCGCGGAGTGGAAGCCGAGGCCGCCGATCGCGCGGCCGTCCTCGCGGCGGACCAGGGCGAAGACCCCGAACTCGGGCCGGTGCACGCCTGTTTCGTACGCCTTCAGCAGGAAGCCCGCCGCGTCCCTGGTGCCTTCGTAGGGGCCGCCCTCGATCCACTCGAAGCCGCCGTCGCCGCCCAGGCGCAGGTCGCGGGCCTCGGCCGGGCGGATGCCGACGAGGTCGAGGCGGTCGGCGGACAGGACGAGGTTGTTGCGCCAGCGCCACTCGGTGACGGGGGCGCGGCCGGGCAGTTCGCCGCGACCGGTGGCCCACAGCAGGGTCTCCCAGGGCGTCGGGCCGGGCTGGACGTGCGGGAAGAGGAAGGCGAGGACGAACTCGGCGAGTTCCTCGGCGGGGTGGTACGGGATCTCCAGGCCCTGCGCCATGTCGTGCGTGTGCAGCAGCACCTCGGCGACCCCCATCGCGGCGAACCCCACGCGGTCGGCGCTGCGGAACGGGTACGGGTGGAAGGCGCGGGCCCCGCGCGGCGCGGTGCGCACGGCGGCGGCGAGCAGGGCGCCGGTGGCCCGGACGACGTGCAGGAGGCCGGAGTTGTCGGTGCCCTCTTCGAGGCTGATCTCGAAGGGCACGTAGTCGTCCTGGGCGTCCCCCGCCAGGTTGGCGGCGTAGCCGATGAGGTCGTCGGCGACATGGAGGGCCGTCTCGCGGCAGCTCCACTCCAGCCGCCCCGCCGTCACCCCCTCCCAGTCCCGGTCGACCGCCGTCCCCAGGGTCGCCACACAGTCCGCGACGGCCTCCGCCACCTGATCCCCGCCCATTGCACGCATGGGCCGCACCCTAGAACGCCGGATCCTCGGCGGTCGACAGCATTTCCAGCTCGGCGGCGAGGTTGTAGCGGGCGGTCGGCTCCCAGTTGCTGCGTCCGTACGGGGTTCTGAACAGTTGGGGCAGGTCCAGGAGTTGGCGCAGAACCGCGGAACGGCCCGCGCGGAAGGCGTCGTTGGGCACGAAGTGGTATTCCTCGCGCACTTCGGCGGTGTAGGCCGCGTACCGGGCGGGCGGGGCGGCGAGGATCGCCAGGTCGGCGTCGCACAGCACCGCACCGTTGCGGTCGCCGGGGGCCGGGTCGTGGGTGACGGTGAGCCGGACCAGGCGGGCCACCTCGGCGGTCGCGGACGCGGACACCCCGGCCTCGGCGAGGGCGCGCTCGGCGAGGCGGGCCGAGCGCTCCTCGTTCTCCGAGCGGTCCGGCGCGTACACCGCGTCGTGGAACCAGGCGGCGAGCCGGACCAGGTCCGGGTCGTCCGCGTACTCCTCCAGTGTGTCGATGTGGTCGAGGACCGCGGTGAGGTGGGCCAGCGTGTGGTACCGGCGCTGCGGCTCCTGCCAGCGGTCCAGCAGGGCGTCGGCGTAACGGGCGGGGTCGGGACGGCGGGCGTCCTCCTCCCCTGTCGTGCGCAGCGCGCGCAGCCAGCGGGAACGCAGGTCGTCGAGATCGGCCATGCGTTCATTCTCCCGCGCACCACTGACATCCCCCTAGCGTGGGAGGCATGACTGTTGCCGACGTACGTGATCCCCAGTTGCCCGGACGTCTTCTCACCGTCGAGCGCGACACCCTGATCCCGCTCCTGCGCGCCCGGCCGGACGCGGACTTCGCGCTGCCGACCGCCGCGTGTCCGGGCTGGACGGTGCGGGATGTGCTCGCGCACTGCTCGTCCGCCCTGATGCGGGTGGTGGACGGCCGTTTCGAGGAGGGGGTGTTCTCGCCCGCGTCGAACGACCGGGACATCGCGGAGCGCGCCGACTGGTCCCACGCGCGCGTGCTGGACGAACTGGAGCGTGGCATGACCGAGGCCGGGGAGGTGATCGCGGGGCGGGCGGACGGCGTGCTGGACCGGGTCGCCCTCGGGGAGTGGGTGCATGCCGGTGATGTCCGCGACACCCTCGGGGAGCCGGGGGCGTACGCGGGCGCGGGCCTGCCGGACGCCCTCTCGCTGCTGGCCCAGGTGACCCGGCAGCGGGGACACCTCCGGTTGCAGGCCGACCTGGACGACGTGGACGAGCCCCTGCAACTGGGCGAGCCGAGCGGGACCCGGACCCCGGCCCGTTTCATCGGGGACGCGGCGACGCTCGTACGGCTGTACACCGGACGGTCCGCGGACGGGGCGTCGTACGAGCTGACGGGGGCGGAAGCGAAGGAGCTGAACCTGTACGGGTGAACCTCTCCGGTGCTGACCCTCTTCGGTCCGGCCGGCCCCGGGAGGCGGTCTCGCGGCCCTCGGTGTTCCCCGCGTACCCTGGATTGGACTAGACCTCCTGTGGTCGGTCGCATGGGTACACGGGGAACACCACGGAAGGGGCCCTATGAGCACGCGTGCAGTCCTGGAGGTGATCGCCCTCGACGTCGAGGACGCGGTCGCCGCCCAGGCCGGAGGCGCGGACCGCCTCGAACTGGTCACCGACATGGCGTCCGACGGGCTGACGCCGCCGCCCGGGACCTTCGCCGCGATCAGGGCCGCCGTCGACCTCGACCTGCGCGTGATGCTGCGGCTGGCGGACGGGTTCGCGGCCGGGGACGTCGACCGTCTGCTGGACGTGGCCGGGGAACTGCGCACGGCGGGCGCCGACCAGTTCGTGCTCGGGTTCCTCGACGCGGCCGGCGGGGTGGACCTGCGCGCGGTGGAGCGGGTGGCGGAGGTGCTGGCGGGTTGCCGCTGGACCTTCCACCGCGCGATCGACCGGGCCGCCGACCGCGACGCCCTGCGCAAGGAGCTCGCCGACCTGCCCGGCCTGGACACCTACCTCACGGCGGGCGCCGCGGAGGGCGTGGACGAGGGGCTGCCCACGCTGCAGGCGGAGGCACGCCGACGCGGCGAACCGGGCTACGAGCAGACCCTCCTGGTCGGCGGAGGGCTTCGGCTCGACCACGTCCCCGACCTGCTGGCGGCAGGGGTCGACGCCTTCCACATCGGGGGAGCGGCCCGCCCCGGCGGCTGGACCGGCCCGGTGTCGGAGGCGGCGGTACGGGAGTGGCGCCACGCACTGGACCGACCGGACCGACCGCCGGTGGCCCCACCCAGGGTCGCGGACCCGCGCTGACCCGCAACTCCGCCGCCCGGCCGGTACGCCCCCCCCGTGCACCCGCACCCGCCGACGACCAGCGGACGACACCCCACCGGTCCCGGCCTCCCGGCCGGGGTGGGCACCCCTCGGCCAGTCGGGTGGGCCCGTGGCCCGCGGGGCAGCAGCCGGTGGGGCCTTCCCGGCCTGGTGGGCCAGCGCCCCCTGGGCACCCGCACCGGTCAGGTCAACTGCGGGGGCAGCGGGGCCGTGTGGGTCACGATCAGCCCGGACACCGCTCGGGTCAGCGCCACGTACAGCCGCCGCAGGCCCGTCCGCTCGTCCGGCTCGCCGTCCACCACCGCCTGCGGCTCGTCGAGGACCACGTAGTCGTACTCCAGGCCCTTGGCGAGCGAGGCGGGGACCAGGGTGAGGCGGGTCTCGGCCGTGGTCTCCTCACCGGGGGACAGGTGGCCGATCCCGGCCGCCGACAGCGCCTGGGCGAGCGCGGGCACGCGCGCGTCCGCCGCGATCAGCCCCGTCGACCCCTCGTTGCGCAGCAGCTCCGCGCACGCCGAGACCACGTCGGCGGCCTCGGTGACGGCACGGACGGCGAAGAAACCCGGGTTCTCACGGACCGAGGCGACCGGGGTGAGGCCGGGCGCGATGTGCGGGAGGAGCCGGGAGGCGTAGGTGATCACGTCGGTCGGGACGCGGAAACCCGCCGTCAGCTCCTCGATCACGCCGTCCGCCTTGCCGAGGTGGGCCAGCGCCTCGTCCCAGCTCCGGGTGGCCCAGGGCGTGGTGCCCTGCGCCAGGTCGCCGAGGACGGTCGCCGAGCCGGTGGTGCAACGGCGGCCCACCGCGCGGTACTGCATGGGAGAGAGGTCCTGCGCCTCGTCCAGGACGACGTGGCCGAGGGAGTGCGTGCGCTCCACCAGATCCGTCGCCTCGTCGATCAGCACGGCGTCCGCGGGCGACCACCTGGCCGACTTCACCGACCGAACCGGCTTGGCCCACACGATCGTCTTCTGCTCGTCCTCGGTGAGGATCCCGTCGGCGTGCTCGGCCAGGAAGTCCGCGTCGGTGAGCAGGCGCAGGACCAGTTTCGCGGGGTCGACCGGCGGCCACACCTGCTTCACGGCCGCCTTCACCGCCGCGTTGCGCGCCACCGAGTCCTGCACGCGGTCGTCGGGCGCCTCCCCCGACCGCTCCATCTGGACCAGCACGGCGTGCGCGATGCGCTGCGGCAGGGCCTCGCGCGCAGCGCCGTACCGGATGCCCCGGTCCAGCAACTCACGGACGATGTCCTCCAGTTCGTACGCCGGAACGCGCCAGCGCCGGGAGCCGCGGACCACCACGACCGGTTCGGTGGGCATCGTGACGTGCGCGTAGACGGCCCGGCGCAGGACCTCCGCCATCCGGGCGTCGCCCTTGATGACCGCGGCGGCCGCGTCGTCGCTGCCCCGGAGCTCGACGTGCCGGCCCACCAGGTCGTCCACCGTCGCCTGCTGGACCGTCAGCTCGCCCAGCGCGGGCAGCACCTGCTCGATGTAGTGCAGGAAGGACCGGTTCGGGCCGATGACGAGGGTGCCGGTACGGGCCAGCCGCTCCCGGTGCGCGTACAGGAGGTAGGCCACCCGGTGCAGGCCGACGGCCGTCTTACCGGTTCCGGGGCCGCCCTGCACGCACACCGTGCCGCCGAGCCCGCTGCGCACGATCTCGTCCTGTTCCGGCTGGATGGTCGCGACGATGTCGCGCATCGGGCCGACGCGCGGCCGCTCGATCTCCTGCTGGAGCAGCTTGCTGGTACGGGCCGCCTCGGCGGGGTCGGAGAGGTGCTCGTCCTCGTAGGCGGTGATCTCGCCGCGGGTGTACCCGAACCGGCGGCGCAGCGCGATGTCCAACGGGTCCTTCTTCGACGCCCGGTAGAACGGCTGCGAGACCGGCGCCCGCCAGTCGATGACCATCGGGTCGCCGTCGTGGTCGTGCACGTGCCGGCGCCCGATGTAGAAGCGCTCCCCGTCCGCGCCCTCGGCCTGGTCGGCGCCGGGGGCGTGCAGGTAGTCGAGGCGGCCGAAGAAGAGCGGGGTGTCGCTGAGGTCGGCCAGCGCCTTGATGCGCTCGTCGATCTGACGGGCCAGTACCTCGGCGTTGACCCAGTTCGCGGTCACGTCGCGGATGTCCAGTGACTCCACGTCCTCCCGCATGGCGCGCAGGGCGGACCGCGACTCGGCGAGGTGCGCGCGCTCACGGGAGAGGGGGTCGGTCGCGGGTGCGGGTGCGGTCGCGGGTGCGGCTGCGGTGGCCGTCGCGGTGTGTCGGTCCGTGAGCGGGTCGTGGGCGGGCGTGGACAAGGGGGTGCCTCCGAGGGCCTGCGGTGGACGGCGCGTGCGGTTTGTCGCGCGGGTGGCGATCAGCCGACCGGTTTCCGTCCGGTCGGCGGCACTCCGGGGAAGGAGGCGGGCAAGAGCGGAGATTGTAGTGAGGTGGGGGCGGGGGAGGCCAACGGATTTCCTCGGCGCTCCTCCCCCTAGGGGAGACATCACCCTGAAGGCCGGTCGGAGGTAGGGGTCGGGGTCCATCCCGGGGTGGACGGGAGGATGCCGGAAATTGGACCCGTGGACCGATGCCGCGCTCATGCCCGAAGTACGACCATTGAGACATGAGCGCAGCAGCCATCACACCAGCCCCCAGCCGCCCGCCGGGCGCCACAGCCGTGGACGGCGCACCCCACCACCGCCTGGGCGACGCCCTGCGAGCCGTCAAGGTCTTCGTCACCGCGGCGTTCAGCGTCGCCATACTCGGCGAGTACGGCGAGGAAGCGGGCATACACCGCAAGTGACGGCATAGGGTCTCCACCGTGCCGAACCGCACGGTGCCGCCACCCTGCCCTCCCCCGCCCCGGTCCCTCCCGTCGCGTCTCCTCCTGCCGGTCTCTCTCCTCTCAGCCTCCCTCACCTCCCTCGCCGCCCTCTGTCTTCTCCTCCACGCCCCGATGGCCGACCTGCTGGTCTACCGGGCCGAGGGCGAGGCCGTGGTGCACGGCGGTGATCTGTACGGCTTCACGGTCACCGAGTGGCGGCTGCCGGCGACGTACCCGCCGTTCGCGGCGGTCCTCTTCGTCCCGACGACCTGGATCTCCGTCCCGGCCCTGAAGGTGGCGTTCCTCGCGGGCAACGCGCTCCTGCTCGCCTCCCTCGTCACCCTCTCCGCCCGGCTGGCCGGCCGCACCGCACCCCTGCCCCTGCTCTGCACGGCGACCGCGGGCGCCCTCTGGCTGGAGCCGGTCTTCCAGACCGTCCTCTTCGGCCAGATCAACCTGGCGATCACCTGCCTGGTCCTGTGGGACCTCACCCGCCCGTCCGGCTCCCGCGCCAAGGGCCTGGCCCTGGGCATCGCGACCGGCATCAAACTCACCCCGGCGGTCTTCATCGCCTACCTGTTCCTGACCGCACGCAGAAAGGAGGCGGGCGTTGCGACGGCGTCCTTCACGGGCACGGCACTGCTCGGTGCCCTGCTCCTCCCCTCGGCCACCGCGGACTTCTGGACGCGGCGCCTGTTCGAGACCGGCCGGGTCGGCAGGGCCTGGATCATCGACAACCAGTCGCTCCAGGGCCTGATCGCCAGATCGCTGCACTCCGAGACACCGGGCCTGACCTGGGCGGTCCCGGCGGCCGCGGTGGCGGCGGCGGGCCTGTGGCTGGCGTCCCGCGTCCACCGCGACGACCGTCAAGCGGGGGGCCGTGACGCAGGGGACCGCTGGGGAATCCTCCTCACCGCGTTCACGGCCCTGCTGATCAGTCCGATCAGCTGGTCCCACCACTGGGTGTGGTGCGTCCCGCTCCTGGCCGTGCTGCTCGCCACGGGCCGCGCGCGCCTGGCCCTGGCCGCCGGGGCCGTGTTCACCGCCCGCACGATGTGGCTGCTGCCCCACGAGGGCGACCTCGACCTGCGTCTCCCGTGGTGGCAACAGCCTCTCGCGGCCCCGTACCCGCTCGTGGGGCTGGCGCTGCTGGCGGGCGCGGCGGCCCACGCTCTGGACCCGCCGGGCCGTGCTCAGCCCTCCGTCAGCAGCTCGTCCGCGTCCACGATCCGGTAGGCGTAGCCCTGCTCCGCCAGGAACCGCTGGCGGTGGGCGGCGAAGTCCTGGTCGATCGTGTCCCGGGCGACGACGGAGTAGAAGTGCGCCTGGTGGCCGTCGGCCTTGGGGCGCAGCACCCGGCCCAGCCGCTGGGCCTCCTCCTGCCTCGACCCGAAGGTGCCCGAGACCTGGATGGCGACCGTCGCCTCCGGCAGGTCGATGGAGAAGTTGGCGACCTTGGAGACCACCAGCACGCTGATCTCGCCCTCGCGGAAGGCGTCGAAGAGCTTCTCGCGCTGGGCGTTGGAGGTCTCGCCCTTGATGACGGGGGCGTTCAGATGCTCGCCGAGTTCGTCGAGCTGGTCGATGTACTGGCCGATGACGAGGATCTGCTGGCCCGCGAAACGCTTCACGATCGCCTCCGTGACCTTCCGCTTGGTCGCGGTGGTCGCACAGAAGCGGTACTTCTCCTCGGTCTCGGCGGTGGCGTAGGCGAGCCGCTCCGAGTCGGTGAGGTTGACCCGCACCTCGACACAGTCGGCCGGTGCGATGTAGCCCTGCGCCTCGATCTCCTTCCAGGGGGCGTCGAAGCGCTTGGGCCCGATCAGGGAGAACACGTCCGACTCCCGGCCGTCCTCGCGCACGAGGGTGGCCGTGAGACCCAGCCGCCGGCGCGCCTGGAGGTCGGCGGTGAACTTGAAGACAGGAGCCGGCAGCAGATGGACCTCGTCGTAGACGATCAGACCCCAGTCGCGGGAGTCGAAGAGCTCGAGGTGCGGGTAGACACCCTTCCGCTTCGTCGTGAGCACCTGGTACGTGGCGATGGTGACGGGCCGGATCTCCTTGCGCGTCCCGCTGTACTCGCCGATCTCGTCCTCGGTGAGGCTGGTGCGCTTGACCAGCTCGTGCTTCCACTGGCGCGCGGAGACGGTGTTGGTGACGAGGATCAGGGTCGTCGACTTGGCCTGCGCCATGGACCCGGCCCCGACCAGCGTCTTCCCCGCGCCACACGGCAGCACGACGACACCGGACCCGCCGTGCCAGAAGTTCTCCACGGCCTGCTTCTGGTACGGCCGCAGCGCCCAGCCGTCCTCGGCGAGCTCGATCGGGTGCGCCTCGCCGTCCACGTACCCGGCGAGGTCCTCGGCGGGCCAGCCCAGCTTGAGCAGGGTCTGCTTGATCTGCCCGCGCTCGGAGGGGTGCACGGCGACGGTGTCGGGGTCGATGCGGGCGCCGACCAGCGGGGTGATCCGCTTGGAGCGCAGGATCTCCTCCAGCACCGGGCGGTCGGTGGTGGTCAGCACCAGCCCGTGCGCCGGGTGCTTGCTGAGCGTCAGCCGGCCGTAGCGGTCCATGGTCTCGGCGATGTCGACCAGCAGCGCGTGCGGCACCGGGTAGCGGCTGAACTCCACCAGCGCGTCCACGACCTGCTCGGCGTCGTGACCGGCCGCCCGCGCGTTCCACAGGCCCAGCGGGGTCACCCGGTAGGTGTGGATGTGCTCCGGTGCCCGCTCCAGCTCGGCGAAGGGCGCGATGGCCCGACGGCATTCGTCCGCCCGCTCGTGGTCCACTTCGAGGAGCAGGGTCTTGTCGGACTGGACGATTAGGCAGGACACACATACCTCCGGAGATAAGGTCGTCTCGTGACAGAACCAACGCCTGTCACAGCACGGGCTATGCCCCGTGCCCGACGCCGGAAGGGCGTCCCGGCCAGCGCGCCGGGGATGCGCGCCGCTATCTATGTTCGCCTATCGCGCGAAACCGACGAGACGACTTCGCCGGAACGCCAGCGCGCGGCCTGTGAAGCGTTGTGCGAGGCACGCGGCTGGGAGGTCGTGGCCGCCGAGGAGGACATCGATGTCTCGGGCTTCTCACGCGGGCTCGACCGGCCGGGCCTGCAACGCATCCTGACCAGGCTCGCCGAGCTGGACGTGATCGTGTTCTTCAAGATCGATCGGCTTGCGCGTTCGACGGTCGACTTCGCGGAGATCATGAGACTCGCCGAGCACCAGAGCGTTGCGCTTGCGTCGGCGACGGAGCCGCTCGACCTCACGTCGTCCATGGGCCGGGCCATGGCGAAGGTGATCGCGGTCTTCGCTGAGCTGGAGTCCGACACCATCGGGATGCGGGTATCCAGCGCGCACGAGCACCTGCGTCGCGAGGGCCGCTACACCGGCGGTCGGGTCCCGTACGGGTACATGGTCGTCCCCAACCCCAACGGGGCGGGCAAGGTCCTCGCGGTCAACGAGGACGAGGCCAAGACGATCAAGCGGATCGTGGAACGGGTCCTGGCCAAGGACTCGCTCATGCAGATCATCAACGATCTCAACAAGGAGGGCGTCCCGTCACCCGGCCACACCTCACGCCAGACCACGGGCAAGCGCAGCGACTCCAAGCAGTGGTACACGACCACGCTGCGCAGCATGCTGGGCAACCCCCAGTTGCTCGGCCAGGTCATCGAGGACGGAAAGCCGATCCTGCGGACGGACGGTCTGCCCCTGGTCAACCGCCCGCCGATCCTAGACACGGACACCTGGCAGGCGCTCCAGGACGAGTTGGAGCGCCGGGCCAATCCCGGTGAGAAGCGCCGGGAGGGGACGTCGCTGCTGCGCGGCATCATGCACTGCGGAGTCTGCGGCGAGCGCATGTACACCTTCAGCGGGCGCAACGGTCAGCTTCGGTACCGGTGCATCGGCCCGCTGAAGTACCGCCAGCGGGCGGCCAAGGGGGAGGAGAAGCAGGGCGTGAAGTGCTACGGGCCGACCGTGGCCGGGGTGACCACCGAGGAGCACGTCACCGAGCAGTTCCTCGCGAAGTACGGGCACCTTTCCGTGATGCGGATGGTCCAGGAGGTGGGCGAGGACTTCCGCCCGCAGATCAGGCAGGCCGAGGAAGCGTTGGCCGACCTGCAAAAGGATCGCTATGACCGGGGCCTGTTCAGAGGCGACGACGGAGCGATCCGGTACGCGGAGCAGTACGCCAAGCTGGAAGAGCGACTGGCGACCCTGAAGGAGAGGCAGCGAACGGCGAGGCCGGGCGGTGTGAAGGCGGAGCCGACCGGCGAGACGCACGCCGAGCAGTGGAAGCGCTCGGACGTGGCCGGCAAGCGAGATCTGCTGTTGAACGCGGGCGGCTACGTGGAGGTGGCACCCGCGCGGCGTGGCGGCAAGAAGCTGGACACGTCGCGTCTGTCGGTGTACTTCGGCGAGGAGGGCCACATGCGGCGGGCGGCAGCGGCGAAGGAGAGCGAACGGGAGATCGAGGCGGCTGACAGCCAGGGCTGACGCCGACGAAACGGGCCTGGACGTGGAGATCACCGGGCTCGTCGGGACGTACACCGACCCGCGCCACGTCATCGCCTATACGGACGGTGAGGTGCGCCGACAGTTCAATGTCTGTTTCACCGCCCGAGTAGTGGGCGGGCAACTCGCGATCTCCGACGAATCCACGGAACTGCGATTCGTCCCGACGGAGGAGCTGGGCGAGCTGCCTATGCACCACACCCAGCGGCTACGGCTTCAGCACTTTCTAGAACACCGTGAGCAGCCGTACCTCGGCTGACGCGTGTGCCCCGATGGCAGCAGCGCTGACGGCAGCGGCGGCGCTCGCCGACCCTGGGCTTGCCCGCCGACGATCACACCAGGAGAGGGCGGAAGTCGCGCCTTGCCGAGTGAGCCCCCGCGACCGCAGCCTGTCTGTCATGCCGCCGTTGAAATACCGAGTTCGGCGAGCAGACCGCGCACGCGCTGCTCGATCTCGTCCCGGATGGGCCGGACGGCGTCGACACCCTGCCCGGCGGGATCGTCCAGCTGCCAGTCCAGGTACCGCTTGCCGGGAAAAACCGGGCAGGCGTCCCCGCAGCCCATCGTGATCACCACGTCCGAGGACTGCACCGCCTCGGTGGTGAGGACCTTGGGTGTTGCAGCGGAGATGTCGATGCCGACCTCAGCCATGGCGTTGACCACGGCGGGGTTGACCGCATCGGCGGGGGCGGAGCCGGCCGAGCGGACCTCGATCTGGTCACCGCCCAGGTGGTTCAGGAAGGCGGCGCCCATCTGGGAGCGGCCGGCGTTGTGAACGCAGACGAACAGGACCGAGGGGCGTGGGGTGGGGGTGCTCATGGCAGGCGTCTTTCCGGGAGAGCGGAGTGGGTCAGGAGGAGGCGAGTTCGGGTTCGCCGTGTTGGACGACGACCTTGTCCCCGGCGGGGGTGGGACGGCCGTACACAGCGATGACGGCACTCAGCCCGAGCAAGGCTCCAGCCAGTTGGGCAGCGATGAACGGGACGACGGAGGCAGGGGCGATTCCGGCGAAGGTATCGGTGAAGGCCCGGCCGATGGTCACTGCCGGGTTCGCGAAGGAGGTCGAGGAAGTGAACCAGTAGGCGGCCCCGATGTACGAGGCCACGGCCACCGGTGCGAGGGAGGCATTGCCGATGCGTTCGAGGCCGAAGATCAGCAGGATCAGCCCGGCCGTGGCGACTACCTCACCCAGCCACAGGTGAGAGGCGGACCGGTCGTGCGTGGACCATTGGACCAGCGGCTTGGCGAACATCGCGTCGGCCAGGATTGCCCCGCCGACGGCCCCGGCGATCTGTGCGGGCACGTACGCGGCCACGTCTCGCAGGGTGAGGCCGTCGGGCTTGCGGCGGCCGGTGAACCAGGCGGCGAGGGTGACGGCCGGGTTGAAGTGCGCGCCGGAGACCGGCCCGAGCAGGGCGATCAGCACGCCGAGGCCGAAGACGGTGGCGAGGGAGTTGGCGAGCAGTTGCACGCCCACGTCGCGCGACAGCTCGGTGGCCTGGATGCCGGAGCCGACGACGACAGCAACCAGCAGCCCAGTCCCGATGGTTTCGGCGGCGACACGGCGGCTCAGGAGCGCGGTCACGCGGTGGCTCCGGCGGTCTGCGGCGCGGTCAGGAATGCGGCGAGTCGGTCCAGGACGCCAGGCAGCACCCAGTAGTACACCCAAGTCCCGCGTCGCTCGCAGTCGATGAGTCCGGCCTGCCGTAGCAGCTTGAGGTGGTGGGAGATCGTCGGCTGGGACAGCTCGAAGGCCGGCGTCAGCTCGCACACGCAGACCTCGCCGCCCTCCCCACGGGAGGCGATCATCGACATCAGCCGGAGCCGGACGGGGTCGCCCAGGGCCTTGAACACCTTCGCCAGCTCGGCCGCCTGGTCCTCATCCAGCGGTGAGGACAGCCCCGCGCAACACGCGGCGTCCTGCCCGATCACCTCAAGCTCTTGTTTCGACATGCCTCTATGTTGACGTTTTTCGATTCAAGGCGCAAGGTTGCATCAATGAACGTCAATATAGGCCGTTCCGGGGCACCGCCATGCCCCGTCACCTGGGAGTGAGTCATGAGCGAGCAGTCCACTGAACTGCGTGAAACCGTCCGCCAGCGCTATGCCGCGGCGGCCGTGAAGGTGACCGAGGGGGGCGCCGCATGTTGCGGGCCCGAACCGGTCGAGATCGACGAGAATTTCGGCTCGACCCTGTACGCCGCCGACGAGCGCGATGCCCTCCCCGCTGAGGCCGTCGCCGCCTCCCTCGGCTGTGGCAACCCGACCGCCGTCGCAGAACTGCGTGAGGGCGAGCGCGTCCTCGACCTGGGGTCGGGCGGTGGCATCGACGTCCTGCTCTCGGCCCGACGCGTAGGCCCCACCGGCAAGGCGTACGGGGTGGACATGACCGACGAGATGCTGGCCCTGGCCCTAGCCAACGCCGAGAAGGCCGGCGCGACGAACGTCGAGTTCCTGAAGGGCACCATCGAGGCGATCCCGCTGCCCGCGAACACCATCGACGTGGTGATCTCGAACTGTGTGATCAACCTGTCCGTCGACAAGCCCGCCGTGTTCGCCGAGACCTTCCGCGTCCTCAAGCCCGGCGGCCGGATTGGCGTCTCCGACGTCGTCGCCGACGACACTCTCACGCCCGGACAGCGAGCCGAGCGCGGCGACTACGTCGGCTGCATCGCTGGCGCACTGTCCTTCTCCGAATACCGCCAGGGGCTGGAGGCCGCAGGCTTCGCTGACGTCGAGATCACTCCCACCCACCCGGTTGCCGACGGCATGCACTCCGCCATCGTCCGCGCGGTCAGGCCTGCCAGCACGGCCGACACGGACGACTCTTCCGCAACCGCGGCCTGCTGCGGCGTAAGTGTCTGTTGCACCCCCGATGAGCAGGCCGCCGATCCGTCGACAACGGTCGCCGAGGCCAAGGCCGCGAGCGGCTGTGGCTGCCAGAACTGACGGCAACGACAGCACGCGCAGCCGACCGTAGTCACTCCACAGTTCGGATCTATCCGCTAGTGTGCGCATCGCGTCTGATCGTATTGACGATCAACGGACCATTCACGCGCGGCACCCTTTCCCTTCGGTCCATGCGGCCATCGTCATGGCGGCCATCGTCATGGACCAAAGTTCCAGTGTGCCTGAAGCGCGAGCGATCATCTTCGCCGTCGTACGCAATGTGCTCCGCCTGTGCCCGGTGTCCGCGGCTGTCCGATCGTCCTGTGCAACCTTGAGCCCGTTTCGGGTGTCCTGTCCGGGGGGAGCCGCGCGGCGCGTGCGGCTCGGGGAGGAGGGGCGGGGTGATGTCCGTACGCATCTGGGGGACCGGCGCCGGGGCCCTGGTGGTGCTGTTCGCCGCCGGGGTGTGGGCACGCGGGTCGAGTGCCGTGGACGCCGGCCTCTGGGCCGAGGTGCGTCCCGCGATCGAGGCCCGGCTGGTGGCGCGGTCCGCCGGGACCGGCACCGGGGAGAGCGGGACCGCTGCGGGGGCGCGCTGGTTCTGCCGGGCGGAGGCCCTGGAACTGGAGGCGAGCGGGGACCGGGTGCGGGCCGGTATCGACAGCCTGTGCGAGGAGTTCGGCGCCCACGAGGGAGCCCTGGTGTTGTTCGGCGGCGCGGAGACACCGCAGGTGGTGCGGCTGGAGCGGGACACGGCGCACGGCGGCTACCGGGTCGTCTCCACCGAGGAGGCCCCGGACGACGCGGGCACCGCGTGGTACGAGAAGCACTTCAGCCCCTCCGCCGTGTCCCGCATCCACAGGAAGATGGCGTCCGCCGGGCTGGAGGCCGCGGCCCGCGCCCACTTCGGCCTGCCGGCGGACGCCCCGGTGCGGAACGGCTGACCGCCCGGCCGACGCGACCGGCCACGACGGTGGCGCGGGCGGCCGGCGCCCTAGTCCTCCGCCAGTTCCGCCACGCCGGTCACCCGGTGCAGGGGGTAGGTGCGGACCTCGTCGGCCGTGTGGTCGTACGCCGTGACGAAGCCGCCCTCCACGCGGATCGGGGCGATGACCCGCTGGCTGGCGGTGCCCTCGGCGTTGACGTAGCCGATCCAGAGGGTGTCGCCGGTGAGGACGGCGGCCTGCATGGTGGCGAGGGTCTCGGCCGCCGTGGTGCGCGGAAGCTCGCCGCCCTGCACCGTCGTGCCGGTGGGCTTGCGTGGGGTGGTGGCGGCGAGATCGCCGGCGCGGATCGCGCGGATCGCGGCGGCGAGGAGGGTGGGGTCCGGGGCAGGCGGGCCGTCCGGCACCGGCTCGGGGGCGGTGCGCGGCGGGGTGCGGTGGGCGTGGGCGCGGGTGATCAGGACGTCGCCCTCGGCGGACTCGGCGGCGGGCGCGTAGCCCATCGCGCGCAGGCCCTCCAGGAGGGTCGCGGGGTCCGCCTGGGTGGCGAGGACGGTCGGGGCGAGGCGGCGCAGGCGCAGGGCGGCGGCCCGCTTGTCGGCCATGATCTCGCCCAGCACGGTGTCGTCGTCGCAGCGGACGTACGCCGAGGCCGCCCCGACCCGCAGATGGCCGTGTCTTCGGGCCACGTCGTCGATCAGGTACGCGAGCGGCTGCGGGACCGGGGTGCGGGAGTGGGTGGTGAGGAAGGCGTGCAGGTCGGCGGCGGTGCGGCCGACGTCGAGTGCCCGGCGGACGGAGGCCGGAGTGAAGCGGTAGACCGTGGCGCCGCCCTTCGACTCGACGTCGGCGAGGACGCCCAGCGCCTCGGCGAGCGGGCGTCGCAGCGGGCCCGGGGCGACCGCTGTCAGGTCGGCCTGGAGCAGTACGTGGTCGAGGGGCTCGGGAAGGAGCGGGGCGAGGAGCCGGCCGGCGGTCGCGGTGGCGACCGCCTGCTCGGGCGCGGAGAGGGGTTCCCGTGCGGGGACGGGACGGTGATGGTGCACGGGGAGCTTGTCGCCGGGGCCGGGGCCGGCGGCCGGCGGTTCGGCGGCCTTCGCGGGTGCGGGTGCGCCGAGCAGGGCGCGGCCGTGCGCCGACAGCGCCCCGCGTCCGGTCACGCCGAGCAGCTCGGCCTCGGACAGGGTCCAGCGCGCCAGCCGGGTGCGCAGGTCGTCGCCCTGCTGCTGCGGGCCGCGCAGCGGGCGTTCCCAGCGGAGCCTGGCCAGCACCGAATCGGCGCCGGGAGCGGTGCCCTCCGGGAGCCCGGCCAGCAGGGTCAGCACCCGGTGCCGTACCTCCGGTGCGGCGGACCGGTCCAGGCCCGGACCGAGGGCCGACAGGGCGCGGTCCTTGGCGTCCCGGCCGCCGACCAGACCGGGGGTGCGGGTCGCGGTCAGCCAGGCTTCGGCCAACTGGGCCCAGCGTTCGGCGGGCGGGCGGTCCAGCCACTCGTCGTAGGCGGGGGTCGCCGCGTAGCGTTCGTCGGCCTCGCCGTCGGAGGCGAGCAGCCCGGCGCCGTACGCCAGCTCGACCCAGAAGGCGGCGGTCGGTTCGGGCACGTCCAGTGCCACGGCCGTCCGCTTCAGGTCCCGGACGCTGAGCCCGCCGGCCCGCAGCACGGAAGGGCCGCCCTCGTCCCAGTCCTTCAGCAGCTCCTCGACGGTCGCGAGCGCGGTGTACGCCTGTCCGGCCGCGGTGGCGTCCACCACCTGCGGACGGTGCGTGGCGGCCGGCTCCACGGCGGGCGGCACCGGCTCCGGCGCACGGTGCGCGCGGCCCTCGCGCAGGTGCAGGGCGACCTCGCGGGGCAGCACCACCGTGCCCGGGGCGGTCGGCAGCAGCAGACCGCGGTCGAGGAGCCAGCGCAGATGGGCCGCAGGCTCGGGGGTGACCTGGCCGTACGGCGGCCCCCAGACCAGCCGGCCCAGCACCTCGCGCGACTCCGCGGGCGCGGCGGCGAGCAGCTTGGCCATCTTCCTGCGGTGGCCGAACAGCTTGGTGAGCGCGTCCACCGCGGACACCGGGTCATGGGTGGAGGGCAGTCCGGCGTTGGTCAGGATCTCCTGGATCCGGCCCGGGGACATCCCCGAGGTGGCCTCCCGCACGGTCGGGCCGAGACCGGTCGGGGACGGGTGCTGCGGGGACGGCGCGAGCACCTCCCGCGCGGTGCGCACCAGCCGCAGCCGCTCGTCGTCGCCCCACACGAGGGCCTGGTCCCGGAGCGCACCGAGAGCGGCCGGCAGGGCGGCGGTCACGGCCGGGTCGCCGTCGTCGCCGGCCATCAGCCGCAGCAGCTCCGGGTACGGCGCCGGGTCACCGGCCACCGCCAGCGCCTCCGCGGTCTGCAGGGCGAAGCGGTCCAGTCGTTCCAGGGCGCGCAGCACCGAGGCGCGGGTGCCCGCCCGGGTGGCCAGCTGGGTGAGGTCGGTGGGGACGGGGGTGATGAGGTCGGGGCGGGCGCGCAGCAGTACGGCCAGGGAGGCGTCGTCCCTGGCGCGGAGCGCCTCCGCGAGGGAGCGCGGCGGTGTGGCCGGGTTGCTCATCCGACCCACGGTAGCGGGTGCGGCGTCGGGACCGGCATCAGCTCTCCGGGCCACGGCACCTCCGGCGACACCCCGCACCGACCGCCCACCGACGGTTGGTGCCGTACCGACATCGGCCATGGCCTGCGCTACCGTCGTTGCGGGTCATTCAACGCAGCGGCCCCGGAGGGGACTTCGTGGGTATCGAGAGCGATCAGGTCGTCTACGAGTATCTGAGCCGTGTCGGGGACATCGCGCACCAGCGCCAGTTGTCGTCGGCGGAACGCATGCGGCTGGTGTCCGGGCTGCGCAACGAGATCGACCGGCACCGGTCGAAGGCGACCGTCGACAGCCCCGCGGCCGTACGCCGCATCCTGGACCGGCTGGGCACGCCCGACGAGGTCGTCGAGGCGGCGGGCGGTACGACGGACGGCGGGCCGCAGCCGGCGCCGGCCGCGGTGCCGGTCCAGCCGGACGGGGGCCCGTCGAAGGCCGCGTCCGGGGCGTCGGGCTCGTCGGGCTCGTCGGAGGAGCCGCGCCGGGTCGTACCGCGGCCCCGGCCCGCCGAGCCGGGCGGCCCCGGGCAAGGGGCCGCTCCCACCGACTGGTGGCGGGTGGACAGCAGTCCGTTCGGGGACGCCGACAGTGTGCCCGGGTTCGTCGGCGGTGTGGAGATCCCGGAGATGCTCCGCAGGCCGAGCTTCCAGAAGGAGGAGCCGGGGGACGGCCGCGGCGGGGCCGCCGAGCCCGAGGAGGCGGCCCCCGTGGTCGAGGCCGCCGCGGCGCCGCGCCGGGGGATCCGCTTCGTCCCCCGCCCGGCGGCCGGCTGGACCAACCCGCTGCTCCTGCTCGCCGCGGCGGCCCTGGTGGTGGGCGCGGTGCTCGGCAACTGGTTCGCGCTGATCCTGGGCTGGCTCATCGCCTACGGTTCCCGGCGCCTCACCCCGGCGGAGACCAAGCTGGCGGTGATGTGGGTGCCGGGGTTGTCGGTGGCGGCGGGGCTGGTGTGGCTGTGGGGGCGCAGTGCGGGGCGCTGGGGGGCGCCGATCGCCGAGGGGCACATGAGCGGGGCCGTGGCGGAGACGTGGCCGTGGGTCGTGCGGGGCGCTGCGCTGGGCTCGGCCGTGTTTGTGGTGTGGCGGTCGCAGCGGGCGCGGTAGGGGGCGCTGGGGGCGTTGGGGGCGCGGTAGGGGGAGGGGGCGGCTGTCGTACGGCGGCTGCGGGTCGGTGGGGGCTGATCGCGCAGTTCCCCGCGCCCCTTACGGGGCACGTCCCGGGCGCCTGACGGGGCGTGTTTCGGGGTTGCGGGGAGCGGCACAATGGCCGATATGACTTCTCGCCCGCTCACCGTCGGCTTCGACCTCGACATGACGCTCATCGACTCCCGGCCCGGTATCCACGCCACCTACACGGCGCTCGCCGAGCGGACGGGGACGTTCATCGACGCCGATCTGGCGGTCACCCGGCTGGGGCCACCCCTCGCCGAGGAACTGGTCCACTGGTTCCCGGCCGAGCGGATCGCGGAGATGAGTGATCTGTACCGGGCCATGTACCCGGAGATCGCGATCACCGCGACGCCCGCCATGCCCGGCGCCCGGGAGGCGATCGCCGCCGTGCGGGACGCCGGCGGGAAGACGCTCGTGGTGACCGCGAAGTACGAGCCCAACGCGAAGCTGCACCTCGGCCACCTCGGCATCGTCCCGGACGCGGTGGTGGGCGACCTGTGGGCCGAGCAGAAGGCCGTGGCGCTGCGCGAGCACGGCGCGGGCGTGTACGTGGGCGACCACGTCGGAGACGTGCGGGGAGCCCGTACGGCGGGTGCGCTGTCGGTGGCCGTGGCCACCGGACCGTGCGATGCCGGGGAGCTGCGCGCCGCCGGCGCCGACGTGGTGCTCACCGACCTCACCGAGCTGCCCGCCTGGCTGGCCCGGTACCGCGCGGACGGCCACCGGGAGGACGGCTACCGGGAGGACGCCGCCCGGGCCTGACGGCGGCCGGCGGCGATCGACTGGAGCACCCCGGCGCCCGCGATCAGGAAGCCGACGCCCATGAGCATGCTCAGCAGGTACATGTAGGTCGGAAAAGGCTTCGCACCGAGGAACAGCGGTATCACGGTGACGAGTGTGGCCACCGTACCGATGAAGAAGACCACGGCACCGGCGCGGATCAGTCGGTCACCGGGCCCGGCGGAATTCGCTTGGGTTTTGTCACGCACTCGACCAGGGTAGTTCCCTGCCCGAAGGAACAACCGGGCGACGTCTTGTCACGCGCCCGAAGACCATTAGCCTTGGTACCGGCGGGTCATGGTCGACCCGCCCGAGTGCTATCAAGGCCCGTTCAGAGCTGTTGCATTCAGAACTTTTCCGAGCAGTTCCCGACGAGATACGAGGACGAGGACAGACGTGCCTACCGGCAAGGTCAAGTGGTTCAACAGCGAGAAGGGCTTCGGCTTTCTCTCCCGTGACGACGGCGGTGACGTCTTCGTCCATTCCTCGGTTCTCCCCGACGGGGTCGATGCCCTCAAGCCCGGTCAGCGCGTGGAGTTCGGCGTCGTCGCCGGTCAACGCGGTGACCAGGCGCTCTCTGTGGTCATTCTCGACCCCACCCCGTCGGTCGCCGCCGCCCAGCGCAAGAAGCCGGACGAGCTGGCCTCCATCGTGCAGGACCTGACGACACTGCTCGAAAACATCACGCCGATGCTGGAGCGCGGCCGCTACCCCGAGAAGACCGCGGGCAAGAAGATCGCCGGTCTGCTGCGCGCGGTCGCGGACCAATTGGACGTGTAGGCCGCCGGGGAAAGCCGAAGTGAGCGACATACGGACCGACGGGGCGTCCCCCGAACTGCTGGCACGGATTCGGCGGCAGCGGCGGCACATCCTGGAACTGCTCGCCGTCTGCGCCGTCGGTCTCGTCCCGTGGACGCTCCTGCTGGCGTTCACGCTGCCCAGCGGGTACACGGTCCGTCAGTGGCGGACCACCTGGGTCGGCTTCGACGTCCTGCTCGTGCTCGCCATGGCGGCCACCGCCGTGCTGGGCTGGCGCCGGCACCGGGCCGTCGTGGTGACGGCCGTCGCCACGGGGGCGCTGCTGGTCTGCGACGCCTGGTTCGACGTGTCGCTCGCCCTCGGCACCCCGGACGTGTGGCAGTCGGCCGTGCTGGCGGTCTTCGTGGAGGTGCCGCTGGCGGGGTTCCTCATCCGCAAGGTCCTGGGAATGCTGGCGCTGGCCGAGTGGCCACCGGCCGACCACCTCACCGACGGCGACCCGCCGGACGGCCCCTGACCCCGGTCCGGGGCCTGCTCACGTACCGCGGGCAACCGCGGGCCTACGGGAAGTCGAGGGCGTGCGGGCCGAGGGGCGGGACGAGTCCCTCGGCCGCGGCGCGGGTGAGCAGTCCGCGCACCGCGGCGTAGCCGTCCTCGCCGAGTTCCGAGGTGAACTCGTTGACGTAGAGCCCGATGTGCTGGTCGGCGACGGCCGGGTCCATCTCCTGGGCGTGGGCCATGACATAGGGCCGGGAGACCTCGGGGTCGTCCCAGGCCGCGTGGACGGACGTACGGATCGCGTCGGCGAGGTGCGTCAGCCGCTCCGCGCCCAGCGAGCGCTTCGCGATGATCGCGCCGAGCGGGATCGGCAGGCCCGTCGTGTCCTCCCAGTGCTCGCCCATGTCGGCGAGCTTGTGCAGCCCGTAGTTCTGGTAGGTGAAGCGTGCCTCGTGGATCACGAGCCCCGCGTCGACCTTGCCGTCCCGCACCGCGGGCATGATCTCGTGGAACGGCATCACCACGATATCGCCGACCCCGCCGTCCGAGAGGGTGTCGGCCGCCCAGAGCCGGAACAGCAGGTACGCCGTCGACTTCTCGCTCGGCACGGCGACCGTGCGGCCGGTCAGGTCCACCCCGGCCTCCCGGGTCAGCACCAGCGGCCCGCAGCCCCGCCCCAGCGCGCCCCCGCAGGGCAGCAGCGCGTACTCGTCGAGGACGTACGGCAGCACGGCGTACGACACCTTCAGCGCGTCCGACTCGCCGCGCTCGGCCATGCCGTTGGTGACGTCGATGTCCGCGAAGGTGACGTCGAGCGCGGGGGCGCCCGGGACGCGGCCGTGGGCGAGGGCGTCGAAGACGAAGGTGTCGTTCGGGCAGGGCGAGTAAGCGATCTTCAGCAGGTCACCGGTGGTCATGTGGGTTCCAACCCTCCAAGGCGGGCGTGAGCTTCCCGAAGGCCTCCGTCAGGGCGGCCAGCGCGTCGCCGATGCGCCAGGCGGCGCGGTCGCGGGGGCCGACGGGGTTGGAGATCGCGCGTATCTCCAGGCAGGGCACGTCGTGCGCGGCGGCCGCGTCGGCGACGCCGAAACCCTCCATGGCCTCCGCGAGGGCGCCAGGATGCCGGGCGCCCAGTTCGGCGGCGCGGGTGGCGGTCCCGGTCACGGTGGACACGGTGAGCACCGTGCCGGGGCGCGCGCCGGTCACCCCGGCGACCGCACGTACGAGTGAATTCGGTGGACGGTGGCTTACGGTTCCGAAGCCCAGGTCGGTGACCGGCACGAATCCGTCGGCCGTCTCGGCGCCCAGGTCGGCCGCGGTGATCTCGTCGGCGACGACCAGCGAACCCACGGGGGCCCGGGGCTGGAAACCGCCCGCGATCCCGGCGGAGACGACCAGCGTGTAAGGGCGTCCTTCGAGGGCGGCGGCGGTCAGGGCGGTCGCGGTGCCCGCGGCGGCCGCGGCCGGGCCGACCCCGGCGGCGAGGAGGTCGTACCCCCCGGCGGTGCGCAGCAGGGTGCCGGCGGGCAGCCGTACCTCGGTCGTGCGGTCACCGAACGCCGTCGCCACCGCATCCCGTTCGGCGGGGACCGCGGTGGCTACGAGGACGCGTACGGCGGACGTGGTCAGGCGTCCTTCTTGAGCTTGAAGGACCACAGGCCCAGCACCGACTTGTCGCCCTCCTTGATGGAGACCAGGGTCGAGTTGCCGGACGCGCCGTACTGGGCGTTGAAGAACACGCTGCCCGGGATGGTGCGGTAGGTCTTGGTGCTGGACTCGGTGAGCGCCTGACCGTTCATCAGGATGGTCCAGCCGCTGTCCGCGATCTTCGGGTCGACGCCGAAGCGGACGGTCTCGTCCGGGTCCACCTTGATCGACTTGATCCCGGTGTCCTTGAGGCACTTGGCGAGCGAGGCCGTGTCCAGGGCCTTGCCGTCGTTGTAGCAGGTGGCCTCGGAGTTGACCGAGGCCGTGCCGACGGTGACCGTGGCGATCGGGGTCGGCTTGTCACAGGCAGACAGGACGAGCAGTCCGGCGGAAACGGCGCCGGCGGCGGCGACGACGCGGCGGCGTCGCGAGCGGGAGTGCAGCGTGGTCATGGCCGAAGGCTATCGGGCGCTCTCGGCCCGCTCCCCACGTGGGGTACGGCGTGCCCGGTTCGTTACGCCACTCGCGGGCGCGTGCGGGTGCCGTGCCGGGCCGAGGCCAGCAGACCGCGCAGCGTGGTCAGCCAGCCGGCGGCCACGATCGCGGCGGCCACCACGAGCCCCAGGGTGCCGTTGAGGGGCATCACGATGCCCACCGCGCCGCCGAACACCCAGGCCATCTGCAACAGCGTCTCCGAGCGGGCGAACGCCGAGGTCCGCACCAGCTCCGGCACGTCCCGCTGGATCAGCGCGTCCAGGCACAGCTTGGCCAGCGCCTGCGCGAACCCGGCCACCGCGGCGAGGACGGCCACCAGGAAGGCGCCGAAGAACAGGGCCGCCACGATCGCCGTGCCCAGCACCACGGCCACCACCGTCACGATGATGATCTCCGGTGCCCGGGAGCGCAGCCAGGAGCCCACCGCCGTGCCGACCGCGTTGCCCGCGCCCGCGGCGACGCCGACGATCCCCAGCGACACCGCGGCGCTCTCGCCGGTCAGCGGGTGCTCGCGGAGCAGGAACGCAAGGAAGAAGATCAGGAAGCCGGAGAGGCAGCGCAGGGCCGCGTTGGCGCCGAGCGCGTGCGTGACGGCCGGCCCGACGGTCCGCAGCCCCGGCCGCTTCGCCTCCTTGGACTCCCTGCACTCCTTGGACTCCTTCGAATCCGGCGGGTCCATCGAGTCCTGCGGATCCTGCTGCGAGGCCTGTGAGGCCTGTGAGGCCTGTGAGGCCTGTGAGGCGTGCGGGGCCTTCGCGCTCTGCCCGTTCTGCCCGCCCCGCGTGTGCGTTTCCGCGGCGAGCAGCGCCACGTCCTCGCCCTTGGCGGAGTCGACCTTCGGGGGGAGGGTGAAGGAGAGGAATGTCCCGGCGACGAAGATCACGAAGGCGCCGTACAGCGGCCAGGGGTCGCCGACGGCGTGCAGTCCGGCGCCGACCGGCGCGGCCGCACCGGTGGCGAGCAACCCGGCGAGGGTGACCCGGGAGTTGGCCTTGACCAGGGAGAACCGGGGCGGCAGCAGCCGCGGTACGACCGCACTGCGCACCACGCCGTACGCCTTCGACGCGACCAGCACGCCGAGCGCGGCGGGATACAGCTCCAGCCCGCCGCTCGCCACGGCCCCGGCGATGATCAGCGCGAGCAGTGCCCGGGCGAGCATCGCGGCGGCCATCGCGGCCCGGCGGCCGTGCGGCAGCCGGTCCAGGAGGGGGCCGATGACGGGGGCGAGCACGGTGAAGGGGGCCATGGTGATGGCGAGGTAGAGCGCGACCCGCCCCCGGGCCTCGTCCGTCGGCACCGAGAAGAACACCGTCGAGGCGAGCGCGACGGTGATCATGACATCGCCGGCGCCGTTCACCGCGTGCAGTTCGATCAGCTTCCCGAGGCCGGACTCGCCCGCGCCGTGCGCGTGTGTGGCCTTGCGGATACCCCGGGCGGTACCGGTCACCGGGAGGTGCAGGGCACGGCCGACCGAGCGGGCGGCACCGCGCATCCGGCCCGCACCGCTACCGACCCCGACGGAGCGTTGGGGGGACTTCGCGGTTGCCACGTGCTTCATAGTGCCCTGAGAGTGCAGTTCCTAGTGCACTTTGTCGCCAAGCGAACCGGGGCAGGCAGCGGCGGTGGAGCGTCCCGCAGGGGTGCGGCGGACACTGCGCGACCGCCGCAACACCGGCCCCCACCGGGCTCTCGGCAGCCCCCCACTGGTTCCTTCATGGGCCCCTCACCGGGCTCCGTCGGTCCGCGGCCGAGCGACGACCGGTGCGCGCCCCCGCCGTCGTCGGCCCCGCCGGACTGTCCCCCACCACCGGCGACGGGGTAGCGTGCGTATCTCAGCCATAGCGCAGAATGGATGGCATAGGTGCGCCCGAGCGCGATCGGACGCGGACGTCGATGCGGCCCCCAGGTCCGCTCCGTCCGCCCCACCGCCGGAGGCGACCGCACTCGTGAGACGGCGTAGGAGAGAAGCGATACCTGTGAGCGCAGCGACAACGCGAAGCCGCACCCCCGACCGTCTGTGCGCCGAGGCCGTCGACCTCGCCCGTGCCGCCGCCGAGGAGGCCGCGGCACCCGGGGTGGTGGGAGAGCACGCAGGCACGGTGGCCGAGGGCGATCGCGTCGTGACGCACTTCTTCGAGTGCAAGGAACTCGGGTACCGCGGCTGGCGCTGGGCGGTGACGGTCGCCCGTGCCTCCCGGGCCAAGATCGTCACCCTGGACGAGGTGGTGCTCCTCCCCGGCCCCGACGCCCTGCTGGCCCCGGAGTGGGTGCCGTGGAGCGAGCGGCTGCGCCCCGGTGACATGGGCCCGGGCGACCTGCTGCCCACCGAGGCGGAGGACCTCCGCCTGGAGCCCGGCTACACCGGCGAGGACGAGCCGGAGCCCAACTCCCCGGTCTCCGAGGAGATGGAGGAACTGGCGGAGGCGGAGGACGCCGACGTCACCGCGGGCACCCCCGCGCACCTCCCGACGGTGCCCTCCCGGGGCACGATCGCCTCGGTCGCCGAGGAACTCGGCATGCGCCGGGCCCGGGTGCTGTCCCGTTACGGCCTGCATGTCGCCGCCGACCGCTGGGAGGAGGCGTTCGGCGCCAAGACCCCGATGGCCCAGGCCGCCCCCGCGACCTGCGTCAGCTGTGGTTTCCTCAGCCCCATCGGCGGCTCCCTCGGGCAGGCCTTCGGCGTCTGCGCCAACGAGTTCTCCCCGGCCGACGGCCGCGTGGTCTCCCTCGCGTACGGCTGCGGCGGCCACTCGGAGGCCGCGGTCATGCCGAAGACCCCGCAGCCGGCCCCGCCGGTGATCGACGAGACGAGGGTCGATCCCTTCCCCCTCCGCCCGGCCGCCGACTCCGGCTCGGTCCCGGCGACCTCGGACGAGGAGACGGCCGAACTGGGCCACTCCTAGGCGGACGGGCCGCTTTCGGCCCTAACCCCTCGGCCCTGACCCCTCGGCCCTGACCCCTCGGCCCTGGCAAGGCTTCCGGCGAGGGCCTGACCGGCGGCCGTACCCAGGGGACCGTCCGCGGCGGGGCCGGCCCGGTCGGCAATCGCCGGCGGTCGCGGTCTCGAAAGTGTGAGAGGGGCCGCGTGCGCGGCGTGGGTGCTTCGCCGCTCCCGCACCCTGCTCCGAGAGTGAGGTCGGTGAATATGCCGGCGGCCCACTCGCGCAGGAGTGTCCGTGCCCGGCCCGGGACCGACGTCGACCCGGTGGACCCGGAGCGGCCCGATGTCACGGTCGCGACGCTCCGGAAGCCCCCGGTCGAGGTCGGCGGCCTCCAGCCGAAGAGCCCCGGGCGAGGCGGTACCTTCGTGCTCACGCCGATGAGGAGAGTGAACGTGAGCAAGTTCGTGCGGCCCGCAGCCGAGGGTGCCGACCCGTTCGGGACCGCCCGTCTCCGGCGGGGTGTCCTCGACGCCTGGGCCACCAGCCCCGCCCGGTTCCGTGAGGACGCCAACGCCGAGGAGGACCTGGTCCTCGGCGGCTACCGGGACCGGCTCGTCGTGGAGCTCGCGCAGAACGCGGCCGACGCGGCGGCCCGCGCCGGCGTCCCCGGCCGCTTCCGCCTCACCCTGCGCGACGGCGTCCTGTTCGCCGCCAACACCGGCGCCCCGCTGGACGCGGCCGGCGCCGAATCCCTCTCCACCCTGCGCGCCTCCGCGAAGCGGGAGGAGACCGAGGGGTCCGTCGGCCGGTTCGGCGTCGGCTTCGCGGCCGTGCTCGCGGTGACGGACGAGCCCGCCGTCGTCGGCCGGCACGGCGGCGTCCGCTGGTCCCTCGCCGAGGCCCGGGAACTGGCCGAGGCGACCGCGGCGCACAGCTCCGGGCTCGGCGACGAGATCCGCCGCCGGGACGGTCATGTCCCGCTGCTCCGGCTCCCGTTCGCCGCCGAGGGCACCGCCCCGGACCCGTACGACACCGTCGTCATCCTGCCGCTGCGGGACACCGCCGCCGCCGACCTCGCCGAGCGCCTCCTGGACGCCGTCGACGACGCCCTTCTGCTCGCCCTGCCGGGACTCGAAGAGGTCGTGATCGAGAACGGCGACCAGCCGGTCCGCACCCTGCGCCGTGACACCGACGGCGCCCACACGGTCGTATCGGACTCACGGCACGGCACGACCCGCTGGCGTACCGTCTCCGCGCACGGCGCGCTCACCCCGGACCTGCTCGCGGACCGGCCGGTCGAGGAGCGGCTGCGTCCGCACTGGTCGCTGACCTGGGCCGTACCCACCGACGGCCAGGGCGCCCCGGACCGCCCGCGCACCGCCTCCGTCGTGCACGCGCCCACCCCCAGCGACGAGCCCCTCGGGGTGCCCGCCCTGCTCATCGCGTCCTTCCCGCTCGACACCACCCGCCGGCACACCGCCCCCGGCCCGCTCACCGACTTCCTGGTGCAGCGCGCGGCCGACGCGTACGCCGAACTGCTGGCCGGCTGGCGGCCGGTGGGGGAGGGGATCATCCACCTCGTGCCCGGCCCGCTCGGCAAGGGCGAGCTGGACGGCGCGCTGCGCCAGGCGATCCTCGACCGGCTGCCGCGCACCGCCTTCCTGCCGCCCGCGGTCGAGCCCGGCGGCCCCGAGGACGCCGAGGACCCCGGCCTTCCGGAGGCACTGCGCCCGCGGGACGCGGAGATCGTCGAGGGGGCGGGCGCGGAGACCGTCCGCGTCCTCGCCGAGGTGCTGCCCACCCTGCTGCCCGCCGGTCTCGAACGCCGTGTGGAACTGCGCACGTTGTCCGTCGCCCGGCTGCCGCTCGCCGACGCGATCGACCGGCTGGCCGGCCTGGAGAAGGACCCGGACTGGTGGTGGCGGCTCTACGACAGCCTCGCGGGCGTCGACCCGGACCGGCTGTCCGGCCTGCCCGTGCCGCTCGCCGACAGCCGTACGGCCATCGGCCCCCGCCAGGTGCTCCTGCCCACCCCGGACTCGGCCGCCATCGACCCCGGGACGCTCGCCCGGCTCGGCCTCAAGGTCGCCCACCAGGACGCCGCCCACCCCCTCCTGGAGAAGCTCGGCGCCCTTCCCGCGTCCCCGCGCGCGGTGCTCACCACCCCGCAGGTGCGGGCCGCGGTGGCCGCCTCCCTCGACGACGCGGGCGGTGCGCTGTGGGAGGAGGACGCCCTGGACGCCGAGGAACTCGCGGACACGGTCCTGGCGTTGGTGCGCGACGCCGGTCTGGAGCCCGGTGACGAGCCCTGGCTGGGCGCGCTCGCCCTGCCGGACGAGGACGGCGAACTGGCCCCGGCGGGCGAACTGGTGCTCCCGGGCAGCCCCTTCGCGCGGATCATCCGCGAGGACGAACTGGCCGCCGTAGACGCCGAACTGGCCGAGAAGTGGGGCGAACAGCCCCTGGCCGCCTGCGGGGTCCTCGCCAACTTCGCGCTCGTGCGCGCCACCGACGTGGTCCTGGACCCGGACGAACTGGAGCCTCGCGAGGGCGACTTCGCGGAGCCCGACGACGCCGGGCTGCTGGACGCGGTCGACGTCTGGAGCGAGGACATCCTCGACCGCTTCCCGGACTCCCCCGTGCCGCCGGTCGCCACCGAACTGATCGCCGTCCGCGACCTGGACCTCGTCGACGACGACCACTGGCCCGAGGCCCTGGCCCTGCTCGCCCAGCCGCCCCTGCGGGATGCCCTCACCCAGCCGGTCCGGGTCCTGCTGCCGGACGGCACCCACGAGGTCGTACGCCCGTACACGGCCTGGTGGCTGCGCGGCCACCCGGTCCTGGACGGCCGCCGCCCCGCGGGCCTGCTGGCGGCCGGCGGCGACCCGCTGCTGCGCGGCCTCTACGAGGAGGCCGACGCGACCGGCTTCGGGGACGAGCAGGTGCTGCGGGCGCTGGGCGTACGGACGTCGGTGGCCGCGCTCCTCGACGAGCCCGGTGGCGCCGCCGAACTCCTGGACCGCCTGGCCGACCCCGACCGTCCGGTCACCGCCGCCCAACTGCACGCCCTCTACGGCGCGCTGGCCGACCTGGACCCCGAACAGGTCACGCTGCCCGACGAGGTGCGGGCGGTGATCGACGGCCGTGTGACGGTGGTGGACGCGGCGGACGCGGTGGTCGTCGACTCCCCGGACCTGCTCCCGTTCACGACCGGCGTCCCGCTGCTGCCGGTACGCCCCGCGCGCGCCGCAGAGTTGGCGGAACTGTTCCAGGTCCGGCGGCTGAGCGAGTCGGTGACGGGCTCGGTCGACTCCGAGGGCACGGAACACGACGTCCCCGAGCCGGTCCACGTCCTGCTGGGCCCGCGCACCCCGCGGACGTACGTCGAGCACGAGGAACTGGTGGTCGACGGCGTCGAGATCGACTGGCGCCTCACCGGCGACGGCACCCTGCACGCCGCGACCCTGGAGGGCGTCGCGGCCGGGCTCGCCTGGGCGGCCGGCCAGTGGCCCCGCCGCTTCGAGGTGGCGGCCCTCCTGGAGGACCCGTCCCGCACGGAGGAACTGGCCCGGGACCGCTGGTTCGACTGAGAAGCCGCAGGAGACGCAGTCCGGTCGTAAAGGAAGTAAAAGCTGGCCGGATTGCGTCTCACCCGTACAACCATTCACCCCTCTCGTGGATCACATCACCCGAGTCAACAGACTCCCTAGTTCTCTGGGCCTCGCGCCCACTCTTCTCCACGTGGGGAATCCATGCGCATTCGTGCCACTGTGGCCGCCGTCTCCGGCGCCCTGGCCCTGTCCGCGTTCGTCGCTCCGGCCGCTCACGCCGTCGGCAGCACCGCGCCGGACATCACCTTCTCCACCATGAAGGTCAACGGTGGCAAGGCCATCGTCGTGCCCGCCACGGGCTCCGTGAAGTTCACTATCACCTACAAGGTGACCCACGCCGCCGGCCTGAAGACCAGCGACTTCTTCGCCATGCCGGTCATCTACCACGGCTCCACGATCGAGAAGTCCGAGTACGGCGTCGCCCCGTCCGGCGAGCCCAGCTGCACGGACAGCTCGACGACCGTCCAGAGCTGCAAGGCCACCCTGAGCGTCAGCCGCGCCGACCTGGTCAACAGCATCGCCGGTACCTGGCAGTCCGGCGGCGTCGCCTTCGACAAGAACTACGACAACCCCGCGTTCACGAACAACCTGGGCAAGGTCTCGGTCCAGCGCCTGTCCAAGCTGACCGTCAACGCCACCCCCGAGCCGGTCAAGAAGGGCAGGACCATCACGGTCACCGGCTCCCTGACCCGCGCCAACTGGGACGCGAAGAAGTACTCGGGCTACGCGAGCCAGTCGGTGAAGCTGCAGTTCCGTAAGAAGGGCTCCAGCACCTACACCACCCTGAAGACCATCAAGTCGTCCGCCACGGGCGCCCTGAAGACGACGACCACGGCGACGGTCGACGGCTACTACCGCTACTCCTTCGCGGGGACGTCCACGACCCCGGCGGTCAACGCCACCGGCGACTACGTCGACGTGCAGTAGGGCAGCGCCCCGTAAGGGGCGCGGGGAACTGCGCGACCAGCCCCACCGGGCCCGCGCGGTTCCCCGCACCGCACCGCATCACACCGGATATTTCCGCTCCACCCACTTCCAAAGAAACTCCAGCAGCACCGACGCCACCACGGCCACGCCGACGGCAGTCCACGGCATCGCCACCCCCACCAGCTTCAGCGCGAAGAAGCTCTGCAACGCCGGCACCGCCAGCACGCAGACGAACGCCACGCCCATCGACGCGACCAGGACCACCCGCCACCAGGTGTAGGGACGGGCGACGATCGCCAGGATCCACATCGAGACCAGGAACAGGGTCAGGGTCGCCGCGCTGGTCTCCGCGTCCAGCGCGTCACTGCCGGTGTAGTGGTGGCGGGCGATCAGGTACGTCACGAAGGTCGCGACCCCGGCCACCACCCCGCCCGGGATCGAGTAGCGCATCACCCGGCGGACGAAGTGGGGTCTGGCCCGTTCCCTGTTGGGGGCCAGGGCGAGGAAGAACGCCGGGACGCCGATGGTGAGGGTCGACAGCAGCGTCAGGTGCCGCGGCAGGAAGGGGTACTCCACCTGCCAGCAGACCACCAGCACCGCCAGCAGCACCGAGTACACGGTCTTGACCAGGAAGAGCGTCGCGACCCGCGTGATGTTGCCGATCACCCGGCGGCCCTCGGCCACCACCGAGGGCAGGGTGGCGAAGCTGTTGTCGAGCAGCACGATCTGGGCGACCGCCCGGGTCGCCTCGGACCCCGAGCCCATCGCGACCCCGATGTCGGCGTCCTTCAGGGCGAGCACGTCGTTCACGCCGTCGCCGGTCATCGCGACCGTGTGCCCGCGTGACTGCAGCGCCCCCACCATGTCCCGCTTCTGCTGCGGGGTGACCCGCCCGAACACGGTGCCCCGGTCCAGCGCCTCGGCCATGTCGCCGGGGTCGGCGGGCAGCCGGCGCGCGTCCACCGTCGTACCGCTCAGCCCGAGCTTCGCGGCCACGGCACCGACCGACACCGCGTTGTCACCGGAGATGACCTTCGCCCGGACGTCCTGGGCGGCGAAGTAGCGCAGGGTGTCGGCCGCGTCCGGGCGCAGCCGCTGGGCCAGGACCACCAGCGCGGTCGGACGGGCGCCCTCGGCGACCCTCGCGTGGTCGAGGTCCCGGGTGGCGCGGGCCAGCAGCAGCACCCGCAGCCCTTCCTCGTTGAGGCGCACGGTTTCGGCCAGGGCCGGGTCGTCGGCGCCGAGCAGCACGTCCGGCGCGCCCAGCAGCCAGGTGCTGGTCTCCCCGTCGCCCTCGCTGAAGGTCGCCCCGCTGTACTTGCGGGCGGAGGAGAACGGCAGCGACTCCACGCACCGCCACTCCTCGCTGTCGGGACAGGCGTCGATGATCGCCTGGAGGGAGGCGTTGGGACGCGGGTCGGACTCGCCGAGCGAGCCCAGCACGGTACGGATGTACGACTCGTCGGCCCCGTTCAGTGCCCGCAGTTCGGTGACGTCCATGCCGCCCTCGGTGAGGGTGCCGGTCTTGTCGAGGCAGACGGTGTCGATGCGGGCCAGGCCCTCGATCGCGGGGAGCTCCTGGACCAGGCACTGCTGCCGGCCCAGCCGGATCACGCCGATCGCGAAGGCGACGGAGGTGAGGAGCACGAGGCCCTCGGGGACCATCGGGACGATGCCGCCGACGGTGCGGGCCACGGCGTCCTTGACGCCGTTGTTCTTCACGACCAGCTGGGTGACGACCAGGCCGATCGCGGCCGGGACCATCATCCAGGTCACGTACTTGAGGATGGTCGAGATGCCGGTGCGCAGCTCGGAGTGGACGAGGGTGAAGCGGGACGCCTCCTCGGCGAGCTGGGCCGCGTAGGCCTCCCGGCCGACCTTGGTCGCCGCGAACGCGCCACCGCCCGCCACCACGAAGGACCCCGACATCACCTGGTCGCCGGGTCGTTTGACGACCGGGTCGGCCTCGCCGGTGAGCAGCGACTCGTCGATCTCCAGGCCGTCGGCCTCGGCGCACACCCCGTCCACGACGATCTTGTCGCCGGGGCCGATCTCGATCAGGTCGTCCAGCACGATCTCGCTCGTGCCCACTTCGACGGCGGCCCCGTCCCGGCGCACGGTCGGCCGGGCCTCGCCGATCACCGCGAGCGAGTCCAGCGTCTGCTTCGCCCGCCACTCCTGCACGATGCCGATGCCCGTGTTGGCGAGGATCACGAAGCCGAACAGGCTGTCCTGGATCGGCGCCACGAACAGCATGACCACCCACAGCACACCGATGATCGCGTTGAACCGGGTGAACACGTTGGCGCGCACGATCTCGCCGAACGAGCGGCTGCTGCGCAGCGGTACGTCGTTCACCTGACCCCGGGCGACCCGCTCCGCGACCTCGGCCGTCGTCAGGCCGGTGGCCCTGGCCGGGGCGGGCAGCGGTACGGGATGCACGGGGTCGAGCTCGGCGCCCGCGTCGATGTGCTGCATGCATTCGACGGTACGTGCGGATTTGCACGTTCACCTGCCGAGTGCACCAAAGATCCGACCGGGGGATGACCGATGTCGTGCGTAGGTCGTAGCCGACGCCGCGGGGGTCCTCCAGGGGGCGCGGGGGTCCTACAGGGAGCGTGCCGCTTCCGCCCGCTTGATCGCGGCGTCGCGCCGCTTCACGTACCAGACGCCGATCAGCCCGAGGCCGCCGCCGGCCAGGCAGGTCCAGATCCACCAGGTGTGGCCGTTGTCGGAGAACCAGCCGTAGAACGGGAGCTGGGCCAGGAAGAGGACGAACCAGACGATCGTGCCGCCGATGATCGTCGGCACGACCGGCCCCTCCAGGGGTTCCGGTGCCTCGTGCTTGGGGGTCCACTTCGCCATGGCGCTCAGCTTACGCACCCCCTTGCCGGACCCGGGGTCTACGCGCGGAGATAGCGATCTAGTAATCATACGTTCATACTGAAACCGTTTGTCTCTGGCCACTTCTGCTCGTAGGAACCTCCAATGTCAACCCCGGCTTCCACCAAGGCCCCCGCCCCCGAACAGCCGGGTGCGACTCCCGCGTACGGCGCGCTCGACCGTTACTTCAAGATCTCCGAGCGGGGCAGCACCCTGGGCCGCGAGGTGCGCGGTGGCTTCGCCACGTTCTTCGCGATGGCCTACATCATCGTGCTGAACCCGATCATCCTCGGCAGCGCGAAGGACGTGTACGGCCATCAGCTCGACCACGGTCAGCTGGTCACCGCCACCGTCATCACCGCGGCCTTCACGACGCTGCTCATGGGCGTCATCGGCAACGTCCCGATCGCACTGGCCGCCGGCCTCGGCGTGAACTCCGTCGTCGCGCTCCAGCTGGCACCCCGGATGTCCTGGCCGGACGCCATGGGCATGGTGGTGCTGGCCGGCATCGTCGTGATGCTGCTGGTCGCCAGCGGTCTGCGCGAGCGCGTCATGAACGCCGTCCCCTACAGCCTGCGCAAGGCGATCTCCATCGGCATCGGCCTGTTCATCATGCTGATCGGGCTGGTGGACTCCGGCTTCGTCACCCGCATCCCGGACGCCGCCCAGACCACCGTCCCGCTCCAGCTCGGCAGCGACGGTCACCTCAACGGCTGGCCGGTCCTGGTCTTCGTGCTCGGCGCACTGCTCACCCTCGCCCTGATCGTCCGCAAGGTCTCCGGCGCGATCCTGATCTCGATCGTCGCGATGACCGTGCTGGCGCTGATCATCAACTCCGTCGCGCACGTGACCACCTGGGGCCTGACCGTCCCGACCTGGCCGGGCAACCCCGTCTCCACGCCGGACTTCGGCCTGCTCGGCAAGGTCAGCCTGTTCGGCGGCTTCGACAAGGTCGGCGTGCTGACCGGCGTCCTGTTCGTCTTCACGGTGCTGCTGTCCTGCTTCTTCGACGCCATGGGCACGATCATGGGCGTCAGCGACGAGGCCAAGCTGACCGACGCCGAGGGCTACATGCCGGGCATCAACAAGGTCCTCTTCATCGACGGTGTCGCGGTCGCCGCCGGCGGTGCCAGCTCCTCCTCGGCCACCACCTGCTTCGTCGAGTCGACGGCCGGCGTCGGCGAGGGCGCCCGTACCGGCTTCGCCAACGTCGTCACCGGCGGTCTCTTCGTCGTGGCGCTGTTCCTGACGCCCGTCGCCACGATGGTCCCGTCCCAGGCCGCCACCCCCGCGCTGCTCGCGGTCGGCTTCCTGATCCTGGCCGGTTCGGTCAAGGAGATCGACTGGGCGGACTACACCCTGGCGATCCCGGCCTTCGTGACCATGGTGATGATGCCGTTCACCTACTCGATCACGAACGGCATCGGCATGGGCTTCATCACCTTCGTGCTGATGCGCCTCGCCGTCGGCAGGGCCAAGGAGGTCCCGGTCGCGATGTACGTCGTCTCGGCGGTCTTCGCCTTCTACTACCTGATGCCGGCCCTGGGCCTGACCTGACGGCCCAGGGTCCGACCTGGCCCCTCAGGTGACCCCGTAGAACTTCTCCGTCTCCTCGACGGCGGCCGAGAACCGCTCGTCGAAGTCGTCGCGAATGAGCGTCCGGACCACGTAGTCCTGGACGCTCATTCCTCTTTTGGCCGCGTGGTGCCGGAGCCGGTCGAGCAGCTCTTTGTCTATCCGCAGGCTGAGCACACTGGTCCCCATGGGTACGAGGGCGCCACATCCGCGCCTCCGGTGCGTCACTTTCCGGACTTGTCTCACTCGTACGGGTGATGTTGCGGTTCAGTGGCCGAGGTCACGGGCATTTGGGCGTGTCCCGAGTGGTCCTTAGTTAGAGTAACGAGTTACTGTGGAGAACATGTCGGACCTCACCCATGGCGACGACGCGGCCGCCGTGAACTCTCTCCGCTCCGCCGTGATGCGGCTCTCGCGACGGCTCAAGCACCAGCGGGTCGACGAGTCGCTGAGCCCCACCGAGATGTCGGTGCTGGGCACCCTCTCCCGCTGCGGCCAGGCCACCCCCGGTGAACTCGCCCGCAAGGAGCACGTCCAGCCGCCCTCGATGACCCGCATCGTGGCACTGCTGGAGGCCAAGGGACTGGTCCGGCTGGAGCCGCACCCCGACGACCGGCGCCAGAAGGTCGTCACCAGGACCGAACAGGCCGAGGCGATGCTCGAGGAGAGCCGCCGCAAGCGCAACGCGTTCCTGGCCGGCCTGGTCGACGGTCTCGACGAGGACGAGTGGGCGAAGCTGCGCGCAGCCGCCCCCGTACTGGAGAAGCTCGCACATCTGTAAGACGCTCTACGAGGAGGCGAACCCACTTTGAGTACGGGATCCGGAGCACCTTCCGCCCCCGCACCGACCGCCCCTACTACCCCCACACCCCGCAAGTCGTCGATGTTCAGCTCGCTGAAGGTCAGGAACTACCGCCTGTTCTTCGCGGGCCAGGTCGTCTCGAACATCGGCACCTGGATGCAGCGCATCGCCCAGGACTGGCTGGTCCTCAGCCTCACCGGCTCCGCGACGGCCGTCGGTGTCACCACCGCCCTGCAGTTCCTGCCGATGCTGCTCTTCGGCCTCTACGGCGGAGTCCTCGTCGACCGGCTGAACAAGCGGCGCGCCCTCCTCGTCACCCAGAGCGCCATGGGCCTCACCGGCATCGCGCTCGCGCTGCTGACCCTCTCCGGACACGTCCAGGTCTGGCACGTCTACCTCGCCGCCTTCTTCGTCGGCCTCGCCACGGTCGTCGACAACCCGGCCCGCCAGTCCTTCGTCTCCGAGATGGTCGGCCCGGCCCAGTTGCAGAACGCGGTCAGCCTGAACTCCGCGAACTTCCAGTCGGCCCGCCTCGTCGGCCCCGCCGTCGCCGGTCTGATGATCACCGGCGTGGGCACGGGCTGGGCGTTCCTCTTCAACGGCCTGTCCTTCGTCGCCCCGATCGTCGGCCTGGTGCTGATGCGCGCACGTGACCTGCACGTGGTGGAGCGTGCGCCGAGAGGCAAGGGCCAGCTCCGGGAGGGTCTGCACTACGTCGCCGGCCGCCCCGACCTCATCTGGACCATCGTCCTGATCGGGTTCGTCGGCACCTTCGGCTTCAACTTCCCGGTGTACCTGTCCGCCTTCGCCGACGACGTCTTCCACGCGGGCGCCGGCTCCTACAGCCTCTTCAACACGCTGATGGCGGTCGGCTCCCTGGTCGGTGCCCTGCTCGCGGCCAGGCGCGGTACGGCCAGGATGCGCGTGATGATCGCGGCCGCGGTCGCCTTCGGGACCCTGGAGGTGGTGGCCGCCACGGCCCCGTCCCTGTGGCTGTTCGCCCTGCTCATGGTGCCGATCGGCATGTTCGGGATGACGGTCAACGTCACGGGCAACACCACGGTCCAGATGGGTACCGATCCGGCCATGCGCGGCCGCGTGATGGCCCTCTACATGATGGTGTTCATGGGCGGCTCGCCCATCGGCGCCCCCATCGCCGGCTGGATCACGGACGCGTACGGCGTCCGGGCGGGCCTCGCCGTCGGCGGCGCGATCGCCGGCACCGCGGCGGTCGGCATCGGCCTCGTCCTGGCCCGCGTCGGCAACCTGCGACTCTCGGTCGCCTGGCAGGGCGGCCACCCCCGGGTCCGCTTCGTCCCGAGAGAAACCCAGGAACAACTGGCCCCAGCGGCCTGACCCCCGGCCCTCCAGCGCACGCCCCCTCGGATGGCAGGGTGGCGGTATGAGACTCTTCGCCGCTGTGCTGCCGCCCGCCGACGTGGTCGGGGAACTCGCCGGTGCCGTCGACCGGCTGCGCCGGATGCCGGGCGCGGACGCGCTGCGCTGGACCGGGCGGCCCGGCTGGCACTACACGCTCGCGTTCTACGGCGAGGTCGAGGACGGCGTCGTACCGGACCTCTCGGAGCGGCTGGCCCGCGCGGCGCACCGTACCGCGCCCTTCGCGCTGGCCGTCGCGGGCGGCGGGCAGTTCGGGCGCGGCCGGGCCCTGTGGGCGGGTGCGGACGGCGATCTGGCCGCCCTGCGCCTGCTGGCCGACCGCGCGGAGGCGGCGGCGCGCAAGGCGGGCGTGCCGATGGGGGAGCACCGCCGCTACCAGGCCCACCTGACGGTGGCCAGGAGCCGGGAGGCGGTGAACGTACGGCCGTACGTCGCGCTGCTCGCCGAGTTCGCGAGCCGGAGCTGGACGGTGGGGGAGCTGGCGCTGGTGCGCAGCAACCTGCCGACGTCGGGGGTGCCGGGGGAGCAGCCCCGGTACGAGGTGGTCGCCCGCTGGGGGCTGGGCGCGGCCGGTTAGGCTCGTCGCGTGGACCCGAAGACCCGGAACCGGATCATGGCCGGTGTGCTTGTGCTGTTGTTCGTGGTGGTTGCCCTGGCGTCCGCGATGAGGTGAGGGCCGGACGGGGAACTGCGCCGCCGTTTTCGGCTGCGGGCCGTCGGTGGCCGGTCGCGCAGTTCCCCGCGCCCCTGTGGGGCGCTCATCCCTACGGGGCGCCTACCAGGCGAAGGCCTCCGGGGCCGGCCCCGGGCCCGGGAAGATCTCGTCCAGGCCGGTCAGGAGCTCGTCGCTCAGTTCCAGCTCCACCGCCCGCAGCGCGGACGCCAGCTGCTCGGCGGTGCGCGGGCCGACGATCGGGCCGGTGACCCCCGGCCGGGTCAGCAGCCAGGCCAGCGCGGCCTCGCCCGGCTCCACGCCGTGCTTGTCGAGCAGGTCCTCGTAGGCCTGCACCTGGGCGCGGAGGGTGGTGTTGGCGAGGGCGTCGGCGGCCCGGCCACCGGCCCGGCGCCCGCCCTCCACCTCCTTCTTGATCACACCGCCGAGCAGTCCGCCGTGCAGCGGCGACCAGGGGATCACCCCGAGGCCGTACTCCTGCGCGGCCGGGATCACCTCCATCTCGGCGCGCCGCTCGGCGAGGTTGTAGAGGCACTGCTCGCTGACCAGCCCGATGGTCCCGCCGCGCCGGGCGGCGATCTCGTTGGCCTGGGCGATCTTGTACCCGGGGAAGTTGGACGACCCCACGTAGAGGATCTTGCCCTGCTGCACCAGCACGTCGATGGCCTGCCAGATCTCCTCGAAGGGGGTCCGGCGGTCGACGTGGTGGAACTGGTAGACGTCGATGTGGTCGGTCTGGAGCCGCTTGAGGCTCGCGTCCACGGCGCGCCGGATGTTCAGCGCGGAGAGCTTGTCGTGGTTGGGCCAGGCGTCGCCGTCCGCGGCCATGTTGCCGTACACCTTGGTGGCGAGCACGACCTTGTCGCGGTGCGCGGGGTCCTTGGCGAACCAGTTGCCGATGATGGTCTCGGTACGGCCCTTGTTCTCACCCCACCCATAGACGTTGGCCGTGTCGAAGAAGTTGATGCCCGCGTCCAGCGCCGCGTCCATGATCGCGTGGCTGTCGGCCTCGTCGGTCTGCGGGCCGAAGTTCATGGTGCCGAGGACGAGTCGGCTGACCCTGAGTCCGGTACGTCCGAGCTGCGTGTACTTCATGGTCACCCAGCCAACGGCGTGGAGTGCGCTCTAGGCAAGGACCCGCGGAAAAGAAGGACCGGGACCTGGCCACATGCCCTGCGCAAAGGGCTAGTCGGTGGGGAACTCGGCGGTGTTCAGAGTGAGTCCGAGCACGGTTCCCGTGAGGTCGACGTCAGCCCCGAACGCGACCCGTGTCTCGGTCGTGTAGTCCTCACCCTTGGGGTGGGTGTAGACGTGACAGCGGCGCTGATAGGGGTCGGCGATCAGGTAGACGGGGACCTCGGCCGTGGCGTTGGCGGCCTTCTTCGCTCCGTAGTCGTTCGCCGCCGTGCCCTTGGAGATGACCTCGGCCACGAACTCGACGTCCTGGTGACGCCAGAGCCCGCTGTCCGTCTTGGCGGCGTCCTCGGCCATCAACGTCACGTCCGACGCGAACCCGTTGAGGTGCCCCGGGTAGTCGATGCGGACGTCGGACTTGACCCGCTTCCGGGGGTACGTGGTCCGCAACTGTTCGTAGATGTCCGCGATGATCTCCCAGCGGGCGTCCCGCTGTGGCGACATGAAGACGGTTCCCTCGACGATCTCGACCTTGTACCCCTCGAAGGCGGGCATCTTCTCGATCTGCTCGAACAGCTCGTCGAGGACGGTCATCCTGGCACTCCTCGCCAGCCGCCTCCACACGGGTGCGGCCGCGCGGTTCAACGATACGCACGGTGACCGGGCAACGGCGGATTTCGGTCGTCAGTCGCGGGGGAACCTGTCGGTTTTGATGACGAGGTCGAGCACGGTGCCGGTCAGGTCGACGGGGGTGCCGAAATCGACCCGTACGGGGTCGGCGTAGTCGCCGTCCTTGGGGTCCGTGTAGACGTGGCAGCGCCCTTGGTAGGGGTCCGCGATGACATAGACGGGGACCTCGGCTTCCGCATACGCGGTCCTCTTCGGACCGTAGTCGTTGGCTGCCGTGCCCTTGGAGATCACCTCGGCGACGAACTCCACGTCCTGGTAGCGCCAGTGTCCCGTGGCGTCAGTCTTCGCCGAGTCCTTGAGCATGGCGATGTCCGGGCAGAAGCCGTTCTCGTACCCGGGAAAATCGATACGGACGTCTGTGAAAACGATGACATCCTCCCCGAACCTGTTTTCCAGGGCTCGCATGATCTCCCGGATGATCAACCAATGCGTGCTCCGCTGCGGCACCATGAATACGTTGCCCTCGACGATCTCGACCCGGAAACCTTCGGGGACGGGCATCCGCTCAAGGCGCTCGAACCACTCGTCGAGGCGCTGGGTGTTGGCGTCGGCGTCGGCCATGTCGATCCTGTCCTCCAGGACGGTCATCGTGGCGCTCCTCCCCGGCCGCCCCACGAACGGGTGCGGCCGCGCGGTTCAACGATACGCACGGTGACCGGGCGACGGCCGATTTCGGTCAGTTCGTTGCGGCCTCGTACGGCTGTCCCAGGCCCCACCCCTGCCACATCGCCTCCGCGAACGCCCCCGCGATCCGGTGCTCCCCGCTCGCGTTCGGGTGCGTGCCGTCGTAGGTGTCCGTGTCGATGTCGTACGACTCCGGGGGCGAGGCCAGCAGGAGCGGCGACCGGGGCTCGTCCAGGTCGGCGACCACCTTCGCGAGCAGCACGTTGAACCGGTCGACCTGGGCGGCGAACGCCTCGTCCGAGGCGGCCCGGATGTTCGGGATCACCGGCAGCACCACCATCCGGATCCGCGGGCGGGCCTCCCGTGCCGCTGCCACGAAGGACCGTGCGTTCGCGGCCGTCTGCTCGGCGTTCGTGTAGAAGCCCAGGTCGATCAGGCCGAGGGAGACGAGCAGCACGTCCGCGCGGTGCGCCCGTACCGCCTCCCCGATCAGCGGGGCCATGTGCAGCCAGCCCTCGCCCCAGCCGGCCAGGTGGGCGCCCGGGAAGCCGGGATCGGCGTAGGCGTACGACGTCGGGGCCTCGGCCGACTTGTCGTACAGCGTCTCGCGCGGGCCGACCAGCGTGAACGGACCGCCGTACGTCGCGCACAGGTGTTGCCACATGCGGTACCGCCACGTGTGTTCGCCCGCGCTGCCGATCGTCATCGAGTCCCCGACGGGCATGAACCTGAGCATCCGCTCATGATGGACGATCACGGGGAGGGCGGGGGCCGGTGCGGCGTGTGAGGCCCACCACGTGCCCCGGGGAGCGGGATGGCAGGCTTGGCCCATGCGTCGACGACCGCTCGCCCTTCTCGCCGGGCTCCTGCTCACGGGTGCCCTCGCCGCCGCGCCCGCCTCCGCCGCCGACGGGGCCGGTGGCGCGGGCGACCACGGGTTCACGATCAAGGACCCGCGCATCACCGAGTCCAGCGGTCTCGCCGCCTCCCACCTCCACCCCGGCGTCTACTGGACCCACAACGACAGCGGCGACGGCCCGTACATCTACGCCGTCGACAGCGCGACCGGGAAGACCGTCGCGCGGATCACCCTCAGCGGTGTCGGAACGCCCCGCGACGTCGAGGCCATCTCCATCGGCCCCGGCAACCAGATCTACGTCGGCGACATCGGCGACAACCTCGACGGCAGCTGGCCGTACGTCTGGATCTACAGGCTGACCGAGCCGAAGCGGCTCGTGGACCAGACGATCAGGGCGACGCAGTACGTCGTCAAGTACGCGAACGGCGCGCGGAACGCGGAGTCACTCGTCGTGCACCCGAAAACGGGCCGGGTGTACATCATCGACAAGAAGGAGGACGGCGGCCATCTCTACGAGGGCCCCGCCACCCTCTCGGCGTCGGGCACGAACATCTTCAGGCCCGCCGCCGCCGTCGACCTCTGGGCCACCGACGCGGCCTTCTCCCCCGACGGCGGGCAACTCGCCGTACGCGGCTACTTCGGCGGGATCTACTACGACTGGAACGGCGGCCGGATCAAGCGGGCGGGGCGGCTGGACGTGCCGCTCCAGAAGCAGGGCGAGTCGATCAGCTACTCACCCGACGGGACCAAGCTGTTGTACGGGAGCGAGGGCGTCGACAGCCCGGTGCAGGCGCAGGACGTGCCCGGCGGCTCCGGCAGGCCGTCCTCCGGCGACGGGGCGTCGGCGGGCGGAGGCGGCAGTGACAGCCCGGCGTCCGGCGGGGTCAAGGTCGGCGCCGTTGCCGTGGGTGTCGTCGCGCTCGTCTTCTTCGGGGTGCGGCGGCTGCGACGCCCCTCGGCCCGCGGGCACTGAACCCCGGTCGTACGTCTTGACGCGGTGATGGTGTGTCAGTTTCCTAAGAGGTGCGCGGTGAATGGGAGCGCTCCCATCGAGTTCCGCGGCCGCGCGCCCCCCAAGTGAGACTCCGTGAGACTCCGAGAGGAACAGCCCATGTTCCGCCTACGCAGCCTGCGAAGAGCGCTCTGTGCCGCGGCCGCCGCGCTCCTCCTTCCCCTCGCCGGTGCGGCGACCTCCGCGCACGCGGCCACCTCCGCGCACGCGGCGACCGCCCCGGGAGCGGGCTACTGGCACACCAGTGGCCGGCAGATCCTGGACGCGGCCGGGCAGCCGGTCCGGATCGCCGGGATCAACTGGTTCGGGTTCGAGACCGCCAACTACGTGGTGCACGGCCTCTGGTCGCGCGACTACAAGAGCATGATCGACCAGATGAGGTCGCTGGGCTACAACACCATCCGGCTGCCCTACAGCGACGACATCTTCAAGAGCACGACCGTCCCCAACAGCATCGACTTCAGCAACGGCAAGAACGCCGACCTGCGAGGGCTGAACTCGCTGCAGGTCATGGACAGGATCGTGGCGTACGCCGGGCAGGACGGCCTCAAGGTCATCCTCGACCGGCACCGTCCGGACGCCGGCGGCCAGTCGGCGCTCTGGTACACCTCGTCCGTCCCCGAGTCGACGTGGATCGCCGATCTGAAGGCGCTCGCGGCACGGTACGCGGCCGATCCGACCGTCATCGGCATCGACCTGCACAACGAGCCGCACGATCCGGCCTGCTGGGGCTGCGGGGACGTGTCCGTCGACTGGCGGCTCGCCGCCCAGCGCGCCGGGAACGCCGTCCTGTCCGTCAACCCGGACCTGCTGGTCTTCGTGGAGGGCGTGCAGACCTTCAACGGCGTCTCGGGCTGGTGGGGCGGCAACCTGATGGGTGTCGCGCAGTACCCGGTGCAGCTGAACGTGGCCAACCGGGTGGTGTACTCGGCCCACGACTACGCCACCAGCGTGGCCCAGCAGAGCTGGTTCAGCGATCCGGCGTTCCCGGCCAACATGCCGGGGGTGTGGGACTCGTACTGGGGCTACATCTTCAAGCAGAACATCGCCCCGGTGTGGGTGGGCGAGTTCGGTACCACGCTGGCCTCGGCGGTGGACCAGAAGTGGCTGGCCGCGCTGGTGAGCTACCTGCGGCCGACGTCGACGTACGGTGCCGACTCGTTCCAGTGGACCTTCTGGTCCTGGAACCCGAACTCCGGTGACACCGGCGGGATCCTGAAGGACGACTGGACGACCGTGGACACCGTGAAGGACGGGTACCTGACGAGCATCAAGGCGCCGTTGTTCCCGAGCACCGGGAGCGGTGGGGGCGGCGGGGGCGGCGGGGGAGGGGGCGGCGGGACGACCGCCTCCTGCGCGGCCTCGTACGCCGTCAGCAGTGACTGGGGCAGCGGCTTCAACGCCACCGTGACGGTCACCAACACCGGTACGGCCGCGCTCGGTTCCTGGAAGGTGAGCTGGACGTGGAGCGGGTCGCAGCAGGTGACGAACATGTGGAACGCGTCGTACACCCAGAGCGGGGGGACGGTCACGGCGGTGAACGCCGCGCACAACGGGACGGTCCCGGTCGGTGGTTCGGCGAGCTTCGGGTTCGGGGGCGCGCCGGGCGGCGGTGCCGTGCCGAGCGTGAGCTGTACGGCGACGTGACGTGAGGCGGGGCGCCCGAGCCCGGACGGGACGGGCGCCGTCACCTGCTTGGTGGACCGTGGCGCCCGAAATGCACGGATGTGCGGTTCCCCGGCGTCAGGCTGTTCCCGATCGCACCGCGACCGCCGAAGGAGCCCAGCCATGTCCCACGTGCCCACCGACCTCCGCTACACCGAAGAACACGAGTGGATCCGCACCGGAGCCGACGGCAGCCTGGTCGTCGGCATCACCGACCACGCCCAGAAGAACCTCGGTGACATCGTCTTCTTCGAGCTGCCCGAGGTCGGCACGAAGGTCGAGGCCGGGCGCCCGGTGGGGACGGTGGAGTCGGTCAAGGCGGCGTCCGACCTGTACACGCCGGTCACCGGGGAGATCGTCGAGATCAACTCCGACGCCGTCGACGACCCCGAGTCTGTCAACTCCGATCCCTACGACACCTGGCTCTTCAGGATCCGGCCCACCGGCGGTACCTCCTCCAACGGGCTGCTCGACGCCAAGGCGTACCTGGCGCTCATCGGGGAGTGACGACGAGGGGCGCCCGCGGTGGTCCGCCGGGCGCCCCTCGGTCGTGCTCGGCGCTCAGTTCCGCACCGGCCTGAGGCTGTGCCTGCGGCGTGGTCTGGGGGCGTCCAGCAGGCTGACGCCGTTGTAGATGCGGCTCTGCACGAAGAGCGCGGGAGCGGTGACGAACGAGACGCCGATCGCCACGATGCTGATGGGGAAGAGCGTCGGCAGTGACTGGCCTTCGGGCAGCGTTCTGCCGCCCACGTGGACGGCGTAGGGGAAGGCGGTGAAGAAGACGATCACGCAGACAGCGGCCAGGACGCGCAGGATGATTCTGGTGCGCCGGGTACGGGCCTCGGTGCGGACCTCGGCCAGCAGGGACGCGTCACAGACGGGGCAGGTGAGCTCCACGGTCTGCTTGCCGGCCCCCGGGCGGCGGACCCGGAAGACGTTGTCCTTCCAGATCATGGTGCGGGTGCGGACGAGGAAGCCCGTCACCTTGTCGCTGAGGACGTGGCGCACGGCCACTTCGACGGTGCCCGGTATCGGTCTGTTCATGTGCGCGTGGGTCTCCTTCGTCGCACGGCCCGCAGGGGGCGCATGGGGCACATAGTGTCCGGTGTGCGACGAAGGGGACTCAACGGTCCCCGGAAGGCTTTGCCTTGATCATGCCTTCCGGGTAAACCAGCAGCTTGTTACGGGAGTTGCCGCGGCGCTGCTAGAGCTTCTCGATCACGTAGTCGATGCACTTCGTCAGCGCCTCGACGTCCGCCGGGTCGATCGCCGGGAACATCGCGACGCGCAGCTGGTTGCGGCCGAGCTTGCGGTAGGGCTCGGTGTCGACGATGCCGTTGGCGCGCAGCGCCTTGGCGACGGCGGCCGCGTCGATCTCGTCGGCGAAGTCGATCGTGCCGATGACCTGGGAGCGCTTGGCCGGGTCGGAGACGAACGGCGTGGCGTACTTCGACTCCTCCGCCCAGGTGTACAGGCGGGTCGAGGAGTCCTTCGTCCGGGCCGTGGAGAAGGCGAGGCCGCCCTGGCCGTTGAGCCACTCCAGCTGCTGGTTCAGCAGGAAGAGGGTGGCGAGGGCCGGGGTGTTGTACGTCTGGTTCTTGCGGGAGTTGTCGATCGCCGTGGGGAGGCTGAAGAACTCCGGGACGTGCCGGCCGGACGCGTGGACGCGCTCGGCGCGCTCGATCGCGGCCGGGGAGAAGACGCCGATCCACAGGCCGCCGTCGGAGGCGAAGGACTTCTGCGGGGCGAAGTAGTAGACGTCGGTCTCGCTGACGTCGACGGGGAGGCCGCCCGCGCCGGAGGTGGCGTCCACGAGCACGAGCGCGCCCTCGTCGGCGCCGGTGACCCGCTTGATCGGCATGGCGACACCGGTCGAGGTCTCGTTGTGGGTGAAGGCGTAGACGTCGACGCCCGCCTCGGCCTGCGGCTCCGGGTGGGTGCCCGGGTCGGAGGCGATCACGGTGGGCTCGGCCAGCCAGGGGGCGAGCTTGGCCGCCTTGGCGAACTTGGACGAGAACTCGCCGAAATTGAGGTGCTGGGACTTGGTGTCGATCAGCCCGTGGGTGGCGACGTCCCAGAAGGCGGTGGAGCCGCCGTTGCCGAGGACGACCTCGTAGCCGTCCGGCAGGGAGAAGAGGTCGCTGATGCCCTCGCGGACCTGGCCGACCAGGTTCTTCACCGGGGCCTGGCGGTGGGAGGTGCCGAGGAGGGAGGTACCGGTGGCGGCCAGCGCGTCCAGCGCCTCGACCCGCACCTTGGAGGGACCCGCGCCGAACCGACCGTCCGCGGGCTTGATGTCAGCAGGAATCTGGATGTCAGCCACGAGTCGGAGGGTATCCGGTGGGAGAAACGGGACGGAACCGTGTCCGTTCGATGAGACGAGATCGCGCCACGCCCTGGACTGTGGGGTTGTACGACGATATTGGCGCGGCTGTGGCACATACGGAGGGGGCGGAGGATGCGGGAATGACGGCACAGGGCACAGGGCCGCACCGGACGGCGGACCCGGTGGTGGACCGGGTGGCGGTCCTCTCCGACGTCCACGGGGTGCTGCCGGCGCTGGAGGCGGTCCTGGCGGAGCCGGACGTGTCCGAGGCCGACCGCATCGTCCTCACCGGTGACATCACGGCGGGCCCGCAACCCGCCGCGGTGATCGACAGGCTGCGCGAGCTGGGTGACCGGGTGCTGTGGCTGTCGGGGAACGCGGACCGGGAACTGGTGGAGTACCGCAGGGGCGAGCGTACGGAGATCCCGGACCCCATAGGCGTGTTCGCGGCGAACGCGCTGACCGAGGCCCAGGTCGACTTCCTGGCCGCCCTGCCGCGGACGGCGACCCTCGGCATCCGGGGCCTCGGCCGAGTCCTGTTCTGCCACGCGACTCCCCGTGACGACGAGGAGATCGTCCTGGTCGACTCGCCCCTGAACCGCTGGGCGGAGGTCCTCACCGCCCTCGACCCGGACATCGGCACCGTCGTCTGCGGTCACACCCACATGCCCTACGTCCGCCTCGCCCACGGCCGCCTGGTCGTCAACCCGGGCAGTGTGGGCATGCCCTACGGCCGCCCCGGCGCCCACTGGTGCCTCCTCGGCCCCGGCACCGACCTGCGCGTCACGCCGTACGACACGGCGACGGCGGTGGCCCGTCTGGTGCGGGAGTGCGCCTACCCGGAGATCGGTCAGTGGGCCGACTACTTCCTCCACGCCCGCGCGACGGACGCGGAGGTGCTGACGGCCTGGGCCCCGAAGGACGGGCGTTCGGCGGGCGCTGTTTCTTAAGCGGGCTCTCAGCTTCTCAAGAGAACTCTCAGGTTCGGGGCCGTTATACAGCTGTTACCCAGGTATTCACAGCACTAGTTTGCCGTTGGCGAGCCGAATTTGCCGTTGCTTGGGATCTGGGCCGTGTAGGTTCATCGATGTCGGGCGGCGGGGATTGCCGAGGATGACGATCCGAAATCCCCGTCCATTGCCCCAGAGAATTCTCGCACCAATCGCACCACTTGCACTACGAACTCTCAAGGAGTCGGAATGAGCCTCAAGAAGCTCGCCCCGCTGCCCCCCAAGCCCAAGAAGCAGCTGCCCCCGCCCCCGCCGCCGAAGCCCAAGAAGAGGGCTCCGAAGCCGGCTCCGAAGCCCATCCAGGGCCCGGGTCAGGACGACTGACGCAGCTTTGAAAAGGGCCGACGGTTCGCCGTCGGTCCTTTTCGCTTCCAGAATTCCAGTTATTCAGGTGTCGATGGGTGGAGGTGGTGTGCAATGCACGTGAAGGAGAGTGAGAGCGCGGAATACGAATACGAGGAGGGCGACGAAGGCGACGAGGGCGACGAAAACACGCCCACCATTCCGGCCCGCACCGCGTTCCGCCGCTTCTGGCCGCTCACCAGGGGCCTGCGCCGCTGGCTGGTGATCGTCTGGGTGTGCACGGTGATCGCCGCACTCGCCGAGACCGAGGCCATCCTCCTCTTCGGCGACCTCACCGACCACGCCCTGCAGAAGGGCTCGCTGAACGCCTTCTGGAGCCCGGCGGCCCAGTGGCTGGGCGTGGCGATCGTCGGCGCGATCGTCGCGTACGCCGGCAACTCCCTCGCCGCCTGGACCACCGAACGCTTCGTGATGCGGCTGCGCGAACACGTCTTCGACCACGTCCAGCAGCTGCCCCCGCACTTCTTCCAGCGCCACCGCCAGGGCGACCTGCTGTCCCGGCTGACCAGCGACGTCGACACCATCGAGACCCTGGTCGTGTCCGGACTCGTGGGTGCCGCGTCCGCCTTGTTCAGCGCGGTCTTCTACGCCGCCGCCGCGTTCTGGTTGCGCTGGGACCTGGCCGCCGCCACCTTCGTCCTCGCCCCGCTGTTCTGGCTGGCCGCGCGCCGCTTCTCCGGCTCCATCAAGGACGTGTCCAGGCAGGGCCGGGTCGCCGACGGCGCCATCACGTCCGTCGTCGAGGAGTCCCTCGGCAACATCGTGCTCACCCAGGCGTACGGCCGCCGGGACGCCGAACGCCGGCGCCTGAAGGAGGAGGCGAACGCCTGGTTCCGCGCCTCCGTCCGCTCCACCCGACTCAACGAGGCCTACGAACAACTCGTCGCGGTCATCGAGACCGTCTGCGTCCTCGCGGTGATCGGCATCGGCGCCTGGGAGATCTCCACCGGCCGCATGACCCTCGGCCAGCTCCTCGCCTTCTCCGCCTTCCTCGGCTACCTCTACCCGCCCGTGCGCGGCCTCGCCCAGCTCGGCCTCACCGTCACCGCCGCCACGGCGGGCGCGGAGCGGCTGATCGAGATCCTCGACGTGCGGCCCTCGGTCACCGATCCCCGCCGCGGCACCGACTCCGGCCGGCCCGACGGCGCCGTCGAGGTCCGCGACGTCGGCTTCCGCTACCCCGGCGCCGACCGGACCGCGCTGGACGGCCTGTCCTTCACGGTCCGCCCCGGCGAACTCGTGATCATCACCGGCCCGAGCGGCGCCGGCAAGTCCACCGTCTCCAAGATGCTGCTCCGCTTCTACGACCCGGACGCCGGTGACGTGCTCCTCGACGGCGTCCCCGTCCGCGACTTCCCGCTGGCCCGGCTGCGTGAGTACATCACCCTCCTGCCCCAGGAGACCCTCGTCCTGCACGACACCGTCCGCGCCAACATCGCCTGCGGCCGGCCCGGCGCCAGCGACCAGGCCATCGAGGACGCCGCGAGGGCGGCCGACGCGCACGACTTCGTCGTCCGGCTCCCCGACGGCTACGACACCAGGGTCGACCCCAACTCGGCCCGGCTCTCCGGCGGACAGCTCCAGCGCCTGGCCATCGCCCGCGCCATCCTGCGCGACGCCCCGGTGCTGGTCCTCGACGAACCGACCACCGGCCTGGACGCGATGGCCGCGCGCCGCGTCGTCAAGCCGCTGCGCCGCCTGATGACCGGCCGTACCACCATCATGATCACCCACGACCTGAACCTCGCCCCCGACGCCGACCGCATCCTCGTCGTCGACGGCGGCCGGATCGTGGAGACCGGCCGCCACGACGAACTCCTCGCCCGCGGCGGCGCCTACTCCCGGCTGCACCGCTCCCAGAACAACGCCATCATGGACACCGGCGAGCTGCGCCTGCCGCTGTTCGTGGGACAGGGCGGTGCCGTTCCGGCGGCGGGGGCCGTGGGAGCTGCGGGGGCGGCGGTGCCCCAGGCCTCCTACGCGGCGGCGCAGGGTGGCGGGGACGGTGGGTACGCCTATCAGCAGCCGTACGGAAACATGTACGACTACAACGTGTACGCGACCGCGGGCCTGTGGCCGCAGCCCGTGTACGAGGCCCGTACGGAGCCAGCCCACATGGAGGCCACCCATGTGGACGGCGGCTACGGGGCGGATGTGCCCACCACCCTCTCCGACGGCCGTCCCCTGTTCCACGACGAGGAGCCGTGGCCGGGCATCTGAACGGCCGCCCCGGACGGCCCGCGACTCTGGTGAGTGAAGGCGTCGTTCGGCACGCTGTGGCTTGAAGGCGGCATGGTGACGCGAATTGGCCGGTCAGGACGGGACCACTACCTGCAAGCCGTCTTCCGGTCTCCTCTCGGTTGCCGTTCCTTCACCTCGACTCCACATTCTGTCGTGACCATGATCAGAACCTTGGTTTCGGGTTCGGCTGCGGCAGAGCCCTCCTGGGTTGCCAAGTGGGCGACGGGGGGCTTGTTGCCGCAGCTGGGGGATTCGTCTTGCGTGACACGTGTTGATCTCGTGCCGCGCGCCCGATCGGGCCTCTTGTCCGCCTCCGTCATGGAGAAGGGCACTTCCTTGCGATTCAGACGTCCGTACAAACCCTTTCATCGCTCTCCGGCAGCCGAGCCGAAGTCGGCTTCGGGTGCCTCACCCGGTGGTCGGCTCGCGCGCCGCCGCCGCGTCAACGACTCTCTCGTTCCGCTGGGCGTCATCAGCGCAGTTCTCGGGGGACTGCTGGGTGGCAGCCCCGCACCGACAGGGCCCGCCATGACCAACGTGGCGGACAGCTACGACGGCTTCGACGCCGCGGCGGCCGAGCAACTGCGCCAAGACCAGTGCCTGATGGCCGACGCACTGCGGATCGGCGGCACCTCCACGGTGCCGCTGGCGCAGAACGCGCTGAACCAGACCGCCGACCAGCTGCACACCGCCGCCGACCGTGAGTACTGGAACGACACACCGCTGTCGACCGCGTTCCAGCAGGACCGGGACACCATCCGCGCGGCGAGCGATGTGCTGACCACCCGGCTCGCGGCCTGGCAGACACCGCTCAAAGGTCTTTCCTTCCCCGACAACTTCGCCACCGACGCCGAGTTCTACTGGCCGCCGGGCGTGTCCGGTGCGGGCGACGACTTCTTCAACCAGGTGGGCTACGGGAAGTGGCTCGGCCAGCAGTGGTGGAAGACCGAGGGCGACCTCTACAAGGACCCCACCGCGCAGGCCGACGACGCCACCGTCCAGGCGGTGAAGGATCTGGGTACACCTCTGTACGGGAGCGTCGATCCATCGCTGCCCACGCAGCAGTGGCAGCAGGCCTACGCCGAGTACGAGGCGTTCGGGAAACTGATCAGCGACTACAACGGGACCGGTGCCGACGACGCCCGGATGTTCCTGTCCTCCGGCGGGTTCCCGCGTTCCGCCGCCGAACCCGGCAGCCTGGAGTTCCGGATCGCCGTCGAGGACCTGAAGTCCCGGTTCGCGGCCTGCGCCTGGCGCAACCCGATCGACCCGAACAAGGTCCTGGGGCAGGAGGTCGCCACCGCGTCCGCGGAGTGGCAGCAGGAACTGGCCGCCCAGGCCACCCAGCGCAACCAGATCATCGACGCCAATACCACCGCCACCAAGGCGCTCACCACGACCGCGCAGGCGCTCGGTGAGATGCTCGGCCAGTCCTGGATCGCCGACCACCTGGCCCGTTGGCAGGACTACTGGTCCGCCGGGGGCGCCGGCTGGATCGGGGACAGCCCGATGGCCATCCACGTCCACGGGTCCTCCGACAAGTGTCTTGAGGTCGGTGGGAATTCGACCGCCAACGCCGCGATCGTGCAGATCTACACCTGCAACGGCAACGTGAACCAGCAGTGGCGGATATCCGGTGACACGCTGGTCAACGTCAACTCCGGCAAGTGTCTGGTGCCGAAGGCCTCCGCGAGCGCGGACGGCACGGCGATGGTACAGGGGGCCTGCGACGTCACCAGTACCAGTGCCAACCGGTGGAAGTACAACCCGCACGCCACCACGCCGCTGACGAACCTCGGCAACGGCAAGTGCCTGAACCTCGCGTCCTACACCAACAGCCAGGACGCCACCCTGGCGACCTGCTCCGGCAGCGCCTACCAGAAGCTGGACATCGTCTCTGCCGGGCACAACGGCACCGACGACCTCGACTACCCGACCACGGCCCAGTTCCTCCAGGCGACCAAGGGCATCGCCGCCGCCCAGTCCGCCGCGCAGACCCAGCTGACGCTGATCCAGAAGCAGGCGCAGACCGCCACTTCCGCCGTCACCAGCACCGACACCTCCCTCAACGCCGCCTACGCGATCGCCGACCAGGCGGGCGCACCTCGCGGCAGGGGTCTGCTGGTCGGTCTGCAGAAGGCGCAGGTGACCAAGGCGTCGTCAGCCGCGATCAACGCGATGCAGGCCGCTGCCCAGACCGCGCTCTCGGCGACCAAGGCGTCCGCGGCGGACAGCGCGACCATCGCCGCCCGCGCCGTGACCCAGGGCGCGGCCTCGACGGCGGCGTTCCGCAACGCGGCCGCCGAGGCGGCGAAGGAGCAGGCGAAGGCCGCCGCCGACGCCGCCGCGGTGCAGGCCGGAAACGCCAAGGCCGCCCGGGACACCGCCAAGGCCAAGCTGGCCGTGGCCACCCAGGCGGAGGCGGACGCGAAGGCCGCCGCGGCCACCGCGCACGCCCGCCGAATGGACGCGGAGGCCGAGGAGGCCACCGCGAAGGCGGAGAAGGAGACCGCCGCCCAGAAGCAGGCGGAGGCCGCCGACCACAAGACCAAGGCACAGGGCTACGCGAGCCAGGCGGAGGACGCCAAGGACAAGGCCGAGGCGGCCGACGCCACCGCCACCGCGAAGCGGCAGGCCGCGGAGACCGCCTCGGACAACGCGAAGGATCTGCGCGACAAGGCCTGGGACGCCAAGCAGAAGGCGGACGCCGCCCGCGCGAAGTCGTACGCCAAGGAGTCCTTCGCCGAGGCACACGAGTCCGACGATCAGGCCCAGTCGTCCCGGCAGGCCGCGGATGCCGCGAACGCCGCGGCCGACGACGCGGAGAGCGCCGCCGACTCGGCGCGCTCGGAGGCGGACGCGGCCTCCCAGGCCGCGGCCGACGCCGACGCCGCCGCCACCCGTGCGGAGGCCGCGGCCAAGCGGGCCCACGCCGACGCCGACGCCGCCCGGTCCGCCAAGGAGGACGCGGACGCCGCCGTCGCCACCGCGACCAGCGCCGCCGCCGACGCGATCGCCGCGTCCAAGACAGCCGCCACCGCCGCGAGCGCAGCGGTGAAACTCGCCGACGAGGCGGAGGCGCACGCCGCCGACGCCAAGTCACAGGCCGACGCGGCCAGCACGGCCGCCCAGACCGCGATCGCCGGCGCCAACGTCGCCTCCGGACACGCCTACGCCGCCGCCCAGGCCGCCGTCGACGCCGGCAACGCCGCCCGCCAGGTGGCCGCCCCCGCCAACGACGCCGTCCAACTCGGCGCCCCCTATGTCACCACCGACTCCGCCGCCGGCCTCGCCGTCCTGACCGGGCAGTCCACCAAGACGATCGCCGAGCAGCAGCAGGCCGTCGCCGAGGCCCACGCCCAGAACGCCCAGGAGGCCGCAGCACAGGCACAGAGCACCGCCAACGCGGCCACCGGCGACGCCAAGGCCGCGTACACCCTTGCCGCCGAGGCCGCAGGCTACGCCGCCGACGCCCGCGCCTCTGCGAAGCAGGCCCTGGACTACTCCGCCGAAGCCGCCGGGTACGCCTCCCAGGCCGCCCAGTCCCTCGCCCGCACCACCGACTATGACAAGCAGGCCACCGCCGACGCCAAGGCCGCCGACGACGCCGCAGGCCGCGCCGACGGCTACGCCACGCAGGCCCGCGACTCCGCAGACGCCGCCGCCCTCGACGCCCAGGCCGCCCGGGATGCCGCCAGCCAGGCGGAACAGGCCGCCGCAGACGCCCGGGCCGCCGCCAAGGACGCCGACGCCCAGGCCACCGCGGCCGAAGAAGCCGCCAAGGACGCCCAGAAGTACGCCGAATCCGCCCAGCAGGCGGCCACGGAGGCAGCCAACGCGCAGGCCAACCAGCAAGTCGGCTCCGGTGCCGGAACGGGTATCGGCGGCACCTTCTATGTCATCGACAAGGGCACCCTCAACGTCACGGACGTCAAGCAGGACAAGCCCTGTGAGATCCCACCGGGCTTCGGCACCAGTTGCACGGTGACCTTCACCTACACGTTCGACGTGTCGGTCGACTTCTACCTGTGCGTCAACCCCGACGTACCCGCGACCGCGGCCGGCTGCCCCGACGAGGACACTCTGTTCCTCAAGACCGAGCAGCTCAAGGGCCTGACAAAGGACGACACCAAGACCTTCACCCAGCTCGACATCCTCAAGGGCCTCCTGCACACCTACCAGACCGTCGGCAAGGAGATCCTGGTCCAGGACTTCGTGGACTGCTGGCACGGAAGTGCCAGCGGCTGCGCTTGGGCCGCCTCCAACTTCATCCCCGGCAAGACTCTCGAGAAGATCGCCGAGGGGTTCCGGGCACTCGACGCGGCGATGGAGGCCGGCACCGGCATCCGCGACGCGCTCGATGCCCTGAAGACCATCGACGGCCTCGACCCCTCGACGCTGAAGCATATCGAGGACGCCGTCGACGAACTCGAAGACGTCATCTCGGTCTGCACCAAGGACAGCTTCACGGCGAGCACGGGCGTGCTGCTGGCCGACGGTTCCGTCAAGAGCATCCGCGCGGTCCGCACCGGCGACCTCCTCCGCACCACGGATCCGGTCACCGGCCGGACCGTCACCGAACCGGTGATCTCCACCCACCGGCACAACACCTCCGCACTCACCGACGTCACCGTCGGCGGCGCGCTGGTCACCAGCACGACAGGCCACCGCTTCTACGTCGACGGCCGTGGTTGGACGGCAGTGTCGGACCTGCGCGTCGGGGATCTGCTCCGGGCACCCGACGGTTCGCTCAGCCCGGTGACCGCCTTGCGCGAGCACGGCGTCCTGGCGCCTCGCGAGGTGTACGACCTCACCGTCCAAGGCACGCACACCTTCTACGTCCGTGCCGACGGATCCCGGTCTCGGGACGTCCTCGTCCACAACTGCACCGACATCATCGGGGACGAGGGGCTAGGGGGTGCACACACCATCGCGGACCACGTCGACCCGTCGGACCAGGCGATGCTGGCCAAGGCGAATGCCGAGAAGAATGGTGTCGCCACTCGGTGGACCGACAAGGCGACGGCTGCCAAAGCGGTTAACAAGGCCGTCACCGCCTGGACGACGAAGAACGCCGTTCAGCTAAAGAACTGGCAGACCAGGCAGGCGGGTCTTATGAAGGCGGGAAGCCTGCTGGAGCCGAAGACGTTCACCTGGGACGTCCGGGACATGGGCTCCTCGCTGGGCAAGGTCTGGGTACGTGGCGGTGATCTCGAGGGCAAGGCCGCCGGGACCAAGGTGGTCGTCACCCTCAAATACATTGGTAAGACCCCGCGCCACTACGAGAAGTGGGTCGTCTTCACCGCCTATCCGGAGGGATGATCATGACGGCGGAGTTCGGACTCTCCTGGCTGTCCATGCAGTGCGACGGCCTTGAGCAGACCATGACCGTGGCGGAACTGGACTGCCTTGTCGAGCGCGGCCCCAGGCCGGCTCTGCTGATGATCGCTGCGCGTTCGATGACCGACGTTCCCGCGCCGAGCCGTACCCTGCTCGGCCGGGACGTACGACTGCTGCTGGAGTCGCCTCTCGACGACACCGTGCTGCGCACCGTGTGGGCTGAAGGCACGGACACCGCCTTCGATCCCCGGTGGGACGAGGAGAGCATCCGGGACTGGCTGGCCGACATCGAGGCGGCGTGGCTGGATGCCGAGAGGCTGGCGAACCCGGGTTTCGTCCCGTCTCCGCCGGTGTCGGCGCCTGATCCGGGTCTGCGCGCGGCGGTCCTGGAAATCATCCAGGGGGTGGCGCCCCGGCTGGCGGCCGCGACGGAGAACCGGGCCTGGCCTCCCAAGCTCCTCGGCTTGGTGCCCGCTCTGACCGAGGTGGTCCAGAGCGTCGACGGGGACCTGGGTTTCCGGCTCTTCCTGCGGGTGCTGAAGGCCTTGGCCCTACCCGTCGGCCCGCATGAGCACCAGACGCTCCTCGCGGTCGGCGAGGGGTTCGGCTACCTGGAACTGGTCGACGAAGGCTACCTCCACGTCGTCCCGGTCGTGCCGTAGGTACGGCCCGCGGCAAGGACAGGGCCCCGGTATGGCAACCAGCCGTACCGGGGCCCGGCGCTTGACATGGCCGGCATCTCAGCATCCAGGACAGCCCCATAAAGAGTTCACGCGCCTGTCCAAGTCCATTACCCTGGACTGAAAAGTGCATCGCAATGAACGACGAGTCCCCTGGAACGCCCGTGAGCACCCCCAGCACCCCGCAGCCGACGCCCACCCCCGCGCCCCCGTCCGCCGCCGCGGGCACCCCTGGTCGGCTGGGCTCGCTCGGTCCCGTCGGTCTGGTGCTGGCCGGGGGGATCTCCGTGCAGTTCGGCGGTGCTCTCGCGGTGACCCTGATGCCCAGGGCGGGCGCGCTCGGCGTGGTCACCCTGCGGCTCCTCGCCGCCGCCGTGGTCCTGCTCGTCGTCTGCCGGCCCCGGCTGCGCGGCCACTCCCGCGCCGACTGGGGCACGGTCGTCGTCTTCGGCATCACCATGGGCGCGATGAACGGCCTGTTCTACGAGGCCGTCGACCGCATCCCGCTGGGCACCGCCGTCACCCTGGAGGTCCTCGGCCCGCTGGCCCTCTCCGTCCTGGCCTCCCGGCGCCTCATCAACGTGCTCTGGGCGGGCCTCGCGCTGGGCGGGGTCTTCCTCCTCGGCGGCGGGGGCTTCGGAGACCTCGACCCCGTGGGCGTCGCCTTCGCCCTGGGCGCGGGCGCCATGTGGGCCACGTACATCGTCTTCAGCGCCCGCACCGGCCGCCGCTTCCCCCAGGCCGACGGCCTCGCCCTGGCCATGGCGGTCGCGGCCCTGCTGTTCCTCCCGCTGGGCATCGCCTCCGCCGGAACCAGGCTGCTGAACCCGACCACCCTCGCCCTCGGCTCGTCGGTCGCGATCCTCTCCTCCGTGCTGCCCTACACCCTCGAACTCCTCGCCCTGCGGCGCCTGCCCGCCCACACCTTCGCCGTCCTCATGAGCCTGGAACCGGCGCTCGCCGCCACGGCCGGCTTCCTCGTCCTCGACCAGGCCCTCACCGCCACCGAAGCGGCCGCCATCGCCCTCGTCATCGCGGCGAGCATCGGCGCGGTCCGCAGCCAGGTGGGCCGCGGCCGCGGTCGACGCCGACCGGCCGGCGGTCCGCGGGCGGAGGCGGTGCCGGTGATCGGCGCCCAGCCGGAGCAGGTCGCCGGGGTGCGACCCGAGCCGGTGGTGGGTTCTCAGGCGGAGGGGAACGGCAGCGCGTCCTGATAGCCGTTCGCGGGGCGCTGGATCTTCTTCACCGTCTGCGCGTCCAGCGCGACCGGCGCGGACTTCGTGCCCAGCTTCCCGCCGGGATGCCAGTTGCCCGTGACCGACACCCAGGTGTTGGCGGGCGGCATGCCGTTGCTGTAGATCCGTACCTTCACGGACTGCGCGTCGGCCGCACAGCAGGAGATGATGATCCGCGTCAGGTACCAGCTCCCGCCCGAGGCGGCGGGCGTGACCAGCCCGCTCATCTCCACCGTCCGCGCCTTGATGGCCAGTGACCGGTCCTGCTGCACCCGGGTGGTGAAGTCCGTGAGCGTGATGGGCAGGGGCGAGGTCCTCGGCAGCGGGTCGAAGCTGTCCTGCTCCGCGACGACCTTCGCGGGCTGCCGGGAGGCGGTGTAGGCGCCGAGCGCCGGCGGGGCGTAGAAGAGCAGGCTGAGCGCGGGCAGCAGAAGCAGCCAGGCGACCCGGGGGACGGCCGCGTGGTCGTGACCGTGGTGCGGGTCGTGGCCCTCCTGTGCGTCATGGCCGCCGTGCGCCGTGCGTCCCTCCCGTGCCACCGCCTCCGCGACGCCCAGCACCAGCAGTACGAAACCGGACGCGATCAGCAACGGCCGCATCCCCGGCTTGACGTACCGCAGGCACATGTCGGTGAAGAGGGCGGACTGCAGCAGACCCAGGCCGCTGAGGACCAGCAGGATCACCTGGAGCGGACGTCTCACAGCAGCATCCCTCCGACCAGGGTGGCGCACAGCACCGCGACGACCGTCGTGGCGGCCGAGAACCGGGCCGCGAAGGCCCGGCCGAACGTGCCCGCCTGCAAGGCGATCAACTTCAGGTCGACCATGGGGCCGACCACCATGAACGTCAGCCGGGCGGTGGGCGAGAAGCCCGTGAGCGACGACGCCACGAACGCGTCCGCCTCCGAGCACACCGCGAGGATGACCGCCAGCGCGGCCAGGAACAGCACCGACAGCCACGGCGAACCGGAGAAGGTGTCGAGCACCGGGCGCGGCACCGCCACGTTGAACGTGGCCGCGGCCATGGCGCCGACCACCAGGAACCCGCCGGCCTGCAGGAAGTCGTGCTGGAAGGCGCGCCGGAACTCAGTCCACCGGTGGCGTCCCGGCTGGTGCCCGGTGTGCCGAACGGCGGGCCGCAGCCACTCCTCCCGGCCCAGCCACAGCCACAGCCAGCCCATCACGGCCGCGGTCACCAGCGAGGCGACCAGCCGGGCCAGCACCATCAGGGGGGTGCCGGGGAAGGCGATGGCGGTGGCGGTCAGCACGACCGGGTTGATGGCGGGCGCCGAGAGCAGGAACGCGAACGCGGCGGCCGGGGTGACGCCACGCCCGATCAGGCTGCCGGCCACCGGCACCGACGCGCACTCGCAGCCCGGCAGCACCACGCCCGCGATTCCGGCGACCGGCACGGCCAGCGCGGGCCGCTCGGGCAGCAGCCGCGTGAACACCCGCTCCGGCACGAACGCGTTGATCGCCCCCGACAGTGCCGTACCGAGCAGCAGGAACGGCGTCGCCTGCACGATCACGGCGAGACACACCGTCTGCCAGGCCTGCAACGCGGCCTTGCTGACGCCCTGACCGACGAGGAAGAGGGCGGTGCCGGGCAGGACGGCGGCGGCCACCAAGACCAGGAGCCAGAAGCGGGGGAGTTCCCGCGGGGGCGGGCCCCCGGCCGCCGTGTCCACCGGGCCACCGCTCGCGGAGGGTGCCGCGACGGCCGTCGCCTCCGCCCCCACGGCGAGTTCATCAGTCCTCCGCACGCCCCGAACGCCTCGCACATCACTCCATCGCCGGATGTTCGCATCGAACATAGGGCATGGGGCCGCCCTCGCCCCGCCGGACCGCCCCAAGGAATGGCCCAGGATCACCCCGGAGGTCGCCAAGGGCCGTCTGTCACCAAGTCCGTCGGCGGAATTAATGCAAGCACGCTTGATTGTTTTAGGGGCCGCTGCCATGCTCCTCCCCATGTCCGATCCGACGCCCGTCATCGACGACCTGCGTGTGGAGAGCGAGGAACTCGACCGGCTGGTGGCCGGGTCGGGAACCGAGCAGTGGGCCCTGCCCACCCCCGCGCCCCGCTGGACCGTCGCCCACCAGATCGCCCACCTCGCCTGGACCGACCACTCCTCGCTGCTGGCCGTGACCGACCAGGACGCCTTCGCCCACGAGGTCGAGAAAGCGCTGACCGCGCCCGGGGACTTCGTGGACAACGGGGCGGAGGAGGGTGCCGCCAAGCCCCCCGCCCGGTTGCTGGCGGACTGGCGAGCCGGGCGGGAGGCCCTCGACCAGGCACTGCGCACGGCACCCGCAGGCGCCCGCTTCCCCTGGTACGGCCCCCCTATGTCGGTCGCCTCGATGGCCACCGCCCGCCTCATGGAGACCTGGGCGCACGGCCTGGACATCGCGGACGCGCTGGGCGTGACCCGCGCCCCCACCGACCGCCTCCGGCACATCGCCCGGCTCGGTGTGCGCACCCGCGACTTCGCCTTCGGCGTGCACGGACTGCCCGTGCCGTTCGAGGAGTTCCGCGTCGAACTGACCGCTCCGTCGGGCGACCTGTGGACGTACGGCCCCGAGGACGCCGACGACCGGGTCAGCGGCCCCGCCCTCGACTTCTGCCTCCTGGTCACCCAGCGCGCCCACCGCGCCGACCTCGCCCTCGAGACCGTCGGCTCCGACGCCGACCGCTGGCTGGACATCGCCCAGGCCTTCGCGGGCCCGCCGGGACCCGGCCGCACCCCGAAGGGCGGCTCCGCGTGACCCTCCTGCGCATAGGCAACGCCTCCGGCTTCTACGGCGACCGTTTCGACGCCATGCGCGAGATGCTCACCGGCGGTGAACTCGACGTCCTCACCGGTGACTACCTCGCCGAGCTGACCATGCTCATCCTGGGCCGGGACCGGCTCAAGGATCCCGGCGCCGGATACGCCCGCACCTTCCTGCGCCAGCTGGAGGACTGCCTCGGCCTGGCCCAGGAGCGGGGCGTGCGGATCGTCACGAACGCGGGCGGCCTCAACCCCGCCGGACTCGCCGACGCGGTACGGGAACTGGCCGCCCGGCTCGGTATCGGTGTGCGGGTCGCCCATGTGGAGGGCGACGACCTCACCGCCGCCCACCCCGGCAGCCTCGCCGCCCACGCCTACCTCGGCGGCTTCGGGATCGCCGAGTGCCTGCGGGCCGGCGCGGACATCGTGGTCACCGGCCGGGTGACCGACGCGGCCCTGGTCACCGGCCCCGCCGCCGCCCACTTCGGCTGGCGAGCGGACGACTACGACCGGCTCGCGGGCGCCGTCGTCGCCGGGCACGTGCTGGAGTGCGGGACGCAGGCCACCGGCGGCAACTACGCGTTCTTCGCCGAGGCGACGGCCGCGGGCCGGGACCTGCGACGCCCCGGCTTCCCGCTCGCCGAACTCCACGAGGACGGCAGCTGCGTCATCACCAAGCACCCCGGCACCGGCGGTCTCGTCGACGTGGGCACGGTGACCGCCCAGCTCCTGTACGAGACCGGCGGCGCCCGGTACGCCGGCCCCGACGTCACCGCCCGCCTCGACACCGTGCGGCTGATCCAGGACGGCCCCGACCGGGTGCGGATCGAGGGCGTCCGCGGTGAGGCACCGCCCCCCACCCTCAAGGTCGGCCGCAACCGGCTCGGCGGCTTCCGCAACGAGGTCGTCTTCGTGCTCACCGGCCTCGACATCGAGGCGAAGGCCGCACTGGTACAGGACCAGATGGCCGACGCACTCGCCACGTCACCCCCGGCCCAGACCCATTGGGAACTGGCCCGTACGGACCACCCCGACGCGGACACCGAGGAGACGGCCGGCGCACTGCTCCGACTCGTCGTCCGGGACCGGGACCAGGAGACGGTCGGAAGGGCGCTGACCGGAGCCGCGGTGGAACTGGCGCTCGCCAGCTACCCCGGCTTTCATGTGCTCGCCCCGCCGGGAAAGGGCGCACCCTACGGGGTCTTCGAGGATGTGTACGTCCCCCAGGGCGACGTGCCCCATGTGGCGGTCCTCCACGACGGGCGACGGATCCCTGTGCCGCCGGCTCAGGACATCCTCGTACTCCGGGATCCGCCCGAACCGCCCCTGCCCGAGCCGTACCCGGCCGGTGGCCCCACCCGGCGGGCACCGCTCGGGCTCGTCGCCGGGGCCCGCAGCGGGGACAAGGGCGGAAACGCCAACGTCGGCGTCTGGGCGCGCTCCGACGGGGCCTGGCGCTGGCTCGCGCACACCCTGACGGTCGAGACCTTCCGCCGACTGCTGCCGGAGACAGCGAAGTTGACGGTCGATCGGCACGTCCTGCCCCGCCTGCGCGCCCTCAACTTCACCGTCGAGGGCATCCTCGGCCAGGGCGTGGCCGCCCAGCACCGTTTCGACCCCCAGGCCAAGGCCCTCGGCGAATGGCTCCGCTCCCGCCACCTGGACATCCCGGAGGCCCTGTTGTGACGGTCATCGAGACCACCCTCGACACGAACACCCCCGACTTCCGGGCCAACCGCGACGCCATGCTCGCCAAGCTCGCCGACCTGGAGGCCGAGCACGCCAAGGCCCTCGCGGGCGGCGGCGAGAAGTACGTCGCGCGGCACCGGGCCCGCGGCAAACTCCTCGCCCGCGAGCGCATCGAACTGCTCCTCGACCCCGACACGCCGTTCCTGGAGCTGTCCCCGCTGGCCGCCTGGGGCAGCGACCACACCGTCGGCGCCTCACTCGTCACCGGGATCGGCGTGGTCGAGGGCGTGGAGTGCCTGATCACCGCCAACGACCCGACCGTGCGCGGCGGCGCCAGCAACCCCTGGTCGCTGAAGAAGGCCCTGCGCGCCGACGACATCGCCCTCGCCAACCGGCTGCCCTGCATCAGCCTGGTCGAGTCCGGCGGCGCCGACCTGCCCTCGCAGAAGGAGATCTTCATCCCGGGCGGCGCGATCTTCCGCGACCTCACCCGGCTCTCGGCCGCCGGCATCCCCACCGTCGCCGTCGTCTTCGGCAACTCGACCGCCGGCGGCGCCTACGTCCCCGGCATGTCCGACCACGTGATCATGGTCAAGGAGCGCGCCAAGGTCTTCCTCGGCGGGCCGCCCCTGGTGAAGATGGCGACCGGTGAGGAGAGCGACGACGAGTCACTCGGCGGCGCCGAGATGCACGCGCGCGTGTCGGGCCTCGCCGACTACTTCGCCGTGGACGAACCGGACGCGCTGCGCCAGGCCCGACGGGTGGTCGCCCGCCTCAACCACCGCAAGGCCCACCCCGACCCCGGGCCGGCCGAACCGCCCAAGTACGACCCGGAGGAACTCCTTGGCATCGTCCCCGGCGACCTCAGGATCCCCTTCGACCCGCGCGAGGTGATCGCCCGCCTCGTCGACGCCTCCGACTTCGACGAGTTCAAGCCCCTGTACGGGACGAGCCTCGCCACCGGCTGGGCGAGCCTGCACGGCTACCCCGTCGGCATCCTCGCCAACGCCCAGGGCGTGCTGTTCAGCCAGGAGTCCCAGAAGGCCGCCCAGTTCATCCAGCTCGCCAACCAGCGCGACATCCCCCTCCTCTTCCTCCACAACACCACCGGCTACATGGTCGGCAAGGAGTACGAGCAGGGCGGGATCATCAAGCACGGCGCCATGATGATCAATGCGGTCAGCAACAGCCGCGTCCCGCACCTCTCCGTCCTCATGGGCGCCTCCTACGGCGCCGGGCACTACGGCATGTGCGGCCGCGCCTACGACCCCCGTTTCCTGTTCGCCTGGCCCAGCGCCAAGTCCGCCGTCATGGGCCCGCAGCAGCTCGCCGGGGTGCTGTCGATCGTCGCCCGCCAGTCGGCCGCCGCCAAGGGCCTGCCGTACGACGAGGAGGGCGACGCGGCCCTGCGCGCCATGGTCGAGCAGCAGATCGAGTCCGAGTCGCTCCCGATGTTCCTGTCCGGGCGGCTCTACGACGACGGCGTCATCGACCCGCGTGACACCCGCACCGTCCTCGGCCTCGCCCTGTCCGCCATCCACACCGCCCCCTACGAAGGCGCGCGCGGCGGCTTCGGCGTCTTCCGGATGTGAGGGATCACGTGATTTCGACCCTGCTGGTCGCCAACCGCGGCGAGATAGCCTGCCGGATCTTCCGCACCTGCGCCGAACTCGGCATCAGGACCGTCGCCGTGCACTCCGACGCCGACGAACACGCCCTGCACGCCCGTCTGGCCGACACCGCGGTACGGCTGCCGGGCGCCACCCCCGCCGACACCTACCTCCGCGCCGACCTGGTGGTGAAGGCCGCCGTGACCGCCGGCGCGGACGCCGTGCACCCCGGGTACGGCTTCCTCTCCGAGAACGCCGACTTCGCGCGCGCCGTCCTCGACGCCCGACTGGCCTGGATCGGCCCGCCGCCCGAGGCGATCGAGGCGATGGCGTCCAAGACCCGCGCCAAGGAACTGCTGGGCATCCCACCGCTCGGCGAGGTCACCCCGTCCGACCTGCCGGTTCTCGTGAAGGCGGCCGCGGGCGGCGGCGGGCGCGGCATGCGCGTCGTGCGCCGCCTCGACGAGCTGAGCGCCGCCCTGGACAGCGCACGCGCCGAGGCCGCGAGCGCCTTCGGGGACGGCGAGGTCTTCGTCGAGCCGTACCTGGAGTCCGGCCGCCATGTCGAGGTGCAGATCCTCGCCGACACCCACGGCACGGTCTGGCCGCTGGGCACCCGCGACTGCTCCCTCCAGCGCAGACACCAGAAGGTCATCGAGGAGGCACCGGCACCCGGACTCCCGGACGGCCTGGTGAAGGAGCTGTACGCGCTGGCCGTGCGCGCCGTACGCTCCGTCGCGTACGTCGGCGCGGGCACCGTCGAGTTCCTCGTCGCCGACGGGAAGGCGCACTTCCTGGAGATGAACACCCGCCTCCAGGTGGAACACCCCGTCACCGAGGCCGTGTTCGGCATCGACCTGGTGGCGGAACAGCTCCGCGTCGCCGAGGGCCACGCCCTGCCCCTCGACCCGCCGCCCGCACGCGGCCACGCGATCGAGGCCCGCCTCTACGCCGAGGACCCCGCCCACGACTGGGCGCCCCAGACCGGCACCCTGCACCGCCTCGCCGTCCCCGCCTCCGTGCGCCTGGACACCGGCTACACCGACGGCGACGAGATCGGTGTCCACTACGACCCGATGCTCGCCAAAGCGGTCGCGCACGCCCCCACCCGCGCGGAGGCCCTGCGCAAACTGGCCCACGCCCTGGAACAGGCCACCCTCCACGGCCCCACCACCAACCGCGACCTCCTCGTCCGCTCCCTGCGCCACCAGGAGTTCACCGAAGCCCGCATGGACACCGGCTTCTACGACCGTCACCTCACCGAGTTGACCGCACCCGCCCCCGACCCGCACGCCCCCCTCGTCGCCGCCCTGGCGGACGCCCACGGCCGCTCCCGCTTCGGCGGCTGGCGCAACGTCCCCTCCCAACCAGCGACCAAGCGCTACCTGATGGCCGGTGAGGAGCACGAGGCCCACTACCGGCACACCCGCGAGGGCCTCACGGCGGACGGCGTACAGGTCGTGCACGCCGACGCGCGTCGCGTCGTACTCGACATCGACGGCGCCCGACGCAAGTTCGAGGTGGCCCGGTACGGCGACCAGATCCACGTCAACAACACCGTCCTCACCGCCCTGCCCCGATTCCCCGACGCCGAGGCCCAGTTGGCGCCGGGGTCCCTCCTGGCCCCGATGCCGGGGACGGTCGTACGGGTGGCGGAGGGCCTTGAGGTGGGAGCGACGGTGGAGGCAGGCCAGCCGCTCCTCTGGCTGGAGGCGATGAAGATGCAGCACGTCATCTCGGCCCCGACGACGGGAACACTCGACGCCCTGCACGTGACCGAGGGCCAACAGGTGCAGCCCGGCTCCCTACTGGCGGTAGTACAAGCGCCCCTTTAGGGGCGCGGGGCTGTATCGGATATGCGGCTACCGCCGCGCGAGCGCGAGCAACCACACACCACCCGCACCCGAAGGAGCACCGTGTCCCCCCAGATCGAAACAGACGAACACAAGGCACTCCGCGCAGCGGTGGCCACCCTCGGCGCCAAGTACGGCCGCGCCTACCTCACCCGCACGATCAGCGAAGGCCGCCCCCCGACCGAACTCTGGCAGGAGGCCGGAAAACTCGGCTACCTCGGCGTCAACCTCCCGGAGGAACACGGCGGCGGAGGCGGCGGCATCACCGAACTCTCCATCGTCCTGGAGGAACTCGGCGCAGCCGGCTCCCCCCTCCTCATGCTCGTCGTCTCACCCGCCATCTGCGGCACGGTGATCGCCCGCTTCGGCACCGAGCACCAGAAGCGGACCTGGCTCCCCGGCCTCGCCGACGGCTCACTCCTCATGGCCTTCGGCATCACCGAACCCGACGCCGGATCCAACTCCCACCGCATCACCACCACCGCCCGCCGCGACCCGGCGAGCGGCGACTGGCTGCTCACCGGCCGCAAGGTCTTCATCTCCGGCGTCGACACGGCGGACGCCGTCCTGATCGTCGGCCGCACCGAGGACGCCCGTACCGGACGCCTCAAGCCCTGCCTGTTCATCGTCCCGACGGACGCCGAAGGCTTCCACAGGCGCCCCATCGACATGGAACTCAACGCCGCCGAGAAGCAGTTCGAACTCACCCTCGACGACGTACGGCTGCCCGCGGACGCGCTCGTCGGCGACGAGGACGCCGGCCTCCTCCAGCTCTTCGCCGGACTCAACCCGGAGCGGATCATGACGGCCGCGTTCGCGATCGGCATGGGCCGCCACGCGCTGTCCAAGGCGATCGAGTACGCCCGCGACCGCACCGTCTGGAAGACCCCCATCGGCGCCCACCAGGCCATCGCCCATCCTCTCGCGCAGGCGCACATCGACCTCGAACTCGCCCGCCTGATGATGCAGAAAGCGGCGCACCTGTACGACGCCGGGGACGACGCCGGCGCCGGTGAGGCCGCCAACATGGCGAAGTACGCGGCGGGGGAGGCCTGCGTGCGCGCCGTCGACCAGGCCGTGCACACCCTGGGCGGCAACGGACTGACCCGCGAGTTCGGACTCGCCTCGTTGATAACGGCCGCGCGCGTGGCTCGTATTGCTCCGGTGAGCAGGGAGATGATTCTCAACTACGTCTCCCACCAGACCCTCGGCCTGCCCAAGTCGTACTGACGCTCAAGGCCGTCTTGGAGGAACCGTGTTCCGCAGCGAGTACGCAGACGTTCCGCCCGTAGAACTCCCCATCCACGAGGCCGTGCTGGGCCGGGCCGCCGAGTTCGGTGACGCTCCCGCCCTGATCGACGGCACCGACGGCACCACCCTCACGTACGCACAACTGGACCGGTTCCACCGGCGGATCGCCGCCGCGCTCGCCGACGCCGGTGTCCGCAAGGGCGACGTCCTCGCCCTGCACAGCCCCAACACGGTCGCCTTCCCCACCGCGTTCTACGCGGCCACCCGGGCGGGCGCCGCCGTCACCACCGTGCACCCCCTCGCCACCCCGGAGGAGTTCGCCAAACAGCTGGGGGACTCCGCGGCCCGCTGGATCGTCACCGTCTCGCCGTTGCTGGAGACGGCCCGCCGGGCGGCCGAACTCGCGGGCGGCGTCGAGGAGATATTCGTCTGCGACAGCGCGACCGGACACCGCTCGCTCATCGACATGCTCGGCTCCACCGCCCCCGAACCACGGGTCGACATCGACCCCGTCGAGGACGTCGCCGCGCTGCCGTACTCCTCCGGCACCACCGGAGTCCCCAAGGGCGTGATGCTCACCCACCGGCAGATCGCCACCAACCTGGCCCAGCTCGACGCCTCCGTCCCGGCGGGCCCCGGCGACCGCATCCTCGCCGTCCTGCCCCTCTTCCACATCTACGGCCTCACCGCGCTCATGAACGCGCCCCTGCGCAAGGGCGCCACCGTCGTCGTCCTGCCCCGCTTCGACCTGGAGACCTTCCTCGCGGCGATCCAGGACCACCGCATCACCGGCCTGTACGTCGCCCCGCCGATCGTCCTCGCCCTCGCCAAGCACCCCCTGGTCGAGCAGTACGACCTGTCGTCCCTGAAGTACGTCATGAGCGCCGCCGCACCCCTGGACGCCCAGCTCGCCGCCGCCTGCTCGCGACGGCTCGGACTGCCACCGGTCGGACAGGCCTACGGCATGACGGAACTGTCACCCGGCACCCACGTCGTCCCCCTCGACGCCATGCACCAGGCACCGCCCGGCACCGTCGGCAGGCTCATCGCGAGCACCGAGATGCGGATCGTGTCACTCGACGACCCCGACAAGGACGTCGCCCCCGGGGAACCCGGCGAGATCCTCATCCGCGGCCCCCAGGTGATGAAGGGCTACCTCGGCCGCCCCGACGACACCGCCGCCCTGATCGACCCCGACGGCTGGCTGCACACCGGGGACGTCGGCCACGCGGACGCCGACGGCTGGCTGTTCGTCGTCGACCGGGTCAAGGAACTCATCAAGTACAAGGGGTTCCAGGTGGCCCCCGCCGAACTGGAGGCACTCCTGCTCACCCACCCCGGCATCGCCGACGCCGCCGTCATCGGCGCCTACAACGACGACGGCAACGAGATACCGCACGCCTTCGTCGTCCGCCAGCCCGCCGCCGCCCTCACCGAGAACGAGACCATGCTGTACGTCGCCGAACGCGTCGCACCCTACAAACGCGTCCGCAGGGTCACCTTCGTCACCGCGGTGCCCCGCGCGGCCTCCGGGAAGATCCTCCGCCGCGAACTGCGCGACCTGGCGAAGACCGCCGGGGAACCCGAGGAGGGCCCGTGACGTCGATCGGACAGACCCGCACCCGCGCCGTCACCACCCTCAGCCTCGACGCCACCGCCACCCGCAACGCCCTGTCCGCCGCCCTCGTCACCGAACTCGCCGAGGCCCTCACCGACTGCGCGAAGGACCCCGACGTCCGCGCGATCGTCCTCACCCACACCGGTACGACGTTCAGCGCCGGCGCCGACCTGCGCGACCCGCCCCACCCCGACGCCCTGGTCGGCCTGCTCCGCCAGATCGTCGAACTGCCCAAACCGGTCGTCGCCCGGGTCGCCGGCCACGTCCGCGCGGGCGGCCTCGGCCTGCTCGCCGCCTGCGACATCGCCGCCGCGTCCACCGACTCCACGTTCGCCTTCACCGAGGTGCGGATCGGCGTCGCCCCCGCCGTCATCTCCCTCCCGCTCCTGCCCCGCACCGACCCCCGGACCCTCGCCCGCTACTACCTCACCGGCGAACGCTTCACCCCCGCCGAAGCCGTCCGCCTCGGCCTGCTCACCACCACGGCCGACGACGTCGACACCGCCCTCGCACCCGTCCTCGACGGCCTGCGCCACTCCGCACCCCAGGCCCTGGCCGAGACGAAACAGCTGCTCACGGCTAGGGTGCTGGAGACATTCGACCGGGACGCGGCCCACCTGACCGCACTCTCGGCCCGGCTGTTCTCCTCCGACCACGCACGCGAGGGGATGACGGCCTTCCTCGAACGACGGGACGCGGCATGGGTGGTGTGAGTACGACGGAACGCGCACGCGGTCCCCAACCGGACCGCGCCCCCAAGCAGGACCGCAGCCGGGCCACCCGGCAACGGCTCCTGGAAGCCGCCGTGGCCTGCCTCGCCGAACACGGCTGGGCGGGCTCCACGGTCGCCGTCGTCGCCGAACGCGCCGGCGTCTCCCGGGGCGCCGCCCAGCACCACTTCCCGACCCGCGAGGACCTCTTCACCGCGGCCGTCGAGTACGTCGCCGAGGAACGCTCCACGGCCCTGCGCGCCCTGTTCCCGCAGGGCGCGGCCGACGACCGCAGGGCCGTCGTCTCGGCCCTCGTCGACCTCTACACCGGCCCCCTCTTCCGCGCCGCCCTCCACCTCTGGGTCGCCGCCTCCAACGAGGACCAGCTCCGCCCCCGGGTCACCGAACTCGAAGGCCGCGTCGGCCGCGAGACCCACCGCATCGCCGTCGACCTCCTGAACGCCGACGAGACCCGCCCCGGCACCCGGGAGACGGTCCAGGGCCTCCTGGACATGGCCAGAGGCCTGGGCCTGGCGAACCTGCTCACGGACGACAGGGCGCGACGGGAACGGGTGGTGACGCAGTGGGCGGCACTGCTGGAGGAGACGCTGGGATGAAAAGCAGGGCCCGAAGGGCCCGCTTTTCAGGGGCGCGGGGCTGTGTTCGATCCCCGGCTACCGCCGCGCGGGCGCGACAAGCCCCCCCCCGCACCCGCACCCGCCCACACACCCCGAGACGCACCTCAGTGGGCGATATCCCCGTACCCCTCGATGTCCTGAGGCTTCCGCGCCCCCGGCCCCACGTACTTCGCCGACGGCCGCACCAACCGCCCCGTCCGCTTCTGTTCAAGGATGTGCGCCGACCACCCGGCGGTCCGCGCACACGTGAACATCGACGTGAACATGTGCGCCGGCACCTCCGCGAAGTCCAGCATGATCGCCGCCCAGAACTCGACGTTGGTGGCGAGCACCCGGTCCGGCCGACGGTTGTGGAGCTCCTCCAGCGCCGCCTTCTCCAACGCCTCCGCGATCTCGAACCGCGGCGCCCCCAGCTCCCGCGCCGTCCGCCGCAGCACCCGCGCCCGCGGATCCTCCGCCCGGTACACCCGGTGCCCGAACCCCATCAGCCGCTCGCCGCGGTCCAGAGCCTGCTTGACGTAGGCCTCCGCGTCCCCGGTTCGCTCGATCTCCTCGATCATCCCCAGCACCCGGGACGGCGCACCGCCGTGCAGCGGCCCCGACATGGCACCCACCGCACCCGACAGGGCGGCGGCGACGTCCGCGCCAGTGGAGGCGATGACCCGGGCCGTGAACGTCGAGGCGTTCATGCCGTGCTCGGCGGCCGAGGTCCAGTACGCGTCCACGGCCGCGACGTGCTTCGGGTCCGGCTCCCCGCGCCACCGGATCATGAACCGCTCGACCACCGAGTGCGCCTTGTCGATCTCCCGCTGCGGCACCATCGGCAGCCCCTGCCCGCGCGCGGACTGGGCGACGTACGACAGGGCCATGACCGCGGCCCGCGCGAGGTCCTCCCGGGCCTGCGCCGCGTCGATGTCGAGCAGCGGTTTCAGCCCCCACACGGGGGCGAGCATGGCGAGCGCGGACTGCACGTCCACCCGGATGTCACCCGAATGGACGGGGATGGGGAAGGGCTCGGCGGGCGGCAGCCCCGGATTGAAGGCCCCGTCGACCAGCAGCCCCCACACGTTCCCGAAGGAGACGTGGCCGACCAGATCCTCGATGTCGACGCCCCGGTACCGCAGGGCGCCCCCCTCCTTGTCCGGTTCGGCGATCTCCGTCTCGAACGCGACGACTCCTTCGAGCCCGGGTACGAAGTCGGACATGGGGCGGCTCCTCATGGGATGTGGGCGGAGGCAACGTCACCATAACTCCGAGTGCCAGAATTGGGGAGCCCAGCGGCACTCAGTGCCACCTTCCGATGCCGCTCACTGATGTCGCGCGGAGCGGTACGGCAAGATGACCGCGTGATCGACCGTGACGACGACGCCGCCTCCGACGACTACGACGACTACGACGACTCCCTCCACGATCCCGCCGCGATGCGCCAGCACTACCGGGCCGAGGGTTTCGACGAGAGCGACCTGGCCGCACACCCGATGGACCAGTTCACCCACTGGTTCCGACACGCCGTGCGGGCGGCCGACGACGGCATGATCTACGAACCCAACGCGATGATCGTCTCCACCGCCGACGCCCACGGCCGCCCCAGCTCGCGCACGGTCCTGATGAAGCAGTACGACAGCCAGGGCTTCGTCTTCTACACCAACTACGGCTCCCGCAAGGCCCGCGACCTCGCCGAGAACCCGCACGTGGCACTGCTCTTCCCGTGGCACCCCATCGGCCGCCAGGTCGTCGTCACCGGCACCGCCCGCCGCACCGGCCGCGACGAGACCGCCGCCTACTTCCGCACCCGCCCGCACGGCTCCCAGCTCGGCGCCTGGGCCAGCACCCAGTCCGCGGTCATCCCCTCCCGCGCCGAACTCGACACCGCCTACGCCGAACTCAGCGCCCGCTACCCCGAGGGCGAGCAGGTCCCCGTGCCCCCGCACTGGGGCGGCTTCCGCATCGCCCCCCAGACGGTCGAGTTCTGGCAGGGCCGCTTCAACCGCCTCCACGACCGCCTCCGCTACACGGCCACCCCGGACGCCACCTGGCGCGTGGAACGCCTCAGCCCCTGACCGGACCCCGTAAACGCAGACGACCCGCGAGCTCGGGTCCCTCCGCCTCGGCGGAGGAGCCGGCCGGACGTACCGGCGAGCTCACGGGTCGGGTGACTGCGTTGGATTGGGCCGACTGCGTGCATCCAGTGCACGCCGGTCCGGCACCGCACATCGTGTGGTGGCGAGCCGCTAGCCCGCAGCCACCTCGCGCGTCCGGGTTTCACTCATGTACCCGATCACCTCCCTTCTCACGTAACAGCCACCCTAAGAAGCCGCGGGGCGGGACTCAACTGTTTTTTTGGAGATGGTGGAGGAGGGATGTGACGGGGAGCTTGCAACGATTGCCTCAATCTTGCGGGAACACAGTGTGGGCTGCATCACGTTCGAGTTGAATGAAGCTCAGTGAGTGAGCCTGATGGGGGTCCAGGTGAGTGCTTCGCGGCGTAGTGGGTCCACGGACGAGCTGGGGCCCGACGAGCCCGAGCCGGAGCCGGAGCGGGGCGCTCCGGAGGACTCGGGCGGGTCCGACCTGCTCGCCGCGCTCCTCGACGGCATGGACGCGGCCCTGTGCGCCTTCGACGCGGACGGCTTCGTCACCCACTGGAACCGTGAGGCCGAGCGGATCCTGGGCTGGACGGCGGCCGAAGCGGTGGGCCGGCGCGGGTTCGCCGGGTGGGCGGTGCGCGAGGCGGACGCCGAGGAGATCGAGGGGCGGCTGATGGCCGCCATGCACGCCTCCGGACGTCAGGTGCACGAGTTCGCCCTGCTGACGAAGGACGGCGGGCGGGTCCTCGTACGGACCCAGTCGGCGGCCGTGCGCGGTCCTGACGGCAAGCCCGCCGGCGTGTACTGCGCGTTCAGCGAGGTGCACGCGCAGATCGACCTGGAGCGGTCGATCGCGCTGAGCGAGGCCCTGTTCGAGGACGCGGCCTGGGGTGTCGTGCTCGTCGACGCGGATCTGCGGCCGGCCGTGGTCAACGCGCATGCCGCGCGGGCGCTCGGCATCGGGCGTTCGTCGGCGCTGGGGCGGCCGCTCGGGGAGTTGCTCGCGCAGGGCGTGGAGGACCTGGAGAGTGCGCTCACGCATGTGCTGGCCGAGGGCGCCCCGCCGGCGCCGGCCGAGATGTGGGTGAGCGTGCGGACGCCGGAGGGCGAGCAGCGGCGGTGCTGGCGGTCCGGTTTCCTGCGGCTGGCCTCACCGCTCGCGGAGGAGCCGGTTCCGCTCGGGGTGGGCTGGCTGTTCCAGGACGTCACGGAGGGCAGGCTCGCCGAGCAGGAGGCGGCCGTGCTGCGGTTCCGGGCCAACCAGCTGCACCGTGCGGCCCGCGCGGCCGCGGAGTGCGAGGACCCGGCGGAGGGCGCCACCGTGCACCTGGACTTCGCGCTGGCCGGGTTCGCCGACCACGCGGTGATCGACCGGGTGGTGGGCGGTGCCCGTGCGGACGGGGAGGCGGGTCCGGTACGGCTGGTGCGGATCGCCACCACGCCCACCGGGGCGCCGGGGCCGAGCCTGCTGACGGGTGCGGCCGGGCTGCCGGTGCGGTACGAGGAGGGGCATCCGGCGTTGCAGTGCGTGGCGCGGGCGGGGAGTGTGCGGGCGGATGCCGGGGCGGTGCCGCCGGACCGGGCGCGGGCGTGGGCGCTGGACCGGCAGTGGCCCGGTGACGCGGTGCACGCCATGTGCGCGGTGCTGCGCAGCCGGGGACGGACGCTGGGTGTGCTGACGTTCCTGCGCGGGCCGGGACGTAGTCGTTTCGAACGGTTGGACGCCGTCTACGCGGAGGACGTGGCCGTGCGCATCGCGGCGGCGCTGGATCTGGCGGGGCTCGCGCGACAGCAGCGTTAGCGTCGGCCCGCGGCGGCGGGGGAGGGTGCGCCGGGCGGCGTCACTGCTGGTAGAAGATGCGGTCGGCGTACTCCGCGAACACCCGGGCGTTCCACTCGTGGCCGCCGTCGACGTTGCCCGAGCGCAGCAGCGGGGGTTCCAGGCCGCGGTCGGCGAGGGTGGCCGCGGTGGTGGCGAGGACCGCCTGCAGCAGGGCGCTGGTGACGACGGTGGAGGCGGGCGCGAAGGGCGCCGGGATGGTGTCGAGGGTCAGCTCGGCGTCCCCGACGGCGATCTTCGAGTCGAGTACGACGTCGCAGTGGTCCTTGAGGTACGTGCCGGAGGAGTGCCGTGACGTGGTCTGCCCTGCGTAGGCCACGGAGGTCACGCCGATGACGCGGGCGCCGCGGCGGCGGGCCTCGACGGCCATCTCCACGGGCAGGGCGTTGCGGCCGGAGAGGGAGATGATCACGAGGGTGTCGCCGGCGCGCAGGGGCGAGGTGTCGAGGATGGCGGTGGCGAGGCCGTCGACGCGTTCGAGGCGGGAGCCGAGGGTGGCGGGCACCACGTCGACGCCGACGAGGCCGGGGGCGGACAGCAGGTTCATGAGGGCGAGGCCGCCCGCGCGGTAGACGAGGTCCTGGGCGGGGAGCGAGGAGTGCCCGGCGCCGAAGGCGAACAGCCTGCCGCCGGCCGCGACGGTGTCGGCGAGAAGGGTGCCCGCGGTGGCGATGGCCTCGGCCTCCTCGTCGCGGACCCGTTGCAGGAGGCCGATGGCGGCGTCGAGGAACAGGTCGGCGGGCGTGCCGTCGCTCATACGGGCCCCTTTGCACGGTCGGCGTCAGCGTCTGTGTCGCGGATCACCCTCCGGTCTGGACCATCTCGGTGTCAATACGGCCGGTGGTCCGGCGGGGCCGCGGCCGCTCCTGCCGTACGGCTCCGTTTTTCCGGTGCGCCCCGGTTGTCAGTGGGATCCGGCAGAATTGGTTTTCAGGGCCGGCGCACGCGGCCGGGCCGTCGGCAGAGGTAATCGAGGGGCACGTATGTCCGGACTGATCGACACCACGGAGATGTATCTCCGCACCATCCTCGAGCTCGAAGAGGAAGGCGTGGTCCCCATGCGCGCCCGCATCGCGGAGCGGCTCGACCAGAGCGGGCCGACGGTGAGCCAGACGGTGGCGCGGATGGAGCGGGACGGGCTGGTGTCCGTCGCCTCCGACCGTCATCTGGAGCTGACCGACGAGGGCCGTCGGCTGGCGACGCGCGTGATGCGCAAGCACCGGCTCGCCGAGTGCCTGCTGGTCGACGTGATCGGCCTGGAGTGGGAGCAGGTGCACGCCGAGGCGTGTCGCTGGGAGCACGTGATGAGCGAGGCGGTGGAGCGGCGGGTGCTCGAGCTGCTGCGGCATCCGACCGAGTCGCCGTACGGCAATCCGATCCCGGGTCTGGAGGAGCTGGGCGAGAAGGACAGCGCCGACCCGTTCCTCGACGAGGGCATGGTGTCGCTGGCCGACCTCGATCCGGGCACGGACGGCAAGACGGTGGTGGTACGCCGGATCGGTGAGCCCATCCAGACCGACGCGCAGCTGATGTACACGCTGCGGCGGGCGGGTGTGCAGCCCGGTTCGGTGGTGAGCGTGACGGAGTCGGCCGGTGGGGTGCTGGTGGGCAGCGGCGGTGAGGCGGCCGAGCTGGAGTCGGTCGTGGCCTCCCACGTGTTCGTCGCCAAGCGCTGAGCGTGGGGGTGGGCAGGGTGCCCCGAAGACGTGGCGGTGGGCATGGGCTTGGCCCCGGCGCCTTTCGGCGCCGGGGCCTGTCCTCCCCAGTGCTGACCCGGAGCCCCGAGCTCCCAGGGTCATCCCCTCGGACCGTTTTCCCCGAGCGGTCCGTCCCCCGCAGAAGAAATCCCCCCGGCGGCGCCGATCATGCCTGGGGAGGCGTCACTCGAAGGAGGGGTGTTGTCGGCAGGAAGCCGATTTTCGAATAGGTATTCGATAGTCTGAGGGGTACCGGAGCAGCGCGAAGCGATACGAGGCGACACTAGGCACGTGGAGCTAGGGGGGTGCCAGGCCCATGGCACGGCGCATCGACGTGACAGGAGCCGGCGGCGTGCACCTCGCCGCCTGGGAGTTCGCGGACCCGCCCAAGAAGGACGACCCGGAGCGGCCGTCTCCCGGGGTGCTGTTACTGCACGGCCTGATGGGCCGCGCCTCGCACTGGGCGTCCACCGCCCGCTGGCTCTCCGGACGGCACCGGGCCGTCGCGCTCGACCAGCGCGGCCACGGCCAGAGCGACAAGCCCCCACAGGCCGCGTACACCCGTGAGGCGTACGTGGAGGACGCAGCGGCCGCCGTCGAGCAGCTGGGACTCGCCCCGGCGGTGGTCATCGGCCACGCCATGGGCGCGCTGACCGCCTGGCAGCTCGCCGCGAACCGCCCCGAACTGGTCCGGGCTGTGATCATCTGCGACATGCGGGCCTCCGCCCTCGGGGCGGCCTCGCAGCGCGAGTGGGCCGAATGGTTCAAGGCCTGGCCCGTCCCCTTCGCCACGCTCGCCGACGTGCGCAAGTGGTTCGGCGAGGACGACCCCTGGGTGGAGCGGCCGAACCCGGCGCGCGGGGAGTTCTACGCCGAGGTGATGCACGAGTGCGCGGACGGGTGGCGGCCGGTGTTCGATCCCGACCGGATGCTGAGCTCCCGGGAGACCTGGGTGTACGACGCGCACTGGGAGGAGCTGGCCCAGGTGCCGTGTCCCGCGCTGGTCGTGCGCGGGGTGGACGGGGAGCTGGGGCGGGCGGAGGCGCAGGAGATGGTCCGGGTGCTGCCGAAGGGGGAGTACGCGGAGGTGGCCGACGCCGGGCACCTGTTGCCCTATGACCGGCCTGAGGCGTGGCGGGCGGCTGTGGAGCCGTTTCTGGACCGGCTGGGGGAGTGAAGGGGGCGCGGGCGGAGGGGGCGTGATGTCGTGCCGCGGCTGCGGGTGGGGTGTGGCTGGTCGCGCAGTTCCTCGCGCCCCTTTGGGGCGCGCTGCAGCTAGCCCTTGCTGACAGCTGTCAGGATCTCCGGGAGGTGGGCCGCCGTGCGCGGTGCTGCCAGGCGCAGGCCCGCCCAGGTGATCGTCGCCCCGTAGGCCGCGCCCACCGGTAGCAGGAGCCACGTCCAGGCGTCGCCCCCGGCAGACACGTTCAACGTGATGGCCAGGGCGATGACGGGGGCGCAGAGCAGGGCCGCCGAGACCATGCCGCCGAAGATCGCGATCCAGGCCAGGCCGGTCTGGCCCGCGGCGACGTTGCGGTGGCCCTCCTGGGGGATGGAGTACGGGAAGCGGGCCGAGGTCCAGGCGCCGGTGGAAAGCATCGCGCCGAGCAGGGCGAAGGAGAGGCCGAGCACCTCGGGCAGCCGGCCCCAGTCGTCCAGCACCGCCGTGGTCAGGACGGTCACCAGCGTCGCGTACGGCAGGGTGATCAGGAGCAGGGCCAGGGCCCGGCCGCGCAGCTCGTCGTAGGCGTCACGGGCGGACGAGATGGTCATGGCCACCATCCAGAACGCGGAGGTGTCCTGCCCGAACTGGTTGTACATCTGGATCCCGAGCATCCCGGCCGCGAAGCACGCGAAGTAGATCGACCCGGTGCCCTGCACGGCGTTGAAGACGGGCACGATCAGACCGATGGCCAGCGAGGTCACCCAGGCCGCCTTGGTCTTCGGGTCGCGCCAGACGTAGCGCAGGCTGCGCGCCATGACGGTGCCGGTGCGTCCGGCCGGGAGCAGGGCCCCCAGGCCGCCGCCCGCCGACGCCCGGCCCCTGGAGTCCGCCGCCCGGTCGGGGGCCTGGAGCGTGGAACCGTCGGGTGCGGTCATCAGCCGGGTCAGGGTCCGCGCCCACACCCCGATGAGCAGCGCCAGTGCGGCGACGGACAGGGCGAGTTGCAGCACCGCCGTGCCGTACGACCCCTCGCTCGCCGAGTGCACCGCCCCGATCGCCGACGCGGGCGGCAGCCACCGCACCACGTCCGACACCGGCGCCAGCTCCCCGAGGCCGGCCGAACCCAGACTGCGGGCCGCGAAGTTGACCAGCTGCGCCCCGACCGCGATGACGAGGCCGCTCAGTACGGCCAGGTCCCGTCCCTTGCGGCTGCTGAGCAGCCGTACGTTGGCGGTGGCGATCACCCGCGCGAGCGCCACGCAGATCAGCAGCGCGAGGGCGACGCCGACGACCGCGACGCCGTACCCGGCCGCCCCGTGTGCCACCGACACCGCGCAGCCCACCAGCAGCACCAGGGTGAACAGCGGTCCGATGCCGACCAGGGAGGCGGCGAGCAGGGCCCGGACCAGCGGGCGTGGCCACAGCGGCAGCATCACCAGCCGGGTCGGGTCCAGGGTCTCGTCGCCGCTCGGGAAGAACAGCGGCATGAACGCCCAGCCGAGTGCCAGCACGACGGCGCCCAGCACGGCGACCGCGTCCACGTGCGGCTGCCCCCGCAGCATGACCAGCCCCAGCAGTTGCACCACCGCGAACAGCAGCGCGACGACCGCCGAGGCGACGAACGCGGCCCGCCGCCCGCCGGACTGCCGCAGTCCGTTGCGCAGCAGCGACAGCTTCAGCCGGACGACGGTGGAGGTCACGTCGGTCATCGGGCCCCGCCGCCCAGCCAGTCCAGGTCCGAGGCGGTGTCCCGGCCGCTCGCCCCGACGAGTTCGAGGAACGCCGCCTGGAGGGTGGGGTGTTCCCCGCGCACCTCGGCGAGTGTTCCCGTCGCGCGGATCCGGCCCGCCGCCAGCACCGCGACCCAGTCGCACAGCGACTCGACGAGTTCCATGACGTGGGAGGAGAAGACGACGGTGGCCCCGGAGCCGGTGTAGCGCTCCAGCACGCCTCGGATGATCTGCGCGGACACCGGGTCCACGCCCTCGAACGGCTCGTCCAGGAAGAGCACTTCGGGGTTGTGCAGGAGGGCGGCCGCGAGACCGATCTTCTTGCGCATGCCGGTCGAGTAGTCGACGACGAGTTTGTGCTGGGCACCGGCGAGGTCGAGCACGTCCAGGAGCTGGGTGGCCCGCTTGTCTACCTCGGCGCCGGGCAGGCCGCGCAGCCGTCCCGAGTAGCCGAGCAGTTCGCGTCCGGAGAGCCGCTCGAAGAGCCGGAGTCCTTCGGGGAGGACGCCGATCCGGGCCTTCACGGCGACCGGGTCCCGCCAGACGTCGTGCCCGACCACCTCGACGCTGCCCTGGTCCGGCCGGAGCAGCCCGGTCACCATGGAGAGGGTGGTGGTCTTCCCGGCACCGTTGGGCCCGACGAGCCCGACGAACTTCCCGGCGGGCAGCGACAGGTCGATCCCGCCGACGGCGACCTGCTGCCCGAACCGCTTCCAGAGCCCACGAACACGCACGGCATCGGTCATGGGTGAACCCTACGGGGGGAGCGCCCCTTCAGGGGCGCGAGGAACTGCGCGCTCAGCCACATCGCACCCGCAGCCGCACGATCACAGCACCCGGCACCCCACTGGCCGCTACCGGTCCCTCTCCCGCCCGCACGCATAGGCCAGCGCCGAGATCAACTCCTCCACGTCCGGCAGCCACCGGTTCGCCGCCGTCGGCCGGCAGGCCCACTGCACCGCCCCCCGCGACCCGTACCGCGTCGGCGGGGCAGGGACGTACGCGCCCTCTCCGAGCGCCGTCAGATCCAGCGACGCCGGCGACCAGCCCAGCTTCCGCACCAGCTCCGGCAGCTTCACCGACGCCCCGGGCAGGACGAAGAACTGCATCCGGCGATCAGGGGTCAGCGTCACCGGCCCCAGCGTCAGCTCCATCCGCTCCATCCGCGCCAGCGCCAGGAACCCGGCCGTCTCCGGCACGGACAGCGCATCGAAGGTACGCCCCGTGGGCAGCAGGATCGACGCCGTCGGCTGCTTCTGCCACATCCGGCGCGCGACCGTCGCACTACCGGTCGCCTGCGTCGCCCAGTCCGGACGCGCCGCGTGCGCGCCGGGCGCCGCGCACGCGACCTGCCCGCAGGAGCAGCGCTGCACCCCCTCGGCCGCTTCCAGCCAGGTGCCGGGGAAGACGTCCCAGTGACGCTCCTCGGCGTAGCGTACGGCGGTCTCCAGCAGCGATTCCCCCCGCTGCTTCGGAATCTGAGCGGCTTCGGTGCCGACGATCGTCTCTTCCACGCTCAACACAACTCCCGCATCCACCTGGAGTTACGGGCGTTACGCGCGCGGGAGAGGAGCATCTTTTCCGCAATCGGGGCGCATGGATGCATGTGTGGGGGCGCGCAGGAGGAACCGGGGCGTGAGCGGGTAGTCACCTGTGGGGGGTTGGCGGCGGTCGTCCCCGCAGTTCCGCCGCGTTTACCCGGCAATCCTCGCATGTCCCGCATTTTCGGTATGTCCGCTGGGCAGTGATCGCAAAGGCCGGATCTTTTCCCTACAGGGAGTTCGCAGGGGGTACGCCATGGCCGCAAGGCCGCTTGTCGCGCGGCAGCCGAACGAACGGTTGCAGGCGCTCATCCAGGAGGCGGGGTGCTCGAACGCCGGGCTCGCCCGCCGGGTCAACATGTGCGGCGCCGAGCACGGGCTCGACCTGAGGTACGACAAGACGTCCGTGGCGCGCTGGCTGCGCGGCCAGCAGCCGCGGGGCCGGGCGCCCGCGATCATCGCCGAGGCGCTGGGGCGCAAGCTGGGCCGTACGGTCACGATCGACGAGATCGGCATGGCCAACGGCAAGAACCTCGCGTCGGGCGTCGGTCTCCAGTTCTCGCCGACCGTACTGGGGGCCATCGAGCAGGTCTGCGAGCTGTGGCGCAGTGACGTGGGGCGCCGGGACTTCCTGTCCGGTTCCTCGGTGGCCGCGTCCGCGCTGGTGGAGCCGAGCCGGGACTGGTTGATCTCGGCGCCGGACGCGCAGGTGGCGCGGCAGGCGGGACCGCGGGTCGGGCAGTCGGACGTCGCGGCCGTGCGGGCGATGACACAGGCGCTGACCGACCTGGACCACCAGTTCGGCAGCGGGCACGTGCGCCCGGTCGTCGTGCACTACCTCAACAGCGTCGTGTCCGGGCTGCTGGCCGGCTCCTACCGGGAGTCGGTCGGGCGGGAGTTGTTCGCCGCGGTGGCCCGGCTCACCGAACTGGCCGGGTACATGGCCGTGGACACCGGCCAGCCCGGTCTCGCCCAGCGGTACTACATCCAGTCGCTGCGGCTCGCGCAGGCCGCCGGGGACCGCGGCTACGGCGGCTACGTGCTCGCCGCCTCCATGAGCCACCTCGCCGCGCAGCTCGGCAACCCCCGGGAGATCGCCCAGTTGGCGCGGGCGGCGCAGGAAGGGGCGCGCGGTCGGGTGACCCCGCGCGCGGAGGCGATGTTCCACGCGGCCGAGGCCCGCGGGCACGCGCTGCTCGGCGACGCGCGGGCCGCGCAACTGGCGTCCGGGCGGGCGGTGTCCGCGATGGAGGCGGCCGATCCGTCCTCCGGTGACGACCCGGCGTGGATCGCGCACTTCGACGAGGCCTACCTGGCCGACGAGTTGGCGCACTGCCACCGTGACCTCGGGCAGGCCGAGGCGGCGGCGCGGTGCGCCCGGCAGTCACTGGACGGGCACCCGCCGACCCGGGCGCGGCGCCGTGCCATCGGCTATGTGCTCCTCGCCACAGCGCAGGTGCAGCAGCGCGAGATCGAACAGGCCTGCGCCACCGGGACGAAGGCGGTCGAACTGCTGGAGACGGTCCGGTCCAACCGGGGCGCCGAGTACCTGGAGGACTTCCAGCAGCGTCTGGAGCCGTTCCGGGACGAACCGGTGGTAAGGGAGTTCGGCGCCCGCCTGGGTCTGCAGGCGGCCGCATGAATTCATGCCCCGCGCATGCGTGAACGTGTGGGAAACCACACGTTGCCGCTCGAGAGACGGCATATACAGCGCAGCGCGGGGCGGTTTCGTCACTCCTGTCACAGGGAACAAGATCGCGCCTTTGGCTGCGTGGCACCTGGTGGAGGGGACCCGGTAGCGTGAGCCGACGATTCACAAGGTCCCCCATTAGTAGGAGTCCCGGTGACGCAGAGTGGACAGGGCGAGCCCGCGCGCGAAGGCATCGTGCTGCCCTCCGACGGCGGCGAGCCCTTGCTGCCGGGCATGACGGGCGGTTCCGCCCGCCCGGTCCAGCCGCCCGCCGCGCCCCCGGCGCCGGCCGCCGCGCCCTCCGAGGGCCAGGAGTGGGGTCAGCCGTGGGGGCCCGGCCACCACCAGGGCGCGCCCCGGCCCCAGCAGGACTGGCCGCAGGCGGCGGGCCAGGAGTGGAACACCCCGGGCCGCCCGCCCGCCTGGGACGACCGGTCCCAGACCGCCCCCACCTCGGGCGTCGGCCCGCTCCCGCCGGAGGGGGCGTCGTACGGCGGCGGCTACGAGCAGTCGTACGGCGGCTACGGCGCACCCTCCCAGCAGCAGCCGTCCTACGGCGGCGCCCCGCTGCCCCCGGCCGCGGGACAGGCCCCCTACGGCGCCCCGCTGCCGCCCGCCGACGAGGGCGCGACCCAGTACATACCCCCGGTGCCGGCCGCGCCGGTGGACGAGGGCGCCACGCAGTACCTGCCGCCGGTGGCGGCGGGCCCCGAGGGAGCCACCCAGCTGATCCCGCCGGTCGGCCCCGGGGCGCTGCCGCCGGAGAACCCGCACGAGCGGACCGCCTTCCTCGACCGGAGCGCGCCCGCGGCGCACTCCGACGCCGATGCCACGCAGTACATCGCGCCCTACCCGGCCGGCGGCCCCCAGGGCGCGCAGGGCGGCGACCGCCGGCCGCCCGCCGAGTTCGACAACCTCTTCCGCAGCGGGCCGGGCGGCGAGCCCCCCGCCGCGTCCACCGCCCAGCTGCCCCGCTTCCAGCAGGGGCCCCAGCCCGGTTACACCCCGTCCCAGCCCCCGCCGTCGTACGACCGCTACGACGACGCCGGTGACGGCGGCGGCCGGGGTGGCCGGAGCCGGTCGAAGGTGCCCCTGATCGCGGCGATCGGGGTCGGCATCGTGGCCCTCGGGGTCGGCGCCGGTGCCCTGCTCGGCGGGGGCGGCGGCTCGGCCGGCGGCAACAAGACGGTCGCCGCGTCCGCGTCGGCCGGTGCGGACTCCTCGCAGGCCGCGGGCGACCCCGCGAAGGCGCAGGCCGTGGCCCTGGACAAGCTGCTCGCGGACAGCGGCAGCAGCCGGGCCAGTGTGATCAGCGCCGTCGCCAGTGTGAAGCAGTGCCAGAACCTCGGCGGCTCCGCCTCCGACCTGCGCGACGCGGCCAGGCAGCGCACCGAGCTGATCACCCGGCTGTCGAAGCTGTCCGTCGACAAGCTGGCGAACAACGCGGAGCTGACCGCCTCGCTCACCAAGGCCTGGCAGGCCTCCGCGAACGCCGACAACCACTACGCGGCCTGGGCCGACCAGGCGGGCGGCAAGCACGGCTGCCACAAGGGCCAGGCCCGCAGCACCGGCCAGACCGCGGCCGGCAACCGCGAGAGCGGCACCGCCAGCTCCCAGAAGGCGAAGGCGGCCGCGCTGTGGAACGCCATCGCGAGCAAGTACGGGCTGACCCAGCGGCAGCCGACCCAGCTGTGACCCGGGGGCCGGTCAGCTGAGGTCGGCGTTCTCCAGGGTCCGCGTCATGTCGAGGGCGGTCCTGTTGGCCGACTGCAGCAGGCCGCCCCTGACCGTCTGGACGTTGACGTCGGTGTTGGCCAGCCGGGAGAAGCCGGCGGCGGCCAGCTTCCCCTGGTAGGGCCAGGTCAGGGTCGGGGTGAGGCCGCCGGTGGAGACCTTCAGGCCGTTGTTGAGGGCGCGGCGCACGCTGTCGGAGGTCACCTCGCCGTCGCCGGCCTTCGCCAGGGCGGCGGCGAGCACCTTGAAGGCGATCCAGGTGGTCTGCACCCCGGCGTCGGCCGGGTCGATCCGGTTGTCGCCGAAGGCCTCCTTGCTGATGACCCTCTTCATCTCGTCCCAGTGCGGATCCGAGGCGACCGGGTACCAGCCGGTGATGTACGACCCCTCGTACGGGCCGGACGCCCCGCCGGTGGAGTTGACGACCGTCTGGTCGACGCTGCCGATCTCGGCGGCCGTCCTCACCTTCGGGTAGTCCTGGCGGGCGCGCTGGAAGCTGTCCATGAAGGTGGCCGTGCGGCCCCCGAGCTCGGGCACCACGCAGCCCGTCCTCGCCGCTTCCGAGGACGCGCTCTCCAGCGCCTGCTTCGACTGCTCGTCGTACGCGGTGAGGTCCTCGGCCGCGAGCTGGTCGATCGCCTTGCCGTGGCCGCCCGCCCGCAGGCCCGAGTCGAGCAGCTGGGGCAGCTGGTCGCCGGCGATGCTGTCGGGGCGGACCAGGGTGACCGGGCCGCAGGACGCGGCCAGCGCCTCCCCGAGCCCGGCCAGCAGGGTGAGCTGCCCGCCGTTGACGGGGTAGGAGACGGGGCTGGTGAACTCCTCGTTCGAGGCCCCGTAGCCGCCTATGTAGGGGATGGCCGCGCCTTCCAGCGGGGGGAAGTAGGAGTCGCCGAACTGGCTGTAGGAGCCGACCACCGCGACGACGTTCTCGTCGACCGCGCGCTGCGCGCAGTTCGCGGCGCCCACGCTGGTGTTGTGGTCGTTGCAGGTGAGCAGTTTGAGCTGGTGGCCGCCGAGGCCGCCCCGGGAGTTGAGCCAGCGCACGACGGCGGACGCCATGGCGGGCATACCGGGTTTGTTGGTGGCGCCGGTCTCCTGCGGTGCCCAGGTCATCACCTTGATCACGTCGTCCGCCGGGCCGGCGAGACCTGGGAAGGTCCCGCAACCGGCGGCGAGTGACGCACAGGCCGCCATGGCCACCGCGGACAGGACGGTGGCTCTGCGGGGCCGGTGGGGCGAAGGAGGAAAGGTGCTGCGCTTGTGCCGACTGCCGGTCATGTTCACGCACGATTCCCCCACATCGAGAACCCGGGAGTGACCATCGGTCAACGAAGGGTGACACGCAGGTGAATTACGGGGGCGGGTGAAGGGCTTGTGACGAGGAACGTACGATCGATGACCGTGCAAGGTTCGGAGAACTCTTCCCGTCGCGGCCGTCGCTCCTCCACCATGGGCGACATGCCACTCAATGACATGCCGTGGTGGCGCTGGCGCAGCAATGTGCGTTCCGCGCTGCACATGCTCTCCGACCCGGACTTCCAGCGGAACGTCTGGCTGGCCGGCCAGGACGGGTACGGCGATGTGACCGACGCGGTCTACCGGCTGGTCGAGGACACCTGGCTGGACAACTGGTCCGCCGAGAAGTACGTCGGGACGATATTCCGGGACTCGCAGGAGGCGGCGCTCGTCGACACCGCCGTGCTGCGGGTGCTGCGGATCATGCACCAGGTGGGGCCGGACGCGCCGGTCTCCGCCTACCTCGACCACCAGGGGTGGCCGGACGCGGTCCGGGCGGCCCGGGACGCGCACCTGCGCCTGGCGACGAGCGACGGCGACGACCCGGACGCACCGCCGCGCAGCCTCGAAGTGCTGCGGATCATGACGCGGGCGGCGTAGCGCCCGGCGGTCCGCGTGGCGGACACCCGGTGTCGGGGGCGGCGGGGCATGAGATTCTGTGATGCATGACCGATCAGCCCACCCGAGCCCAGGCCGCCCCGGCCGACCAGTACGTCCTCACCCTCTCCTGCCCCGACAAGCAGGGCATCGTGCACGCCGTGTCGAGCTACCTGTTCATGACCGGCTGCAACATCGAGGACAGCCAGCAGTTCGGGGACCACGACACCGGTCTGTTCTTCATGCGCGTGCACTTCTCGGCCGAGGCACCGGTGACGGTCGACAAGCTCCGGGCGAGCTTCGCGGCGATCGGCGACTCCTTCCACATGGACTGGCAGATCAACCGGGCCGACGAGCGGATGCGCATCGTCCTCATGGTCAGCAAGTTCGGGCACTGCCTGAACGACCTGCTCTTCCGCGCCCGGACCGGCGCGCTGCCGGTCGACATCGCCGCGGTGGTGTCCAACCACACGGACTTCCAGGAACTGGTGGAGTCCTACCACGTCCCCTTCCACCACATCCCGGTGACGAAGGAGACCAAGGCCGACGCCGAGGCTCGGCTGCTCGAACTCGTCCGTGAGCAGGACGTCGAGCTGGTCGTGCTGGCCCGTTACATGCAGGTCCTCTCGGACGACCTGTGCAAGCAGCTGAGCGGCCGGATCATCAACATCCACCACTCGTTCCTGCCGAGCTTCAAGGGCGCGAAGCCGTACCACCAGGCGCACGCGCGAGGCGTGAAGCTCATCGGCGCGACCGCGCACTACGTGACCGCCGACCTCGACGAGGGGCCGATCATCGAGCAGGAGGTCGAGCGGGTCGGGCACGACGTCACCCCGGACCAGCTGGTCGCGATCGGCCGCGACGTGGAGTGCCAGGCGCTGGCGCGAGCGGTGAAGTGGCACGCGGAGCGGCGCATCCTGCTGAACGGCCGCCGTACGGTCGTCTTCGCCTAGCGGGCGGGGCGGTCCCTGCCGCAGGGCGGCTGCGGGTCCGTCGTGGTCGCCCGCGCAGTTCCCCGCGCCCCTGAAGGGCGCGTTGCAGCAGCGCCCCTTCAGGGGCGCGGGGAACTGCGCGACCAGCCCCCACGCACCCGTGGCCGCCGACGTACCGGACCACCCTCCCCGCAGTGCGCTACATCCTGCTCAGGCTCGCCGCCGCGAACAGGACGTCCCTGATCGCCGTGCGGTCGCCCAGCTGGCCGGCGGCCGCCTCCTCCGGCGGCACATGCCCCGCGGCCAGCTGGCAGAACTCCACGTCGTCCAGGGCCACATGCGCCACCTCGAACTTCGCGGAGCCCACCGCTCCCGGCGAGTCCAGCGGGATCAGCCACTCGCCGCCGCCGCTGCCCTCGATCTCCAGCCGCAGGCTCCGGCCGGGCTGTCCGGCGGGGACCAGGTGGGGCGTCGGGCCGGGCGCCGCCAGCCCCGCCTGCCGGCGTGCCGCGAGGACGAGGGGCAGCATCCGTGCCGCGAGGTCGATCATCCTGTGCAGGTGCCGAGGGGCGGGCGGCCCGTAGGGGTAGTCCACGGCGTCCGCGATGTCCCCCGCGTGCACCCAGCACTCGAACGCCCGGTCCAGCATCGCATCGTGCAGCGGCAGCTCGAAGTCGCCGTACGACACCCCGAGGCGCCCGGCGCCGCCGCCGGTGAAGGAGACGGTCTGCACGAGACGGTGGCTCTGCTCCCGCCAGGGCACCCGCAGCGCCCGGGTCGGCGGGAAGTACGACGCCTGCCAGAAGGCCTCGGTACGGGCCGCGGGGCCGGTCGCGCGGGCGTCGCCCAGCGGGTCCTCCAGGCCCAGCGCGGTCGCCACCAGACCGTCCACGGACAGCAGGTGCGCGATGACCCCGGCGACGGTCGTACGGCGGCTCGTCGGGGTCGAACCGTCGAACCAGCGCAGCCGTACCGGCGCGTGCCACTCCGCGTCGCCGATGTCCTGGAGCAGGGCGTCCAGGCGAGCGGTCTCGGCGTCGTAGGGCGCCGCCCACGCGGGGATCGGGATCCGGGCCGGCCGACGGTCCAGACAGGCCTCCAGGACGCGGGTGCGCAGCCCGGGGTCGAGGTCCAGGCTCTCCGGCTGGTGCAGCAGCCCGACCGCCTCCCGCAGCCGCCGCGCCTCGTCCGCACAGGCCCCGCAGCTCCCGAGGTGGGCCTCGACGGCGAGGGCCTCCGCCGCCGAGCACGCGGCCAACGCCCACGCCCCGAGCAGCGACTTCAGGACGTCGTGCGACAACTCCAGCGGTGCGGGAGGCGGTTCGGCCGCCTCGGGCAACGGCTGCCCACCGTCCTCGACGGACAGTCGAGGCAACGGTATGCGCGGCACGCGCCCCCGTTCGCCCCCGCCACCGGGCCCACGCTCCGCACCGGAACCCGAACCGCGCCCGCGATCGGAGCCGGTGCCGTGGTCCCCGGCGGGGGTCGGGTCGGCGCCCTCGTCGGGGGCGGGGTCGTTCGGGGGGTCGAAGGGGGCGCTCATGCGTCGGCTCCGTAGCCCGGCGGGGTGGTGGTGTCGTGGGCGGTGGAGAGGAGTTGCAGGCCGAGGCGGAGCCGGCGGCGGGCCTCGTCCTCGGTGACGCCGAGGTCCGCCGCGGTCCCCCGGTAGTCGCGGCGCTGGAAGTAGGCGAGGTCGAGGGCGGCCCGCAGCGGGGTCGGCATGGAGTGCACGATGTAGTCCGCGCGGGCGGCGACGGACGCCCGCCGCACCCTGCGCTCCAGCTCCTCCGCGGCCTCGGTGCCGCCGCCCTCGTCGGCCGGGAGCGCGGCGGTCTCGGTGGCCCGCAGGCGCTGCACGGCCAGCCGGTGCGTCAGCGCGGCGACCCACGAGCGCAGCGGCCCCTGCCTGGGGTCGTAGGCGTCGGGATGCTCCCAGACGTGGACGAAGACCTCGCGGGTTATGGAGTCGGCGGCGGTCTCGTCGCCGAGGACGCGGTGGGCGAGGCCGTGCACGAGCGAGGCGAAGCGGTCGTAGAGCTCACCGAGGGCGGCGGCCTCGCCACGTGCGAGCCGCTGCTGCATCTTGCGGTCCCAGCGGGGCGGTGTCTCCCTCTTCGCCATGCGGCCCCCTCCCCGTGCCCGTGTCCAGCGTGTCCGCACCGTCTCCTCGAATGTAGTCGGCACGTCCGGCGGCGCACGCCCCTTTGTGCCAATGCGCGCCCCGTGCCGGACCTGGAGTGGTAAAGGCCGCCGGAGCCTCCCGTTGCCGAACGACCGAGATCGACCGGGATCGAACAAGATCGATAAGGATCGACAGTGACCGAAACAAGACCTTTCCTGATCGTCCCTCGTTTGTCATCCGGGGTTTCGGGGAACGGCCGCTGGGCAGCCGCGCGAAAAGAAGCGTAGGAACTGGCTCCGTTTCCGGGCGGTTCCGGAGATCCGGCGAGCGGAGGGCTGAGCCGTGGCTTTCAAGGTGACCGGCGAGGAACAGGGCGAGTGGGCCGTGCTCGCGGTGTCGGGCGAACTGGACCTGGTGACCTCGCCGGTCCTGCGCCAGCGGGTGCACGACGTGGTGGCCGAGGGCCACCACAGTCTGGTCCTCGACCTGTCCGACGTCTTCTTCTGCGACTCCAGCGGGGTCGGCGTCCTCATCGCCGCCCGGCGCCTGATCCGCTCCTGCCGGGGCCGGCTGCGGCTGATCCTGCCGGCCCGGGGCGCGAGTGACGGTTCTCACGTCAACCGGGTCCTCGGCGCCCTCGGCGTCCGGCGGCTGTTCGACGTCTACGCCGACACCGACAGCGCGGTCTCCGACGAGGAGAACCCCCTGTCCGCCTAGGGCGCTGCCCCGACATTGCCACACAGTTGTCCCGGAATTCCCCCGGTCTTGGCACAAACGACGCCTTCCCGCTCCCCGGCCGTCGCCCGCGTCGTACGCTCCCTGCGAGGAGAACCCCCACGTCACGTAAGGCGGCCCGAACAGACATGGTCAGCACCGAGTACGAGCGACGGATCGCCGCCCGGTTCGCAACCTTCGACCAGGACGGCAACGGCTGGATCGCCCGCGAGGACTTCAACTCGGCGGCCAAGGCGCTGCTCGCCGAGTTCGGCGCCCCGGCCCGCTCCGACAAGGGCCAGGCCCTGTACGCCGGCGCCGAGGCCTTCTGGCAGGGCATGGCCGGTATGGCGGACCGGGACGGCGACCAGCGCATCACCCACGAGGAGTTCGTGAGCGGCGCGGTCAAGCGGCTGCACGACAACCCCGACCGGTTCGCCGAGATCGCCCGCCCCTTCCTGCACGCGGCCCTCGCGCTCGCCGACACCGCGGGCGACGGCACGGCCACCGTCCCCGACACCGAGCGCGTACTGCGCGCCCTCGGCGTGCCCCCGGAGACCGCGCGGACAGTCGCCGCGGGCCTCGACACCGACGGCGACGGCAGGGTCGCGGAGGCGGAGATCATCCCGGCGTTCGCCCGCTACTTCACGATTCCGGGGTAGCGGCCGCCGCGGAGGAGCCCGAGAACCGCTCGCGCAGCCGGTACTTGAGCACCTTGCGCAGCGTCTCGTTGCGCGGCAGGGCGTCCACCACCTCCAGCCGCTCCGGCAGCTTGTGCACCGACAGCCCTTCCGCGCGCAGGTACGCCACCACCTCCGGCAGCGTCAGCACGGCCGCGCCGGGCGGCTGCTCGACCACCGCGCACACCAGCTCCCCGCGTTCGGCGTCGGGCAGTCCCACCACCGCCGCGTCGCCCACCGCCGGGTGCGCGGCGAGCAGGTCCTCGATCTCCTTCGCCGAGATGTTCTCGCCCTTGCGGATGATCACGTCCTTGAGCCGTCCGGTGAGGACCAGGTGACCGCTTTCGGTCACCTGCCCCAGGTCGCCGGTCCGCAGGAACCCGTCCTCGTCGAAGGCCTCCGCGGTCTGCGCGGGATCCAGGTACCCCTGGCACACCGCCTCCCCGCGCAGCCGTACCTCGCCGCCCTCGGCGATCCGTATCTCCATCCCGGCCGGCGGCCGCCCCTCGGTCGTCGCCAGGTTCTCCGCCGTGTCGTCCGGCGCCCCCATCGTGATCATCGGCACCTCGGTCATGCCGTAGCCGTGCGTCAGCTGCACCCCCATCTCCCGTACCACCGCGTGGTACACCTCCGGCGGCTTGGGGGCCCCGCCGCCCGCGAGCAGCCGCAGTGACGGAATCACCCTGGTCCCCGGCCGCTTGCGCTGCTCGGCCAGGAACATCGAGTAGAACGCCGTCGACCCGCCCGCCACCGTCACCCCGTGCCTGCGGTACTCCGGCAGCGCGTCCGGCAGTGCGAACTGCTCGAACAGCACCGCCGGGAAGCCGTACAGCAGCAGCATCACCGTGTAGTCGGGGCCCGCGATGTGCGCGTACGGGAAGGCCATGGAGCCCACGTCGTCCGCCGTGAGCCGCAGGGCGTGCGCGAGGCACGAACCGCCCGCGATGAGCGAACGGTCCGTGTGCAGCACGCCCTTGGGGTCGGAGGTGGTGCCCGAGGTCCAGTAGATCCACCGGACCGAGGTGCCCTCGGCGGGCGGGGCGGGCAGGACGGCCGGGTCGCCGTCCGGCAGCCGGTCGGCGTCGTACACCTCGAAGACGCCCTTCGCGCCCAGCCGCCGGGCCAGCTCCGTGTGGTCGAAGCCGCGCCACACGCCCGGTACGGCGAAGAACTCGGCCCTGGACTCGCGCAGCGCGAAGCCGACCTCGCGGTCCCGGTAGAAGGGGATGACCGGGGACTGCACGGCGCCGAGCCTGGCCAGCGCGAAGGACAGCACGGCCGTCTCGATCCGGGTGGGCAGCTGCCAGGCGACGACCGTGCCGGGGCGCACGCCCATGCCGTACAGGCCGGCCGCGACGCGTTCGGCACGCGCGCGCAGTCCGCTGAAGGACAGCGCCCGGTCGCCCTGGAGGAACACCGGCCGGTCCGGGGTGAGTTCGGCGCGGCGGGCGGCCAGGTCCCAGAGGGTGCGGGAGGCGCTCAGCTCGTGTGCGATGGCGTTCGTGTCGTCCATGGCCGGGCCCCTGTCCCTCTCCAGCTGACGAGTCGTCAGATCGTAGGTCCTGGTGCCTTGCCGGTCCAGGGGTGCGGGGCTAGCCTGCGAGATCTGACGAACCATCAGCTCCGTGGGGGTGCCTGCCGGTGGATCTGTCGTACACGCCCGAGGAGGAGGACTTCCGGGCGCGCCTTCGGGAGTGGCTCACCAAGGTGCTCCCGGGTCTGCCGCCGAAGCCGCGCCCCGAGGACTGGCCGGGCCGCCGCGCCTACGACCTCGGCTGGCAGCGCACCCTGTACGACGCCGGGTACGCCGACGTCCACTGGGACGCCTCCCCGACCACCCGGCTGATCTTCCTGGAGGAGACCGAGCGGGCCGGCGCGCCCTATGTGGGCGCCAACTTCGTGGGCCTGCTGCACGCGGGCCCGACCATCGCGGCCGAGGGCACCGCGGAGCAGCGGGCCCGCTGGCTGGCGCCGATCCTGCGCGGCGACGAGGTGTGGTGCCAGGGCTTCAGCGAACCGGACGCCGGCTCCGACCTGGCCGCGCTGCGCACGCGCGCGTGGCGCGACGGCGACGACTACGTGGTGAGCGGATCCAAGATCTGGACCTCGCACGCGGAGGTCGCCGACTGGTGCGAGCTGCTGGTGCGGACGGACCCCGGGGCGCCGAAGCACCGGGGCATCAGCTGGCTGGCCCTGCCCATGGACGCCCCGGGCGTCACCGTACGGCCGCTGCGCACGCTCGCCGGTTCCGACGAGTTCGCCGAGGTGTTCCTCGACGAGGTGCGGGTCCCCGTCGCCAACCGGGTGGGCGCCGAGAACGACGGCTGGCGCGTCACCATGGTGACCCTCTCCTTCGAGCGCGGCACCGCCTTCGTCGGCGAGGTCGTCGCCTGCCGCCGGGTGCTCGGCGACCTCGCGCGCGCGGCGCGTGCGAACGGCAGCTGGGACGACCCGGTGCTGCGCCGCCGCCTCGGCCGGCTGAACGCCGAGTTCCGGGCGCTGTGGCGGCTCACCCAGTGGAACGTCAGCGAGGCGGAGGGCCGGGGCGTGCCCGGCGTCGGCGGCTCGGTCTTCAAGCTGCGCTACTCGCACGCGCGCCAGGAGCTGTACGACGCGGCGGCCGCCGTGCTCGGCCCCGACGCGCTCGACCTGGACCGGCCGTGGGTCCTCGACCGGCTCTCCTCCCTCTCGTACACCATCGCCGCCGGGACCTCGCAGATCCAGCGGAACATCGTGGCCGAGCGGATCCTCGGACTGCCGAAGGGGCGGTGAACGGACGTGCGTTTCCGGCTGACCGGTGAGCAGAGGTCGTTGCGGGACGGCATGCGGGCGCTGCTCGGACGCCGGTTCGACGGCGCGGTGCTGCGGGCGGCCGTGGCCGCGCCGGGCCTGGACCGGGAGCTGTGGCGGGAGCTGGGCGCGGCCGGGTTCTTCGCGCTGCGGCTGCCGGAGGCCGCGGGCGGGGTCGGACTGGGTCTGCCGGAGGCCGTGTTGGTGTTCGAGGAGGCCGGACGGGCGCTGCTGACCGGCCCGTTGCTGGCCACCCACCTCGCGGCCGCCGACGTGCCGGGCGCGGCCGAGGGGGAGACCGTGGTGGCCCGCGTGGACGGCGCCCTGGTGGAGTGGCTGGCCGAGGCCGACGTGGTGACGGGCGGCGCTGGGGGCGCGGGGGACGTGTCGGAGGCGGTACCGCTGCGCTCCGTCGACCCGTTGACGCCCCTGCACCGGGTGCCGGGCGCCGGTGGGGGAGACCCGGATCCGGTGGCGGTGCTCCTGACCGCCGCCGAGCAGCTCGGCACGGCGGTGCGCGCGTGCGAGCTCGCCGTGCAACACGCTCGCACACGCGTGCAGTTCGGGCAGCCGATCGGGGCGTTCCAGGCGGTCAAGCACCTGTGCGCGGAGATGCTGGTGCGGGCCGAGACCGCGCGTGCGGCCGTCTACGCGGCCGCCGTGACCGCCGACCCGCTGGACATCGCGGCGGCCCGGCTGCTCGCCGACGAGGCCGCCGTGGCCGGTTCCCGGGACTGTCTCCAGGTGCACGGCGGGATGGGCTTCACCTGGGAGACGGAGGTGCACCTCCTCCTGAAACGGGCCTGGGTGCGGTCCCATCGTGGTGGGGACGTCACGGAGAGTGAGGAGAAGCTCGCGGCCGACCTGCTCGGGTGACCGTTCGCAAGGGCTCTGGGCTGGGGAATCGGCGCCTGGACGACCGGGATGTCGCGGATTGTGGCACGGCGTGATCACGGAGCGTTGATACCGGGTTGTGTCCAACGCGTGACTCGTCACGGCCTGGAGTCGGGTGTCCGCTCCGGTACCTTCTGTGGGATGCGAGTGGTTCCGAGGACGAGCCATGCCCGCGGCGCCGTCGAGGCGGCCCCGCGGCTCGTGGCGCGTGCCGCTGTTCGCAGGGCGGTAAGGGCTTGCGCCCCCGCCTGTTCGAGTCCCCGCCGCGAGCGTCGCACAGTATGCCCTAGGCGTACTCCTTCGCGCTGGAATATGCCCGAAGCGCTTGTTGGGGTGACTGTACGTCAACCATGCTGTCTCGTAAGGGAATCACGTTCCGTGACCCTTGCTCTGGCCGTTGTTCTGGCCATGCAGAAAATGGCTACGATCGTGGCCCTCGTCGCCCTCGTCGTCGCGGTCCTCGTCGCGGCGCCCGCTCGGCGCGGGTCCATGTGTCCGCCGGTTCGGATGGTGTGAGCGGTGCAGGTGCTTCAAGTGCAGCTGGAGATCCGGCCCGACCCCGCGGAGGTGGGGCGGGCCAGAAGGTGGGCCCGCTCGCGCCTCGCCGGGTCCGGTATAGCGGTGGACGAGCCGCTCGCCGAGACGTTGATCCTGCTCGTCTCCGAGCTGGTCACCAACGCCGTCGTGCACACCGGCCGACCCGCCGTGCTGCGGCTCTCGCTGCCGGGCGTGGACCGCGCGGCCGCCGAGGACCCGGCCACCGTACGGCTGGAGGTCGCCGACGACAGCACCCGCGCGCCCGTGCCGAGGTGCGTCGACGGTGACGCGACCGGGGGCCGCGGCCTCGCCCTCGTCGACGGACTCGCCGACCGCTGGGGCTGGAGCCGGGAAGGCGCCGGCAAGCGCATCTGGTGCGAACTCGACCGGTGCTCGGAGCCCCGGCAGGGTGCGGCGGTGGCGTACGGGGGCGGCCTGGCCTCCTTCGAGGGGCTGGCGTTCGAGGCGGTGTGATCCCCGTGTGCGGTGATGCGCCGGGGGTTGCATCCGTGCGCGCCCACGGTGAACCGGGGCGTGACGGGTAAACCCCGAACGGGTGTTGACGCCACGTGACCATGTGAACACGCTTGAGGTCTGCGATTCGCCGCGAGGGGACGGCGAGGGGTCCGGCCACGGACGTCCTCGTCGAGTGTGGGTCGAGACGGACGCTGGCGTGCGGGGCCCGGCTCGGGGCGGGCCGGCGCGCGTGGCCGTCCGGGTCCCGGGGGGATGGGGGAGGGTCGGTGTCACGCCGGTTCCCGGCGTGACACCGACTCGGACTCCCCCTCGCGCCGTGCCGGGCTTCAGAGGACGGCCACGGGTGCGACGGGGCTGCCCGTCGCGCCCACGAACGGCTCGGGCGTCGCCGACAGCAGGAACGCGTACCGGCCGGTTTCTCCACAGGCTGTGGACAACTCTTCGAGATTCCAGTTCTGGCCCTGGAGCATGCCCATCTCGACCAGGTCCAGGGCGTGCACGGGCAGCCAGAGGTCCTCGATCTCGGGCGGGAAGATCTCGAAGGTGAGGGTGTCGTTGGCGACGGCCGCGACGTCACGTGCGTGGAACCACTGCGGGGTCCGCACCGAAAGACCCGGCGACGGGTAGCCGTACCCGTGCTTGTCCCCGGCGAGGTACACCTGCACCTGCCCGGTCCGCACCAGCACGATGTCACCGGCGCGGACCGTCGTCCCGGCCAGCTCCTGCGCGGCGTCCAGATCCTCCGGGGTGACCGCGTGGCCGCCCGCCAGCCGCTCGACGCCACGCGCGCGTGCCACGTCCAGCAGCACCCCGCGCGAGACGATGTGCCGCGCCTTGTCGATCCCCGCGAACCGGGCCCCGCCGTGCGCGGTCACGGTGTCCGCCGGGCGGCCGTTGTACAGCCGCCCCGAGTGCGAGACATGGGTGAGCGCGTCCCAGTGGGTGCCCGCCTGCAGTCCCATCGTCACGGCGTCGTCGCTGCACGCGACCGTCCCCGGGCCGAACAGCTCCTGGTTGATCTGCACCATCGCGTGCAGCGGGTTGACCCGCCCGGGGATCATCCCGGTCTGCACGCCGTCCTCCCGCAGCGGCAGGGCCAGGGGGACCCGTCGGCCGGTGCGCACGGTCGCGGCCGCCTCCCGGACCACCTCGTCGGTGATCAGGTTCAGCGTGCCGAGCTCGTCGGCGGTGCCCCAGCGTCCCCAGTTGTTGACGCGCTTGGCGATGTCGTGGAACTCAGCCGGCAGTGACATCCGGTTCCTCCCCGGGGCTTGTGTCCGCACATCAGACGCGCCATAAAATCTAACGGTCCGTCAGAAACCGCGGGAAGGGGCCGGGCATGGGGAACTTCTTGGCAGGCAGGGTCGTCGCCGTGACGGGTGCCGGGCGCGGTATCGGACGGGCCGTGGCGCTGGCCGCGGCGGCCGAGGGGGCGAAGGTCGTCGTCAACGACTACGGCGTCTCGGTCGACGGCGCATCACCCACCAGCGAGGTCGCCGAGGCCGTCGTCAAGGAGATCGAGGCGGCGGGCGGCGAGGCGGTCGCCGTGGCCGACGACATCTCCACCATGGCGGGCGGACAGCGGATCGTGGACGTCGCACTGGCGTCGTACGGCCGGCTCGACGGGGTCGTGTGCGTGGCCGGGATCCTGCGGGAACGGATGCTGTTCAACATGACCGAGGAGGAGTGGGACCCGGTGGTCGCCACCCACCTCAAGGGCACGTTCACGGTGTTCCGGGCGGCGTCGGCGGTGATGCGGGGGCAGCGCGCCGGCACCCTGATCGGCTTCACCAGCGGCAACCACCAGGGTTCCGTCTCGCAGGCCAACTACAGCGCGGCCAAGGGCGGGATCATCTCGCTGGTGCGCAGCGCGGCGCTCGGCCTGCACAAGTACGGGGTGACCGCGAACGCGGTGGCACCGGTGGCGCGTACCCGGATGTCTGCGGGGGTGCCGATGGAACTCGCCGAGATCGGGGAGCCCGAGGACGTGGCCGCGTTCGTGGTCTACCTGCTCTCGGACGCCGCGCGGGACGCGGGGGTCACCGGGCAGGTCTACACGGTCGCCGGGCCGAAGATCGCGGTGTGGGCCCAGCCGAGCGAGGTGCGGGCCGCGTACGCCGAGGGGGGCTCCTGGACGCCGGAACGGATCGCCGAGGTGCTGCCGGGGAGCGTGGGGGTGGAGCCGATGCCGATGCTGGCGCGGGTGGCGGCGATGGAGGCCGCTGCGCGGGGCGGGGGGCGGCCGAACGCCTAGGGGGGTGCGGCGTGTGGGCGAGTGCGGCGCCGTCGTGGTTCCTCGCGCAGTTCCTCCCCCCAGCCTTCGGCCGGGGGGACCCCCAGCGCCCGTTGGTCGGTCGAATCGAACCATCTCTGGAGGGCACCGTGGAGTTCGGCTCGGGTTCGGAGGACGAGGTCTTTCGTGGGGAGGTGCAGGCCTGGCTCGGGGCGCACGTGGACGGCGGGGTGGACCGGCGCGGGTGGGAGCGGACGCTCGGGGCCGACGGGTGGATCGGGCTCGGGTGGGCGGAGGGCGGGTACGGGAACCGGACCGCCACGCTCACGCAGCAGGTCGTCTGGGCCGAGGAGTACGCCCGGTCGGCCGCCCCGCCGCGCTCCGGGCATATCGGGGAGAACCTCCTTGCCCCGACGCTCCTCGCGCACGGCACGCCCGAGCAGAAGGCGCGGTTCCTGCCGCCCGTCGCCGCCGGCGAGGAGCTGTGGTGCCAGGGGTACAGCGAGCCCGGCGCCGGGTCGGACCTGGCCGGGGTGCGGACCGCGGCCGTACGGGAGGCGGACGGCTACCGCGTGTCCGGGCAGAAGATCTGGACCTCCCTCGCCCACGAGGCCGACTGGTGCTTCGTGCTCGCCCGGACCGAGCCCGGCTCCCGCAGGCACCACGGGCTGAGCTTCCTGCTCGTGCCCATGGACCAGCCCGGCCGCGTCGAGGTCCGGCCCATCCGGCAGCTGACCGGCACCAGCGACTTCAACGAGGTCTTCTTCGACGGCGCGTACGCGCGCGCCGACCATGTCGTCGGCGGCGAGGGCGACGGCTGGCGCGTGGCGATGAGCCTGCTCGGCTTCGAGCGGGGGGTGTCCACGCTCGCCCAGCAGATCGGGTTCGCCGAGGAACTGGGCCGGGTGGTGCGGGACGCCGTGGCGAGCGGCGCCGCCGCCGACCCCGTCGTCCGCGCGCGGCTGGTGCGGCAGTGGGCCGAGTTGCGGGTGATGCGGTGGAACGCCCTGCGCACACTAGGGAGTTCGGCCGCCGAGCCGGGCGCGCCCAGCGTGGCCAAGCTGCTGTGGGCCGGCTGGCACCAGCGGCTCGGTGAGCTCGCCGTGCTGGTGCGGGGCGCGGCCGCGAGCGTCGGACCGGCCGACTGGTCGGCCGCCGCGTCCTACGAACTGGACGCCGCCCAGCACCTGTTCCTCTTCTCGCGGGCCGACACCATCTACGGCGGTTCGGACCAGGTCCAGCGCACGATCATCGCCGAGCGCGTGCTCGGTCTGCCGAGGGAACCGAAGGGGGTCGAGTCGTGATGCGCGGTGTGGTGTTCGACGGGAAGCAGGTCCAGGTGGTCGACGACCTGGACGTCCGGGAGCCGGGTCCGGGTGAGGTGCTGGTGTCCGTGGCGGCGGCCGGGCTCTGCCACAGCGATCTGTCCGTGGTGGACGGGACCATACCCTTCCCCGTTCCCGTGGTGCTCGGCCACGAGGGCGCCGGAGTGGTGGAGGCGGTGGGCGCGGGGGTCGGTCACGTGTCGCCGGGCGACCACGTGGCGCTCTCCACGCTCGCCAACTGCGGGACCTGCGCCGACTGCGACCGGGGGCGGCCGACCATGTGCCGCAAGGCCATCGGGCGCCCCCAGCAGCCGTTCACGCGCGGTGGCCGGGGCGTCCACCAGTTCGCCTGCAACTCCGCCTTCGCGGAACGCACCCTGGTCCGGGCCGTGCAGGCGGTGCGCATCCCGAAGGACATCCCGCTGACGTCCGCCGCGCTGATCGGCTGCGGGGTGCTGACCGGTGTGGGCGCGGTGCTCAACCGGGCCCGGGTGGACCGCGGCGACACCGTGCTGGTCATCGGCACCGGCGGGATCGGGCTGAACGTCATCCAGGGCGCCCGGATCGCGGGCGCGCTGCGGATCGTGGCCGTGGACGCCAACCCGGCCAAGGAGGAGGTGGCCCGGCAGTTCGGCGCGACCGACTTCCTGACCTCGACGGACGGGGTGAAGGACCTGCTGCCGCACGGCGTCGACCACGCCTTCGAGTGCGTGGGCCGCGTCGAACTGGTCCGGCAGGCCGTCGACCTCCTCGACCGGCACGGCCAGGCGGTCCTCCTCGGCGTGCCCGCCGCCACCGCCGAGGCGTCCTTCGTCGTCGCCTCCCTGTTCCTGGACAAGTCCATCCTGGGCTGCCGTTACGGCTCCTCGCGCCCCCAGCACGACATCGCCCTGTACGCCGAGCTGTACCGGCAGGGCCGCCTGATGCTGGACGAACTGGTGACCGCGACCTACCCGGTGGAGGACTTCGAGAAGGCCCGCGCGGACGCGGAGGCGGGACGGGTGGCCCGGGGGGTGCTCACGTTCTGACGGTCCCCGTGGTCCCCGTGGTCCCCGTGGTCTGTGAGGTCCCCGTGCGGAAGGTACGGCGGTAGGCGGTCGGGGTGACGCCCAGCGCCGTCTGCAGGTGCTGGCGCATCGACTGGGCGGTGCCGAAGCCGGCGTCCCTGGCCACCTGGTCGACGGAGAGGTCGGTGGACTCCAGGAGGTGGCGGGCGCGTTCGACGCGCTGCCGGGTGAGCCACTGGCCGGGGCTGACGCCGGTCTCCTCGCGGAAGCGGCGGGTGAAGGTCCGTACCGACATGGCCTCCTGCTCGGCCATGTCGCGCAGCTGGATCGGTTCGTGCAGGCGGCCCAGGGCCCAGGCGCGGGCGGCCGTGGTGGTGGCCGTCTGGAGGTCGGGGACCGGGCGGTGGATGTACTGGGCCTGGCCGCCGTCCCGGTGCGGGGGTACGACGGTGCGGCGGGCCACGTCGTTGGCGACGGCGGTGCCGTGGTCGCGGCGGACCATGTGCAGGCACAGGTCGATGCCGGCGGCCACCCCGGCGGAGGTCAGTACGTCGCCGTCGTCGATGAACAGGACCTCCGGGTCGACCTCGATGCGCGGGAACAGCCGCTGGAGATGGTCCGCCTCGGCCCAGTGCGTGGTCGCCGGGCGGCCGTCCAGGTAGCCGGCGGCGGCCAGGACGTAGACGCCGGTGCAGATGGAGGCGAGCCGGGTGCCCGGGCGGATGTGGGCCAGGGCGGCGGCCAGTTCGGGGGTGAGGACGCCCTCCTCGAAGACCGGGCCCAGCTCGTACGAGGCCGGGACGACCACCGTGTCGGCGGTGGCCAGCACCTCAGGGCCGTGCGCCACGTGGATCGCGAAGTCGGCGTCGGTCTCGACCGGTCCCGGTGGCCGCACCGAGCAGGTCACGACCTCGTACAGGTGGCGGCCCCGGCGGTCCTTGGGGCGGCCGAAGATGCGGTGCGGGATGCCCAGCTCGAAGGGGAGCAGACCGTCCAGGGCGAGGACGACCACACGGTGCGGGCGGAAACCGGGCGCCCCGGGCTCATGGAGTTGGCTGTCCATGGCCCGATCCTAGCGAATACTGTCCTTCGGGCCACTCGATGGAGTGAATCCGCTGGCCGAAGCTTTATGGCGTGCCCCAGACAACGGAACCCGCAGCAGCCCTCCAGCACCCGAAGCCGGCCCGCGCACCACGCATCCACCGCGCCTGGTTCGTCGCCGCCGTCACCTTCGTCACGATCATCGGCGCCGCCGCCTTCCGCTCCCTGCCCGGCCTGCTCATCGACCCGCTGCACGCGGAGTTCGGCTGGTCGCGCGGCACGATCGGGGCGGCCGTCTCCGTCAATCTCGCGCTGTACGGGCTCACCGCGCCCTTCGCGGCCGCCCTGATGGACCGTTTCGGCATACGGCGTGTGGTCGCCGTCGCCCTGACCGTGATCGCGCTCGGCTCGGGCCTGACCGTGTGGATGACGGCGGCCTGGCAGCTGCTGCTCTGCTGGGGCCTTCTGGTCGGGCTCGGCTCCGGGTCGATGGCCCTCGCCTTCGCAGCCACCGTCACCAACCGCTGGTTCACCGCCCGGCGCGGCCTGGTCACCGGCATCCTCACCGCCGCCTCCGCCTCGGGCCAGCTGATCTTCCTGCCGCTGCTGTCCTGGATGGTCGAGACGTACGACTGGCGTCCCGCCGCCGTCACCGTCGCCCTGGCCGCCCTCGCGGTCGTCCCGTTCGTCTGGCTGCTGCTGCGCGACCACCCGGCCGACGTGGGCCTCGAGCCGTACGGCGCCGACCAGTTCGTGCCCAAGCCGCCGCCGGTCACCGGCGCCGCCCGCCGGACGATCGGGGTGCTCCGCTCCGCCGTGCGCACCGGGCCCTTCTGGCTGCTCGCCGGCACCTTCGCGATCTGCGGCGCCTCCACCAACGGCCTGATCCAGACCCACTTCGTGCCCGCCGCCCACGACCACGGCCTGCCGGTCACCGCCGCGGCCTCGCTGCTCGCGGTCATCGGCGTGTTCGACGTCGTCGGCACCATCGCCTCCGGCTGGTTCACCGACCGCTTCGAACCCCGCCGCCTGCTCGCCGTCTACTACGCCCTGCGCGGCCTCTCGCTGCTCTTCCTGCCGATGCTGCTCGGCCCGGCGATCCACCCACCGATGATCTTCTTCATCGTCTTCTACGGCCTGGACTGGGTCGCCACCGTCCCGCCCACCCTCGCCCTGTGCCGCGAGCAGTACGGCGAGGACAGCGCCATCGTCTTCGGCTGGGTCCTCGCCTCCCACCAGGTCGGCGCGGCCCTCGTCGCCTGGCTCGGCGGCGTCGCCCGCGACGTCTTCGGCACCTACGACATGGTCTGGTACGCCTCCGGCGCCCTGTGCGCGGCGGCGGCCCTGATGGCCTTGGTGATCCGCCGCCGACCGATGCCGCCCGTGCCCGCTCTCGCCGTCTAGGGGCTGTCCGGCGGATCAGGTCGCAGGGAAGCAAGGGTGGCTCGTCGGCCGAGGTGAGCGGGGTCTGGTGCGTCCGGCTGCACGGCGGAGGAGCCGTGGCCGATCAGCCGCTGCCGCGGCGGGCGACGCGGTGGGGGCACCTCCCGGCCGGAGGCTGGGGGACGTCGGTGATCGACGACACCGCCGCTGGGGGTCCCCCCACGCCTTTCGGGCAGTGGGGGAGGGCGTGCCGGACCCCGCGTCTGCGGCATGATCCGCCGGACAGCCCCTAACCCTCCGGCTCCAGCCTGCCGAACCGCCCCCGGTGGAACAGCAGCGGGGCCTGGTCCGGGAGGCTTCCGTCGGCCGTGCCCAGGGCTCGTACCCGGCCGACCACGATCAGGTGGTCGCCGCCCGTGTGGACGGCGTGGATCGCGCAGTCGATCCAGGCCGTGGCGCCGGCCAGGCGGGGTGCGCCCGAGGCGGGGGCCGCGTCGTACGCCACGCTCGCGAACTTGTCCGTGCCGCTCCTCGCGAAGGCGCGGCACAGCTCGCCCTGGCCCGCGCCGAGCACGTTGACGCAGAAGGCACCCGCGCGGGCGATGCGCGGCCAGGTGGCCGAGGTGCGGGCGACCATGAAGCAGACCAGGGGCGGGTCGAGGGAGAGGGAGGAGAAGGACTGGCAGGCGAATCCGGCGGGGGAGGGCTCGCCTTCGGCGGCCGGTGCGGTGACGACGGTCACCCCGGTCGCGAAGTTCCCGAGCACCCGCCGGAACTCCACGGGGTCGACCGGCGCCCGCTCGTCCGCCCGCACACACCGCAACTCCGGGCGCGGCAGGGCCTCCACGGGCCCCGGCGCGGGAACCGACCTGAGATAACGAACGGCAGCCGCGGCCGCCCCAGCGTGTCCCATCACCCTTCCATTGAAAGTGACGGATCGTCAGATGGGAAGGGGTGGGCGTTCGAAACGGCGGTCTGCCGCCGTCACCGGCCCCGGAACTCGGGGCTTCTGCGCTCCGTGAAGGCGCGTAGGCCCTCCTGGGCGTCGTGGGTCGTCATGTTGAGCTCCTGGGCGGCGGCCTCGGCGGCGAAGGCGGCTGTCCGGTCGCTCTCCAGGGACGCGTTGAGCAGGTGTTTCGTCAGGGCCAGGGTGCGGGTGGGGCCGGCGGCCAGGCGCTGTGCCCACTCCCGGGCCGTCTTCGCCAGCTCCTCGTCCGGTACGACCCGGTTGACCAGGCCCAGACGTTCGGCCTCCGGCGCCGGGAGCGCGTCGCCGAAGAACATCAGCTCCTTGGCGCGGTGCGGGCCGACCAGCCGGGGCAGCAGGTAGGCGCCGCCGCCGTCGGGGACCAGGGCGCGGCGGACGAACACCTCGATGAAACGGGCCGACTCGGCGGCCAGGACCAGGTCGCAGGCGAGCGCCAGGTGCGCGCCGAGGCCGGCGGCGGTGCCGTTGACGGCCGCGATCACCGGTTTCTCGCAGTCGAGGACGGCGGTGATCAGGCGCTGGGCGCCGCGCCGGATGGTGCGGGCCACGTCACCGGGGAGGGGCGCGGCGGACCCGGAGCCGCGCAGGTCCGCGCCCGCGCAGAAGCCCCGGCCGGTGCCGGTGAGCACCACCGCCCCCAGCTCCGGATCGGCGGAGGCGTCCGACAGCAGCCGGATGACCTCCTCCCGCTCGGCGGGGGTCACGGCGTTGAGGGCCTCGGGACGGTTGAGGGTGACGTAGGCGACCCGCTCCGCCCGTGCGTACCGGACGGTGTCCATCAGCGGCACACCGCCAGCGCGTCCAGCGCCACCGCGCCCTGGCCCTGTTCCAGCACCATCAGCGGGTTGATGTCGAGCTCGGCGAGCCGGTCGCCCAGTTCCAGGGCCATGCGCTGGACGCGCAGGATCACCTCGACGAGCGCGTCGAGGTCGGCCGGCGGCCGCCCCCTGACCCCGTCCAGCAGGGGCCGCCCGCGCAGTTCGGCCAGCATGTCCCGGGCCTGGTCCTCGCCGAACGGCGGCACGCGCACGGCCGCGTCGTGCAGCACCTCCACCAGCACCCCGCCGAGCCCCACCGTCACGGTCGGCCCGAAGAGGTCGTCGTGGGTGACCCCGACGACCATCTCCACCCCCCGTTCCACCATCTGGCAGACCAGCACCCCGTCCAGGGCGACCCCCTCGTAGCGGGCGATGTCGGTCAGCTCCCGGTAGGCGTCCCGGACCTGGCTCGCCGAGGTCAGCCCGACCTTCACCAGGCCCAGCTCGGTCTTGTGCGCGATCTGCCCGCCGGACGCCTTCATCACCACCGGGTAGCCGACCAGCCCGGCCGCGCGCACGGCCGCCGCCGCGCTGGTCACCAGCTGCTCGCGCGGCACCCGGATGCCGTAGGCGCGCAGCAGCTGCTTCGCCGCGTGCTCGCTCAGCTGCTGTCCCGGCCGCAGCAGCGCGAGCGCCTTGCGGTAGGAGGGCGACGGGGTGCGCGGGGCCTCGTCGAAGGGGGAGCGGTAGTCGCTCACGAAGCGGTGGTGGTCCAGGTGGGCGCGGACGGCGGTCAGGCAGTTGCCGACCGTGCGGAAGGTGGCCACCCGGGAGGAGCGAAGGAGGACGTCGCGGTAGGCGGCCTCGGTGCCGACCGGCGAGCCCCACACCACGCAGACCAGTTTGTCGGTCGCCTCCGCCGCGTCCACCAGGTCCTGGACCAGCTTGTCGCTGAGCGGGGGGAAGGGGCCGGTGATCGGGCAGATCAGCACGCCGACCTCGGGGTCGGCGAGGATCGAGTCGATGATCTTGCGGCCGCGCCAGTCGCCCACCGGATGCCCGCCGTTGTCCACCGGGTTGGCCACGCTCAGGTACTCCGGTATCCACTGGTGCAGTTCGGCCTGCCGGGCCTCGGACAGCTCCGGCAGCCGCAGCCCCAGGCCGGACGCCAGGTCGGCGACGTGCGCGCCCGTGCCGCCCGAGATCGAGTAGACCACCACGCCGTCCGCGCGCGGCGCCCGCGCCCGCGCCAGCAGGGCCGCGGTGTCCTGGAGTTGGTCGAGACCGTCGACGCGGATCACGCCGTACTGCCGCAGCGCCGCGTCGACCACGTCGTCCGCGCCGGTCAGCTTGCCGGTGTGGGAGGCGGCGGTGCGGGCGCCGGCCTCGGTGCGGCCGACCTTCACCGCCACCACCGGCACCCGGCGGCGGGCCGCGCGGTCGGCGGCCAGCAGGAAGGCGCGGCCGTCCTTGAGGCCCTCGACGTAGCAGGCGATGGCGCCGACCTCGGGGCGCTCGGCGAAGTAGGAGATGAAGTCGGCGGTCTCCAGGTCGGCCTCGTTGCCGGTGGGCGCCCAGTGGGAGAGGCGGACGCCCAGCTCCTGCGCGGCGAAGACCGGGCGGCCCTGGTGGCCGGACTGGGTGATGAGGGCGATGGCGGGGCCCTCCAGGTCGTCGCGGAACCGCTCGAAGGCGTTCAGGTTCGTGTTCGGGCCGAGCAGCCGCAGCCCGGAGCGGCGTACGGCCGCCGCGAGGCGGGCCTGGGCGGCCGCGCCCGCCGCGCCGGTCTCCGCGAATCCGGAGGCGAAGGCGACCGCGAACCTGACCTTGGCCGCGGCCAGTTCCTCGATCACCGGGAGCGGGTCGGCGACCAGCAGGACGGCGAGATCGACCTGCTCGGGCAGGTCGGCGACGGAAGGGACGCAGTCGATGCCGAAGACGGCCGGCCGGGTGGGGTGCACCGGGTGCACCCGGGCCCCGACCCGCCCGGCCCAGTCGAGGAGCTGCCGGGTGATACCGGTGTTGGGCCGGCCCTCGGCGTCCGAGGCGCCGATCACGGCGACCGACTCGGGCCGGAAGAACCGGTCGAGATCCGGTACGTCCGCGTACAGCGGCCGGCCGCTGACGTCCAGGTCGTCCTCGGCGGCGGTCCGGCCGTGGACGGCGGGCCCGGGGCGCTGCTCACCGCAGGCGATGGCCCGGGCCCGGCGGGAGTCGGTGGTGAGGGTGCCGTGGGTTGATCCAAGCATCGGTCCGCCCGCCTCTGTGTGACAGCACGATAAACTGACGCAGTGTCAGATTACTGAACTGACACTGCGTCAGGAACCGCTCTGCACGCAAAGTTGGGGCTTAAAACGCTCTCCCGGTCACCCGAGGGCGGCCAGTACCTCCTTCGCCGCCCGCTCGCCCGAGCGCACCGCTCCGTCCATGTATCCCGTCCAGAACGTGGAGGTCTCCGTGCCGGCCCAGTGGATCCCGTCCACCGGCTTGCGCAGCGCCGCACCGTACTCGGTCAGCACCCCGGGCGGTGCGTAGGCCACCGGGCCGCCCCGTGAGAAGCCCTCATTGTCCCAGCGTTGGAGCACGAAGGAGGTGGGGTTTTTGGCCTTGTCGCCGAAGTAGTTGGCGTAGTCCGCCAGGACGGCGGCCTTGATCTCGGCCTCGCCCGCCGCGTCGTAGGCCCGCATCTCGTCCGCCTCGATGAAGCCCATCAGCGCCCCGTAGGAGGCGTCCGGCGGGGAGTTGTCGAAGGTCGAGCGGACCACGCCGGAGTCGCTGACGGCCTGCCCGTTGAGGCCGTCCGCCCGCCAGAAGGGGGTGTCGTACACGGCGATGGCCTTGCCGATCGAGCCCATCGGCATCCGCTGGGTGAGCTGGTCGCGGGCGGCCGGCAGCAGCGGGTCGTAGCTGATGCGGGCGGCCAGCGGGGGCGGCAGGGCGACGACGACGCGGGTCGCGGTGACCGTGATGCCGTCCGCCGTGACCACGTACGAGCCGCCTGCCCTGGCGATCGAGCGGACCGGGGCGCTCAGCACCACCCGGTCGCCGAGGGTCGCCGCCAGCTTGATCGGGACCTGCTGGGAACCGCCGACGAAACGCGACTCCTGTGCGCCGCCCGCGGTGTCGGTGAGGCGCTCCAGGGTGCCGGCCGTGGACTCGTTGCCGGCGGCGGCGATGTAGTACAGGACGTAGAGGAGGGAGAGTTCGCGGGGCTGGGCCGAGAAGATCGACGTGCAGGCCACGTCCAGGAGGAACTTGGCCGAGGGGATGACCGCCTTCGCGTTCAGCCAGCTCTCGAAGGTCTGCTTGTCCCACTCCGCGGCCTTGGGCGCGGTCCAGGGCGCGTCCACCGGCACCTGCGCGGCCATGCTGTCCAGTTCGGACTGCACGATCGCCGCGTTGGCGAGCCCGGCCGCGTCCACCGGCGGGACCGAACCGAGCAGTCCGCCGGTGTCGTACGGGGTGCGCTTGCCGTCCTTGTAGAGGAGGTTGTCGCCCGTGTTGTACGTGGTGAAGGTCGCCACCCCCAGGGAGTCCGCGAGGGCCTTGATGCGGTCCTGGGTGGGGCCGATGAACTCGCCGCCGCCCTCGGTGTGACCCCCGTTGGCCAGCTTCAGGTTCACCACCCGGCCGCCGACCCGGTCCCGGGCCTCCAGGACGGCGACCGTCCGGCCGCCGGCCACCAGGTCGCGGGCCGCGGTGAGTCCGGCGATGCCGCCGCCGACGATCGCGACGTCGACGGTCCGGGAGGCCGCCGCGGCGGCCGGGCCCGCGGAGACCGCGGTGAGGCCCACCGCCCCGGCGGCGGCACCGCCGAGAAGGGAGCGGCGGGAGAGCTGTCTTTCGCGTGCCACGTGCGTCCTCCGTACGGAGCGAGAGGGGTGAAGCCGGAAAGTTGAGCAGGGCTCACATTCTGGTCTCGGGCACGGGCTTGGTGCTACCGCCGGTAACAAAACGCTCTCGTCGCATGCGTCACATGAGTAACACGGTTCGTACGTAAGGAGGTTGAGGATCTCTACGCCGTCCGCAGGCGCTTGGCGAGCGCCTTCGCGATCTTCTCCGCGTCGAGGGCCATCTCGCGGAACATGCCGCTGATCGGGTTGGTGTAGCCGGTGAAGTAGAGGCCGGGGGCGTTCCCGGGGGCGCGGGAGCCGTGGACGACCGGGCGGCCGCGGTCGTCGAGGACGCCGAGGTGGCCGACCAGGCTCTCCAGGCCCCGGACGTACCCGGTCGCGGCGATCACCGCGTCGGGGGAGGTGCGGGTGCCGTCGGCGAGGGCGACCTTGCCGTCCTCGAAGCCCTCGACGGCGGCCACGATCTCGACCCGGCCCCGCCGCACCGCGTCGATGAGGCCGACGTCCAGGACCGGGATGGAGCCCTGCTTGACCCGGCTGTAGAGGCCGGTGTCGGGGCGGGGCAGGCCGTGGGCGGCCAGGTCGGGCACGCTCACCTTGGCCATGGTGCGGGCGAGCCGGTCGACGAGGCGGGTGGGCAGCCGCCGTACCAGGATCGAGTTGTACTGGGCGGCCCAGCCGGCCGTGGAGCGGCGCACGATGTGCGGGACCGTGCGGACGGCCAGCCGTACCCGGGCGGCGCCGCCCTCCACCAGGTCGACGGCGATCTCGGCGCCGGTGTTGCCGATGCCGACGACCAGCACGTCCTGACCGGCGAACGGCCCGGCGTCGCGGTACTCCCCGGCGTGCAGGAACCGCCCCTGGTAGCCGTCCAGGCCGGGCCAGTCGGGGATGCGCGGGGTGTGGTTGAAACCGGTGGCGACCACGACCGCGGAGCCCGTCAGCTCCCGGCCGCCGGACGCGTGCAGCAGCCAGCCGTCCGCGCCGGGCGAGCGCTCCACGCGGGAGACCTCGACACCGGTGACGATCTCCAGTTCGTGGTGCTCGGCGTACTTCTCCAGATAGCGCACCACGTCGTCGCGGGAGACCCAGCGGCCGAAGCGGCGCGGCATGGGCAGCCCCGGCAGGGCGGACAGCCGGCGGGTGGTGTGCAGGTGGAGCCGGTCGTAGTGGCGGCGCCAGGACGCGCCGACGTTGTCGGACTTCTCCAGGACGACGGCACGGACGCCCCGGGCCCGCAGCGCGTACGCGACGGCGAGACCTCCGGGGCCGGCGCCGATGACGTAGACGGGCGAAACGGTGGGGGGAAACACGGCCATGAGCGGGAGCGTAATCACGCTTCACGTTGATGGGTCTCGGTCAAGACCGGAATTGGTTGCGGATTGATCACACCCGTGGAGAAACAGGTGGGATGTGTGGCGTAGCCCACTTGGTCTGAACGGAAACGGAAGAGGCGGGGTGCGCAAGCCGTGGGCGGCCCTTTCGCCCCGGCTCTCGGCTTTCCGGTTCAGCTGACGTACCGTCAGACGCATGGACATCCCCGAGGCGGACGCCTTCACCCGCCCCTACTGGCAGGCGGCGGCCGAGGGCCGGCTCCTGCTGCGCCGCTGCCGCTCCTGCGGACGGGCCCACCACTACCCCCGGGAGTTCTGCCCGCACTGCTGGAGCGAGGACGGCACCTGGGAGCAGGCGACGGGCCGCGCGACCCTCTACACCTGGTCCGTCGTCCACCGCAACGACCTCCCGCCCTTCGGCGACCGCGTCCCGTACGTGGCGGCCGTGGTCGACCTGGCGGAAGGGCCGCGCATGATGACCGAACTGGTCGACACCTCCGAGCCGCGCCCCGGTCTCCCCCTGGAGGTCGCCTTCCGGCGCGGGGTACCGGTGTTCCGCCCGGCGGCGAGCTGAAACCGGCTGGGCCACCACCCGCCCCACGGGTTTCAATGGGCGTATGGCCCTGATCGAGGAACAGCCCGCCGCCCGCCGACCCGGCCCGCCACCGCACGGTCACGGCCTGCGGCTCGACCGCTGGGACCCGGACGTCGAAGCCCATGTGGAGAGCTGGCTGCGCGGGCGCACCGATCCGGACTTCCGCCGCTGGAACACCCCGCTCACGACGGAGAGCGACCTCGCCGGTGCCCGGGCCGCCATGGTCCGACAGCAGGCGCAGGCGGACGACGGGATCTGCGCGCCGTTCCGCGTCGCGGACGAGGCGAGCGGTACGACCCTCGGCCACATCGGCATCAACCTGATCGACCGGGTCTTCCGGTCGGCCCGGGTCGGCTACTGGGTGCTCCCCGAGGCGCGCGGCCGCCGGGTCGCCACCCACGCCCTGGCCCTGGCCGCCCGCTGGGCCTTCACCGAACTGGATCTGCACCGGCTGGAACTGGGGCACGCCCTCGGCCACGAGGCGTCCTGCCGGACAGCGCGGACCTGCGGCTTCCGGCACGAGGGGACGCTGCGCGACGCGATGTTCGAGGCGGGCAGGCAGGACGCGTTCCGCGACGTCCACCTGCACGCCCGCCTCGCGACGGACCCGGAAGTCGCCGGCATCTAATTCGGATGCCCGGCAGGGCGGTCGGGCGGGATCATCGACCATGGAAGCCGAAACGCACGCGCCCGCCTGGCACTTCACCTCCGACATCGACGCATTCCTGTCCCACGCGCAGGACTTCCTCCACTCACGGCCCGACCTGCACACCGTCCACCTGACGGTGACCGAGCAGCTGCGGCGGCGCGGACCGCGGGCCTACGGCGGCCGGCCGCCGTTCCTCGGCCGCCTGGTCCGGGCGGACGGCACCGTGGGCGCCGCGCTGCTGCACACCCCGCCGTACGCCCTGCGCACCACCCGGCTCACGGCCGACGAGGCCGAGACGCTGGTCACCGCTCTCCTCGACCTGGGCCACCCCGTGACCGGCTTCGCCTCGGAGCGGGCCACGGCGGAGGCGTTCGCCGCGGCGTGGCAGCGCGGGACCGGGGTGTCCGGGTGCCTCAGCGGAAGGGAACGGCTGTACCGGCTGGCCGAGTTGACCGACCCGTCGCCGCTGCCCGAGGGGCGGGCACGGGTCGCGGGCGAGGCGGACCGGGAACTGCTGATCCGCTGGTACGACGCCTTCGTCGCCGACGCGGGCCTGCCCGGGGGCCGGGGTGGCGAGGACTGGGCCGACTTCCGGCTCTCCTACGGCGGGGTCACCCTCTGGGAGACCCCGGACGGCACCCCGGTCTCCATGGCCGGCGTCACCCCGACGGTCGCCGGACAGGCCCGGGTCGGGCCCGTCTACACCCCGCCGGAACTGCGCGGCCGCGGTTACGCCGGGGCGGTGACGGCGCGGGTCAGCCGGGCGGCGCTGGCCGCGGGAGTGGGCGAGCTCCTCCTCTTCACGGACCTGGCCAACCCGACGAGCAACGCCCTGTACCAGCGCATCGGCTATCGGCAGGTCGCCGACTGGGCGGAGTACGAGTTCGCGGAGTAGGCCGCGCCGCGCCCGTGCCTACGGCCAGAGCAGTTCCCTGCGCCAGCCGCCGTCGGCCTCGGTGACGTACCGCAGGCGTACGTGGCGTCGGTCGGGGTCGCCCTGGAAGAACTCCACCTCCTGGGGGTGCAGCCGGTAGAGGGTCCAGGTCGGGGAGGGGGCGGACGGGTCGGCACGGGCGCGCTGCCAGGCGGCCTCCGACTCCGTGCGGAGTTCCTCCAACGAGGACAGGACACCGCTCTGGCGGCCGGTGAGCGCCGACGCGAGGGCGCCCGTCGAGCGGGCGTGCAGGTCCGCCTGGCTCTCCCTGGCCGGTGCCGCGGACACCGGGCCGCGGAGCCGGACCTGGCGGCCCAGCACCGGCCAGTAGAAGGCGAGGGCCGCGTACGGGTGGACGCTCAGCTGGTGGCCCTTGCGGCTGGTGACGTGCGAGCCGAAGGACCAGCCGTGCGCGTCCGCGCCGTGCAGCATCACGATCCGCACGTCCGCCCGGCCCCGCTCGTCCGCCGTCGCCAGCGACACGGTGTGCGGCTCCGGCTGGCCGGCCGCCACCGCCTCCGCGAACCACGTGGTGAACAGCGGGAGCGGGGCGTCCGGCGCCGTCGCCGGGTCGAACGGCCGTAGCTCCGTGGTCTCGGGGGACCAGACGCGGAGCGACTTCAGGAGCGTGTGGAGATCCGTTGCTGCCATGTGCCGAGTATCACTCGGGAGCCTCCCGCAGCCGCGCCATCAGGGGCCGTACGGCCGGTGCGCGTTCCCCGGCGCCGCACGTGCCGGACGCGGCCGGGCAAACCCCTGCGCGCAGCTGTGCCCCGGACGCACACTGTCCGGCATGAGGGGACCGAGGACCGTGAAAGTGGCCGTACGCCACGTACGCGGCGATGTCGGGCGGCGCGGGCGGCGGACGGCCACCTGGGCCGCCCGTGACTTCCAGCTGGTGCGGCCGGCCGACGGCAGGGAACGCGTCGAGCTGGAGTGTCCCGTCTGCGCGGCCCCGGTCCTGGCCGAGGTGCGCGACCACGCCCGCACCCGGCGCGTCCGCGCGGGCTGGGGGGCGGCCTGCCTCCTCGCGCTCCTGCTCTGCGCCGTCTCGCTCGCCGGCGCCGTCCACGCGGGGAACCTTCCCGCGGGGCGGTCGACGCCCGCCCTGATCCCGCTGGGCGTGGCCGCCGTCTCCCTCGTCCTGGCCCTGACCGCGTTCACGGTCCGCCGCACCCACACCGGCGTCACCCTCCTCCCCGACGGCCCCGCCCCCCACCGCGCCCACCGTGTCGTCCGGGCCCGCGGCTAGTCGCTCTCAGTGCCGGGTGAACTGGAGGCCCGTCGGCTGGACCGTGTTCGGGCGTACCGGCAGTGCGGGGACGACGAGTTGTTCGCCGTAGATGTCGGTGAGGCGGATGGCGCTCCCGCAGCCGGTGCCGTGTTCGGAGAGGAAGTAGTTGTACCCGGTGCGGGCCAGCGCCAGCCAGCCGCCGCCGGTGCGCACTTCGAGCCGGGCCAGCGGGTTGCGGTGGCCGATCGCCTGGATGCCGCACCAGTACGGGGAGGAGCCGGTCTTGTAGCGGATGGAGACGGTGTCGGAGGTGGCCGGGCTGAGCAGGCTCCAGGTGACCGCGATCCGGCCGGCCGAGAGCGGCGCGAGCTTCGCGAACGCCTGCCTGCTGAGGTCGAGCTGGCCCACCGCGCAGGGCGCCGGGCACTCGTTGGTGATCCGTACCGTGATCGACGTGCCGCTCGCCGCGCGGACGGACACGAACGCCCCGCACGCCTTCGCCGTCTCGTAGTCGGCGGTGTTCATCGCCGCCGTCATCACGTCGGAGGTGGGGCCGTACGAGCAGGCGCCGTCGCCGTTGCCGATGTCGTAGGAGGTGGCGACCCCGTCGTAGGTGGTCCCGGGGCGGATCCGGCCGGGCGCGGCGGCGGTGGTGGTGGACGGAGTGCGGGCGGTGCCGGTCGAGGCCCGCCGGGCCGGGGAGGACGAAGTCCGGGTCGCGGACGCCGACGGCGTGGCGGATCTGATCGCCGCCGCTTTCGGCGAGGCCGACGGCGATTTCGGCGACGTGGGTGACGCCGACACCGACGCCGACGCCGGTTCCGGCGTGCCGGTCGCGGTGGCCGAGGAGGACGCGGACACGGCACGGTCCTGCCCGGTGCCGCCCGAGCCGCCCGGACGGAAGGCCACGATCAGGGTCACCAGCAGGGCGAGGCCGGCGACGGCGGTCACCGCGAGCAACGGGGCGCGGACCGGGCGCCATGCGAAGGTCCGGTCCGGCTGCGGACGGCGGCGGTGTGAGGAGGAGGCCACGGAGTGATCCTTACGCGGTCGACGGTGCACGTTCTTCGAACGTGAGAGCTTCCGGTACGGCAGTGGCCGCCGGGGCCGGAAAGGTTGCCGCGGCACGCCGAATCTCCATACGGACGAAAGGCCGGTCCGGCTCACCCGCGTCCGAGCACCACCGTCCCCGAGGAGCAGAACCAGCCCCCCGTCCCCGACGCCACCGCCAGCTCCGGCAGCTCCCCGCCGGCCCGCCGCACCTGCCGGTCACCGCCCTCCCCGCGCAGCTGCCGTACCGCCTCCACCAGCAGGAACAGGCCCCGCATGCCGGGGTGCTGGGCCGACAGGCCGCCCCCGTCGGTGTTCACAGGAAGCTCGCCGCCCGCCACCCGCAGCCGGCCCTTCTGCACGAACGCCCCGCCCTCGCCCTTCGCGCAGAACCCCAGGTCCTCCAGCGTCACCAGCGTCATGTAGGTGAACGCGTCGTAGATCTCCGCGAAGTCGACGTCGGCAGGCGTCACGCCCGCCCGCCGGAAGGCCAGTTCGCCGCTGACCGCCGCCGGGGACACGGTGAAGTCGGGCCACTCGGACATCGTCGCGTGGGACACGCACTCGCCCGTGCCGAGCACCCACACCGGCGCCGTACGGCAGTCCGGTACGTACTCCTCGGCCGCCAGCAGCACCGCCGCGCCGCCGTCCGAGCGGATGCAGCAGTGCAGCTTGGTGAAGGGGTCGGCGATCATCGGTCCGGACAGGACGTCGTCGACCGTGATCGGGTCCCGGAACATCGCCTCCGGGTTCAGCGCCGCGTTCGCCCGGGCCTGGACCGCCACCTCGGCCAACTGCTCGATGGTCGTACCGTGTTCGATCATGTGGCGGCGGGCGGCCATCGCGTACTTGGCGATGAGGGTGTGGCCGTAGGGGACCTCGAACTGGAGCGGGCCCCGGGCGCCGAAGGACAGGTCGCCGGTCCGGCGCCCCGCCCTGATGTCGGCGCGGGCCGTCGAGCCGTACACGAGCAGGACCGCGTTCGCGTGGCCCGCGGCGATCGCGTCCGCCGCGTGCGCCGCCATGACCTCCCAGGTGGCGCCCCCTACGGAGGTGGAGTCGGCCCAGGTGGGGCGCAGGCCCAGGTACTCGGCCACCTCCACCGGCGCGAGCGTGCCGAGCCCGGCGGACGCGAAGCCGTCCACCACCTCCCGGCCGAGGCCCGCGTCGGCCAGCGCCCGGCGGGCCGCCTGGGCGTGCAGGGCGTAGGGGGTGGCCTCGTCCACCCGGCCGCAGTCGGAGAGCGCCACACCGACCACGGCGACCTTGCGGGGTCCAGTCATGAATCTGACGGTACATCAGATCGGCCCCGCTCCGCCCCTGTGCATCTGCATCCCGCCCCCCTAGCATGACGGACCGTCAGATCGTCAGGAGGTCCGTCATGGACGCCCGCTTCACCGACGAGCAGGACGAGATCCGGCGCGCCCTGCGGGAACTGCTCCACAAGCGCTGCGGAACGCAGGACGTACGGGCCGCCGTCGACCGGGCACCCGGCCATGACCCCGGCCTGTGGACCGCCCTCGCCGAGCAGCTCGGCCTGCCCGGACTCGCGCTGCCCGAGGAGTACGGCGGTGTCGGCTGCACCGTCCGGGAGGTCGCACCGGCCGCCGAGGAGCTGGGGCGCGCCCTGGCCCCCTCCCCGTTCCTCGCCACCGCCGTCCTCGCGGCCCCGCTGCTCCTCGCCCTCGGCACCGGGGCCCAGCGTGCCGAGTTGCTCCCGAGGATCACCGGCGGCGGCCTCACCGCGGCCCTCGCCGTCCCCGGCACCCGGCTGGCCGCCGCCCTCGCGCTCACCGGGCCGCTCGCCGGGGACTGGGCCGGCGGCGGGCGGGCCGGCGGGGTCCAGGCGCGGCGCACCGACGGGGGCTGGCGGCTGTACGGGGAGGCCGACCAGGTGCTGGACGGGCACAGCGCGGGCCTCCTGCTCGTCCCCGCGCACGCCGGGGGGTACGCCCGGTCACGGGTCCTGCTCTTCCTGGTGGCCGGGGACGCCCCCGGGGTCGTCCGGACCCGGCGCACCGCCCTCGACCCGACCCGCGCCCAGGCGCGCGTCCAACTGCGGGACGTGGCGGCGGAGATGCTGGGCGACGAGGACACCGACGTGCACCCCGCCCTCGCCGCCGTCGGGGACACGGCCGCCGTCGTGCTCGCGTGCGAGGCCGTGGGGGCGGCCGACCGGATACTGGAGCGGACCGTGGAGTACGTGAAGCAGCGGGAGCAGTTCGGGCGGCCCGTCGGGTCCTTCCAGGCCGTCAAGCACCGGCTGGCCGACGTGTACGTGGCGGTGCGCGCGGCCGGGTCGGCGGCCTCCTACGCGGCCTGGGCGGCGGTCCGTGGGGAGCGGGTGGGCGGGCTCGCGCTCGCGCAGGCGCTGGAGGCGCTGCGGATGGCCGCGGGGGAGGGGATCCAGCTGCACGGCGGGATCGGTTTCACCTGGGAGCACGAGGCGCACATGTACTTCAAGCGGGCCGCCGGGGACGAGCTGCTCTTCGGGCCCGTGCACCGGCTGCGCGACCACGCGGCCGGGCGGGCCGGGCTGTTCGAGGGAGCGGGGGTGGCGATGTGATCGGGGAACGGCTGGTGCAGAAGGTGTCCGCCACGCGGGGGTTCGCGAAGGTGGCGCCGCATGTGGTCCCGGCGCTGGACCGCGCCGTGCACCGGCTCAGCCGGGGCCGGGTGCTGCTCAGCGCGCAGATGCTGCCCGGGGTGATCCTCACCTCCACCGGGGCGCGCAGCGGGCAGCCCCGCCGGGCGCCGCTCGCGTGCATGCCCGACGGCGACGGCTGGTACCTGGTCGGGTCGAACTTCGGGCGGACCGGGCACCCGGCCTGGACGCACAACCTGCTCCGGCACCCCGAAGCCGAGATCAGCTGGAAGGGACGGGACATCCCCGTCACCGCCCGGCTGCTGACCGGACAGGAGCGGGCGACGGCCTGGCAGGCACTGCTGGCGTTCTGGCCCCCGTACGCCGCCTACCAGGCCCGGGTGGACCGCGAGATCAGAGTCTTCCGACTCACCCGGAGAACGCCCTAGCGGACGCGGGACAGCAGGGGCGAGCACCGGGACGGCAGAGGCGGACGGAGGACGGCGCATCGGTCGCGGCACGGCATGGACGGCATGGACGTAATGCGACGTCGGAGCGCCGAACGGCCAACGCGGATGCCGGACGGCGCACGGCCAAGGTGGGTGCGGGTGCGGGTGCGGGTGTGGGTGTGGGGAGCGGGCTGCGGAGGTGGATGCCGGACGGTGCGCAACGGGGAGTGGCGACTACCTGTACCTGACCGTCACCCGGGGCGGCGGAGCCTCCGGCACGCGCGGCGCACGCGGACGCCGGGGTGGATGCGGCGAGCGGGCCGTGGGGGCGGCCGGGCGGCGGACGGAACCGGGCGGGCGCACACCGGGCGGAACGCTACGGATGCCGGACGAGTATGCGGACACCGGGCGGAGCGCCACGGACACCGGACGGCATCGGCGGACGCCGGACGGGGGGTCCGTGGCCCGGTTGCAGGCGGCGGACTCCGGGCCTTGACGGCGGACGCGCCGGGTCACAGGGCGTGCTGGGCGAGGAGGAGGGCGCCGATGCCGAGCATCGCCGCGCCCGAGGTGCGGGTGACCGCGCGGGCCGCGCCGGGGCGGGCGGCGAGCAGGCGGCGGGCCAGGGTGCCGACGGTCAGGTAGACGGCGGCGCAGCAGGCCATGTGCAGGGTGCCGAGCACGGCCGTCTGGACGGCGACCGGGGCGTGGTTCCCCTCGGTGACCAGGAACTGCGGGAGCACGGAGAGGTAGAGCAGCAGCCCCTTGGGGTTCAGCCCACTGATCGCGGCCCCCCGCCAGAAGCCCCCGGGGTCCCGCTCGCCGTCCGCCCCGCCCCCCGCCTCCTGCGGCACCGCCGGGTGGCGCAGTACGCCCCAGCCCAGCCACAGCAGGTAGCCGGCGCCCGCCGCCGTGAGCGCGGTCAGGAGCCGCGGCGAACCCGCCACCAGCACCGCGAGTCCCGCGACCGCCAGTGCCGTGTGCAGCGCGTACCCCGCCACCAGCCCCGCCACCGCCCGCGCGACCGAGCGGCCGCGCACGCCCGCGGCGATCACGTACGCCCAGTCGGCGCCCGGGACGCAGACCAGCAGCAGGTCGACGGCGAGGAAGGAGAGCAGGGGTGCGGTGTCCATGCTGGGGACACTAGGCGCGTTCGGCTCGAAAGTGTTGTCGAAGTTTGCGCGTGACCAGCGGTTTCAGGGGAGAATCTACCCCATGGACGACGTGGACCGGAAAATCCTTGCCGAGCTCCAGCAGGACGGCCGGCTGACCGTGACGGAGCTGGCCGGACGGGTGCGGCTGAGTGTCTCGCCCTGCCACCGCCGGCTGCGCGAGCTGGAGCGGTCGGGGGCGATCAGCGGCTACCGGGCGGTGGTGGACCCGGCCGCGGTGGGGCTGACCTTCGAGGCGCTGGTCTTCGTGTCGATGCGGCAGGAGGACCGGGACACGGTCGCCGACTTCGAGCGGGCGCTCGTCGAGATCCCCCATGTGCTGGACGCGCAGCGGCTGTTCGGCGAACCGGACTACCTGCTGCGGGTGGCCACCGCCGACCTCGCCGCCTTCCAGCGGCTCTACGACGAACGGCTCGCGACCCTGCCGGGGGTGCAGCGCCTCACCTCGACCCTGGTGATGAAGCACGTGGTGCGCGACCGGCCGCTGCCCGCGTAGGGCGACAGGCGGTGGTTCACCGCTGTGTGTGAACCACCGCCTGCCAGACAGGACTTCGCGCGGGTGCTACTTCGTGGGCTTCTTCCCGGTCACGCCCAGGTGCACCAACAGCGCCAGGTTCGGCTTGAGTTCGGCCTGCTTCACACCCCAGCTCTGGAAACCCTTCTGGTGCGAGGCGACGGCCGCGAGCATCGCGACCAGCGAACCGGCCACCGCGGCCGGGTTCACGTCCTTGTCGACCCGGCCCTTGGACTGCAACTCCGCGACGGAGTCGGCCAGGGAGTTGTTCACCGAGTTCAGGATCTTCATACGGATCTTGTAGAACCGTTTGTCCCCTTCGGCGGCCCCGAGGTCGACCACGCGCAGGATCGCCTCGTTCTTGCGCCAGAACTCCAGGAACCCGTCCACGAGTTCCTGCGCGGTCGCCCAGCCGGCCTTGCCGACCCAGGAGCGCCCCGCCAGCAGTTCCGTCAACTGGCCGCCCTCGGTGGCCATCTGCTCGGCGATCTCCAGGACGGCGCCTTCGACGTCCGGGAAGTACTGGTAAAAGGTCGCGGGCGAAGTCCCCGCCCTCCGGGCGACATCGATGACCTTGACGTCCCGGTAAGGGGAGGAGCTGAGCATCTCGCTGAGGCAGTCGAGCAGCTTCTGCCGGGTCGCCTGCCCACGCCGACCGGCCACGCGGCCGTCGACGGTACGCACTTGTCCTGTCATGCCGTCAGCTTACCGAGGGGTGATCGGAGCGCGATTCGGCCGACTGCAAATGGGGTGCGCGGGTGCGGGGGGGGCCTGCCCGGAAGGGAAACGGACGGGAATGCCCCGGTCACTCCGGGTGGGTGCGGCTGGTCTGCGCGGCGCGGGCCGGACGGTTACTTTGACGACATGGCCGAAAACAGGGCATCCGAATACCCGGAGGGCGTCCCGTGCTGGGTGGACGTGCAGCTTCCCGACGTCGAGGCGGGCAAGCGGTTCTACGGTGACCTCTTCGGGTGGACGTTCGCGGACGCCGGGAACGGTTCCGCGTGGGCCCGGCTGGCCGGTGCGGACGTGGCACGGCTCGCGCGGAAGCGGGACGGCCGGATGCCCACCGTCTGGACGGTCTACTTCGCCACCCCCGACGCGGCGGGTCTGTGCCGGCGCATCCTGACGGCCGGCGGGCAGGTCGTGACGGCCCCCGCGCCCGTCCGCGAGCTCGGCACCGCCGCGCTGGTCACCGATGCGCAGGGGGCCGTCTTCGGCGTCTGGCAGGCCGCCGCCCACGCCGGTTTCGGCCTGCGGCACGCCCCGGGCGGCTTCGCCTGGGCGCAGCTCTACACCCCTGACACCGGCGCCGCCGACACCTTCTACGCCCAGGTCTTCCACGACGCCCTCTTCGGGGCGGGCGCCGACCCGGACTTCGGCCGCGCCCCGGTGACCGAGGTGTTCGCGGCCGGGATGCCGGCCCAGTTCGTCGTGCACTTCCGCACCGGGGACGTGGAGGCCGCGGCCGAGGCGGTCCGGCGGCTCGGCGGCCGGGTCCAGGCGCCGCCCTTCGAGACGTCGTACGGAAAAGTGGCCGTCGTGACCGACAATCAGGGGGCGTCCTTCGCGCTGCTGCAACGCTGAGGCCACCGGAAGGCGGCTTTCGGTGGGTAAATGTCTCACTTTGTCATGAGACACCCCGACTGGTCACCGGGTTCGCAACCTGTGGCCGGGCCAGGAAGAATCGGGGTGCGTGCCGCCATGGCGGTGCGGTGGTGAGACGCTGCACGGGGTCGCGTACATATGTGGGTGACGGGGCCCGTACGGGGAGGTGGCAGGCAAGTGGTGGATCAGCTGACGCAGCACGATCCGCGGCGGATCGGGCCGTTCGAGGTGCTGGGACGGCTGGGGGCCGGCGGCATGGGGCTGGTCTATCTGGCGCGCTCGGCGTCCGGCCGGCGCGTGGCGATCAAGACGGTCCGGACCGAGCTCGCCGAGGACCAGCTGTTCCGGGTCCGCTTCACCCGCGAGGTGGAGGCGGCCCGCGCGGTCTCCGGTTTCTACACGGCGGCCGTCGTCGACGCCGACCCGCGCGCCGCCGTGCCGTGGCTCGCCACCGCCTACGTGCCGGCGCCCTCGCTCGAAGAGATAGTGAACGACTGCGGGCCGCTGCCGGCCCAGGCCGTGCGCTGGCTCGCCGCGGGCGTCGCCGAGGCCCTCCAGTCGATCCACGGCGCCGGACTGGTCCACCGCGACCTCAAGCCCTCCAACGTCCTCGTGGTGGAGGACGGCCCGCGAGTGATCGACTTCGGCATCGCCTCCGGTGTCTCCAACACCCGCCTGACCATGACGAACGTCGCCGTCGGCACCCCCGCCTACATGTCCCCGGAGCAGGCCAAGGACTCCCGCAGCGTGACCGGCGCCAGCGACGTCTTCTCGCTCGGCTCCATGCTGGTCTTCGCGGCCACCGGCCACCCGCCCTTCCACGGCGCCAACCCGGTCGAGACCGTCTTCATGCTGCTGCGCGAGGGCCCGGACCTCGAAGGCCTCCCGGACGAGCTGCGCCCGCTCATCGAGTCCTGCATGCAGATGGAGGCCGCCGCCCGCCCCAACCCGGCCGACCTCCAGGCCCAGCTGGCGCCCCACCTGTTCGGCTCCGGCTCCGACGACAGCGGTACGGCATCGGCCTGGCTGCCCGAGAAGGCGGTCGGGCTGATCGAGTCCCGCCGCGGCGGCCGCCCCGCCGTGAAACCCTCCGCGCACCCGTCCGGCGCCCGCAGCGGCGGCCGTCCGGTCCTCCCGCCGCCACCGTCGTACGACCCCGCGGTCCCCGCGCCCGTGCCGGTCGGCGCCCCCGACGCCGGCCCGGTCCGGCTGGCCGGCGCCCAGGTCCCCATCGGGCCGGGCCCGCGCGTCGCCGACGCCCGCGCCGCCGCCGTCAAGGCACCCCCGCCCGAGGCCGGTCTGGTGGCCAGCTGGTCCCGCCCCGGCCCCGGCGTCAACGGCGTCGACCCCGTCGTACCGCCGGTGCCCGTCCAGCCCCCGGAGACGGCGTCCGGCTGGCGGCCCTGGCGGTTCCGGATGTCCAACGACGTCTGGGGCACCCCCTCCGTCGACGGCGACCTCGTCTACGTCACCTCCTTCGAGGTGCACGCCCTCGACGTCGCCACCGGCCGCCGCCGCTTCAAGACCCGGGACGTCGCCTGGTCCATGGCGGTCGCCGACGGCCGTATCCACGCCTCCGACGGACCCACCCTGTTCGCCCTGGAGGCCCGCGAGGGCGGCGACCTGTGGCGGCTGTCCACCGACGCCTGGGTGTACTCCCTCAAGGCCGACCGCGGCACCCTGGTCACCGGCACCCGGGGCGGCGGGGTCCAGGCCTGGGAGGCCTCCAACGGGCAGAAGCTCTGGGAGCTGTCCGGCGCCCAGACCGACTTCGAGACCCCCGAGTCCGGGCCCTCCCTGTACGACGGCACGGTCTTCGTCTGGCAGGACGCCAGGCTGCGCGCGCTGGACGCCCGTACCGGCGACGAACGCTGGTCGTACCCCATCGGCGACGCGGCCTCCTGCGGCGGCGTCCCGGTCCGCCTCACCCACGCCGACGACGGCTTCGTGTACGCCAGCGCGGGCACCCGCGTCATCGCCATCGACACCGCGACGGGGCGGGTGCGCTGGCACTTCGAGGCACCGGCGGTGTTCCTCTCCCCGCCGACGTTCGTGCCGGGACCGGCGGTCACCGGCGGGGGCATCTACCTCGCCGACTACCTCGGCACCGTCTACGCCCTCGACGCCACCGACGGGCGCGACCGCTGGCGCATCGCCACCGAGGCCCGGGCGTCGATCGAGCCGGTGCTGGTGGCCGCCGGCCACGTGCACGTCGGCAGCGGCAAGGGGCTGTACACGCTGGACGCGGTCACCGGGACGCCCAAGTGGCGCTTCCAGGCGGGCGGCGACGTGGTGGGTGCCCCGGCGGTGGCCGAGGGCCGGATCCACTTCGGCTCCACCGACCACCTCCTGTACACCCTGAAGGCCGACGACGGGCGGTTGCGCTGGAAGCTGGCCACCGGGGGCGAGATCACCGGGTCGCCGGTGGTGCGCGACGGGGTCGTGTACGCGTGCAGCAAGGACAGGTGCGTGTACGCGTTGGACGCGGAGAAGGGGACGGGGACGGCGCGCACGGCGTGAGGGGCGCCTCCGGTCGGGGGGCGGCCACGGGTGAGTCGCGACCAGCCCACAACCCACCCGCAGCCGCCCGACGGCACAGAGCCGCTCCCCCTTTGGCGGCCCCCGTTCACCGGATGTGCGGGGCGCTGCGCGACCGGCCCCCGAACAGCTCCGCCTGCCGCTCTTCCGGCAGGTTCCCCAGCGTGATGAGGTGCGGCGCCGTCGCGAACCCCCGCTCCCGTCCCGCCCCCTTCGCCGCCCACAGCGCCCGCACGCTCCCCTGCACCCCTTCCGTCGGATACCCGGCGATCACGGTCGCGCACCGCACGGCGGCGTCCAACGCCCGTCCGGGGCCCGTCACTTCGGACACCAGCCCCACCTCGTACGCCCGCCGCGCCGAGACCCGCTCGGCGTTGCCCATCAGTACCATCCGCGCCACCTCCCCGTACGGCATCCGCTGGGCCATCAGCACCGACTCGTACGCGCTGACCATGCCGTAGGAGGTGTGCGGGTCGAAGAAGGTCGCGGTCTCGTCGGCGATCACGAAGTCGCACTCGCCCAGCAGGTAGAAGGCGCCCCCGCAGGCCATCCCGGCGACCGCCGCGACCACCGGCTTCCACAGGTCGTTCGTCTTCGGCCCGATCGCGAGCAGCGGATCGTCCTGGCTGTACGGCGACGAGGGCTGCGGCACCACCGCGCCCCGGTCGAGACCGGTGCTGAAGGCCCGTCCGCCCGCCCCGGTGAGGACGACGGCCCGTACCGCGTCGTCGAAGCGCAACGCCCGCCAGGTCGCCGAGAGTTCGGTGGCCGTCGGCAGGTCGATGGCGTTGAGCTTCCCGGGGCGGTCCAGGGTGACGACGGCGACCCCGGTCTCCTTGTCGGTCGCGACGCGCAGGGTCACGGCCGCTCCAGGACCCACTGCGGCAGACCGTCCGCGAAGACCGCCTGCACCCGGGCGCCGATCCGGATCCGGTCCGGCGAGACGGAGTTGAGAGGCGCGCCGGCCTCGCTGACCACGTTGCCCACCAGCCGCACCCGGGGTGCGTCGTCCAGCTCGACCACCACGACGTTGTACGGCGCCTGCGCGGCGTAGTCCGGCAGCAGCGGCGGGTGCGGGACGACGTACGACCAGATACGGCCGCGTCCGCTCGTCGGCCGCCACTCGCTCGCGAAGGACCGGCAGTGCGGGCAGCACGGGCGGGGCGGGAACCGGGGTTCGTGGCAGTCGGCACAGGCCTGGACGCGCAGTTCGCCGCGCGCCGCGTACTCCCAGAAGGGCGCGCCGTCGGTGTCGGTGACCGGTCGCAGCATCTCAGCTCCGGTTGGTGAGGAGGAGGGCGGAGGTGGGAACCCCTTCACCGGCGGTGACCAGGCAGCTGACGGCGCCGGGGACCTGCGCGGTACTGGTGCCGCGCAGCTGCTTCACGCCCTCGGTGATGAGGTTGAAGCCGTGTACGTAGGCCTCGCTGAGGCCGCCGCCGCCGGTGTTGAGCGGCAGCCGCCCGCCGATCTCCAGGGCACCCCCCTCCGTGAACGCCCCGCCCTCTCCCCGCCCGCAGAACCCGTACCCCTCCAGGGAGAGCGGGACGAGGGCGGTGAACGCGTCGTAGATCTGGGCGACGTCCACGTCCTCGGGGGTGAGGTCGGCGTGCTTCCACAGGTGCCGGGCGGCGGTCCAGGCGGGTCCGGTGAGGGGGTCGTCGTTCCAGTAGTTGACCATGCCGTGGTGCTGGGCGGGCAGGCCCTGGGCGGCGGCGTGGACGTAGACGGGGGCCTTGGCGCAGTCCCGGGCCCGCTCCCGGGAGACGACCACGCAGGCCAGCGCGCCGTCCGTCTCCAGGCAGTTGTCGAAGAGGCACAGGGGCTCGCTGATCCAGCGGGAGGTCATGTACATCTCGCGGGTGAGCGGGCGGTCGTACATGATCGCGGCGGGGTTCTGGTTGGCGCGGTTGCGGCAGGCGAGGGCGACGTTGAAGAGGTGGTCGCGGGTGGCGCCGTACTCGTGCAGGTAGCGGCGGGTGAGCATGGCTATCTCGTCGGCGGGCCGGAGCAGGCCGAAGGGCCGGGTCCACTGGGCCGGGGTGGGAAGTTGGACGGTGGTGTTGGTCCAGGGGCGGGGGCCCGAGCCGCGTTTGCGGGACCGCCAGGCGACGCCGACCGTCGCCTGCCCGCTCGCTATCGCGGCGGCGAGGTGCGCGACCGTGGCGCAGGAGCCGCCGCCCCCGTACCCCACCTTGCCGAAGTAGGTCAGGTCGCCGAACCCGACCGCCTTCGCCAGCTCCACCTCGTCCGTCTCCTCCATGGTGAAGGAGGCGAGGGCGTCGACCTCGCCGGGGTCGATGCCGGCGTCGTCGAGGGCGGCGAGGACGGCCCGGCAGGCGAGGGTCCGCTCGTCCTCGTCGAGCCGTTTGGCGAAGCGGGTCTGCCCGATCCCGACGATGGCGGTGGCGTCCTTGATGTCCCTGAGACCGGCCATGTGCCCGCACCTCCACGGCTGTCGCGGTTTGCTGACAGGCCGTCAGGCTACAGCTAATCTGACGGACAGTCAGCTATGTGTTCGGGGAGGCCGGTTGTGCGCGGTGACATGGAGTGGGGGACCGTTCCGGGACTGGTGCGGTCGGCGGCGCGGCGGTACGGGGACGCCGAGGCGGTGGTGGACGGCCGGACCCGGATCGACTACACCGAGCTGGGCGCCCGGGTGGAACGGGCGGCGGCCGCCTGCATGGCCGCGGGCGTCAGGACGGGCGACCGGGTGGGCATCTGGGCGCCGAACTCCCTGGAGTGGATCGTCGCGGCGCTGGGCGCGGTGTCGGCGGGCGGGGTGCTGGTCCCGCTGAACACCCGTTTCAAGGGCGCCGAGGCGGCGGACGTGCTGCGCCGGAGCGGGGCCCGGCTGCTGTTCGTGACGGGCACCTTCCTCGGCACCTCGTACGTGGCGTCACTGCGCAGGGCGGCGGGGGAGGGCGCCGGGTCCGGTCCGCTGCCCGGCCTGCCGGAGCTGCGGGACGTGGTGGTGCTGGCGGCGGACGCGCCCGCCGACTTCCGCACCTGGAAGGACTTCCTGGCGGCCGGAGAGGGCGTCGGGGCCGGCGAGGTGGCGGCCAGGTCGGCCGCACTGGACGGCGACTGCCTCTCCGACCTCGTCTTCACCTCGGGCACCACCGGCCGCCCCAAGGGCGCGATGATCACGCATGCGCAGACCCTGCGCGCCTACGAGGTGTGGGCGGACCTGGCGGGCCTGCGCACCGACGACCGCTACCTCATCGTCAACCCCTTCTTCCACACCTTCGGCTACAAGGCCGGCGTGATCGCCTGCCTGATGCGGGGCGCCACGATGATCCCGCAGCCGGTGTTCGACGTGGCGGCGGTCCTGGCGAACGTGGCGACGGAGCGGGTGTCGGTGCTCCCCGGGCCGCCGACCCTGCACCAGTCCCTCCTGGACCACCCGGCACGCGACACCCACGACCTGTCCGCGCTGCGGCTGGTGGTGACGGGAGCGGCCGTCGTACCCCTGCGGCTCGTCGAGCGCCTGCGCGGGGAACTCGGCGTCGAGACGGTCCTCACCGCCTACGGCCTCTCGGAGGCGAGCGGGATCGTCACGATGTGCCGCCGGGGCGACGACCCGACGGTGATCGCGTCGACCTCCGGCCGGGCGATACCCGGGACCGAGGTGCGGGTGGACGAGGCCGGGGAGGTGCTGGTCCGCGGCTTCAACGTGATGCGCGGCTACTACGAGGACCCGGCGGCGACGGCCGCCGCCCTCACCCCGGACGGCTGGCTGCGCACGGGGGACGTCGGGGTCCTGGACGCGGCGGGCAACCTCCGCATCACCGACCGCCTGAAGGACATGTTCATCGTCGGCGGCTTCAACGCCTACCCGGCGGAGATAGAGCAACTGCTCGGCCTGCACCCGGACGTCGCCGACGTGGCGGTGATCGGCGTACCGGACGCCCGCCTCGGCGAGGTCGGCAAGGCCTTCGTGGTACGCCGCCCGGGCGCCCCCCTGACCGCCGACGACCTGATCGCCTGGGCCCGCCGCGAGATGGCGAACTACAAGGTGCCGCGCACGGTGGACTTCGTGACGGAACTGCCGAGGAACGCGAGCGGGAAGGTGCTCAAGGGGGCGCTGCGGGGCCGGCCCGTCACCGGTACCGGATGACGCGAGGCGCGCCTCCGCCACGACACACCTCGGCCGCGGCGGCTCCCCCTCCGCGCCGCCGCGGCCGTCCCCGTCCGGGTGTGGTCCTTCGTCAGGCCTTCTCGTCCGTGGCGTGCGAGTTGTCCGGCGTGACGGTGGTGCCCGCGTCCGCCGTGAGGACGGTGCCGTTCAGCGGCTCACTGGTGGCGTGGCTGTTCAGCGTCGTGATGTTCAGGGGCTCGCTGGTGGCGTGACTGTTCAGCGTGGTGATCTCGGCGCTCTCGGTGGTCGCCGCGCCGCCCTCGGTGGTCTTCGTCTCGTCGCTCATCGTTCGCTCCCCTGAATGTTTCTGACGCTGTGGGCAGGAACGTCCGTCCGGCGACTCCCCCGTAGGGCCGCCGGACGGACGCATCCGGGCCGCTTCACCTTAAGGGCGCGGCCTCCGGCCGAACCGTCTGCCCCCCGACGCGACGGATCGACACGACGAGAGTGCCCTCACGCGATAAACGAATGATGAACGCCCCCGCCGGTCCGGGCCCCGGCCCCGCTCGGGCCTCGGCTCAGGCGACGGCGCCCGCCTTGAGCAGGGCCCTGACCTCCTCGGCCTCGGTCGCCCCGAGCCCTTCGAAGATGGCGAGGGCGTCGCGCCAGCACACCGTCGCCCGGCCGGAGTGCCCGATCCGGCTCAGGGCCTGGCCGAGCACCGACAGCACGTTCCCGCGCCGCCACTCCCCGCCGACGCCGCGCAGCAGGGTGAGGGCGGACTCGGCGTTGGTCGCGGCCTGGGCCGGCCGCCCGGCCGCCAGGTCGAGTTCGGCGAGCCGGAACAGGGACATCCCCTCCCACAGCCGCATCCGGCAGTCCCGGAACACCTCCAGAGCCTCCTGGAGACGCTCGGCGGCCTGCTCGTACTGCCCACCCCTGGTGAGCGCGAGGCCCAGCGCGTAGCGGCCGTTGGCGCCCTTCAGCGCGTGCCCCATGGCGTCGTACATGTCCGTGCCCTGCTGGGCGAGCCGGACCGCGCTCGTGGTCTGCCCCATGGACAGCCGGATCCGGGAGAGGTTGCAGAGCGCGCTGGCCTCGCCGGGCTCGTCCCCGCAGGCGCGGAAACTGTCGATGGCGCGGGTGAGGTGAACCTCGCCGTCCTCCAGCCGGTTGTGGTAGATCGCGATGATGCCGAGCATGTTCGACGCCCAGCAGCCGGGCAGCGGGTCGTCCGCCAGGGCCGACAGCCGGACCGCCTCGCTCGCCTGCTCGTTCGCCAGCTCGAAACGACCGATCAGATGGTGGCCGTTGGCCAGCGTGACCAGGGCGCGGCCCTCCGCCCGCACGTCCGCCGCGGCACGCGCCGCGTCCCGCACGCAGGTGGCCGTCGTCTCGTACTCCCGGGAGTACAGCCCCGACTCCGTCAGGTCGACGGCCGCCCACAGCAGGTCCACGGCCCGCCGCAGCAGCGCCGGCGCCGTCGACTGGCGGACGCAGGCCAGCAGGCACATCGCCTCCGCGTAGAGCCAGTCCTGCGCCCGGTGGCGGTCCTGGAAGGCCAGCCCCGGGTACGCGGTGGTCTCCAGGTGGTCCACCAGCCGGTCGCCGGGCCGGTCGCTCGCGTACACCCCGGCCACCGTGGCCAGGTAGAAGTCCAGCAGGCGGGACAGCGCCGCCTCGCGTTCGCCCGGCGGCTGCTCGTCCCGTTCCGCGCACGCGCGTGCGTAGAGCCGGACCAGGTCGTGGAAGCGGTAGCGGCCCGGTGCCGCCGACTCCAGCAGGGAGGTGTCGACCAGGGCCTCCAGGAGGTCCTCGGTGTCCTCCGCCGGGAGGTCGAGGACCGCCGCGGCCGCGGCGAGGGAGATGTCCGGGCCGTCGGCCAGGCCGAGCAGCCGGAAGGCGCGGGCCTGGGCCGGTTCCAGCTGGCCGTAGCCCAGCTCGAAGGTCGCCTTCACCGCGAGGTCACCGGCCTGGAGTTCGTCGAGGCGGCGGCGTTCGTCGGCGAGCTTCGCCGCCAGCACCGACACCGTCCAAGTGCGGCGCGACGCGAGCCGCGACGCCGCGATCCGGATCGCGAGCGGGAGGAAACCGCAGGCCGCGACGACGTCCAGGGCCGCCTCGCGCTCCGCGGCCACCCGCTCCTCGCCGACGATCCTCGTGAAGAGCTGGAGCGCCTCCTCGGGGGACATCACGTCCAGGTCGACCAGGTGCGCCCCGGCCAGGTCGACCATCCGGACCCGGGAGGTGACCAGGGCCGCGCAGCCCTCCGTGCCGGGCAGCAGCGGTCGTACCTGGGCCGCGTCCTTCGCGTTGTCCAGCAGGACGAGCACCCGGCGGCCGTCCAGGACCGAGCGGTACAGGGCCGCCCGGTCGTCGAGGGAGTCGGGGATGGCGGAGCCCGGCGTGCCGAGGGCGCGCAGGAAGGAGCCGAGGACCGTCTCCGGGTCCGCCGCCTGTGCCCCGGCGCCCTGGAGGTCGACGTACAGCTGGCCGTCCGGGAAGGCCGCCCGCGCCTGGTGGGCCACGTGCACGGCGAGGGTGGTCTTGCCGACGCCCCCGATGCCCGCCAGCGCGGACACGGCCATCACCCGGCCCTCCGCCGAGGCCAGCACCTCGCTCAGCTCGGCGACGAAGGCGGAACGCCCGGTGAAGTCGGGCACGGTCGCCGGGAGTTGGGCGGGGCGCACCGCGGCGGCGGGCGGCTCGGCCGCGGGGGCGGAGGGCTCCGCGAGGGCCGGGTCGGCCTGGAGGATCCGCTGCTGCAGCTCGCGCAGGCCGGGCCGCGGGTCCACGCCGAGTTCCTCGGCGAGCAGCCGGCGGGTGTCGGCGTACACGGCGAGCGCCTCGGCCTGCCGGCCGCTGCGGTACAAGGCGAGCATGAGGAGTTCACGGAGCCGCTCGCGGAGCGGGTGCGCGGCGGTCAGCGCCGTCAGCTCCGACACCGTCTCCGCGTGGCAGCCCTGTTCCAGGTCCATCTCCAGGCGTGACTCCAGCAGTTGCAGGCGCCACTCCTCCAGGCGGGCCCGCTGGGCGTCGGCGTACGGGCCGGGGACGCCCGCCAGCGGTTCGCCGTCCCACCGGGCCAGCGCCCGGTTCAGGACGTCCCGGGCCCGGCGCAGGTCCCCGGCGCTCTTCGCCTTCTCCGCCTCCGCCGCCAGGTCCTGCACGGCGGCCAGGTCCAGGGCGCCCTCGCCGAGCCCGCGCACCGCGTACCCGCCGGACTCGCTGACCAGGACCCCGGGGTCCAGGATCTTGCGGAGCCGGGAGGCGTACGTGCGGACCGCCGCCAGCGCCTGCGAGGGCGGCTCGGGACCCCACAGCGCGTCGATCAGCTCGGCCGCGGTGGCCGTCCGGCCCTCGCGCAGCAACAGGGCGGCGAGCAGCGCGCGTTGCTGCGGGGAGCCGGTGTGGAGCGGCTCCTCCGCACGCCAGGCGCGCACCGGACCGAGCACGCTGAAGCGCAACGCCGCCGCCTCCGCCGCGGAGGAGGGGCGCCGCTGCTCCGGTACCCGCGGTCCACCGTCCATGCCCGTCCCCCTAGACACCCGACTCACCCCGTCAGTTTGCCTTGTTCAGCCGGGTTGCGTCAGCCGGGCGAGACGCCGATCACAGGGCGACACGCGGTGGTCCACAGAGTCTTCACGTGACGACGAGCCCCGCGAGCGGGCCGGTTCCCTGGCAGAACGATTCTCCCCGGAGCGGCCGGCGCGCCGCCGCGCACCGCTGACGAACCGTCATCACAAGAGCTGACGGTTCGTCAGATCGGCGCTACCGTGAGCGCCATGGACAGTGACGACATCCAGGACGGCACCCTTCCGCTGATCATCTCCGTCGACGACCACACCGTGGAGCCGCCGGACGTCTGGCAGTCCCGCCTCCCGAAGAAGTACCTGGACACCGGGCCGCGCATCGTCCGCGCCCCGCTGCGGGAGATGAGCTTCCTCGGCGGCCGGTTCAAGCCCGTGATGGGCGCGCCGGGCGAGGACGGCCCGGTCGGCGACTGGTGGATCTACGAGGACCTGCACCGCCCCCTCACCCGCCTCGACACCGCCGTCGGCTACTCCCGCGACGAGATCAAGCTCGAAGTGATCACGTACGAGCAGATGCGCGCGGGCTCCTACGACGTGCCGCAGCGACTCGCCGACATGGACGTCAACCACGTCCAGTCCGCCCTCTGCTTCCCCACCTTCCCGCGCTTCTGCGGGCAGACCTTCACCGAGGCCGCCGACCGCGAGCTGGCGCTGCTGTGCGTGCGGGCCTACAACGACTGGATGGTGGAGGAGTGGTGCGGCCCGCTCGCCCGGGGCCGTCTGATCCCCCTGATCCTCATCCCCCTCTGGGACGCCGAGCTGGCCGCCGCCGAGGTCCGCCGCAACGCGGCCCGCGGGGTCCGCGCCGTCGCCTTCTCCGAGATACCCCCGCACCTCGGGCTGCCCTCCGTCCACACCGACGCCTGGGACCCCTTCCTCGCCGCCTGCGACGAGACCGGCACGGTCGTCGCCATGCACATCGGCTCCAGCAGCAGGATGCCCTCCACGTCCGAGGACGCCCCGCCCGCCGTCGGCTCCACCATCACCTTCGCGAACTGCTGCTTCTCGATGGTCGACTGGCTGATGAGCGGCAAGTTCGAACGCTTCCCCCACCTGAAGGTGATGTACGCCGAGGGCCAGATCGGCTGGATCCCCTACATCCTGGAACGCGCCGACGTCGTCTGGGAGGAGAACCGGGCCTGGGGCGGGGTCGCCGACAAGGTCACCCGGCCGCCCTCCGAACTCTTCGCCGACCACGTCTACGGCTGCTTCTTCGACGACGCCTTCGGCCTGCGGAACCTCGACGCGATCGGCCTCGGCAACGTCCTCTACGAGACCGACTACCCGCACTCCGACTCCACCTGGCCGAAGTCGAGGGAGGTCGGCGAGGCGCAGATGGGCCACCTCGCACCGGACGTGGTGGAGCGGATCGTCCGCGGCAACGCCATCGACCTGCTGGGACTCACCCCGGAGGGTCTCTGGGGCGGTCCGCGGTGACCGACTACGGCATCCAGCTCCCGGTCCAGTCCCAGTCCACGATGTACGCGGAGCGCTGGGAGGCCGGGGCGGGCGCCGCCGACCTCGTCGAGATCGCGCGGGCCGTGGACCGGGCCGGCTTCGCCTACCTCGCCGTCTGCGACCACGTGGCGATCCCGCGCCGGCTGGCCCCCGCGATGAGCACGGTCTGGTACGACCCCGTCGCCACCCTCGCCCACCTCGCCGCCGTGACCGAGCGGGTCCGCCTGCTCAGCCATGTCGCCGTCGTCGCGCTGCGCCACCCCCTGCTCTCCGCCAAGCAGTACGCGACCCTCGACCACCTCTCCGGCGGCCGGCTGATCCTCGGGGTCGGGGCCGGGCACGTACGGGAGGAGTTCGAGGTGCTCGGGGTGGACTTCCGGCGGCGGGGCGCGGTGCTCGACGAGACGATCGACGCGCTGCGGGCGGCGCTGGGGGCGGACGAGTTCCCGGTCCACCACGGGAAGTTCTACGACTTCGAGGAACTCGGCCAGCGACCCCGCCCCGCCCAGCGGCGGATCCCGGTGTGGGTCGGCGGGTCCTCGCCGGCGGCCGTGCGGCGGGCCGCGCTCAAGGGCGACGGCTGGCTGCCGCAGGGCGACCCGAGGGACCGTCTCCCGGCCCAGATCGACCGGCTGCGGCGGCTGCGCGAGGAGGCCGGAGCGACCGGGCCGCTGACGGTCGGCGCGATCACCGAGCCGCTGTACGTCGGCACGCCCGGCTGGGACGTCGGCCGCCGCACCCTCAGCGGCGCCCCCGAGTCCCTCGCCGAGTCGCTGCGGGCGTACGGCGCGATGGGCGTGGACCAGATCCAGGTGCGGTTCCGCAGCCGGGGCCGCACCGAACTCGTCGACCAGATCACCGCGTTCGGGGCCGAGGTCGCGCCCCACCTGACCTGAGGAGTGCAGGGCATGGGCAAGCTGGACGGGCGGGTCGTCATCGTCACCGGGGCGGCGCGCGGACAGGGTGAGCAGGAGGCGCGGCTCTTCGTGGCGGAGGGCGCGCGGGTGGTCGTGGCCGACGTGCTGGACGACCAGGGCGAGGCGCTCGCCAAGGAGATCGGGGCGGCCTACGTCCACCTCGACGTCGGTGTGGAGCAGGAGTGGCAGGCCGCCGTCGCCGCCGCGAAGAAGGCGTACGGCCGTCTCGACGGGCTGGTGAACAACGCGGGCATCCTGCGCTTCAACGCCCTCGTGGACACGCCCCTCGACGAGTTCATGCAGGTCGTGCAGGTCAACCAGGTCGGCTGCTTCCTCGGCATGAAGACGGTGGCGCCGGAGCTGGCCGACGGCGGGACCATCGTCAACACCGCGTCCTACACCGCGCTGACCGGGATGGCGGCGGTGGGCACGTACGCGGCGACCAAGCACGCGGTGCTCGGCCTCACCCGGGTCGCCGCCCTGGAACTCGCCGACCGGGGGATCCGCGTCAACGCGATCTGCCCCGGCGCCATCGACACCCCGATGTCCAACCCGGCGCGGCTGGACCCGGACGCGGACCCGACGGAGATGAGCCGGGCCCTGGACGAGCTGTACCGCAAGCTCGTGCCGCTGGGGCGGATCGGGCGGGCCGAGGAGGTGGCCCGGCTGGCACTGTTCCTGACCTCGGACGACTCGTCGTACATCACCGGGCAGCCGTTCGTGATCGACGGGGGATGGCTGGCCGGGGTCAGCGTCATCTGACGTACTGTCAGCTATTGACGTTTCTGACGCAACGTCAGAAAGTCGTAGGACTCATAGGGACCACCTGAACTGGGGACGGTGAACCGCCTTGGAATTCGGGCTCTTTGTACAGGGATACGTGGGCAAGCGAGCCGAGACCGACCCGCTGGCCGAGCACAAGGCACTGATGGAGGAGACCGAGTACGTCATCCAGGCGGACAAGTCCGGCTTCAAGTACGCCTGGGCCTCCGAACACCACTTCCTGGAGGAGTACTCGCACCTGTCCGCGAACGACGTGTACCTGGGGTACCTGGCCCACGCCACCGAGCGGATCCACCTCGGCTCCGGGATCTTCAACCCCCTCGCCCAGGTCAACCACCCCGTGAAGGTCGCCGAGAAGGTCGCCATGCTCGACCACCTCACCGGCAACCGCTTCGAGTTCGGCAGCGGACGCGGCGCCGGCTCCCACGAGATCCTCGGGTTCATACCGGGCGTCACCGACATGAACTACACCAAGGAGATCTGGGAGGAGACGATCGCCGAGTTCCCCAAGATGTGGCTCCAGGACGAGTACCCCGGCTTCCAGGGCAAGCACTGGCAGCTGCCGCCGCGCAAGGTGCTGCCCAAGCCGTACGGGAAGTCCCACCCGGCGATGTGGTACGCGGCCGGGTCCCCGCCGTCGTACGGCATGGCCGCGAAGAAGGGGCTGGGGGTGCTCGGGTTCAGCATCCAGAAGGTCTCCGACATGGAGTGGGTGCTGGAGCAGTACAAGACGGCGATCGTGAACGCCGAGCCGGTGGGGGACTTCGTCAACGACAACGTGATGGTGACGACGACCGCGATCTGCGCGCCCACGCACGACGAGGCGATCCGGATCGCGGCGTCCGGGGGGCTCCACTACCTGCCCTCGCTGGTGTTCCGGTACCACGACACGTTCCCGCGGCCCGAGGGGTTCCCGGAGTGGCCGGAGACGCTGCCCGAGTACACCCCGGAGTTCGTGGAGCTGCTGGTCGAGGAGGAGTTGCTGATCTGCGGCGACCCCGACGAGGTGCTGCGGCAGTGCAAGCGGTGGGAGCAGGCCGGGGCCGACCAGTTGAGCTTCGGGTTGCCGGTGGGGGTGCCGAAGGAGGAGACGCTCCAGACGATCCGGCTGATCGGGGAGCACGTGATCCCGAAGATCGACACGGATCCGGTGCACCGGACCACGCGGTTCCGTCAAGGGGCTTGAGCGTGCGTTGGCGGGTGCGGGTGCGTTGTGGCTGGTCGCGCAGTTCCCCGCGCCCCTTTTCAGTACCGGAGTTTCAAAGGGAGCCCCATGCTTGATCACCTCATCAAAGGTGCGTCCGTTGTCGACGGGACCGGCGCTCCCGCTTTCACCGCCGACGTCGGCATACGCGACGGCCGGATCGCCGCCATCGGAACCGTCACCGAGGAATCCCGGACGGTCGAGGACGCCACGGGGCTCGTCCTCGCCCCCGGGTTCGTCGATCCGCACACGCACTACGACGCGCAGCTGTTCTGGGACCCGTACGCGACGCCCTCCCTCAACCACGGGGTGACCACGGTCGCCGCCGGGAACTGCGGGTTCACCCTCGCGCCGCTGAACCCGGCCCGCCCCGCCGACGCCGACTACACCCGGCGCATGATGTCCAAGGTCGAGGGCATGTCCCTGGTCGCGCTGGAGGAGGGGGCGCCCTGGAGCTGGAACTCCTTCGGGGAGTACCTGGACGCGCTCGAAGGGCGGATCGCCGTCAACGCCGGTTTCATGGTGGGGCACTGTGCGCTGCGGCGGTACGTGATGGGTCCCGAGGCGGTCGGCGGCCAGCCCAGCGCGGAGCAACTGGCCGAGATCGTACGGCTGTCGCACGAGGCGATGGACGCGGGAGCGTGGGGTTTCTCCACCACCCAGTCCAGCACCCACTCCGACGGGGACGGGCAGCCCGTCGCCTCCCGGCACGCCCGCCCCGCCGAACTGCTGGCCCTCGCCAAGGCGGTGGGGGAGCACGAGGGGACGCAGATAGAGGCGATCGTCGCCGGGTGCCTGGACCAGTTCAGCGATGCCGAGATCGAGTTGTTCGCCGAGATGAGCGCGGTGGCCGGGCGGCCCCTGAACTGGAACGTGCTGACGGTGGACGCGTCCGTGCCGGAACGGGTGCCCCGGCAGCTCCGGGCCAGTGAGCGGGCACGGAAGGCGGGCGGCAGGGTGGTGGCGCTGACCATGCCCATCCTCACGCCGATGAACATGTCGCTGGGGACCTTCTGCGCGCTGAACCTCATCCCCGGCTGGGGCCCGATCCTGGGGCTGCCGGTCCCGGCACGGATCGAGAAGCTGCGGGATCCCGCGGTGCGCGCGGAAATGCTGGAGCGGGCCGGGTCCAAGGAGGCCGGGGTGTTCCGGCGGCTCGCGAACTTCGGGCGGTACGTCATCGGGGACACCTACAGCGAGGCGAACGCCGGGCTCACCGGCCGGGTGGTGGGGGACATCGCGCGGGAACGCGGCCAGGAACCCTTCCACACCCTGGTCGAGATCTGTGCCGCCGACGACCTGCGGACCGTCCTGTGGCCCATGCCCACCGACAACGACCCCGCCTCCTGGGCGCTGCGCGCCGAGACCTGGCAGCACGAGGACGTCCTGCTCGGCGGGTCCGACGCCGGGGCCCATCTGGACCGGATGTGCGGGGCGCCGTACACCACCCGGTTCCTCGGGGACTGTCTGCGCGGCCGGAAGCTGCTCGGTCTCGAACAGGCCGTGAAGATGCTGACCGACGACCCCGCCCGGCTCTTCGGGCTGCGCGAACGCGGGCGGATCACCGAGGGCTGGCACGCGGACCTGGTGCTCTTCGACCCGGAGCGGATCGCCGCGGGACAGGCCACCCTGGTGCACGACCTGCCGGGGGACAGCCCGCGCCTGGACTCCAGGGCGATCGGGGTGCGGGCGGTGTGGGTCAACGGCGTCGAGGCCATCCGCGACGACGTGGTGAGCGGTGCCGTGCCGGGGAGGGTGCTGCGGTCCGGGCGGGACACCAGGACGGTGAGCACTCGGTGAGCACGGCGGCCGAGGGGCAGCGGCTGTTCGTCGGGGGCGCCTGGGTGGAGCCGGACGCCGGGCACTACCCGGTCGTCGACCCGGCGACCGAGGAGACCGTCGGCTGGGCTCCCGAGGCCTCCGAGGAGCAGGTGCTGGCGGCCTGCGCGGCGGCCCGGGAGGCGTTCGGGGCGTGGTCGCGGACGCCGGCGGGGGAGCGGGCGGCGGTGCTGGGCCGGGCCGCCGACATCGTCCGGGGGCGGCTGGGGCCGTACACGGAGCTGGCGCGGGCGGAGACCGGGGCGACCACCGGGACGGCGCGGGCGATGCAGGTGGGGGTGGCCGCGGCCCGGTTCCGGCGGTACGCCACCGTGGAGCCCGCCGAGTGGGCGATCGCACCGCAGATCAACGAGGCCGGGCCGATGGGGAAGGCCGGGGTGATGGGCGCGCTGGCCGTACGGCAGCCGGTCGGCGTGGTCAGCTGCATCACGTCGTACAACAACCCGTGGGCCAATCCGGCGGGGAAGGTCGCGCCGGCGCTGGCGATGGGCAACACGGTGGTGGTGAAGCCGGCCCCGCAGGACCCCCTGTCCGTCTACCGGATGGCGGAGGCGCTGGAGGCGGCGGGTGCCCCGCCGGGCGTGCTGAACGTGGTCTCCGGGCGGTCCACCGGGGTCGGCGAGGCGGCCGTCGCCTCCCCGGACGTCGACATGGTCAGCTTCACCGGGTCCACGGCCGTCGGGCAGCGCATCGCCGAGGTGTGCGGGCGGGACATGAAACGGCAGCTGATGGAGCTGGGCGGCAAGGGCGCGGCGGTGGTCTTCGACGACGCGGACGTCGGCTCGGCCGTCGCCGGGATCGGCACCACCTACTCCTTCTACAGCGGACAGATCTGCACCGCGCCGACGCGGGTGCTGGTGCAACGCGGGCTGTACGACCGGCTGGTGGCCGAACTGGCGGCGTACGCGCGCCGGTTGCCGGTCGGGGACCCCGCGCGACCCGGCACCGTGGTGGGACCGGTGATCACCGCCGAGCACCGGGCGCGCGTCGAGTCGTACGTCGAACTCGCCCGCAAGGAAGGGGCGACGGTGGTGGCCGGTGGCGAACGCCCCTCGCTGGAACGCGGGTTCTACGTCGCCCCCACCCTCCTCGCCGACTGCACCAACGACATGCGGGCGGCCCGTGAGGAGATCTTCGGCCCGGTCGTCTCCGTGGTCCCCTTCGACGACGAGGAGGAGGGCATCGCCCTCGCCAACGACTCCGACTACGGCCTCATCGACTACGTCTGGTCGGGGGACGTGGCGCGGGCCTTCCGGGTGGCGCGGCGGCTGCGGGCGGGCGGGGTCGGGATCAACACGGTGGGCCGGAACATGGAGGCGCCGTTCGGCGGGTTCAAGAAGAGCGGGGTGGGCCGGGACGTGGGCTCGTACGCGCTGCACGCCTACAGCGAGGTGCAGGCGATCGTCTGGCCCGGATGAGGTGTTACCGGCCGGTCACCTGCCCCTTCGGGCTCGGGGAGGTGTCCTCGGCGGGCAGAGATCGTGAAAGTGGCCGCACAGGACGGAGCGGGTCCGTAGCGTCCGGGGCACAAGGGGGGACGGCCGGTTTCCGATTGATCGACGTCCGGCCGTCCCTCTTCCCCGCACGCACACGCACGGAATTTTCCGGAGACCACGCCATGAAGCTCGCCAAGAGAATCGCTCTGACCACCACGGCCGTCGCCGCCACCGCGGCCGTCACCGCGCTGGGGACGTCCGCCGTCCAGGCCTACTCCGCCCGGCCCGCCCACCTCCCGGCCGTCCACGCCCCCGCCGCCCTCGCAGTGCCCGACGGCAACAAGCTGACCGGCGTCTACGCCGCGCACGGCGTGCAGACCTACACCTGCACCGACGGCGCCTGGAAGCTCCTGGAGCCCGCCGCCACCCTCTCCGACAAGCGCGACCGCGCCCACCGCCCGGTCGCCCTGCACTCCCGTGGCCCGGTCTGGGTCTCCACCGTCGACGGCAGCGCGGTCAACGCCTCGGCGATCGCCAACTCCCCCAAGGACGGCGCCGTCCCCGAGCTGCTCCTGAAGGCCACGGCCACCCGCGGCGCCGGCACGTTCGAGGGCGTCACCTACGTCCAGCGCCTCGACACGGAGGGCGGCGTGGCCCCGGCGGCGGCCTGCACCGGCACGGACCAGATCTCGGTGCCGTACGCGGCGACGTACGCGTTCTACAAGGCCGCCAGCTGAACCAGGGGCCGCCCCGGTCGTCCTAGTCGGTGAGATCGACCCGGATCGTCAGGAGCCGCGTGCCCAGGGCCTTCACGGCCATGCTGTTGCCCTTGGGCAGGGTGCGCAGCCGGGCGACCGGGTCGTCGTCGGGCAGCAGGTGGGCGGTGCCGTGGTGCCACCGCCCGCCGATCCGCACCCGTACCCGCGGATCGGCCTGGATGTTCTGCACGTACTGCGACTTCGTCCCGAACTCCGACACCAGCCAGAAGCTGTCCCCGACCCGCCGCCCGCCGAGCGGGGTCCGCCGGGCCTGCCCGGACACCCGCCCGGTGGTCTCCAGCAGGGTCTGGAAGGGCATGAGCCGGGTCAGCGGGTTGGCGACGTGCCGCTGGAAGGCGGTGGTGATCCGGAATCTGCGGTCGGACATCGTTCCTCTGTCTACAGGTTGGTGAGCCGGTCGGCTTTGCGCGCCGACATGACGTTCTTTGACAGAATCGGGCACGCAGGCCCGGTTCCGTACACGTTCTCCTTCTCGAATGTCGGTGCGCCCCCCGCAGGATCCCAAGCTCCGCACAGTTTCGAGGAGAACCACCGTGTTCCGACACCCCCTCCGTCCTGTCGCGGCCGCCGCCGCCGCGCTCGCCGCCGTCGGCGGCCTGACCGCCGCGACAGCGGATCCCGCCGCGGCCTCCCCGGCGTCCCGCTCCCGGCACGTGCTGCTGCTGTCGGTGGACGGCCTGCACCAGTCCGACCTGGCCTGGTACGTGGCCCGGCACCCGCGTTCCGCGCTCGCCCGGCTGGCCGGCGGCGGCGTGGAGTACACCCACGCCAGAACCACCGTCCCCTCCGACTCCTTCCCCGGCATGGTGGGCCAGCTGACCGGCGGCGACCCGGGCGTCACGGGCGTCTACTACGACGACACCTACAGCAACGCCCTGCTCCCGGCCGGCACCACCCACTGTGCGGGCGTCAAGCCGGGCGCCGAGGTCGACCTCACGGAGGACCTCGACAAGAACCCGAACTCCCTCGACGCGGGCCAGGGCCTGTCCGGGCTCCCCGGCGGCATCCTGAACATGACCGGTGACGCCGCCCGCCTCATCGACCCGGCGAAGCTGCCCGTCGACCCGAAGACCTGCAAGCCGGTCTACCCGCACTCCTACCTCAAGGTGAACACGGTCTTCGACGTGGCCCGCGAGGCGGGGCTGCGCACCGCGTGGTCGGACAAGCACGTCGCCTACGAGATCCTCGACGGGCCGTCCGGCAAGGGCATCCAGGACCTGTTCGCGCCCGAGATCAACAGCCAGGCCATCGGCTACCCGGCCGGCCAGGACTGGACGAAGGACAACGCGGCCACCGAGCAGTACGACGCCTACAAGGTGAAGGCCGTCCTCAACGAGATCGACGGCCACGACCACAGCGGTGCCCACCGCACCGGCGTCCCGGCGGTCTTCGGGATGAACTTCCAGTCCGTGTCCACCGCCCAGAAGCTGCCGTCCTCCGACGGCCTGACGGGCGGTTACACCACGCCCGGCACCCCCGGCCCGCTGCTCGCGAAGAACCTCGCCTTCGTCGACCGGGAGGTCGGGGCGTTCCTCGCCGAGATCCACGAGCGGGGCCTGGACGGCAGCACGACCGTCATCCTGTCCGCCAAGCACGGCCAGTCGCCCACCGACCCGAAGGCGCTGACCCGCATCGATGACGGACCGCTGCTCGACGGGCTGAACGCCGCCTGGAAGGCCGCCCACCCCGGCGCCGGCGACCTGGTCGCCCACGCCGTGGACGACGACGCCATGCTGCTGTGGCTCAGCGACCGTTCCCAGGCCGCCACCGAGTTCGCCAAGGCCTACCTGCTCGCGCAGTCGGGCACCGGCGACGGCATCGACGGAGCCGCCAAGCCGTTCACGGCGAGCGGCCTGAAGACCGTGTACGCCGGTGCGGCCGCCGCCCGGTACTTCCACGCCCGGCCCGGCGACCCGCGCGTGCCCGACCTGTTCGGCATCGCCCGGTACGGCGTGGTCTACACGGGCGGCAAGGGCAAGATCGCCGAGCACGGCGGAGCAGCCGCCGACGACCGCGACGTGCCGCTCGTCGTCTACGGCGCCGGCACCCCGCACGCCGTGCGGGTCAACGCCCCGGTGCGGACCACGCAGATCGCACCGACGCTGCTCCGGCTGCTCGGCCTGGACCCGCGCGCCCTCGACGCCGTCCGCATCGAACACACCCGGTCGTTGCCGGTCCGCTGACCGGGCCCAGTCCCAGTCCCTGTCCCTGTCCCTGTCCCGGGGCCGCGGCCACGCAGACGCCGCGGCCCCGGGCGACGACGTGGGGAGCCTTGCAGGACTCACTCGTCCTGAAGTTCGACCGTGTTGCCGGGTACGGCCTGCCGCAGGACCTCGATGCCCAGTTCGTCGGTGCGGTCTGCCTGTCCGGTGAGCCGGTGCACCACTACCCATCTGCCGTCCGGCACGGCGCCGGCGAAAACGGAGGCGTCACCCGTGGCGCCGTTGTGCCAGAGCACGGGGCCGGATCTCTGCCAGGACAGGGCGGGCTCTCCCAGTTTCCGGTCGACGAGGAGGGCGACCACCAGATCGGCGGCGGCCCGCGGGGTGGCCCAGAGGCCTCCGGCGGGCAGGATGGCGCCGGTCATGGTCCAGGGGCGACGTGGGCGGCCGAACAGCCCGCGGCTGTGCAGGCGTCTGTCCGGCGGAGGAGTGCCGGTCACCTCCGTGATGTCCAGCGGGGCAAGGACGTAGTGGTTCAGGAGGTCCTGGTAGGACATCCCTGTGGCGGAGGTGAGCGCGGCTCCGAGGATGGCGTACCCGAGGTTGGAGTACTCCTCGGTGTGGCCGGGGGCGGTGGTGGTGAGGGTGTCCAGTCCGTGGAGTACGGCGTGCAGGGCGGCGTCGTCGAAGGCGGCGTAGGGGTCGCGCCCTTTCAGGTGTGGGGGCAGCCGTGGCAGTCCGGAGGTGTGCTGGGCGAGATGCCTCAGGGTGATGCCGGTGCCCCGCGGTACCGGGAGGAACTCCTCCAATGGGGCGTCCAACTGCAGCACGCCCGTCGCGGCCAGTCGGGCCAGCACGGTTCCGGTGAGCGGCTTGCTCAGGGAGCCGATCTGGACGTACGAGTCCAGGGCGTGTCCGTGCTGGACCCGGGGGGCTTGGCCGCTGCTGAGGACGCAGGTGGGAACAGGGCGCACAACTCCGTCACATCCCGTGTGCGGATGACTTCAGCATGTCGAGAAGACCGCCGAAGGCCTTGGCGCCGACGGTGAGGACGTTCCGGGGCGGGTCGGCGTCGGCTATGCGGACGAGGGTGGGGGTGGTGGATATGTGGACGCAGGCCTCTCCTTCTTGGCAGTAGGACGACTTCCGCCAGGGGTGCGTGGGCATGCGGGCTCCTCACATGTTCTGGATGATGGCGTGGATCAGGTCGCGGGACTTCTCGGGACTGAGAGCGGTGGCTTCGACGACGTCCAGGAGGCGTCGGTACTTCTCCAAGTGGGCCTCGGCGTCGAGCAGTACGGGACCGTGGAACTGGTCGAGCTGTACGGTGTCCAGCTCCGCCACGGGGCCGCACAAGTAGTTGATGGACTGGCCTGATCCCGGGAAGGCTCCGACGTCGAAGGGAAGCACCCGCAGGGTGATGTGATCCCGCAGGCTCATGCTGATCAGGTGCCTGAGCTGGTCGCGGGCCACTTTCCGGCCGCCCACCCGCATGTGCAGGGCGGCTTCGTGGATGACGGTGCTGTACGGATTCGGGTGCTCACGGAACACCACGTCCTGGCGCTTGATGCGGTGTGAGACGCGGTGCTCGACTTCCGGTGGGGTGGGAGCCGGGATCGCCTTGCTGAAGATCTCCCGGGCGTGTTCGGCGGTCTGGAGCATGCCCGGGATGTGAGCCGTGAAGGCGGTACGGACAGCTGTCGCGTGGTGTTCCAGTTCGGCGAGGGTGAGCAGACCGGAGGGAAGCACCTCGCGGTACGTCTCCCACCACCAGCCGCGTGTCTTCTCCGCGGCCATGTCGGCGAGGGCGTCGACGTAGGGCTGGTTCGTGCACGAGTAGAGGTTGGCCATGGCCCGGACACGGTCAGGGCTCACTCCGAACCTGGCCGACTCCACATTGCTGAGTTGACCCGAGCTGGTACCGAGCATCTGGGCCGCCTCGGTGGAGGTCAGGCCCGCCCGCTCACGGAGTTTGCGCAGCTCGGTGGCGAGCCGGACGCGTCGGGCCGTCGGCGCGGGCCGTGGCGTCATGAGTGCTTCCTCCTAGCGGACGTACAGCGAGCTTGTCACTCACACGAGGGAGATGAGGACGAGATCCTTCGAAAGCCCGCAAAGCTACTTTGCGGAGCCCCTGTCTTCGTCTCGGGCGCCACGCCTGGAAGCGCACCGCGGGACGCCACGGCACAGACACCAGGCATCTGTCGAACTCCCCTCTGTGACCGGAGACTTCCCATGGCCACCGTATCCCCGTCCTGGGCGTACACCCTGCACCTTCCGCACGATCCACGCGCACCGGGTATCGCACGGGGCACCCTGAGGCTGGTCCTCGCCGCGCACGGGCTCCCGGAGCTGGCCCCGACCGCGGAGCTGGTGGCGGCGGAGCTCCTCGCGAACGCGCACTGTCACACGAAGGGACCGTACGCGCTCCGGCTCCGCTCGACCGACAACGGCCGCCTCCGCGTGACCGTATGGGACACGGACCCCCACCTCCCGCCCGGTTTCTCGACCGCCCCCGCCCCACCACCCCCACCCGACGCCGAGCACGGCCGCGGCCTGCCCCTGGTGCGGGCCTGCGCGGACCGGTGGGGCGCGTCGGTACTCCGTGAACTGGGCACGTCGAAGGGCGGCAAGGTGATGTGGGCGGAGTGCGGAGCCGCGGCGGCGGCGTGGTGACCGGTGCCAGGCTGGGAAACGGAGCGACGCCCCTCCCGGAGATCCGGACCGTTGACGACCTGCGCGGCGCACTCAGCCGCTACGGCTTCCCAGGCGATCGCGAGCGCTTCGAAGCGGAGCTGGCGGCCGCCATAGGAGCTTCCCCGACCGACGACTTCACCGGCGCCGCGGCCGTGGTCCGGGCCTACCGGCACCGGGTCCTGATCAGGAACTCGGCCGAGATCATGACGGCCTTGGAAGACGCGCGAGCCGAAGGCGGCGGGTGAACCAAGTCCCGTTGGAGGAGGCCGAGCCCGCGAGGAAGGCGTTCGGGGACCTGACGGAGGGGGAGCGGGAAGCGGTCCGGGAGGCGCTCGCCGCCATCGCCCGAAACCCGGCGACCGGCCGCGAGATCCCCGGGTGACGGCCTCCGTCCGTGGAGTAGACGTACACCACTCAGCCGAGGTGTTCCGCCAGGTCCGGCCAGTGGCCGCGCGCGGCGAGGAGAAGTACGAGGGACGCGATGTTCCAGGCGTCGTCCTCGCCGCGGTGATGGCGGCCTTCGAGGGGTAGCCCGGCGATCTCCAGGGCCTGGGCCATGCCGGGGCGTTTGCGCAGGCTGTACGCCTCGGTGAAGGCTGCCTTGGCATTGGTGTGGCGGTGGTTGAAGGGGTACGGCGTCCGGGTGGCCTGGCACTGCCGGGTGAACTGGTGGCGGTCGTAGTCGCCCCAGCTGGCCCAGGGCCGGACGCCCGCGCGGTGCTCGGCCGCCAGCAGTCGGCACGCCTCGGCGAAGCTGACCCCCCGGGCGACCTCGGCCTGGGTGAGGCCGGTCAGCTCGGTGCAGAACACGCTGACCGTGGACCGGACGGGCCGCACCAGGATCCGGTGCCGGGCCAGCCGCTCACCCGCCACCAGGTCGACGACGGTCAGCCCGACCTCGATGATCTCGCTGACCTCACCGGGCGGCGGAGCACCGGCCCAGCAGGTCGCCTCGACATCCACGACGTTGACGAGCCCCTCGGCCCGGGCGCTGTCCATGACGGGAAGCGTAGGGAGGCGCGGCGACCGGGGCACGCGAGTTTCGGCGCGGATGGCACGATGCGCCGGTGAGCTACTTCTCGTATCACCGTGTCGGTCCTGGTCGCGACCGCCCGCGGCTCCCGGAGCCCAGGCCCGTCGAGCCCGGTGAGTGGCCGAAGCTGGAGGCCGCGCTCGCGGTGGTTAACCGTGACGTGACGGCGACCCTGCCGGGGCAGGACGCGTTGGTACTGATGGTCGACCCAGGGGAGACCGACAGGGGGCGGGTCCACGTGGCGATGCCCGACGGCCGTTGGCAGGGCAACCAGGTGAACGCGTGGGACCCCGAGGAGGGCGACCCGCTGGAGCCGGACGACGAGGCGACGGTGCTGACCGTGGTGGCGGACGCGGCGCAGGAGACCCTGGTGGAGCTGCTCTGGCAGGTCTGGCCGGTCTGCGGGGAACACAAGCTCGGCATGCACCCGCGTCCCGCGGGGACCGCCGACGACTGGTACCCGGGTGCGACGGACGCGGCGGGGCCGCCGGTGTGGTGGTGCCGGGACGGCGAAGGTCACGACGTCGCCCCGGTGGGCGAGCTGGCCGCCACCCTGCCGGGAAAGCAGCGACGCGCGCTGCGGCGCGAACTGCGGCGCACCGAGCGCGGACGGGACGACCGCCGCTGAGCGCGACAGCCCCTGAAGGCCGAGGTTCACGTCGCGACAGCGCGGACCAAAAGGGTTCCGATATGTCCAGGGTGAGGCGCGTCAAGGACCTCCGCGTGGGCCGTGGCGAATCCTGCCCGGGTGAGCAGGCGCTCCCAGACGGCCGGACGGTAGCTGTAGCGGTAGGTGAACATCGCTTTGCCTGCGAAGCCGCCCTTGTACATGCCCTGCGGTCCGTAGGCGCCGGGGATGGCCGGGGGCTGTGAGAAGACGAAGACGCCCCCCGGGTTGAGCCGCCGGCGGACGAGAGGGAAGAGGCGACCCGGATCGGTGAACCAGGCCGCTCCGAAGATCGAGTAGACGGCGTCGTACGTGTCCTCGTGTGCGCTCAGGTACTCCAGCACCTCGGAGCACACGAACTCCGCCCCTGTGCGGCCCCACTTGGTGGTGATCTTCTCGACCATGACGGGAGACAGGTCGACACCACGAGCGTAGATCCCACGCTGGGCGAGGTGGGCGAGGGCCCGGCCGGTGCCGCACCCGATCTCCAGGACGGCACGCGGGTCGCCGAGCAGTTCGGGGCCGGGGCCGTGGCCGGCGTACTGGGTCCAGCAGAAGCCCGGCTCCGCGTCGTCCTTGAAAGCGGAAGCGGCGAAGGTGTCCCACAGCTCCGTCTCGGCGGCGATGTCGTGTTGTGCGGGCAAGGCAAGTCCTTCTTCGAAAAGGCCGGCCCCGTGTCCGCCGGAGACCGAGGACAGGGGTCCAGCGTAGAACCCCTGAACCCCTCCTGAAGGTCACCGCCCCAGGAAGATCGGGTTCGTCAGGGCCGCCAGGGCGCCCGGGACCGGGCCCGCTGCCGTCTCGTGGCGGATCTCGGCGCGGACGTACGCGGCGTAGGAGGGCGTGGTCCCCCATTCGACCGTGCCCGAGCCGGTCACCGGGAAGGGGTCGGTGGTGAGCAGGACGCCCTCGTCGGTGACGAGGCGGACCGTGCAACGGGGGACGCCGGAGGCTTCAAGGCGGACGGTGACCGGGGTGTCGGCGGCCACGGCGAGGCGTTCGCCGATGCCCGCGCGCTCGCCCCGCCCGCCCGTCGCCGTGAAGCTCAGCGTCACGTTCTTCGACTCGGCGATGTAGGAGCGGCCCGCGCGCAGGCCCTCCTGGATCGCCTCGCGGCTCAGGTCGTCGGCGAGGACGACGGTCTGGGGCGAGCCCACGGCGTCCGGGTCGCGGTGCGCGTCGCTGTTGCCCATGCCGGGCAGCCACCGCCGGTCGTTCCGTACCGAGGCGACGAGCGTGGCGTCCCAGGCGGCGAGGGCCACCTCGTCGTCGGGGGTGTACGGCCCGTTCCAGATCTCGACGGCGTCCGCGTCCCCGAACCCGAACTTCCAGGCGCAGCCCACGCACGTGGCGTGCGGGTGCGCGGGTACGACCAGGCCGCCGGCCCGGTGGATCTGCTGGGCGAAGTGGCCGAAGCGGTTGTCCCGGGCCCGGTAGCGCCAGTCGACGAAGGTGCCCGGGTCGGTGCCGAGGGCGACCACGTGGCCGTTCCTCGTGGTGATCTCCTCGCCGAGCATGATCAGCAGGTCGTCGCCGGCCTGGTCGGCCCAGTGCGCGTGCGCCGCGTTCGTGTTGTGCTCGGAGGAGTTGATGAAGTCCAGGCCGGCGGCCCGGGCGAGGGCGGCGATCTCGGCGGGGGTGCGGCGGCCGTCGGAGTACCAGGAGTGCAGGTGGCAGTCGCCCCGGTACCAGTCCCGGCCGCGCCCCTTGGCCCGCTGCGGCGGGTGGACCGGGCGGACGGGGGTGCCGGGTTCCCCGTAGGTCAGGGTGATCGTCAGCTCGTACGACAGTCCCTGCGGGGCGACCGTGTAGGGGCCCAGCGCGATGTGCCAGGTACCGGCGCCCACCGGGCCGGGGAGGTAGCCGGGGGTCGCGTCGTCGGCGCGGACGTAGAACTCCGTGCGGGCGCCGCCGGACCAGCCCCGGAAGCCCTTGCCGCCCAGCTCGGTGCCGTGCTGGTCGAAGACGCCGATGTCGAGCGCGTTGCCCGGGGTGCCGGCCGGGACGCTCGGTCTGTCGTAGGTGTAGGAGACCTTGATCTCCCGTACGCCGGGCGGTACTTCGACCGGCACGTACACGAAGTCCGGGCAGCCGGGTGGCAGCGTGCCGCGTACCGTGCGGGTCTCCTGGTGCTGACCGTCCGCCGCTGCGAAGCTCACGGTTCCCAACGTAAGGGCTGTGGTGGCGCCCGTCACGATCAGCGCGCGTCTGCCGATGCCGTGCGTGTCCTCACACATGCCGCTCACTCTCCCCGCCGGACGTGAACTCCCCCGGAAGGACAGGGAATCCACAGGCATCCGTATGCCATGTGCCCAGCGGTGTGACAGGTGGGACGCCTGATGCCGACCAGTCGGTATGGACAGATCGAGCCACCACCGGTACAGATGGGGCATGCGTATAGCCGTCACGATCTTCCTCACCGACGAGACCATCGCCCCCGTCCGCCTCGCCCGTGAGCTGGAGGCGCGCGGTTTCGCCGGTCTGTACCTGCCCGAGCACACCCACATCCCGGTCGAGCGGACCACCCCGTACCCGGCGGGCGGGGAACTGCCGCGCGAGTACGGCCGCACCCTCGACCCCTTCGTCGCCCTCGGCCAGGCCGCCGCCGTCACCGAGCGCCTCGGCCTCGGCACCGGCATCACCCTGGTCGCCCAGCACGACCCGATCGACCTCGCCAAACAGATCGCCACGCTCGACCACCTCTCCGGCGGCCGGTTCACCCTGGGCGTCGGCTTCGGCTGGAACGTGGAGGAGGCCGCGGACCACGGCGTGACCTGGCGGACGCGGCGGGAGCTGACCCGGGACCGGATGGCCCTGATGCGGGCCCTGTGGGCGGCGGAACCGACCGGGTACGAGGGCGAGTTCGGGAGCGTACGGGCCTCCTCCGCCCATCCCAAGCCGGTGCAGAAGCCGCGCGGGCCGGTGGTCGGTCCGCGCACGCTGGTCGGCGGGGCGGCGGGGCCGAAGCTGTTCGCGCACATCGCGGAGTACGCGGACGGGTGGCTGCCGATCGGCGGGCGCGGGCTGACGGAGTCGCTGCCGGTGCTGCGGGGCGTGTGGGAGGACGCGGGGCGGGACGCGGCGGCGCTCCAGGTGGTGCCGTATGCCGTGTACCCGACGCCGGGGAAGCTGGCGCACTACGCGGAGCTGGGCATCGAGGAGGTGGTGGTGCAGTTGCCGCCGGCGGGGGAGGGGGAGGTGCTGGGAGTGCTGGACGCGTGCGCGCAGTATCTGTGAGGGGGACTGGGGAGCCGTCGCGGCTGCGGGTCCGTCGTGGTTCCTCGCGCAGTTCCCCGCGCCCCTTCAGGGGCGCGGGGAACTGCGCGAACAGCCACGACGCACCCGCACCCGGCCCCGCACCGCACGCCCCCGGCCCCGCCGGACCCGCGGAGCCCCTACGTATGCTCAAGGAATGACGACTTCCGCGACCTCCGGAACCGGCCCCACCGAGAACTCCATGCGTCGCGCCCTCAAACGCGCCCGGGACGGCGTCGCCCTCGACGTCGCCGAGGCCGCCGTACTTCTCCAGGCGCGCGGCGAGGCCCTGACCGACCTCGCCGCCTCCGCCGCCCGGGTCCGGGACGCGGGCCTCGAAGCGGCGGGCCGCCCCGGCGTCATCACGTACTCGAAGAGCGTCTTCGTCCCCCTCACCCGCCTGTGCCGGGACAAGTGCCACTACTGCACGTTCGTCACCGTCCCCGGCAAGCTGCGCCGGGCCGGGCACGGCATGTTCATGTCCCCGGACGAGGTCCTGGACGTCGCCCGCAAGGGCGCGGCCCTCGGCTGCAAGGAAGCCCTGATCACCCTCGGCGACAAGCCGGAGGAGCGGTGGCCGGAGGCGCGGGAATGGCTCGACGCGCACGGGTACGACGACACCATCGCCTACGTCCGCGCCATCTCCGTCCGCATCCTGGAGGAGACCGGCCTGCTGCCCCACCTCAACCCCGGGGTGCTGTCCTGGACCGACTTCCAGCGCCTGAAGCCGGTCGCCCCGTCGATGGGGATGATGCTGGAGACGACCGCGACCCGGCTCTGGTCCGAGCCCGGCGGCCCGCACCACGGCTCCCCGGACAAGGAGCCCGCGGTCCGGCTGCGGGTCCTGGAGGACGCGGGCCGCTCCTCCGTGCCGTTCACCTCCGGGATCCTGATCGGCATCGGCGAGACGTACGAGGAGCGCGCCGAGTCGCTCTTCGCGCTGCGCCGCGTGGCCCGGTCGTACCACGGCGTCCAGGAACTGATCATCCAGAACTTCCGGGCCAAGCCGGACACGGCGATGCGCGGCATGCCGGACGCCGAACTGGACGAGCTGGTGGCGGCGGTGGCGGTGGCGCGGCTGGTGATGGGTCCGGCCGGCAACATCCAGGCCCCGCCGAACCTGGTGGACAGCGAGTACGAGCGGCTGATCGCGGCCGGGATCGACGACTGGGGCGGGGTCTCCCCGCTCACCATCGACCACGTCAACCCCGAACGCCCCTGGCCAAGGATCGAGGAACTGGCCGCGAAGTCGGCGGCCGCCGGTTTCGAACTGCGCGAACGCCTCTGCGTGTACCCGGAGTTCGTCCGCCGCGGCGAGCCCTGGCTGGACCCGCGGCTGCGTCCGCACATCGCCGCCCTGGCGGACCCGGCCACCGGCCTCGCGGTGCCGGACGCGGTCGTCGAGGGGCATCCGTGGCAGGAGCCGGAGGAGGTCTTCGTCGCCACCGGCCGCACCGACCTGCACACCGCCATCGACACCGAGGGCCGTACGGCCGACCGCCGCGACGACTTCGACGAGGTGTACGGCGACTGGGGCGCCCTGCGCGAGGCGGCGGCCCCCGGCATGGCACCGGAGCGCATCGACACCGACGTCCGCGCGGCCCTGGCCACCGCCGCCGACGACCCCACGAAACTCACGGACGCCGAGGCCCTCGCCCTCCTCCACGCGGACGGCCCTGCGCTGGACGCGCTGACCCGGATCGCCGACGACGTCCGGAAGGCGGCCGTCGGCGACGACGTGACGTACATCGTCACCCGCAACATCAACTTCACCAACGTCTGCTACACCGGCTGCCGGTTCTGCGCCTTCGCGCAGCGTCGCACCGACGCCGACGCGTACACGCTCTCCCTCGATCAGGTCGCCGACCGGGCGCAACAGGCGTGGGACGTCGGCGCGGTGGAGGTCTGCATGCAGGGCGGGATCCACCCCGACCTGCCGGGCACGGCCTACTTCGACATCGCGAAGGCGGTGAAGGAGCGGGTCCCCGGCATGCACGTGCACGCCTTCTCGCCGATGGAGGTGGTGAACGGCGCGACCCGCACCGGCCTGTCGATCCGCGAGTGGCTGATGGCGGCCAAGGAGGCGGGCCTGGACACCATCCCCGGCACCGCCGCCGAGATCCTGGACGACGAGGTTCGCTGGGTGCTGACCAAGGGCAAACTGCCCACCGCCACCTGGATCGAGGTCGTCACCACGGCCCACGAGGTGGGCATCCGGTCCTCGTCCACGATGATGTACGGGCATGTCGACCAGCCCCGGCACTGGCTGGGCCACCTGCGCACCCTGGCCCGCATCCAGCAGCGAACCGGCGGTTTCACGGAGTTCGTGACGCTCCCCTTCATCCACACCAACGCCCCGGTCTATCTGGCGGGCATCTCCCGTCCGGGTCCGACGATGCGCGACAACCGCGCGGTGACGGCGATGGCCCGGCTCCTCCTGCACCCGCACATCCCGAACATCCAGACGAGCTGGGTGAAACTGGGCACGGAAGGGGCGGCGGAGATGCTCCGCTCGGGCGCCAACGACCTCGGCGGCACCCTCATGGAGGAGACGATCTCGCGGATGGCGGGGTCGTCGTACGGCTCGTACAAGTCGGTACGCGACCTGGTCGCCGTGGCGCAGGCGGCGGGCCGTCCGGCACGGCCGCGTACGACGCTGTACGGCGAGGTGTCCGAGGAGCGGCGGCGGGCGGCGGAGGCGTCCGACGGGCACCTGCCGGAGCTGCTGCCGGTGCTGGACTGAGCGGCCGGGTGCCCGGGTGCGGCCCGGTACGATGATCCGACCTCTGTCGTCTGTACAGGGGGCCTCATAGCGGAGGAGATACGTACCCGTGGCTGCCCTACTGCCCTCCTGGGTCACGGTCACCGGACTGACGGCGGGGGCGACGGTGGCCGTCGCCTTCCTCGCCGTGCAGGCCGACAAGGGGCCGCACCCCACGGCCGCGAAGGTCCGGCCGTCGGCGAGCGCGTCGGCAGGCGTCCATCCCTCCGCGTCCCCGGCCCCGGCGAAGGCCCCGGACGTCCCCGCGGCCTCCGGCACCGGCCGCCGGGTCGTCTACGCGCTGGGCGACAAGCGGGTCTGGCTGGTCGACGCGAGCGACAAGGCGACCCGGACGTTCACGGTGTGGCCGGGGACGGTGAGCCCCGACCCCGGCACCTACACGATCTCCAAGACGCTGGCGTCCACGACCGGTTCGGACGGCGTCCAGATCGAGCACATCCTCTACTTCGCCGCGAAGTCGGGCCTGTCGATCGCCTTCTCCAACGCGGTCGACGGCGCCTCCCCGCCCCCTGCCGTCGGCAAGCAGACCAGCGGCATCCGCATGCGCAAGGCGGACGGCACGGCCCTGTGGACCTTCGGCACGGAACCGGACACCAAGGTGACGGTGGTGAAGTAAGCCGGCTCAGTCCTCCGGGGCCGACCGGCCCGACAGCTGGACGACGACGAGTGCGAGGCCGGTCAGGACCAGGACCCGGGTCGCGGCGTCCAGGCCGTTCCAGGTCTTGGACTGCCACATGGAGAACCACTCGCCGCCGATCCCGACGAACCCGGCGCCGAAGAGCAGGACGAGCATCAGCAGACCGTAGGTGGAGACGCGCCGCGCGCGGCCGTCGTCGCGCCGGAACCACAGCACGGTCCCGGCGATCAGCACGAGCGCGGCCAGCGTCTCCCACACGATGATGGCGACGTAGGCGGTGTTCTCGAGCCCCTTGTCCGTGATGGCCCGCCACATCAGGTCGTCGTCCTTGAACGTGGTGTCCATGGCCAGCACATGCTGGACGAAGGCCTGGTTGGTGCCGAAGTCGGTGATGTTCCCGAAGGCGACGAGGGCGATGTAGAGCGCGACCGTACCGGTGAGCACGGCGGCGGCAAGCGAGAGCGCACGAGGCGCATGGGAGGTGGACATGACACCGTCCTTTCCCCACCCCGCCCGATTACACCCCTGACCGGGGCGGACAAGCGGTGCTTCGGCACCCCACGTCGCCCCCGGCCTCTGCGAGACTGGGCGTGGGCCGGCTGCGGGGGTGGAGGGCGGATGGGGTCGACACGGCCGTCGATGCAGGAGCTGATCGGGCGGCGGCGCAGGGCCGGGTTCGTCGGGCGGGCCGAGGAGCGCGCCGCGTTCCGGCGGAACCTCGAACTGCCGCCCGAGGACGAGCGGCACCGGTTCCTGTTCCATGTGCACGGTGACGCGGGCGTCGGAAAGACCTTCCTGGTGCGGGAGTTGGAGCAGCTCGCCCGGGAGGCCGGGGCGCTGACCGCCTACGTCGACGAGGGTGCGGACAGCGTGCCCGAGACGATGGCGGCGATGGCGCGTCAGTTCGCGGCCCAGGGACGGCGGTTCAAGGAACTGGACCGGCTGCTGGCCGCGCACCGCGAGCGGCGGCACGAGGCGGCGGCCGCCCTCGCGATGGACGGACCGCAGGACCGGGAGGCACCGTCGGCGGGCAGCCTGGCCGTGGCCCGGGCGGCCCAGGTGGGCCTGGGGATGGTCCCGGTGGCCGGCGCCTTCGCCGCGGCCCTGGACACCGACCGCCTCGCCCAGGGAGCCGACCGGATCCGGGCCCGCTTCCGCAGCCAGGAGGACGTCCAGCTGGCCCTGTCCCCCGAGCGGGTGCTGACCCCGGTACTGCTGGCGGAACTGACCGCGGCCGCCGACACCGCCCCCTGGATCGTCCTCTTCCTCGACACCTACGAGCGCACCGGCACGTTCCTCGACCCCTGGCTGCACGACGTGATGACCACCGACCGGTACGGCGCCCTGCCCGCCGACGTCGTCGTGGTCACCTCCGGCCAGCGCCCGTTCGACACGGCCCGCTGGGGCGGTTTCGCCGACTTCATGGCCGACGTCCCGCTGCGCCCGTTCACGGAGGCGGAGGCGCGGGGGCTGCTCGCGGACAAGGGGGTGCGGGACGAACCGGTGATCGCGGAGGTGCTGCGGCTCAGCGGCGGCCTCCCGGTACTCGTCACCGCCCTGGCCGAACAGCGCCCCACCGACCCCGACGACGTGGGAGACCCCAGCGCCACCGCCGTGGAACGCTTCCTGAAGTGGGAACCGGATCCCGCACGCCGGTCCGTGGCACTCGCCTGCGCGCTGCCCCGGCGCCTCGACCTGGACGTGTTCCGGGCGGCCGTCGACTGCCCCGCCGAGGAGGCCGACGCGCTCTTCGGCTGGCTGCGCGGCCTGCCGTTCGTGACCGAGCGGCCCGACCGGCTGACCTACCACGACCTGGTCCGCGACGCGATGCTCCGCCTGCGGCGGCGACGCTCCCCACGGGACTGGACCCGCGACCACGAGGCACTCGCCGAGGCCTACGGCGGCTGGCGCGCGGAGACGGCGCACGGGCTCCGCCCCGGCGCGGAGTGGGACCACGAGCCATGGCGCGCGCTGCTGCTCGAGGAGACCTACCACCGCCTGTGCGCCCGGCCGGGGACGGCACTCGCACAAGCGCTCGGCACCTTCCTGGCGGCCTGCGCCGCGGACCCGGCGGTCGGCCGCCGCTGGGCGGCGACCGTGGCGGAAGCGGGCACCGCCGCCGACGCCCCGGCCGTACGGGACTGGGGACGCCGCCTGGCCGAGGCCCTCGCCGACGGGGTGACCGGCGCCATGGACCTGCTGCTCGCCTGGCCCGGACTGGACAACGGCGGCCGGGCGCTGGCCCATGTGGTCCGGGGCCGGGAACTGTGGAACGCCGGTGAACCCGCCCGCTCCCTGGCCGAGTACGACCAGGCGATCGCACTGGACCCGGAACGGCCGATGGCCCACTACGGCCGGGCCCTGTGCCGCCGGGCCCTGGACGACCTCACCGGGGCCCTCGTCGCCCTGGACCGCGCGGACGCCCTCGCTCCCGGCACCGCGCTGTTCCTGGCCGCCCGGGGCGAGACCCTCCGACTGGCCGGCCGCTTCCAGGAGGCCGTGGCCGCGCTGGACCGGGCCGTCGCCCTGGAACCGGCCGACGCGAGCACTCTCGCCTCCCGGGCCGTGTGCCGGCACGCACTGGAGCAGTACGACGAGGCCCTCGCCGACTTCGACCGCGCGCTGGGCATCGACGCGGGGCACCTGTGGGCGCGGGTGCGCAGGGGACGGCTGCGCGGCGCGCGGGGCGAGTGGGCGGAGGCCTTCGCCGACCTCGACGAGGCGGTCCGGCGCGCCCCCGACTCACCCTGGATCGCCTCCGAGCGGGGCGACGCCTACCGGCGCGCGGGCCGCTTCACGGACGCGGTCACCGAACTCACCCGGGCCGTCGCCCTGCTGCCCGACTACCCGTCCGCCCTGGCCGGCCGAGGCGTGGCCCTCCACGAACTGGGCCGAGAAGAGGAGGCGTTGGCCGACCTCGACCGGGCCATCGCCCTGGCCCCCGACTTCACCTGGGCACGGGAGGCACGGGACCGGGTACGCGGCGGACCCACTCCCGGATGACCCCGCGGTACCCCCGGATGACCCCGACGAACGCCGACCACGCACCGTCGACGAAGACGAGCGCCGCCCCGTCCCCGGCCCCACCGCGCCTCCCGACCCGGTCGAAACCCGGTCAGCCGGGCGCACACAACCCACACCTCGCATACCCAACCGGCCCCTGAACCGACCGTTCCCGGTCGATTACAGTGCTCAGCGCTCGTATGTACGGACGGTGCCCGTGAGGAGGTCATGGTGAGTGCGACGTCGGGTGCCGTCTGGGGGCGTGTGGAGCAGCAGGACTTCCGCAGCAGGGTGCGGGGGACGCTGCTGGGGACCGCCGTCGGGGACGCGCTCGGCGGGCCCGTGGACGGGCTGACGCTGGAGGAGATCCAGGGGGCGTACGGACCTGAGGGGATCGTCGATCTCGGGGCCGGGTACGGGCGGCGCGGGACGGTCACGCATCACACGCAGCTCACCCTCTTCACCGTGGACGGGTTGATAAGGGCCCAGGTGCGCAGGGACACCGGCGCCTGGCATCCGCCGACCGACCTGCACCGGGCGTATCTGCGGTGGGCGGCCACCCAGCGCGACTGGGGACCCGACGAGCGGCGTGCGGACGACGGGTGGCTGGCCCGGGAGGAGTGGCTGTACGCCCGGCGGGATCCCACGCGGTCGTTGCTGCTCGGGCTGGGGGACGAGCGGATGGGGACGCTGGAGGAGCCCAAGAACCCGGAGGACATGGGGCCGGAGGCGGTCGCCAGGTCGGCGCCGTTCGGGCTGCTGGTGGGGTGGGAGCCGCAACTCGTCGTACAGCTGGCCGTGGAGTGCTCGGCGCAGACGCACGGGCACCCCACCGCCTGTCTGTCGGCGGGCGCGTACGCGGTGATCGTGCACGCGCTGGCGCGGGGCGACTCGCTCGACGGGGCCGTCCAGCGGGCCCTCGCGCTGCTGGCGGTCCGGCCGGGGCACCAGCCCGTGTCGGACGCGCTGCAGCACGCGCTCGGCGCCGTACGGCAGGGGATGCCGTCCCCGGCGCGGGTCGAGGAACTGGCCGGGGACGGGGCGGCCGACGGGATGCTCGCCGCCGCCGTGTACTGCGCGCTCGTCGGCGAGGACGTACGGCACGGGCTGTGCCTCGCCGTCAACCAGGCCGGGCCCTCCGCCGTCGCCGGTGCCCTCACCGGCGGCCTCCTCGGCGCCCTGCACGGCGAGACGGCCCTGCCGCCGTCCTGGGTGGCCGAGTTGGAGGGCCGCCCCACGATCCTCGAACTCGCCGACGACTTCGCGATGGAGATGACCCAGGGCCCGGCCCTGCACAGCCCGGTCGGAGCGGCCCCGGGCTGGCTCGCGCGCTACCCGCGCTGACCGTGCCCGCCCCAAGACACCCGCTCAGCCGGCGCGGCGGGCCTGGACCCCGTCGGGTTCGAAGTCGTAGACGACGTCGTTGATGCGCAGGCCGTCGACGGCCCCGTTCCACATGTAGTCGCGGCCCTTGCTCACCCCGGCGGTGTAGACGACGGGTGGTGCGCCGCCGTCGTTCAGCGCGGCCAGCAGGGCGTGGAAGCCGCACGGGTGGTCCACGGCGCACTTGGCCGTGGCGCCCGCGCTGCCGGTGAGGTACCAGGTGCCGGTCCTGGTGGCGTCGAGGTAGGGGCTCCACTGGTCCACCACCGGGGAGGGCGGCGGGTTCCACACCATCGAGGAGTAGGTGGTGGCGCGGGCCGCGGCGAGGTTCGGGTCGATCTCGAACCTGATGTTCGGCATGTTCCCGGGGCCGCCGTAGGAGATGTTCTCGCCGGTCTGGAAGACGTGGAAGCCGATCTGGCGCAGCCCCGGCACCGGGATGCCGTAGAAGTCGGTCTCGTCGCCGAAGTGGACGGCCTCGCTGGGCGGCGTGAGGGAGGTGGCGCGGTCCGCCACCGAGATGCCGAGGCTGCCCCGGCCGTAGGGCGGTCGCGCGGCCGCCGCCGGCAGGCCGAACGAGCCGAACGGGCCGGGCCGCAGGTCGGCGACGGGAGAGCCGATCGTGTCCCGGGTGATGACGCCCCAGTGGTCCGGGCTGCCCAACTGCCCCGCCACGTCGGCGGTGGCCGGAACCGGGACTGCGGAAACGACGATCGCGGCCACCGCCGTGACCGCGAGCGCCGTTCTCCTTCTCACCCCGAAGCGAGCCTTCACACCCACTCCTTCCGTGGTCCGTGCGAGGTCAGCCACGGTAGGGATCGCCGGTGCGCCGACCCGTCACGACGCACCAGTTATATGGGGTGATTAATCACGATGGTGGAGCGACGGTCGCCTCTCCGCCGGCCTGGGCCGGAACCGGTGCCGCCGCCGCGCCGTCGTCGTCCGTGTTGACGCTCTCGATGATCGCCAGGCGTTCCGGGGTGTCCTCCGGCTTCAGGTAGCCGATGAGGATGTACAGGACCAGGGAGACGGCCAGCGGGACCGACACCTGGTACTGGAGGGGGACCCCGCCGTCGACGTTCCAGTTGATCGGGTAGTTGACCAGCCAGAAGGCCAGCAGGCCCGCCGCCCAGCTGGTCAGCGCTGCCGTCGGGCCGGAGCGGCGGAACGGGCGGAGCAGACCCAGCATCATCGGGATCGCGATCGGGCCCATCAGGCCCGCCACCCACTTGATCACGATCGTGATGATGTCCTTGAAGGTGGGGGAGTTGACCTGGGTCGCCACCGTCATCGACAGGCCGAGGAAGACCACCGTGGTCACCCGGGCCGCGATCAACCCGGTGCGTTGGCCCCACTCCCGGGCCCGCCGGGACAGCACCGGTGCCGCGTCCCGGGTGAACACCGCCGCGATGGCGTTGGCGTCGGAGGAGCACATGGCCATCGTGTGCGAGAAGAACCCGACGACGACCAGGCCCAACAGGCCGTGCGGCAGCAGTTGTTCGGTCATCAGGCCGTAGGAGTCGGAGCCGTCCGGCTTCTTTGCGTGCACCAGCAGCGGCGACATCCACATGGGGAAGAACAGCACCACCGGCCAGACCAGCCACAGCACGGCGGAGAGCCGGGCGCCGCGCTCGGCCTCCCGGGGGCCGCTGGTGGCCATGTAGCGCTGGGCCTGGTTGAGCATGCCGCCGTTGTACTCGAAGAGCTTGATGAAGAGGAAGGCGAGCAGGAAGACGGTCCCGTACGGCCCGACCAGCGGCTTGCCGTGGCCGTGCAGGGCGGGCTGGTTCCAGGCGTCGAAGAAGCCGATGTGCTGGTCGTTCAGCTTCAGCACGACCGCGACGAACATCGAGATACCGGCCAGCAACTGGATGACGAACTGGCCGAGTTCGGTCAGCGCGTCCGCCCACAGGCCGCCGATCGTGCAGTAGACGGCGGTGATCGCGCCGGTGATGAGGATGCCCTGGTTCAGGGTGACGCCGGTGAAGACGGACAGCAGCGTCGCGATGGCCGCCCACTTCGCGGCCACGTCCACGATCTTCAGCAGCATCCCGGACCAGGCGAGGGCCTGCTGGGTCTTCAGGTCGTAGCGGTTCTTCAGGTATTCGAGCGGGGACGCCACGTGCAGGCGGGAGCGGAGGCGGTTGACGCGCGGCGCGAAGAGCCGGGAGCCGATCGCGACCCCGAGCGCGATCGGGAAGGACCAGGTGACGAACGACGTCACGCCGTAGGTGTAGGCGATGCCCGCGTAGCCGGTGAACATCACCGCGCTGTAGCCCGACATGTGGTGCGAGATGCCGGACAGCCACCAGGGCATCTTCCCGCCGGCGGTGAAGAAGTCGCTGACGTCGTCCACCCGTTGGTGCGACCAGACGCCGATCGCGACCATCACGCCGAAGTAGCCGATGAGCACGGCCCAGTCGAGCCCGTTCATGCGCCCCCCTTCCAGGGTCCGCCTTGTGAACTCCGCTCAGCAGGCTGGCACTTCGCATAAGCGGAGCGAGGACGGGGAAGGCCGCGAAGTGCCCGCTCATCGTGGGTTCGCTTACGCGGGCACGACAAGCGGGCGTATGGTCAAGGGGGCGTAAAATCGTTCGGTTAGCTGACCTTGATTTATGTACATGAACGACCGGGATGGCTGGAAACAGACCTCAGCGCATCAGCTCCCCCGCGTTGACCAGCAGCGACTGCCCCGTGATGGCCCGCGCCCGGTCCGACGCCAGGAACACCGCCGCGTCCGCCACGTCCCCGTCCGTCGCCAGCTCCGGCAGCGCCATCCGCTCGGTCAGCCGCCCCAGTACCTCGTCCTCGGGCACCCCCTCCGTATGCGCCGTGAACTGCACGTACGCCTGCACCGGTGGCCCCCACATCCAGCCCGGCAGCACCGTGTTGACCCGGATCCGGTACGGTCCCAGCTCCCGCGCCAGCGAGTACATCGCACTGGTCAGCGCGCCCTTGGAGGCGGCGTACGCGGCCTGCCGCACCTGCGAGGGCGCGGCGACCGCCGACTGCGTCCCGACGAACACGACCGCCCCGCCCCGCTCCTTGAGCCCCGGCAGGCAGGCCCGGGTCATCCGCAGGCTGCCCAGCAGGTTCACGTCGATGACCGAGGCCCAGGTCGCGAAGTCCGCGTCCTCGACCCCGCCGAAGTAGGAGTCCCAGGCGGCCACGTGCACCACCGCATCGATCCCGCCGAACCGCTCCCGCGCCAGCGCGGCCAGCGCCTCGCACTGCGCCTCGTCGGTGATGTCGGTGGCCCGGTACGCGGTCCTGCCGCCCTCCGGATCGATTCCGGCCGCGCTCTTCGCGAGGTTCGCCTCGGTCCGCGCACCGAGTACCGCGTTCCCGCCGTCCCGTACGACGGCCGCCGCGACCTGGTGCCCGAGCCCGGCGCCGACTCCCGAGACGACGACGGTCTTGCCCGCGAGCAGCGACATGGAAGCCTCCCGAACCCTGGCGCTTTATCTGACGGAGCGTCAGAGTATGGGCGACCACCGGAAAGGGGAACCGCATGAGCGACGACACCCGCAGTGACGTCTACGCCGAACTGGCCGCCGTCGGGCCGTACGGCGTCCGCCCCGGCCATGCCCTCATCACCATGGTCGAGCCGCACCCCGGGCACGAGTACGCCTACAACCGCTGGTACGAGGACGACCACTACTACGCGGGCGCCATGGCCATGCCCTGGATGTACGCCGGCCGCCGCTGGGTCGCCCCCCGCGACCTCCAGCTCCTGCGCTACCCCGAGAAGTCGGCCGTCGCCCAGCCCGTCACCGCCGGCTGCTACCTCTCCACCTACTGGATCACCGACGGCCGCTACGCCGACCACATGAAGTGGACGGTCGCCATCAACAAGCGGCTGAACCGGGACGCCCGGGTCTACCAGGACCGCACCCACGTGTTCACGGCGTTCCAGGACCACGAGGCGACCGTGTACCGCGACGGCGCCGCCGGACCGCGCGACTTCCACGCCCTCGACCACCCCTACGCCGGACTGGTGCTGGAGGTCGTCGACAGCGAGACGCCCGAGCAGCGGGCGGAACTGGTGGAGTGGCTGCGCGGCCGGCACCTGCCGAAGCGGCTGGCGGGTTCGCCGAGCGCCATGGTGACCGTCTTCCGGCCGACCCCGCTGCCCGGCGACCGGATGACGTACGTGAAGCAGGTGGAGGGGGTGGACACCCGGCTGACCCTGCTGTGGTTCCTGGAGGCCGACCCCCGCGACGTGTGGGAGGAGCACTTCACGGGCCTGGACACCGAGGTGGCCGCCACGGAACTCGGCACCGTCCAGTTCGCCGCCCCGTTCGTACCGACGATCCCGGGCACGGACCGGTACGTGGACGAACTGCGGTCAGTTCGGTAGCCGGGACTGCGGGGCCTGTTCCCCGGGCCGGCCGGGCACCGCCGGGGCGCGTCGGCCGACGTTCCCCGGCACGGACGGGTACGGGGAACCCGCGGCGGTCGTCCCGGTGGCCGGGCCCACGGTCACTTCAGCTCGTCGGGGCAGGGTGTGCCGCGGGGGAGCTGGTACGGCGCGGCCAGGCGGTACGTGCCCGCCTTCGGTGCCAGCAGCACTGTCCACTTGTCGCCCTTCGCGTCCTCGGGGGTCTCCGCGAGGCAGCCGTTGACGTTGACGTACGTCTTCGGCGTGCCCTCGGCCCGGTGCTTGGACGCCTGGGTCTCCTGCGGTGCCTTCAGGCTCTTGCCCTTGGCGTCGACGATGCTCAGCCACGGCGAGTACGGGATCCGGATCAGGATCCGGCCGGCCTTGCGGACCTCGATGGTCAGTTCGCCCTGCTCGGCGCTGTCCACCACCGCGTTCGGCTCGGCCAGCGGGACCGGGTCGGTCACCTTGAACAGCTGCCAGTTGGCGTCGCCCCAGATCTGCTTCAGGTACGGCATCCCGCGCCGCACCAGCGCACGCTCCCGCTCGCCGCCGTCACCGTCCGGTTCCCCCTTCGGTAGGACCACGAAGTGGACGGCCCACCGCTGGAGCCACTCGTGGTAGTTCGCGGAGTTGAGGGTGTCGTCGTAGAAGAGCGGGTTGCGCTCCATGTCGGCCTGCCGGTTCCAGCCGCGGGCCAGGTTGACGTACGGCGCGAGCGCGGACGCCTCCCGGTGGGAGCGGGCCGGGACCACCTCGACGCGGCCCTTCTCGGCGCCGACCTGCTGGAGCTGGTGGACCAGCGGGGCGAGCTCACGGGCCCAGGACGCGGCCGGGGTGGTGTGGATGATGTCGTCGACCGACTTGAAGCCGATCCAGCCCACGAAGCCGAGGAAGGCGAGGACGGTGACGTAGTACTTGCGCGAGCGCGGGACCGTGTACGGGAGGGCGGCGATCAGGGTCGCGCCGGCGAACAGCATCGGCAGCCGCGAGATGTTCGAGCCGATCTGCGAGCTGACCAGCCACACCAGCACCACCCCGAGGCTGTACACGGCCGCCGTCAGCCGGACGGTCCGCCACTCCTTGGGGACGAGGAACAGGCACAGCAGGCCGTAGGAGAGGGGCAGGATCACCGAGCCGATGGTCATGGGCTGGGTGCCGGAGAACGGGAACAGCCAGGCGGACACCGCCACCACGGCCGCGGGCGCCAGACCGAGTGCCCAGGCACCCGGCCGCCGCTTCTGCAGGAACAGCGCGACCGCGACCAGGCCGACGAAGAGCCCGGCGACCGGGGACGACATGGTGGCGAGCGCGGCCAGCGGCGCCGCGACCAGCGCCTTCGCCCACCGCTTGAGACGCCAGCGGTGAGGCCAGCAGAACACCGCGCCCACCGCGCCCAGCGCGAACACCGTGCCCAGACCGAAGGTGACCCGCCCGGAGATCGCGTTGCAGATCAGCGCGAAGACCCCGGCGGACGCCGCCCACAGCGGGTTGCGCACCGCCCGGCTGCGGATCAGCAGCAGGGTCAGCAGACCGGCCGAGGCCGTGCCCGCGATCATCATCGTGGTACGGACGCCCAGCACCGACATCAGGTACGGCGACACCACGCTGTACGAGACCGGGTGCATGCCGCCGTACCAGGCGAGGTTGTACGCCGAGTCCGGGTGCCGCCCGACGAACTCGGCCCACGCGTCCTGCGCCGCCAGGTCCCCGCCGCTGTTCGCGAACGTGAAGAACCAGATGACGTGCAGGATCCCGGCGATGACGGTCATCGAGAGCACCGGGTGGCTCAGCAGCCGCCGGCGCAGGGGTTCGGCGGCGCGCAGCAACCGGGCGGTGCGGCTGTTACTCTCCGTACCGGCCGGGTCGGCTGTGACGCCCGGGTCCGCCGGGGTCCGGGCTATTCGCCGGCCGGATACCGGACCCGGATCGGCGTTGTCGGCGCGTGTCGGCTCCGCTGTGGCCACCTGAAGGCACTCCCCGTGTCCCGTCTTCTGTTCTCGGCCGCGTTCCACGGTGTTGGCGGCCGCTTCCCGTCCAGTTCGCGGCCGCGTCACGGCGTCCGGCGACCTGCCCCGATTCGCGACGCTAGCACGCACCCCGCCGCGGGGCCCTGGGGTGGGCCGCCATCAGCGGGGTGCGGTGACGGAATGCCGGTTATGGGTCAGCCGAGGCGGGTCAGCTTGGCGGCGAACCCGGGCTCCGCGAGATCCTTCTCCAGGGCGACCGGAACCTGGACGGCGGAACCGGAGCCGTCACCCACGGTGAGGGTGCCGACCTTGGTGCCCGCCTTCGCGGTGTGCGGGACGTCGTCGGCGGCGAACGTCAGCTTCACCTTCAGCCCGGACCAGCCGACGGCGGTGACGTCCTTGGTCGCCACCACCGGGGTACGGCCGCCGAGACGGTCGTCCACGTAACCGACGACATCGCCCTTCTTGTAGATGGTCGCCGACCTGAGGGCGCCCTGGGCGGCCCGGATCAGCCGGTCGCCGGCGTTCAGGGCGGCCTTGAGGATGCTGTTGTCGTTGCTGGCGTTGGCCGGCTGCCGTATCACCGCGCCGATGACCGTGCGCGTCTCGCCGTTCACGTCCTTCTTCGCGGCGAAGACCAGGTTGCCGAGGGCGGAGGTGGTGGTGCCGGTCTTGATGCCGACCACGTTGTTCTGGCCGACCAGCTGGTTCCAGTTGCCGTGGTTGACACCCTTGTAGTCGTCGTACGACATCATCGCGGCGACCTCGCGGAACACCGGCTCGCTCGCCATCGCCGCCTTCGCCAGCTTCACCTGGTCCACGGCGGTGGACACGGTGGAGTTCGTCAGGCCCGACGGGTCCGTGTACGTCGTGTTGGTCATGCCGAGCTTCTTCGCCGTGGCGTTCATCTTCGACACGAACGACTTCTCGGAGCCGGCGTCCCAGCGGGCCAGCAGCCGGGCGATGTTGTTCGCCGAGGCGATCAGGATGGACTCCAGGGCCTCCCGCTGGGTGATCGAGTCGCCCGCCGTCACGTCGACGGTGGACTCCTGACCGGCGTTCGCCTGGTCCTGGGCGGCCTGGTCGATCTTGATCTTCGGGCCCGCCGCGCCGCTCTTCAGGGGGTGGTCGCGCAGGATGATGTACGCGGTCATCACCTTGGCGACGCTCGCGATCGGCACCGGCTTCTGAGCACCCGAGGAGCCGAAGGTGCCGATGCCCTGCACGTCGAGCGCGGCCTGTCCGTCGGCCGGCCAGGGGATGTCCACCTTGCTGCCGTCGAAGGTGTACGTGTCCTTCGCGGTGAGGTCGAGGGTGGGCTGGGGGAGCGGGCGCAGGGTCTGTACGACCGCAAAGACGATCAGCAGGAGGATGACCAGGGGTGTCCAGATCTTGACCCGGCGCAGGGCGGTCCTGACCGGGGTCTCCGGCGGCCGGGGCGTGTTGGTCAGCTCGGCGAGCAGGTCCAGCGGGGGCTTCGGGGGGAGCGGCTGCTGGGTGGTGCGCTCGGGGCCGACCTGGGGCATGACCGAGGTACGGGTGGTGGACGCGGTCTCGGGCCGCCCCTCCGGACCGCTCTCCGGCTTGGCGCCCGGCGTGGCCTGCGGCTTGGCGCCCGGCTTGGCCGACGGGGTCGAACCCGGCTTTATGTCCGACTTGAGAGCGACGAACTTGCTGGTGCGCTCGGCCTCGGTCTCGGCCTTGGTCTCGGTCTCGGCCTCGGGGGCCTTGGGCTTGGGGGCGCCGCCCAGCTTGAGCATCGTGGTGGGCTGGTCGACCTGCTGGGCGCGCGGAGCCTTGAGCGTGGTGGTCGGCTGATCCACCACCTTCTTCCCCTGCCCCCGGCCATCGTTGTCAGCACCACCGCCACCGGACCGCCCCTCGGCCCCGGCGTCACCCCCGGCCTCCTCCTGAGCCTCGGCGTCGGCGGATTCGGCGTCGGCTTTGGGCCGGTCCTCGGGCTTGGCGTCGGCGGGTTCGGCGTCGGCTTTGGGCCGGTCCTCGGGCTTGGCGTCTTCGGGTTCGACGTCGGCCTTGGGCCGGTCCTGAGACTCGGTGTCTTCGGGCGCGGCGTCGGCTTTGGGTCGGTCCTCGGGCTTGGCGTCTTCGGGTTCGGTGTCGGCCTTGGGCCGGTCCTGAGACTCGGTGTCTTCGGGCGCGGCGTCGGCTTTGGGTCGGTCCTCGGGCTTGGCGTCTTCGGGTTCGACGTCGGCCTTGGGCCGGTCCTCGGGCTTGGCGTCGGCGGGCGCGGTGCCCGGCTTGCCTGCGGCTTCGGGGGTCGCGTCCTCCGGCGTGGCCTTGGCGGCTTCGGTGGCTGCCTTCGGCTGGGCCTCGGGCTTGCGGGCCGGGCGGGCGTCCTCGGACTCGGTCGTGGCCGCCGGCTCGGCGTCCTCGGGCTCGGCCTCGGGCGTGAACTCATCCTCGGCGTCGGCCTCTTCGGGCTCGGTGTCCGCCTGTGCGCCGGACCCGGGATCGGCGTCGGCGGGCTTCGTGTCCTCCGCGTCGGCAGGTGAAGTCGCCGACGGGGCCGTGGGCTTGGCGTCCTCCGGCGCAGCCGCGCCCTTCGGGGCGGCCGTCGCCTCAGGCTTCGCCTCAGGGGTGTCGGTGGCGTCCTGCGGGGCCCCGGGAGCCTCCGGGGCCTCCCGGCCCTCCTGGGGGCGCTCAGCGCCCTCCGTGGCCGCCTCCGACCCCTCCGACCCCTCCGGTTCCTCGTCGGGGGTACGCACCCACGTCGCCACCGCCTCGCGGAGCTCCGTGTCGTCCTCCCCGGCCGCCTTCGGGTCCCGTACCGAGAAGACCCGGGTGGCGGTGTCCACACCGCCGGCCGTCTCCTTCGCGGCGGCCACCGCCAGCCGCGGATCGCGTGCTTCGGGAACCGAACCCGCGCTCCCCGACGTCGGTTCTGCCGACGACTCGCGCTGCTTCGACCTGTCGGGGGACTCGCCCGCCACCGATGCCTCCTCCACGCTTCGCACGTCTCCGTGCGCTGTCCGAACCATGTACCAGTGTCCTGTGTGCGGGCTTAACCCCTGGCGTAGACGAGAACGACATACCTACCGGTTCCCTTACGAACCGGTCACGCACCCTCGACAGACCAATGTGAGAGGGGTCACCCTGTCATTCATCCACGCGGGGAGGCATGGATGGGCAGGAGCCGCAGAACACTTCCGGAGGAGCTTCTGCTGCTGGCACTGGACCCGGCCACGGGTACCACTGCGCAGCCGCAGTCGCTCGACCTCGGTCTGGCCGGAGCACAGCTAGTGGAGCTGGCGCTGGCCGGACGGATAGCCCCAGACGGGGATCGTATCGCCGTGGTGCAGCCACGGCCGACTGGAGATCCGACTTTGGACTGCGCGTTGGAGTTGCTGCGAAGGCGTGGCGCTCCCGTGCGGGCTGTGCACTGGATCGGCGGACCCCGCCTGGGGCTCCGTCAGGTCTACCTCTCGCATCTCGAACGGTGCGGCATGGTCGCCGCCGTGGCGGGCCAGATGTGCGGGGTGCTGCCGACCACTCGCTACCAGGCGACGGACAACGCCGTCACCCGGGAGATCCGTGGCCGGCTGGACTCGGCGATCCGCACCGGCGTACCGCCGGACCCGCGGACCGCGGCGCTCGCCGCCCTGGCCCACGCGGTCGGCCTCGGCAAGCACCTGTATCCGGGCAACGAGGGGCGGTCCTCTCGTTCCAGGCTGCGGGATCTGATCCGGCACGACCCGATGGGTGGGCTCGTGGCCCACGCCGTCATGGACGTGCAGAACGGCGCGGGCGCCCAGCCACGCCGTAACCAGGCGCCGGCTCCGGCCGGTCCGGGCCCCAGGCCCGGTGCGCCGGAACCCGCACGCGGTGTTCCGATGCAGCCGCGCCGAGGCGCGATGGCACGCGCCGTGGTGCACTGAGCGACCGGCAGCAACTCAGCACCACCTCAGCACCCTTGAGACCCGGTTCGGGAGCCGCTGGTCCGAGCGGGGCGGCGAGGCACACGCGGCAGTGCGTGCCCCGCCGTCCCGCTCGGCCGTCTCCGGTATCCGGGTCCGGGGCAACCGGAACGTGCCCGAACTGACGCGTACGCGCTGCATATCCGGGGTTTCCCAGCGGTAGGAAGCACCTTGGTGGCAGTCTGCTCAACAGCAGATACGCAAAGTGGTAGTTACAGGCAGGCAGCCGGAGGTGCACGTCCCGTGGCGTCCAATGTCAATCCCACCGTCAGGCGGCGCCGGCTGGGCCAGGAGCTGCGCAGGCTCCGTGAGCTCAAGGGCATGACGGCCGAGGAAGTCGCCGAGCGGCTGCTCGTCTCCCAGTCGAAGATCAGCCGGCTGGAGAACGGGCGCCGGAGCATCAGCCAGCGTGACGTCCGCGACCTGTGCGGGGTGTACGAGGTCGAGGACCAGCGGGTCGTCGAGTCCCTGATGGAGATGGCCAGGGATTCGCGGCAGCAGGGATGGTGGCACGCGTTCGGCGACATCCCGTACAGCGTCTACATCGGCCTGGAGACGGACGCCGAGTCGCTGCGGGTGTACGAACCCCAGTTGGTCACGGGCCTGTTGCAGACCCGGGCGTACGCCGAGGCGCTGGTGCAGGGCGCGTTGCCGGAGACCTCGGCCGCCGACATCGAGAAGCGCGTCCAGGTCCGGATGCGGCGACAGGAACGTATCACCGCGGAGAGCAACCCCCTTCGGCTCTGGGTGGTCCTCGACGAGGCCGCGCTGCGCCGCCTGGTCGGCAACAGGCTGGTGATGCGCGAGCAGCTGGAGTACCTCATCGAGATGTCCCAGCAGCCGCACATCACCGTCCAGGTACTGCCCTTCGAGTGCGGCGCCCATCCCGGCGTCACCGGCCAGTACGCGATCCTGGAGTTCGCCGACACGGCCGACTCCAGCGTCGTCTACCTGGAGGGCGTCACCAGCGACCTGTACCTGGAGAAGGCCCACGACGTGCAGAAGTACGCCGTGATGTACGAGCACCTGCGCGCCCAGTCGCTGAACGTCGAGCAGTCCCGGCAGTTCATCGCCGACGCGGCCAAGGAGTACGCCCGTTGAGCCCTCTCGAGCTGTGAGCGCCGGATAGTACACGGAGGACACGCTCCAGCGGAAGTCTCCAATGGAATATGCCATCCGGTCGAGTGAACGGGTACTCCAGGTGGGGAAGTTGCCTAGTAGCGTCGATCACGCCAACCGGTCAGAAAGGTTGGCGTGAATCGCACTACAGCAAGCACCACTGCAACTCGCTACAGGAGTGGACATGGCACTGCTTCAGGGCGCCACGGAGACGTGGACGAAGTCCTCCTATTCCGCAGGGAACGGGGCGTGCGTCGAGGTCAAGTCGCCGACGACCGCAGGACTCGCCGTACGCGACTCCAAGGTCGAGGAGGGCCCGGTCCTCGCGTTCCCGGCCACCGCTTGGAACACCTTCGTGGCCTCGGTCAAGGCGTAGGGGGGCATTCCCTGACCCACCGCTCACGCATCCGGCTACGACAACCGAACAAGCGTCACGCACAGAGCCCTCTCGACCAGCTCGCCGTCCTTGCCGAGGGGGCTCGGCTTGTGCCCGTCAGCCGTCCGAACGGCGGACCGGGAAGGCGACGTCGCACACCGGGTCCTCCGGCCCCGCCGCGTCCCAGTCCGCGAAGTAGATCTCCCGGCACGGGCCGTCGTACGACAGCCCGTCCTGCCCGGCGATCCACCGCTCCACCGCCTCGAAGGCCGCCATGATCTGAGGATTGGCCACCTGCGCCTTGCGGATCCGGGTGTACGCCAGCGTGCGCGCCGGTTCGACGCGCACCTCCGTCTCCCAGGCCCGCCCGTGCCGCTCCGCCCACGTCCGGGCCGCCGCCTCGTCCGCCACCGGGACACAGGCCTGGGCCGGGCCGTCGCTCTCCAGGGACACCTCAGCGTGGTACACGACGAACGGCGACCCGGCCACACCCCCGCACTCGCGGGCCGCCGCCTCAAGGCGCCCCAGTGAGGCGCCGATCCAGGCCGGCAGCTCGTCCGCCAGCGTGTGCCGCGTCTCGGTGATCACCACCTGCGCGGGCACCTCCACCATCTCCACCGCGAACGACTCACCCATCTCCGAACTCCTCCCGGAAAGCTGTCCACGGAGGTATGCGGCAAGGGTCCGCTGCCCGGCGAACCGCTGCTCCACGTCCGCCCAGTAGGCGGCCAGCAGCCCGGCGGCCGTGTCCCCGTCCGGCGCCGCCACCACCTCGGCGATCCCGGCCAGCGGCATGTCCAGCCTGCGCAGCAGCGCCACCAGCCGGGCGCGCTCCACCTGGCCGGCGCGGTAGTAGCGGTAGCCGGTCGCCCCGTCGACGTGCGCCGGGGCCAGCAGGCCGAGGCGGTCGTACAGCCGCAGGGCCTTCGCCGAGAGCCGGGAGCGGGCGGCGAACACGCCGATCGGAAGCAGTTCCTCGTCCTCCACGCCCACATCCTCCGTCACCGGACGGTTCCCTCCCGCCCGACGCCCAGGAGCCTCCCCCCTACCCCAGGGTCAAGGTCAACCGCCCCCCCGACCCGGAGAGGGGAGCGGGGCAACCGCGTCGGGAGAGGGTCGGGGGGCAACCGCGTCCGAAGGGGGCCGCGGCAACCGTGTGTGGAGAGGGGCACCGCAACCGCGTCCGGAGAAGGGCACGGTAATCCTCTCCGGAGGCGGCGCGGCCAACCGGCGCTCGGGCTGCACCGTCCGGATCAGCCGATGGCCTGCTCCACCGCCGCCACCACCTCCGCCGACCCCGGCTCGGTCTGCGGCGAGAACCGGGCGACGACCTGGCCGTCGCGGCCGATCAGGAACTTCTCGAAGTTCCAGCGGATGTCACCGGTGTGCCCCTCGGCGTCGGCGAACCCGACCAGGCGGTCGTAGAGCGGATGCCGGCCCTCCCCGTTCACCTCGACCTTCTCGGTCATCGGGAAGGTCACGCCGTACGTCGCCGAGCAGAACTCCGCGATCTCCTCGGCGCTGCCGGGCTCCTGGCCCAGGAACTGGTTGCAGGGCACCCCGAGCACGGTGAAGCCCTGCGCCGCGTACTGCTCCTGGAGCTTCTCCAGGCCGCCGTACTGCGGGGTCAGACCGCACTTGGAGGCCACGTTGACAATGAGCACGGCCTGGCCGGCATAGCGGCTCAGGTCGGCGGAGCCGCCCTGCAGCGCCCCGATCTCGACGTCGAGCACGGACCCGTTGTTCTCAGTAGTCGTCATGTGCGGATGCTAGCTCCGTCAGATGACCGCCCAGGATTCCCGGCCCCGTTCCGGCCCCCTTCCGGCCCCGTTCCTGCTTCGACCAGCACGTCCCCCGCCGCCGTCCGTGAGTACAGCACCGCCCGCCCGGCCCGCCGCCGCTCCACCAGCCCCGCGTCCAGCAGCACCCTCAGGTGCCGGCCGACCGAACCCAGCCCCTGCCCGGTCACCGCGGTCAGCTGGGTCGTGCTCATCGGCGCGCCCAGCAGCACCAGCACCCCGGCACGGGCGGCCCCCAGCAGCGCGGTCAGGGCCGCCGGGACGTGCTGCGCGGTGGGGTCGGCGAGGGCACCGGCGCAGGAGTAGACCAGGGCGTAACGGTCGGGCTCCTCCCAGGACACCCAACCGGACTTCGGCGTCACCGGGACGAGCAGGAGATCCGCGCCGGAGATCGCGCGCGGCGGATACTCGTGCAGATTGACCTGGAGCCGGTTGGAGCCCAGCCAGCGGGTCCGGCCCGGCCGCAGCGAGTCCAGCACCTCGGCCCAGCCGCCCCGGCTGACCTGCGTGGTCCTGGCCACCACGTCCGCCTCCAGGATCCGCCGCCGACGGTCCCAGTCGGGCCGTACGGCCGTCTCCCACACCCACGTCAGCAGCTCCGCGGCCCGGCCGGGCAGGTCGTCGCGGTCCAGGGCGGCGGGGAGGGGGCCGCCGAGGGAGACCCGCAGGTGTGCGCGGGCGGCGTCCGCGGGGGCCGCCCCCACCCGTGCGATACCCGCCTCCGCGCTCTCCCCGTCCCGCGGTGTCGGGGTGAGGAAGTCGGCGATCCACTCCCGTCCGAGCCCGGCCCGCACGAGCAGCGCGGTGACGGGGTCGGCGGCGAGCCGCGCCCGGTACGCGGGCAGGTACGCGTCCAGCCAGCGCCGCTCGCCGGGGTGCGCGGGCGCGCGGACGTGCAGCAGCCTGAGGCTCGCGAAGGTCTCGGCGAGCGGCGACAGCACGAACCGGCTCCGGGCGAGCGTGTCCGCGTTCAGCTCCCACCAGCCCATGGAGGCCTCTCCCCGTGTCGGAGCCGCTCCCGGCCGCGCCGCCCCGCGCGGGCGCCGAGAACCTTTCGCGCTCACGCGAAACAATAACGCCCGCCGCACCCTCCCCCGAGACTCCCGACCATGCCCACCGCACCCACCGGCTACCGGTCCCTTTTCCGCACCGCCGAGTTCACCCCCCTCTTCCTCGGTTCCGCCGCCCACAACGCCGGCGGCACCGTCGGCGGCCTCGCCCTCGGCACGCTCGTCTACCGCAGCACCGGCTCCCCGCTGCTCTCCGCCCTCAGCATGTTCGGCCCCTCGCTCGCCCAGGTGCTCGGCGCGACCTTCCTGCTCTCCGGCGCCGACCGGCTGCCACCCCGTACCACCCTCGCGGCGATCTCCCTCACCTTCGCCATGGCCACCGCGGCCATGGCGCTGCCCGGTCTCCCGCCCGCCGTGCTGCTCACCGGCGTCCTGCTGCTCGGCCTGGTCGCCGCGCTGGGCGGCGGGGTCCGCTGGGGGCTGCTCACCGAGATTCTCACCAAGGACGGCTACCTGCCCGGGCGTTCGCTGTTCAACATGATGAGCGGGCTGGTGCAGGTCGCCGGGTACGCCACCGGCGGCGCCCTGCTGGCCACCGTCTCCCCGCGCACCTGCCTGCTGCTCGCCGCCGCCCTCTACCTGACGGCCGCCGTCGTGGTCCGCCTCGGCCTGAGCACCCGCCCGCCCCGTGCCGCGGGCCGCCTCTCCGTCGCGGCGACCTGGCGCACCAACGCCCTGTTGTGGTCGTCCCGTCCACGCCGGCTCACCTACCTGGGCCTGTGGCTGCCCAACGGCCTGGTGGTCGGCTGCGAGTCGCTGTACGTGTCGTACGCCCCGAAGTCGGCCGGCACCCTCTTCGCCTGCGCGGCCCTCGGCATGCTGGCCGGTGACCTGACCGTCGGCCGGCTGCTCCCGCCCGCCGTCCGGACCCGTCTCGCGACCCCGCTCCTGCTGCTCCTGGCCACGCCCTACCTGGTCTTCTTCCTGCACCCGGCGCCGGCGCTCGCCGCGGGCTGCGCCGCCGTCGCCTCCGTCGGCTTCGGCGCGAGCCTGGTCCAGCAGGAGCGGCTGATGAAACTGACGCCGGACGAACTCAGCGGCCACGCCCTCGGGTTGCACTCGGCGGGCATGCTGACCATGCAGGGCGTGGCCGCGGCGCTGGCGGGCTCGGTGGCTCAACTCACCTCGCCCGCCGACGCGATGACACTGGTGGCGGGCGCCTCGCTCGCCGTGACGCTGCTGCTGGCTACGGCCGCTCGGCAGCACCGGACTGCTCCGGTGCCGGCTCCCTCGGGGCCGTGATGTCCGGGGCCGTGATGTCCGGGGCCGTGATCTCCGCGGCCGGGGCGAACCTGTCGGCGACACCGGCGATCTGCTCGATCCCCGCCTTGAGCGCGGCCCGCCCGTCCGCCGCGTGCCGCCCGTGCGTGTCGTCCGGCGCGGCCTGCTCACGGTCGTTCTTCTCGACCTCCTGGTCGAGGCGCTTGGCCGCCCGGTCGAAGTAGCGCAGCAACTCCACCGGGAAGGGCATCACCAGCGTGGAGTTCTTCTCGGCGGCGACCTCGACGACGGTCTGCAGCAGCCGCAGCTGCATCGCCTCCGGGGTGTCGGACATGATCCGGGAGGCGTTGGCGAGCTGCTGCGCGGCCTGGAACTCACCGTCCGCCGTGATGACCCGGGCCCGCCGCTCCCGCTCCGCCTCGGCCTGCCGGGACATGGACCGCTTCAGCGACTCCGGCAGCTGTACGTCCTTGATCTCGACGCGGTCGATGTGGACGCCCCAGGCCGCGGCCGGGCTGTCGATCATCAGGGCCAGCCCCTCGTGCAGCCGCTCCCGGTCGGTCAGCAGGTCGTCCAGGTCGCTCTTGCCGATGATGGAACGCAGCGAGGACTGGGCGACCTGGCCGACGGCGAAGACGTAGTCCTGCACCTCGATGGCCGCGCGCACCGGGTCGGTCACCCGGAAGTAGACGACGGCGTCCACCTTCACCGACACGTTGTCCTTGGTGATGCCCTCCTGCGTGGGCACCGGCATGGTGACGACCTGGACGTTCATCTTGCGCATCCGGTCGGCGAAGGGAATGAGGAAGGTGACGCCCGGCTGCCGGTACCCCGGCAGCGCCTTGCCCCACCGGAACACGACCCCGCGCTCGACCTGGTTGACCACGCGCATCCCACCGCGCAGCACGAGCAGTACCGCCGCGACCACCAGTACGACCCCTACAACGGCGCCGTCCATGGGCACACTCCATTCTCGACGTGACCCGGACAAAAATCCGGCCAACAGGAACGACACCGGCCGGGCCCGCCCGGATGCGGTCCCGGGCGTCAGGAGTCTGCAAAGAAAGCGGCTCGGGCCCCTCGGGCCGCCGCGCCGGGGATGCACGACGACCACGGAAGGGACGTGAGGGACGTGACCGACCTGATGGAGACGACGAGGCTGCGGTTGCGGAGGTTCGGGCCGCAGGACGCGCCGGCGCTGGCGGCGTACCGGTCGGACCCGGACGTGAGCCGCTACCAGTCCTGGGCCGCGCCGGTGCCGTCGGCGGAGGCCGAACGGCTCGCGGCCCGGTTCGCGGCGGGAGATCCCCGGGCCCCGGGCTGGTTCCAGTACGCCGTCCAACTGCGGGACGCACCCGGGCTGATAGGCGACGTCGGGGTGCGTCGCGGCGAGGACGGGCGCCAGGCCGAACTGGGCTTCACGTTCGACCCGGCGTTCCAGGGACGCGGCTACGCCACCGAGGCGGTGACCCGGGTGGTGGAATTCCTGTTCCTGGAGGAGGGACTGCACCGCGTCTCGGCCGCCTGCGACGCCCGCAACGTCCGCTCGGCGAAGCTCCTGGAGCGCGTCGGCTTCCGCCGTGAGGGCCACCTTCTCCAGAGCACCTGGATGAAGGGGGAGTGGACCGACGATCTCCTCCACGGCCTGCTCGCCTCGGAGTACCGGGCCACGGGGGCCGTCCGCCACCGCTGACAGCGACGGCCGGCCCGTGCGCTCCTCTAGTCGACGTCCACCGGGCCGTCGTCCGACTTCTTCCCCTTGCCGCCGGGCAGTTGCAGCACGCCGTTGCCCTTGCCGTCCTCGGACCGGCGGCCGTCGGAGTCCTGGCCGCCCAGGTTCTGCCGCACCGAGTCGAGGATCGTCAGGCCCTGGGAGACGAGGCCGGCGGCGATCTCGCCGAGCCCGTCCGCGCCGTTGAGGACGTTGACGTTGGCGCCGGCGAGACCGCCCGCGGCCTCCTTGACGATCCCTGGGAGCTGGTCGATCAGCATCCGGTCGAGGGCGACCCGGTCGTACGACGCCGCGGCCTCCGCCTGGATCTTCATCCGCTGCGCCTCGGCCGCCGCGAGGATCCTCACCCGCTCGGCCTCGGCTTCGGCGGGCTTCACCACCTCGGCGACCAGCTGCTGCTGGCGCAGCTTGGCCTGCCGCTGGGCCAGCTCGGTCTGGGCGGCGAGCACCTCCTGCTGGGCGTGCGCCTGCGCCAGCGGCCCGGCCTGCCCGGCCTGCGCCTGGGCGCGGTCCACCTCGGCCGAGTACTCGGCCTTGACGATGGCGGTCTGACGGGCGTACTCGGCCTGCTTGCGGGCCGCCGCCTGCTCCGCCTCGACCGCGGCCTGGGTGGCCTGCGCCTGGGCGATCTGCGCCTGCCGCTGGATGGCGGCCTTGTGCGGCGCGGACATGGCGTCGATGTAGCCGGTGTCGCCGTCGTCGATGGACTGGATCTGCAGGGAGTCGACGATCAGGCCGATCTTCGCCATCTCCGTCTTCGAGGTGTCCAGCACCTCCGCGGCGAGCTTCTGCCGCTCGGTGACGATCTCCTCGACGGTCATCGAGCCGATGATGGCCCGCAGATGGCCGGCGAAGATGCGGCCGGTCAGCACCGACATCTGCTCCTGGTCGGACAGGAAGCGCTGGCCCGCGTTGATGATGCTCTCGTGGTCGTTGCCGACCTTGAAGGCGATGACCGCGCGGACGTGCAGCGCGATGCCCTGCCTGGTCACACAGGTCTCGGTGACCTCGGACTCGCACATGGAGAGGGTCAGGAACCGGACCTTCCTGAAGACCGGCAGCACGAACTTCCCGTGCCCCGTGACCACTCGGAACGGCGCGCCCCCCAGTCCCCGCCTGCCCCCCGAGATCAACATCGCCTCGTCGGGAGCGGGAACGCGGTATCCGAACATCCCTGTTACTCCTCAGCCTGCCTCGGCGGCGTCCCCGCCGAGCGCGTCCAATGGATCCACCCACTCGATGACGCCGACCTCTCGGCATCCCCGTGATTCGATCACGAGCACGGTCGCACCCACGGGCAGGGGCTCCTCCGACCAGGCGAGGAACGTCTCCGAACCGCCCCTGACCCGTACCAGGACTTCACCGGGGCCACCGGTACCACGCGTTCCGATGAGAACCTTCCCCATGCAGCCGATCACGGCCTCGTCCTGCGGCATCACCGACCGTCCTCCTCGCCCTGGCCTCGTGATTCCGACGATAGACCCAGCGACGCCCCTACCCAACGCCTGGTGCACTTCCGCGAGCACGGCACACCGATCCGTCCGGACACCGCAGGAGCTTGAGCGGGAACACAGCCGCTCCGCCCGCCCCGCGCCGGCAGGGATCAGGTGGCCGCCGGAGCCGCCGGGAACCGGTCCACGGGCCCCAGCTCGAACCAGACGGTCTTGCCGGTGGCCGTCCGCGTGCTGCCCCAGGCGTCCGCGAGAAGGTCGACGAGCTCCGTACCCCGGCCGCCCTCGTCGTCGGGTTCGGCGGCGCCGAGTACCGGGCCGGTCGACTCGGTGTCCTCGACCTCGCACAGCAGCCGGCCCCGGGACAGCTGGAGGTTGAGCCTCAGCGGCCCCCGCGTGTGGCGCAGGGCATTGGTGACCAGCTCGCTGACGAGGAGCTCCGCGGCGTCCGCGAGGTCACCCACGTCCCACTCGCTCAACTGGGCCGTCACCAGCCGCCGGGCCCGGCGCACCGAGGTGAGCTCCCGTGCCAGGGGCCAGGAGGCCTCCCAGGCGGTGGCCCGGCCCCGGGGCGCGTCGAACGGCCGCACGGGTGCGAGCATGCGCGACCACAGAGCCCACTGCCTGGCGAACCAGGAAAGAGCGGTGCCGTGGACGAGTCGCTCCTCCCCGGGGACAGCAGAGTCGAAGGCTTGGGCGGTCATGGCGAATCAGTCCTTGGGGGAGACCAGTGGTGGCGGCACGCGTCGTGCGTGAAGCGGCCGCTACATTCAAATATAGACGTAATGGATGCTACGGTAAATACCCCCCCAAGAGTTACCAATCGGTCACCCATGCTGCCCGGCGCTCACGCATCTTCAGCACCTCATACATCTCCAGCACCTCTCGCATCAGGAGCCCCGCATGCCCCGCCCGCCCGACCCGGCCAAACGGCAGGCCCTCCTCGCCGGCATCCGTGCATACGTCCTGCGCAACGGCCTCGCGGAGCTCTCGCTGCGCCCGCTCGCCCAGGCGCTGGGGACCAGCGACCGCATGCTGCTGTACTACTTCGGCACCAAGGAACGCATGATCACCGAGGCGATCTCGCTCTACGACCGCCGCCCTCTCCTGCGCGCCCGCACCCTGCTGGACGCCGTCGGCACCCCCGCGGACGCCCAGGGCCTGCGCCGTTTCATGGAGCAGCTGTGGCGCGACTTCGGCGACCCCGAGGTGCGCGCCGCACTCCCCCTCTACCTGGAGGTGATGAGCGCCAGCGTGCTCCACCCGGACCGCTACGGTCCCGTCATGCGCGACATCGTCACCGAGTGGACCGACATGATCACGTCGATCCTGCGCAACCTGGGCCTGTCCGAACACCGCTCCCGAACCCAGGCCACCCTCCTCACGGACGCCTCCCTGGGCCTTCTGCTCGCCCCCCTCGCGGACGGCCACTGGGACCGGGCGGAGGCGGCCTTCCACGCCCTCCTCGACGCTCTGGAGCCGGGCTGGACGACCTGACCCGCAATCAGGTGTCGGGGGCCGATCAGGGTCTGCTCAGGGGCGTTCCCTGATGGGGCGGACCGCAGGCGCGGACGAGACTGATGGCCGGGCCGCTCGACCGTCGGTCCGACCCTCGCGAGTACGGAGCCCCTCATCGTGAACAACCTTGCCCGCCGGAGCCGTTGGGCCACCCTGGCGGCCTGCTGCGGCCTGCTGGCCACCCTGGCCACGGGGGTGGCCCGGCCCGCCTCCGCCGCCCCGTCGGACACAGCCGGCGCCTCCGCCACCGCACCGTTGCCCGGCCTGGACCCGGTCGCGTTGCAGGCGGCCATCGGCGGCCTGCCGAACGCTGACGTCACCGGCGCCCTGCTACGGATCACCGGTCGTGCGGGTCACTGGTCGGGCACCTCGGGTGTGGGCGACCTGGAGACCGGCCGCGGCGTGCCGCCCGACGCGCACATCCGCATCGGCAGTATCTCGAAGGTCTTCACCGCCACGATCGTTCTCCAGCTCGCCGCCGAGCACCGGATCGACCTGGACGCGCCCGTCCAGCGGTACCTGCCGGGCGTCCTGCCCAAGGGCCTGCCTCCCGTCACGGTCGGCCAGTTGCTCAACCACACCAGCGGCCTGCCGCGCGGCGCCGACACCCCGGACTTCGGCGACGGCAGCCCCGAGTGGTTCGCCGCCAACCGGTTGAAGAGCTTCACCCCGCAACGGGTGATCGACCTGATGGCGGGCCAGCCGATGCAGTTCACGCCGGGCACCGCACAGCAGTACAACGGGGAGAACTACTACGTCGCCGGTGTGCTGATCGAGAAGATCACCGGGCGCACCTTCGCCGACGAGGTCCGCTCCCGGATAACCCGGCCGCTCGGCCTGCGCGACACCTACGTCCCCGACGCCGACGACCCGCGGCTGCCCGGCCCGCACTCCCACGGCTATCTGACGGTGAGGTCCGCGGACGGCACCACGCACCCGGTGGACGTCACCGAACAGAGCCCCTGGCCCTGGGCCGAGGGTGGCATGATCTCCACCCCCGGCGACCTGGACCGTTTCATGACCGCGCTCTTCCGTGGCCGCTTCCTGCCACCGGCCCAGGAGGCCGAGCTCTTCACGGTCCCCGACGTCCCCAGTTTCCGGAGCAGCCAGTGCCGCACCGAGGCCGACGCCGGCCGGGCCTGCATGACCATGGGCCTGATGCGGGTCCAGGCCTCCGACGGTGTCGTGGTCTGGGGCAAGACGGGCTCCCGCCCCGGCTACACCAGCGGCGCGTTCGCCACCCGCGACCTCTCCCGCAGGATCGTCTACTCCCTCAACCCCAGGAACCTCGACGGCACCGAGATCCGCTACGTCCAGCGGATCGCCGCCGCCTCCTTCGGCACCGTGGTCCCGGCGGGCGGCTGACCCCGGAACCGGTCCCACACCTGGCCTGCCGAGCCCACCGGGCCCGCGGAGCCCAGCCCCCCGCCCCCGCCAACCCCCCGAGGGCCCGCCGTTCGAGAGAATGTGACCTGTTCGGAGACGGCGACGTGGGAGACGACTATGGCGGGCGACGGCGGTCCGGTGACACTGCGCGGGATCGCGGACCGGCTCGGGCTGCACGTCTCGACGGTCTCCCGGGTCCTCAACGGCCCGTCCGGGGAGCAGGGCCGCGCCGCATCGGGCGAGACGGCGCGGCGGATCCGGGAACTGGCCGACGAACTCGGTTACCGGCCCAACCCGCACGCCACCAGCCTGCGCACCCGGCGCAGCAACCTGGTCGGAGTGCTGTTCCCCCGGCTGTCGGAGATCGTGGTGGCCACCATCTACGAGGGCGTGGAGGAGGAGGCGACCCTCCGGGGACTCTCCACCTTCGTCACCAACACCCATGACGATCCCGCCACCCAGCGCGAGCGGATCGGTATGGTCCTCGGGCGCCGGGTGGACGGTCTCGTCATCGGCGACGCACACCTGGACGGGGCCGTGCTCGCCGACCCCGCCCTGGACGGCACGCCCTTCGTGCTGGTCAACCGCCGCACGGACACCGGCCTTCCGGCGGTCACCTGCGACGACCCGCTGGGCGGCAGGCTCGTGGCCGAGCACTTCCTGGCCCTCGGCCACCGCCGGGTGGCCGTCGTCGCCGGTGAACCCTTCGCCAGCACCGGCACCGACCGCACCACCGGCTTCACCGACCGCTACCGCGAGGCGGGCCTGCCGCTGCCTCCCCACCGGGTGCGGCACTGCCGCTTCGACACGGCAGGCGGGCACCAGGCCGCCGTCGAACTGCTGAGCCTCCCCGACCGGCCCACCGCGATCTTCGCCGTCAACGACCTCGCCGCGATCGGCACCATGGGCGCCGCCCGCGACCTGGGTCTGCGGCTGGGTGAGGACCTCGCGCTGGCCGGGTTCAACGACACCCCTCTCGCCGCCGAACTGCCCGTCCCGCTCACCAGCGTGCACTCCCCGATGGCCGAACAGGGGCGTCGCGCCGTACGGCTGCTGCTGCGCCGTATCGCGGGCGAGCCCGTCGCCTCGGAGGCGCTCACGCCCGAACTCGTGGTGCGGACCTCCACCGGCACACCGATCGGCCCGAGCCTGCGGTGAGCGGCGCGGCGCGGCGCGGCGCAACTCCGCCTCGTCGGCTGCCGAAGCGGCGTAACTCGGCGTCCGCAGCCGCCGGTTGGTAGGCAGCGGAACTCCATGGGCAAGGTTGCCCAAACGATTGGCGCAATCGTTTGGGTAGCGCATACTGGCTACTCGGCGCACGTCCGGATCCGGCGTTGGGGGAGACTCGATGAGGTGGTTGGGCAGAGGGCACGGAACGCCGTCGAGCCGTCGCGCGCTCGTCGAGGCGCTGCGCGAGGGCGGCGAGGCGGCTGAGCTGACCGGCCGCCAGGGCGACGCGCGCAAGGCCGCCGAGCACTACGGGCGACTCGTCGCGCAGGCGGAGGACGGGCTGGGACCGCAGAACCCCCAGACCTTGGCGCTACGACATCAACTCGCCCACTGGACCGGCGAGTCGGGTCGCCCCGAGGTCGCGGTCCAGCTGTTCGTACGCCTGTTGGCCGACCGGGAGCGGATCCAGGGACCGCGCCACCGGGACACCGAACTGGCCCGGCACCAACTCGCCCACTGGCACGGCCGGTCGGGTAGGCCGGAGGAGGCCGTGCGCCGCTACGAGGCGATGCGCCGGGCCGCCGAGCGGGAGAACCGCACCGAGACCGCCCTCACCCTGCTGTGCGAGGTGGGCTACTGGCAGCAGAAGAGCGGCGACAACGCGGCCGCGCTGCGCGCGTTCTCCCAGATGCTGGGGACCGCCCAGCAGAACTTCGGCCCCACCCACCAACTGGTCAGCATCGCCCGCCAGCGCTACGTCGAGGTCGCGGGCGTACTGCCGTTCGGCAACGAGGGCGGCGAGGAGGGACTGCGGGACTTCTTCGCGACCGCCGCCGCGGTCGAGGCCGCCGGGGACTACGCGCGCGCCGGCCGGATGTACGGGCAGATAGCCGTACGGGCCGAGGAGCTCTACGGCCCGGCCGGTTCCGAGGTTCTCTCCGCGCTCGTCGCGCAGGCGAAAGCGGCGGTGCGGGCGGAGGACCATGCGACGGCCGTCGACTGCTTCGACAAGGTGCTCGCGTGCATGGAACTCCAGGGCCAGTTGCCGGGCTCGCCGGTCTACGACACCTTGCGCGGGCAGCGCGACGGGCTCGCCCGGATGGTCGGCCGCACCGTACTGCGCGTCGCGCAGCGGACCGCGACGCTGCTGGGGGAGACGGTGCAGGCGGCGCCGGACACGGCGTGCGCGGTGCTGGCGCGCGCGGGCGGCGCGGCCGTCGCGAACCGCCTCGCGGTCGTGAACGACATCGCGGCCGAACCGGCGTGGCGCGCCTGGACGGCGGAGCAGTGGAAGGACGTGCTGCGGGGCCTGACCGTGCAGGGGTACGAGGTGGCGGCCTTGTGCTTCGCCCGCGACGACCTGCGGCCGACCCCACAAGAGGCCTCCGTGTGCGCGGGGTTGGGGCTGCCGGGCGTCTTCGTGTCCCGCATGAGCGACGAGAACGTGCAGATCCAGGCGTACGTGTTCGAGGACGGCGGCCCGGAGTCGGCGCGGACGCCGCAGACGGCGGTGTTCGTCGTGGTGGAGGACGAGCAGGCGGAGCGGACGGCCACGGGTGAGGAAGGTCCGCGCGAGCGGGCGTCGGCCGCGGAGGACGGCCGGATCGCGTTCCACCCGCAGGCGGCCGCCATCGGCACCTGGCGGGAGATGGAGCGGGCGCGGCCCGCGGCCGGGGCGGGCGGGGCGGACCAGCCGACGGTCTTCGGTACGTACGAGGTCCTGGAGTGCGTCGGCGAGGGCGGTTTCGGGCGGGTCTACCTGTGCCAGGACGCCGACGGGCTGATGGTCGCCGTCAAGACGCTGCACGCGCACCTCGCGGCGGCTCCCCCGATCAAGCGGGGCTTCGCCCACGAGGTGCGGGCGGCCCAGCGGGTCGACGGACGGTTCACCGTGCCGGTGATCGCGGCGGACACGGACGGCGCGACCCCGTGGATGGCGGTGCCGTACGTGGCCGCCCCCTCGTTGCAGGAACTCGTCGCGCACTGCGGCCGGTTGGAGCCCGGCCTGGTGCGTTCACTGGGGGCGGGCATCGCCGTCGCCCTGAGCGCCATCCACGCCGAGGGCATCGTGCACCTGGATCTCAAGCCGGCCAACGTGCTGCTGACCGAGGACGGACCGCGCGTCATCGACTTCGGCATCGCCCAGATCGAACGGCTCACCGAGCCACGGCGCGGCTTCGCCGGCACGTACGCGTACGCCTCGCCCGAGCAGCTGCGCGAACAGGCCGCCTTCACCCCCGCGAGCGACGTCTTCTCCCTGGGGACCGTCCTCGCCCGCCTGGCCCTGGGGCGCAGTCCCTGGGGCCGGGACACGCCGTCCGTGGTCGCCCGCATCCGGGCCGGTACCCCCGATCTCGCCGGGCTGCCGAAGGACCTCGCGGAGCTGGTCCGCCGGTGTCTGCACCCCGACCCGGAGGGGCGGCCGACGGCGGGTGAGGTGGCCGAGGCGCTGGTGCCCGGAGCCGGTGCGGGCAGGCTCGATCCGCCGTCGCTGCCCGAGCGGGCGCGGACCCTGGTCGCCGAGCACGCCACCACGCCCACCACCCGCAGGGCGAGGACCCAGGCCCTCACCCGGCCCCTCACCACCGAGGACACCACCCGGTCCACACCGCACCCTTCCCACCCCACCCCCGCGACCACGGCCCCGACCACCCCCGCCACCCCGGCCCCGGCCCCGACCACCCCTGCCACCACGGCCCCCGCCCCGACCACGCCCGCCGACAACACCGCCCCGACCGCGGCTCCGGCCCCGGCGGCCGAGCCCTCGCCGGAACCGGATGGCGGTGCGGGAGTCAGGACGGCGGCTGGAGAACCGAGTCGATGACGTAGATCGTGGCGTTCGCGGCCTTGATGTTGCCGCAGACGATGCTCGCCTTGCCGTTGACCTTGAAGTTGCTGCCCGACCCCGACGTGGTCAGCTTGCCGCCCTCGACCGTCGTGAAGGAGCCGTTGGAGAGCTCGCTCGGGGTGATCTGCTTGTCCACGACGTGGTAGGTCAGCACCTTCTTCAGCTGCCCCTCGTTGCTGAGAAGCGAGGAGAGCTGCGACGTGGTCACCTTCTGGAAGGCCTGGGCGTTGGGGGCGAAGACGGTGATGGCGGGTTTCCCGTCGAGGCTGCCGTTCAGCCTGGCCCTGACCAGGGCCGAGACCAGTTGGCTGAGCTGGGGGTAGGCGGCCGCGGCCTCCACGACCTTGTCCTTGGCCGTGTTGGCCTTCTGGGAGAGCGCCGAGCAGCCGGGACCGAACGTCCCCGAGGGGCTGGGAGACGCGTCCTGCGCCTGGCTCTGGGACGCCAGGCCGCCGAACGCGAGCGGGACGGCGACCAGGACGGCCGCCGTTGCCTTGGCGGTACGCATGCGGGTGAACCTCATCGCAACCTTCCTCCCGTGGAAGCCTCCCGTGGAGGCGTGAACACTGCAGAGGTCTGGGACGGTCTGAGACTGCGGAACTCTTCATTTCCGCGGGCGGGGTGGGCGAGTGCCGTGCCACGGCCCTGGGCCATGGTCACCCGGCCACTGAGCGAGCGTATCCAGCAGGTGCGGTCACCGCATCTCGAGGTCGCGCCCCGTACGCACGCCCCGTCCCACCCGAGATCGCAACCGGACCGGGGCGTGCGCGCGGTTCAGCGGCGCAGGCCCAGCGCGGCTGCCCCCGCGTAGCGGGCCTGCGGACCCAGCTCCTGCTCGATGGGGATGAGCTGGCGCAACGCACCCGCGCGTTCGTGCCCGGGCCTGAAGGGCCTGAAGGGCCTGAAGGCCTCAGGCCTCGCGGTGTACCTCAACGCCCACCGGATCGCGAAGCACCCGGGTCTGCGCGTGATCGCTGCGCAGACCCGGGTGCTGTTCCTCGCCCCGCTGTCGTCACCACGGTGCTCATGGCCGCCGGGCCGACCGGAAACATACGTGCGCGGCCGGCTCGACGGTGTTGTCAGTCGCTGTAGCCGTCGTGGTCGCAGCCGCTCCCACCGTGATCGCCATGGCCGCCGTAGTAGCCGCCGTCGCCGTCCTGGTCGCAGTCGCAGGGCATGCCGGGGAGGCAGGGCCTGACGATCTGGGTGGCGTCGGCGTGGGCGGTGCTGCCGACGAGGTCGGCGGTGCCGGCGAAGGTGGCGGTGTAGCCGTTGAGGCGCAGGTCCAGTGCGACCGCGATGGCGGTGGCGAGGTCGGGGGCGGTGTAGGTGGCGCAGGTGGCCACACCGTTGGCGTCGGTCGTGGCCGTGCACAGCAGCGTGCCGCTGCCGGTGCTGGTGAAGGTCACCGTCTGCCCGGCCACGGGAGTGCCGCCGCTGGTGGTGGTGAGGGTGGCCGTCATGCCGGTGAAGTCCAGCGTGGCGGCGGTACGGGTGAACGTGGCCGGGGTCGCGGTCAGGGTGGTCGCCTGCGCCGCCGTGTAGGTGATCTTCAGCATCGGCGTGCCCGTGGTGTCCGTACCCGCGGTCGCCCCCGAGCCGGTCGGAGCGTACGAGGAGCCCGCCCCCGCGCCACCGCGCGAAGCGCCCCCGCCGCCGCCGAACCAGCCACCCCCACCGCCACCACCGGCGGTACCGAACGGGCCGGTGACGGGGCCGGTGCCGCCGGTGCCGCCGTGGCCGGCAGCACCGTCACCACCAGGGATGAAGCCGACGCCCGGGGTGACGGTCGCTCCCTCGCCATGGGTGGAACCGCCCCCGCCCCCGCCGGCGCCGATCCCGATGACCCCGCCGCCACCACCGCCTCCGCCACCGCCGGCGGTCGTGGCCGAGGCGCCGCCGCCGTCGCCTCCCCTGCCGTTGCCGGCGCCGCCACCACTGGAGGTGCCGTCACCGCCGGGGCGGTTGGCCTCACTGTCGGCGCCGCCACCCCCGCCGATGCCGAAGCCTCCGCCGCTCCCGCCGTGGGAGTTGGTGGAGGCGGTGCCGGGGGCGCCGCCGCTGCCGCTCGCGTTGCCGCCTGCGGCCCCGGTGGCGGCCGGGTTGTTGATGCTGCCGCCGCCTCCGCCGCCGGCGGCGACGAGGAGGCGGCAGTCCGTGGCGGGGTTGCCCGACAGGACACAGCCGCTGTTGTCCGCGGTCTGGAGGCTGGTGGCACCGCCGCCGCCCCCACCCGGGTTGGTGATGTCGGCGGCACCGGAGCCGCCGGAGCCGCCGCCGTTGAAACCGCCCGCGCCGGTGCTGCTGCCCGCGCAGCCGACCTCGACGTGGAGTACCTGGCCAGGGGTGACGGTCAGGCCGGCGCCGGAGACGGTGCCGCCGTTGCCTCCGGCCCCGCCGGTGCTGCCACCGGTGTCGGCTCCGTTGCCGCCGGGGGCGCCGACGGCGTCCACCACGATGGAGGACACACCCGCGGGGACCGTGAACGTCTGGTCGCCGTGCGTGCAGGTGAAGGAGACCGACTGGGGCTGCCGTCGGGGACCTGCCTTGCCCGCGGAGGTGGGGAAGGCGTGCGCGACGCGCACCGTGGACGCCGTCGGCAGGGCGAAAGCGGTGGTCGCGGCCACGGGGACCGTGACACTGCCGGCGACGACCCCACAGACCAGGGCCAGCGCCGCACGCCCCGCCCGACGACCATGAGAGGCACGGCCGGACACCAGGCGTGCTACCCGCCCGTGCCCGACGATGGTGGAAACGGCCATGAGATGAATCCAGAACCCTTTCTGGCCACGGCGCACCCCACCCACCGCACACACGCCCGACTCCGGCCGGAGCGGGGGGACGGGGCGCGGGCGCGCGCAGAGAAGGCCTCACGGCAGCGACCCACCACCGTGAGGAGCCCACCACATCCCCCTGCCGGAACAGGCAGGTGAGCGAACGAGACGGACCGCCCCATAAAATGACAGTCCGTCAGGCACCGTCATCCACACCACACCGGGCATGCCCCCCATCCAGACCAGCACGCCACCGGATGGGACAGACGCCCCGGCGCCCCACCCGCCCCCGCAAGGCCGTGCCGTGAGCGGCGGAGCCGACCGGAATCGAACCGGCGTCCTCGCGATTTTGGAGACCGCGCGCGACGACCTCTGCGCTACGGCTCCGCCCGGCGGGGATCCTAACGCGCGCCGCGCGCCGCGCGCCGCGCTCCGGCCCGTACCGGGCTTCGCCCTCCCCGGCACCGGGCCATGCGGCCTTGCGGCCGACATCACCCGTCCTGTCCCGACGACGGCCGCTATGGCGAGTTGCTCGACCGTGAACTGGACCGTGAACTCGGCCTTGACCGCGGGATCGATCCGCGGGGTTGATGTGGGCCAGGTATGAGACCGCTGGTGCATCCATGGCCACGAGTGCTGCGATACGGGAGAGGATCAGAGCCCGCCCGTCCATGGGGCAGAGTGACCCACAGACCGACAGACCCACCGTCTCGCCTGGAGACCCCCGCGAACGGACGGCCGTGCCAGGTGGCGCCCTCGTTCGTTCGCCCGTCCGGGTTGTGACCGTGACGCCGCAGAACATTTGTCGACCCCTGATCCCCTCGGCCGTTCGTTCTCGCGGCTAGGGTGCGAAGAGTCGCCCGGAAGTGGCCGGGTCCGTCGGGGAGCCCGGAACGGAGAGCAACGTGACATCCTCGTCCCTGGTCCGCGGGATCCGGATGGCATCCCTAGTGCTGGCGACGATGGTCACCGCCGCCTCCGTCGCCGGTTGCACCGCGGAGGCCCGCACGGTGACGCGGATCGCGTCGACCGCTCAGGGCAGCCCGCTTCTCGCCGAGGTCGCCCGGCAGATCGCCCTGCCGGCGAAGACCTGGACGGCGTCGGGCACCCACACGGCCAAGGGGTACACGACCGAGGCGGCCAAGACTGTCAATGTCGAGGGCATGAAGGCCGACTGCGTCAACATCAACATCAATAAGAAGCTGAGCGCCCAATTCCGCAGCGACGTGTTCGGTCCTGGCATGAAGGGGTTCTTCTACAAGTGCCAGAAGGTGGCGCCGGACACCAACCGGTACTGGTTCACCATCAGTTCCGCGGACCGTACGCAGATCGACAGGCTCTGCGATCCGACCACCAGGTACCCGATCGTCCACGACGCGCAGCACGACACCTACTGGATCGACGAGCCGTTCACATGCACCACCCGGACCGGCCCCTCGTAGGACATCGGCCAGCGCTCGCCCCACACTTTGTTCGGCCAGGACCCGGCGCCCGGATCTACACAGCAAAGGTGCAACTGCGGCACAGGTGAGTTCGGTTGATGCCGAGTTGTCCGACTCGGAGCGGACGTGACAACAGCTGCCGGTTTCCATGTGCAGCACTACATGTAGAGACGCTGCCCTGAATTCGTGTGCACGCGTGCACGGATGAGGGGCAGACCGTTGCAACTGCGCGGCTGGAAACGGCGACCGACTGGATGCCGGGCATGCTCCGTGATTTGATCCTTCGCGCCGCAGGGATCACGCCAAGTGTCTGGAAAGGGTCGGCGCGGGCTGAGGCCGCGGCCGACCGTCCGTCCCCCAACTTGGCCGCTCCCCCCTTGTGGAACATCCATACGAAGGGCAGTTTCATGATGAACTCCGCTCCCCAGGTTCAGACCCTTGAAATCTCCGACACCGAGCTCGACACCGTCTCCGGTGGCCTGAGCCCGCAGGCCGGTGTCACCGCCGGTCCCACGGCGCTCGGCAGCTCGGACCTCGTGGCTCAGTTGGGCACGGTCAAGGACGAGGTCCTGGACACCGTCGGCCAGTACCACCAGGTGGGACTGACCGTCTCCTTCTGATCGCCGGATCGCCGGACTCCCTCGCCGGGTGACCGCTGACGACCTGAGCGGCAGCCCGACCGTTGATCGGTAATCACAGCAACAAGCCCCCTACCCGTGGGTCTCCTCTGGTAGGGGGCTTGGTCGTCAAGGTTTTCCACGCAGTCGTCCTTGGTCACCGCTGAACGGCCTCGGACGGCCCGGACATCGGTCCGTCGACCCGACCGCGGTCTGTGAACCGATGGGTAATTCCGTGCTCACCGACGTACGTGGGCCCGTACCTTCTTCAGGTGGCCGTGGAAGGCGCATGCCGGTTGTCCGTCATCCGTCGGTCCGGGGCGGCTCGCCGGCCCGGCGTGGCCGCCTCCACCCCCGACGCTCGCACTCTCTGACCCCTCTCAATACCTGCCGTGAGGCCGAGCCTTCTGCGGTTGCGGGCATGGTCGGCCTTATCGGGGATGGCGCAGCGGATTCCGCGACGGTGCAGCTTCCTGCCGCGATGCCGATCGCCACGGGCTTCTGGCCCTGTATCGACGGTCACGTCGAGCTTGGTGGTGAACCCGCCGCGTAACGTCCCAGCCCGTGATGGGCCCCGGACCGTGCTCGGCCCGGGGCCCTTGCGCTGGGCCTCACGCACCGTAGCCTCGGTCCATGTCCGAGACCTCGGTGGCACATTTCTACGACGACCTGGCCGACGACTACCACCTGATCTATGCAGATTGGGACGCAGCCATTCGCCGGCAGGGAGACGCCCTGGACGGCCTGATTGGCCAGGACAACGCGTCAGTGCTCGACTGCTCCTGTGGCATCGGCACGCAGGCCATCGGTCTCGCGCTGCGCGGGCACCGCGTAACGGGCACGGACCTCAGCGTCCGCGCCGCCGCCCGCGCCGCCCGGGAAGCCGCCCACCGCAATGTGCCCCTGCGCACGGCCGCCGCCGACATGCGACGCCTGCCGTTTTCCGACGGCCGGTTCGACGCCGTCGTCTGCGCCGACAACGCCCTGCCCCACCTGCTGACGGAGCAGGATGTCCACGCTGCCCTGGCGGATATGCGCCGCGTGCTGCGTCCTGCCGGACTGCTGCTGCTCAGCACGCGTTCCTACGATGACCTGCTGCGCAGCCGACCTGCTTCGGCGCCTCCGCAGGTCCACCAGCCCGCTGACGGAGGAGAACGGACCGTTACCTTCCAGCTCTGGCACTGGCACGAGGACGGCGAGCACTACGACGTGGAGCACTTCCAACTGCTGCCGGCCAGCGGAGAATGGCGCGTCAAGGTCCGTCGGACCGTCTACTGGGCGCTCGGCCGGGACCGGCTGACCGGCCTCGTGGCCGATGCCGGGTTTGTGGACCCCGAGTGGCGGATGCCGCACGAGACAGGCTTCTTCCAGCCGCTGCTCGCGGCGCGCGCCGACAAGTAGGTGATCCCGCCGCCTCGCGGATCGCTTGCCACGCCGCCCAGGAGGCGTGCCGAAGACCAGCGACCGCCCCCGTTGATGCCAATGGCCCCGAACCATGATCGGTCCGAGGTCTTTTGCCTGGTGCCCCCGGCAGGATTCGAACCTGCGACACCTGCTTAGGAGTGGGATCGAATTCGTGCCGGGTGGTGCTTGTCTCTGCCGCACCCTGATGTTTGGGCAGGCCAGAGGTACCCAGCATGTTGGCCAAGCTGAGTCGTGGCGGTTGGTTTTCGGCCGTCCGCTCACGCAGCGCTCACGCCGAAGAGTGGCACGGGCCGGGTGCGCCACGAGAATGGCGCGGTGCACCCGGCTGCTGTCGCCGTGCTACGCGTCTGGCCCGAGTGAGGCGAGGTCGAAGGCGTTACCCCGGTCAGGACGACGATCAGGGCGGTGATCGCGGTGCCGATGAAGGCGAACAGGTCGTTGAGGATGTGCTGGTAGGCGCCCTCGACGTTGAGCGAGGACCGGTTGGCCTTGGACAGGCACCAGGTCGCGGCCACGTTCACCACGATGCCGGCGCGCGCGGTGGCGAGCATCAGGCCGCCCTCGACCTCCGGTGGGGAGATCAGACGGCGTACGGCCTCCTGGGCCAGCCACACGCCGAGCAGGAGCAGGGTGTCAGCCCGTTGGCCTGGGCGGAGAGGATCTCGGCGCGCTTGAGGCCGTACGTGAAGCCGCCCTTGGCCGGCCGGGCGGCCAGCCGCATGGCGATCAGCGCGAGGACGATCGAGGCGGCGTCAGTGAGCATGTGCGCCGCGTCGGAGATGAGGGCCAGTGAACCGGCGACGATGCCAATGACGACCTCGACCGCCATGAACGCGGTGATGAGGGCAAGGGCGATGGCCAGCCAGCGGCGGTCGGCGTCCGCCGAGACACCGTGGGAGTGCCCGGCGTGCCCGCCCGCACTGTGCCCTGCATCGTGTGCGTGCCGCGGACCATGCCCGTGGTCGTGGCCGTGATCGCTCATGCTGACGTCTTTCCCCCTCGCCACGGGTGCAGTCACCTTCCTCGGCGCTCCGCAGGCGAGCGCCGCCGGCCACCAAGTCGTCATGTCCGGCTACGCGTTCGCCCCACGCTCTCTGACCGTCACCGCCGGGGACACCGTCACCTGGGTCAACCATGACCAGGCGCCGCACGACGTGAAGACCACGTCCGGCCCCGCATCGGTCCACTCCCCGATGCTCAACAAGGGCGGCACGTGGAGCTATACCTTCACCACTGCGGGAACGTACGGCTACGTCTGCACCGTGCACCCCGGCATGACCGCCCAGCTCGTGGTCCAAGCCGCAACCACCCAGAAGCCGACGACCGCGGCGCCCGCCCACCAGCACAACAACCCCTCGGGCCCCACCAAGACGGCCGCCCCGCGTACCCCTGCCCGGGTCACCGCGTCCACGCACCCGCATGCCACCGCGTCGGCGGCCGCTGTACCAGCCGCGTCCGACAGCCCGCTCTCCCGCGCTCAGAGCACGGCGCCCACGCTTCAGGCGCAGGTCCCGACAGCCGCCGACAGCGCCGCAGCCGCCCGGCCGCTCGACCCGCTGCTCGTCCTCGCAGGCATTGTCGCGGGGGTCGCGGTGCTGTGCCTGCTGCTCGTCGGCTCCCGCTCCGCGGCCGCGTCCGGAGCTCCCTCAACGGCTGACGTCGAGGCGGACAGGAACTGAGCACGGCGCCAAGTGCGGCGCTTCCAGATGCCGGTCGGCGTTGCCGCCACCAGAGGCGACTGCGCCATGGTGAATCAGACGACGGCGCCCCACCAGCAGACCTGAGAGACCAGGGCGTAGCGGCTCGCAGCGCGCCGCTTCACCGGTCGAGCAGGTACGGCGCCCCGTCCGGGAGCGGGGCCGGCATGTCCGTCGCCCGCCGTACACCCGACGCCGAGGAGGCGCTCGGAGAGTGCTGGGGCGGCGGGTCTCGGCACCCCTTTCCGCTGACTTCACATGCGGGCAACGGTGCTGGACGGATCGGCCGGTGCGGCGTTCGTGCACCCCCTGACGGCCGCCAGGCCCGGGGCAGGCCACGGGCTCGCTCGCCGCGCCCCCATGCAATGACTTCACCAAACTTGCGTGAAATGGCGCTTCAGGGATTGTTAGGCAAGCCTTGTCTAACTTTTACTCGCTCTGCGTCCCCGCACGTCAGACCGGAGTCATCATGTCCAGCGCAAACGTCACCCTGCTCGGCGCCATCGCCGGCTTCACCATCTACCTCGGCCTCCCGATCGGCCGACTCCGCGCACCGACTCCCCGCCTCAAGGCGGCCCTGAACGCCGTGGCCATCGGTATCCTCGTCTTCCTCGTGTGGGACGTGCTGACCCACGCGTGGGAGCCGGTTGACGAGGCGCTCAGCAAGCACGAGTGGGGAACCAGTGCTTCCGGGGGCGGCACTCTGGCTGTGGGTCTGACGATCGGTCTGGCCGGTCTCGTGCATTACGACAGCTGGATCGGCCGCCGCCGGACGTCTGCCGACCGCCCGTCGGGACCCGGCGCCGCCGCCACCGCCGAGCTGGCCCCGAAGGTCCGCAGCCAGGCAGGGGCCCTGGCGCTGATGATCGCCACCGGTATCGGCCTGCACAACTTCGCCGAGGGCCTGGCCATCGGAAACTCCGCCGCTCGGGGCGAACTCTCCCTCGCCGTCCTGCTGATCATCGGTTTCGGCCTGCACAACGCCACCGAAGGCTTCGGCATCGTCGCACCACTGGCAGCGGAAGGCGAACGCCCGTCCTGGCTCACCCTCCTGTGGCTCGGCCTGATCGGCGGCGGCCCCACCTTCCTGGGCACGCTCGTCGGCCGGCACCTGGTCAACGACACCCTGTCGATCGCCTTCCTCGGCCTCGCCGCCGGTTCGATCCTCTACGTGGTCATCGAGCTGCTGGCCGTTGCCCGCAGGACCGGGCTGAAGACACTCACCACCTGGTGCATCCTGCTCGGCCTCCTCCTCGGCTTCGCCACGGACGCCGTCGTCACGGCCGCCGGCGCCTGAACCGACCGGCAGCCCGTCAACCGCTCCAGGCCGGTCGGCGGGCCGGAATCCCGAAGTGTCGCTGACCAGCGAGGACCGACAGGTGTCTGGTCTCAGTGCTGGTCTCGTTCACCCCGGCCCGATGCTGTACGGAACGGTCACCACCGCGCGCTGCGCCCCAGGTCAGAACGCCCCGCTCGCCCCTGAACCCCCAGGCGAAGGCTTGGCTGAAATGCACGCGCCTCGGACTGCTCCCCGCGCCTGCGGGGATCCTACGGCCAGGTCAATTCGGCCGCTGCGCATGGGGCAGCCCTGCCACCCTCACCCACAGCCAGTCCTGACGGACGGTCAGCTTTCGTTCCCACGGCGTTCCCATTTCCCCACGGAAACGAGCCCGCCGATCTACTCCGCGGCAAAACCGCAGGTCAATTGTGCCCCCGGCAGGATTCGAACCTGCGACACCCGCTTTAGGAGTGGGATTGGATCCTTGCCGGGTGGTGCCCGACGCTGCTGCATGGTGCTGTTTCCCCTGGTCGGAAGAGCACGGCGAGCCACTTGATCCGGCTCGTGCCGCCCTGTGCCGGACCGTCCGCTCACGCATTGCTCACGCGCCGCCGGCTGTTGAGCAGCGCCAGATCAGACCTGCCCGAGGTCGATCTCCATGGGGAACGGGGCCACTGCCTTGAGAACGCCGGTGAACACGTCTCCCTCCCGGTAGGTCTTTGTCGCGGGGTCGAGAATGGAGGTGTACACAAGGGGAACGCCTGTCGCGGCCTGCTCGATCCTCCAGTAGAAGCCGATGCCCGCTTTGGCGTACTGGTCGACCTTCACGATCCGGTCGGTGGTCTCCGAACCCGGCGACACCACTTCCGCGACCAGTAGCACGTGCTCGGGACGGGTGGGGGTGACGTCGATGGTGTCTGCGCGGTACATGACGACGTCCGGGCGCCGATTGGTGAGCGGGACGTCCTGGAGCCGGACGTCGAAGTCCGTGTCGGCGTTCCACTCCGGGCCCGCGGCGGCGTCCAGGGCGTTCGCCAGAATCCGGGCCAGCCGGTTGTGCCGCTTGGACGCGCCCGGACTTACGACGACCATCCCGTCCACGATCTCGATGCCGGCGCACTGCTCGTCGGACCAGGACTCGTACTCTTCCGCCGTGATCTGCTCATGCATCCACGCCGGGGCCACCATCTCGGCCGACATGAAGCACCTCCGGACACTGTGCTGCGGGCCTGATCCCGCTGGATTCAGCGTACTGTCCGTCATCCGCCCGGCACGCTGATCCCGTTCACGCCACTCCCCGTCGGCCGGCGATCCCACAACAAGTGAGGAACCGGCGCCGGCCTGCGAAACGCCCCGGTCGGGTGATGGCCGCCTTCCGGCGTTCCAGCTTCTGGCGTTCCAGCTCAGCGGTGCCGGTGGCGGGCAGGTTGGCGAGGGAGGTGTGCATCGGGCTTCTTGGGAGAGTCTGCTGACCGGCTCCCTGCGGGAACATGGCGCCGAGGCGGAACAGGCCGTGCAGCTTTCGACGCCCATCGTGGCGGCGGTCGAGGGCATGGTCGCCATCTGCCGAGCCAGGCGCAGCACCGAGCCCTCGACCGCACCGCCGAGCAACTGCAGGCGCTCGTCGCCGACGCGATCAAGCGCTTGCCGAGGGATTGGGCGGACAGCACGCCGCCGCGTGACATCGTCGGCGGCCTAACCTGCCCCCCCGCACCACCCGTGACCAGCCCGATCGGGATCTCCGGCCGGAGTGCCGGAAACTGTCCGGGCGATCATGTGGCGGGGGCCGGGGGTGCCCGTGTCGGCACAGCCGGTGGACGGACCGCCGGCTGTGCTGGTGGAGCGTGCGGGCGTCAGCCGGTGGTGAAGTAGTGGCCGGCCTCGAGGTCGGCGATCAGGCCGGGGTGGACCGGCTGCCAGTCCAGCAACTGCCTGGTGTCCGCGTTGGGCATGGTGGTGTCGAGCGTGATGAACGGGAAGCCCTTGAAGTGTTCCGCGGCCTGCTCGGCGGGGATGCTCACGGTCGGCACGTTCAGGTGGCGGCCTATGGTCTCGGCGATCTCGCGTACCGTGATGCCCTCCTCGGCCGCGGCGTACAGCTGGGATCCGGCGGGAGCATGGTCCAGCGCAAGCCGGAACAAGCGGCCGACGTCCAGGGTGTGCCCGGCGGCCCAGCGGTTGGCGCCGTCACCGACGTAGCCGGACACGCCCGTGTCGCGAGCGATCCTGATCAGCCTGGGTATGAAGCCGTGCCGGTCCCGCACGCTGTGGGTGACCGGTGGGACCGCGACCAGCATGGACCGCACGCCCTGCCCGGTGAACCCGGCGATCGCGCGCGCGACGGCGGAGCGGGGGTTGGCGTCGATCGCCGCGTCGCGCTTCGGATCGCCGGTGGGGGTCAGGCCGACGCCGATGAGGGTCTTGTCCGTGCCGGCCAGCGCGTCGCCGAGGGTGTGCACCGCGGCGAGGTCGGCGGTGGCCGCAGCGGCGAAGTCCCGGGGGGCCAGGGCGTCATGGTTGAACGCGAGGTGGATGACCGCGTCCGCGTCGGACACGGCCTCGCGCAGACCGTCCAGGTCTGCGGTGTCGCCGCGGCGTACCTCGGCATCCATGGCTTTGATGGCGGCAGCCGAGGCGTCGGACCGTGCCAGGCCGACGACCTTGTGTCCGGCCTGGATCAGTTCGGGCACCACGGCCGATCCGATGTGCCCGCCGGCGCCGGTGACGATTACACGCATGAGCAGCTCTCCTGGGATGCGGCACTCCGCCCGCGGAGCGAAGTGATGTGACTTGGTGCCATCACCCTAGCCCAAGTGACGGTACTAAGTAACGTCACTTATGCTTTCCGCATGGCTCGATGGGAACCGAACGCGCGGGAACGGCTGGTGCGTGCCGCACTCGACCTGTTCACCGAACAGGGTTACGAGGCCACCACCGTCAACGAGATCGCCGATCTGGCCGGCCTGACCAAGACCACCTTCTTCCGGCACTTCTCCGACAAGCGGGAAGTGCTCTTCGCCGGCCAGGAGGTGCACGCCCGGCTCCTCGCCGACGCGATCACCGAAGCGCCCGGCCCGGCCACGCCACTGCAAGCGGTCGGCGGGGCCCTCGACGCCCTCGCGGCCACCTTCACCGACGACCGCCGCGAGTTCGCCGCCAGGATCCGCTCGGTCACCGCCGGTAACGGCGAGCTGCAGGAGCGCGCCGCCTTCAAGCGCGGCGGACTGGCCAAGGCCATGACGGACGCACTCCACAAGCGCGGCGTACCGGAGCCGACCGCGAGTCTCGCCGCCGAACTCGGCATCCGCGCCTTTCATCACGCCTTCGACCAGTGGGCCGATGCGGCCAACCAGCAGACGCTCATCGAACTCGTACGCCACACGCTGGACGAACTCCGAGCCGCGACAGCCGCACTCGTCAGGGAACCGCCCACGATCATGTGACTGCCCCGCGTCCGCCCCGCGTCCGCCCCGGGCCGCTGGAGCGAGCTGAGGGGGCGGTTGCCGGTCACGGTGTCAACAAGGCACCCGGCTTGTCACACGTGCTCATTCATCCGCCTTTCTGTCACCAGTCCCGCGACCAGCGGCTGGAGGGGTGCGCGGTCGCAGGCGCTCGCCCTGCGGTCCGAACAGGACCAGGTACTCGACCGGCCCGCCGGGGCTGGAGTTCGCCACCCCGTGCGGGGTGCGGGTGTCGAACTCGGCGACGTCCCCCGGGGTCACGATGAGGTCTTGGTCTCCGAGCGCGAGCCACAGCCGCCCGTACAGGACGCACAGCCACTCGTGGCCGTCGTGGGAGACCTGCCGCGGCCGCGCGGGCGGACTCTCGACAGCGGGCAGGACGTGCTTGTGGGCGTGCAGGCCGCCGACGTACCGGGTCAACGGCAGCACCGCCTTGTCATCCCCGAAGCTCAGCGGCGCCGTAGCGCGCGGCTCGGCCGCGGGGGGCGGGCGCGGTGCCGGCCAGTTCGTCCAGGGAGACGCCGTACTCGAAGTCCTTGGCGATCTGACCGACTGAGCGGTCACCGCGTCGGCACAGCTCGACGATCTCGGCCTTGAACTCCGGCGTGAACGAACGGCGAGGCCGAGGCTTCTTCTTCCCCACGCTCTCCATGATGGACATCCTTCCGGGGCGGAACCCCTGATCTCGGATGTCCGGCAAAGCGAATCAAGCCCAGACCTTCGCCGAGGACGCCTCCTCCGTCCACGCCGGAACCGCACCGCGTGCCATGGCATCCCTCCGCAACCTCGCCATCGGCGCACTGAAGACCCTCGGAGCCGAGAACATCGCCAAGACCACCCGGCCGGGACGGCATGGCGCAGCGCCCCGGTCGGACCGGGCGGGGCCGTGGGGGTGAGGGGATCGCCGCGGGCGCTCGTTCGCGGCGGAAGGGCGTCATGGGCGATCCACGGATCACCGATGAATTCGGCCGGCGCGCCGAGTCGTACACAGCGCACTGTGGAGCACCGGCAGAGGGAGGGCGTCACCCATGGCACAAGTGATCTGCGACATGTCCATCTCGCTCGATGGATACGTCACCGGACCGAATGACAGCCGCGAGAACCCGTTCGGCGACGGTGCCTGGATGCTGCACAAGTGGATGTCCGACCAGGCGACCGACGAGGACCGGGCCATCCTGGAGCAGGTGGTCGATGACTCGGGTGCGGTGGTGATGGGCCGTACGTCCTTCGAGAAGAACGAGGGAGAGGGTGGCTGGGGCCAGGGCGGCCCGATGGGCGACGTCCCGTGTTTCGTGGTCACCCACCAGGCACCGACCACCTCGTACCCGCCCGTGTTCACCTTCGTCACCGACGGAGTGGTCAGCGCGATCGAGCAGGCAAAGAAGGCGGCGGGCGACAAGGTCGTCGGGCTGCACGGCGCTACCGTCATGCAGCAGGCGCTCCCGCTCGGCCTGGTCGACGAGATCCGCGTGCATGTGATCCCGGTCCTGGTCGGCGGTGGCACGCGGTTGTTCAGCGTGCTCGACTCCGCGATCACCCTCGAACGCACCCAGGTGACAGCGACCCCGGCGGCAACCCACCTCTCCTACCGCGTCGTTCGCTGACCGCGAGGGACGATGGTTTGGCTGAAGGAGACCACGAAGGCGAGCGCCTGGCTCGGGGCGCAGAGTCTGGAAGGGCATCTGACTCGCGCAGACAGTGTCTCTTGATCCGATCCTGCGGTCGGGTCACATGATCGTGGGGCAATGGCAAGCCCACCTGGGCTCCGGGTACGGCGCAGACCTCGCAGGGTTCCGTGTACCGTCCACCCGGAACGCCTCCTCGGAGCCGAGAACCTCGCCAGGACCATCTGGGCGATTCGTGATGAACCAGCCGGAGCACTCCCCATCCTGGGAATCGCAGCAAATCCACACGCTTCCGGAACTTGATCAAGCCCTGGGCGGGGTCGTGAGGGTGCGTTGCAGGACGTCGAGGACCGAGGCTGAGGAGATGTTGCCGCGCTGTTCGAGGCACGCGCTACCACCAGCACCGCGTCGACCCGCCGTACTTCTACATCTGTGACGGCGCCTACCGGCGCAGGCTCGACAAGTGCCCTGGCTGGCGACCTGTGGTTCAACGAAGACCCTGACGTCCTGGTGTGCGACGAGCCGGAGAACGTCCCCGCTCCCGGCACCGGCGGCTCGGTGACGGCCCAGCAGGCCAGGCTGCAGAAGTTGCCCCTCAAGGTCACCGGCCTGTCAGCCACTCTCAGCCCGGGCATCGTCGGCGAGAAGGTCACCTTCACCTCGTTCGGCAACGTTCCGCTCTGCACGGCCGCCACCGTCGCGATCTCTCGCCTCGACGCCGCCCTCGACGGGCTCCTGCGGGGCCACAAGGTCACCGTCAAGGATGATCCCCGCACCGCCACCGGCTCCATCCGCCTGCTCTAGCCCGAGCCCCAGCGGGTGAATGCCCGCCCCTGGTCGGGTCAGACGAGCCGTCCGGCCATCGCTCAGGGCGCCGGCGCTCATTCACCGTTTGCGGCCTGCCCTCCAAGCGATCGAGAACAGACACGGAGCCAGTACGAGGCTTCTGCGACAACAGCGGTGGCCCGGGCCCTCATCGGCCCGGGCCACCGTGCTTTCGTCTCTGCCCTGTTTCCCTCTGCGCCCACGCGTCCCAGGGCCTTGGTCTCGCTCTGCGTCACACGGCAGGCCTGGTCGCCCTCCCCGGGGCTGCTGTCATCGTGCGGACAGCCCCGGGCGTGGGTGATGCGGTTACCGCGCGAGCCGGCGGGCCGGCTCTGGTCTACCAGTGGGCATGGAGATGGACGGTGCGGCGCAGGATCAGGTTCACCGGGCGGGGGCCCGGTGCTGCGGCGGTGAGAGCGAGACCGGGCAGCACGCGGGTCAGCGCGGTCAGGGCGTGCTGGGCGACCAGCCGTGTGTACTGGGCGCCGGGACAGTAGTGGATGCCTGCACCGAAGTTGAGCGTGGGGGGTGCGTCGGTGCGCCGATGGTCGAAGACCCTGGGCGCGGCGACGGCGTGGGCTTCGTCGTGGGCGGCGGAGTGCATCAGGAGCAGCAGGCGGGCTCCCTGCGGAAGGGGGGTGTCAGCGAGGGTGACGGGGCGCGTGGTGGTGCGGAGCCAGCCGATCAGGGGCGGATCCAGGCGCAGGGTCTCCTCGACGACTGCGGGCGCTTCGCCGGGATGACTGGCCAGACGCTGGTAGCCGTCGCCGGCCAGGACGTGCTGGAGGGCGGTGGTGATGAGGAGGGCCAGGGTCTCGGCGTTGGTGGTGAGGACTTCCATGAGGGTGGAGGCGATCTCGGCGTCGGTCAGCGCAACGCCCTGCTCGTCGCGGTAGGCGATCCACGCGCTGGTGAGGTCGTCTTGCGGGCGGTCGCGGCGCCGGGCTACCAGGTCGGTGCACAGGTTCCACAGGTCCACGACCGCCTGGCTGCAGCGTTGCTGGGCGGCGGGCGACTGGAAGGACCACAGCAGGTCGGCCATGGCGGATGATCCGTCGATGACGCACTGCTCGTCAGCGGGGGCGACGCCGATGATCTCGCTCATGATGCGTGCGGTCAGCGGCCGCGCGTAGTCGGCTGTGAGCTCGCCGGTGCGGCCGGGCCGGGCGGCGAGTGCGTGCGCCATGTCCAGTGCCCGCTTCTCGACGGTGGTCTGCCACGGTGCGAGCTGGCCGGTGCTGGTGGGCCACACCGCGGTGAGAGCGGCACGATAGCGGGTGTGCACGGGGGGATCGGTGGAGGCCGCGACGGGGACGTCGTGGACCGCCGTGTAGATGCGGGCGGCCTCGGGGTCGGTGGGCTGGACGGGGTCGTAGCTGTGGGCGGGGGTGAAGGACCCGTTGCGGTCGCGCAGGACCTCGTCGATGTCGCGATGCCGCGAGACCACCCACAGGCCGAGCTCGGGGTCGTAGTGGACGGGGTGTTCTTGGCGCAGGTGTGCGTAGGCGTCGCGGGAGTCCCCGGCGCCGTGCTGGGCGATCGCTCCAGGGGAACGGGCCGGGCATCGGCTGTCGGCGGAGACGGGAAGGGTCGTCGTCACGGCTTCCTCGGTGAAGGGGGCCAAAGCGGGGCGGGGAGCGGGCTCAGCTGCGGGCGGGATCGCGCAGCAGACAGGCGAGGTAGCCCGTCTTGTCGGTGAGGAAGGCGAGCGTGTCGGCCAGAGCGGTGTCCATGGCGTCGGCGTACTCGGCGCCGAACCTGTCCGCGATCAGGCTGCGGTTGTCCTCGTAGATCCGCCCGTACGACACACAGGTCGGTGCGATGTGCTCGCCCAGGTCGTGGACCTGCTCGGCGATGAGACCGGCCGCGCGGATCTGGTCGTGGACGTGGTCGTTCGTCGGCAGGGGACAGAAGGCGAAAGCCTCCCGGCACATGGCCAGTTCGGCATCGGTGGCGGGTACGCGCTGGGTGTAGAAGGTCACCAGGAGGGGTGCGCCGGGCCGGGCGACGCGGGCGAGTTCACGCAGTCCCTTCACGGGGTCGTTGAGGTGGGGGAAGCTGTCCAGCGCCCACACCGCGTCAAACTCGCCGGTGCGGTAGGGGAGGTCCATGGCGTCGCCGAAACCGAAACCGACCCGGTCGGACATGCCCGCTGCGGCGGCGCGGCGGGCCGCTTCGGTGATCTGGGCGTGGCTGATGCTGCACCCGGTGACGCGGATGCCGTGCTCGCGGGCCGCGTGCAGGGCGGGGCTGCCGTGTCCGCAGCCGACGTCAAGGAGATGGCCGTCCGGCTCGACGGCGAGCAGGTCACAGAAGAAGTCGGTCATCCGGTTCTGGGCCCGGGTGGCGAGCTGCCGTGCGGGCAGCGGTTCATCGAGACTGCCGGGCGACCAGAGGCCGTAGTGGAAACTGTCGCCGCTGATCAGCTTGCACAGTTCGTCAGAGGCCTCGTACCAGGCGGCTACCTCCGCGGAGGTGAGGGGAGCAGCGGGGGCGGCGGGGGCGGCGGGGGTGGTCGTCATGCCTGCGGCTCCTGTCGGACGGCGCGAGTGCGAGGGCGGGCGGTGAGCATCACGGCGTCGTCGTTGAACCGGTCGGTTCCGTCGGCGAAGTGCGCGCGCAGAGCGGGCAGCAGGGCTTCGCGCAGCCGGCCGAGGCGGGGGTGTCCGGTGTTCCAGAACGCGGCCAGCACCTCGGAGGCCGCCTGCGCCTTGGCCTCGGCACCGTCCTCGGGGAAGACCACGTCCACGCGGGCGCGGGTCAAGGCGATGTCGTCGAAACCGTGCTCGGCCAGGACGCCCGCGGCCAGGGAGAGCAGATACCCCTGGTGATCGCGCGGTTCACCGATCAGATCGGCGCAGGTGCGGTTCCACAGCTCGACCAGCTCGTTGTCCGGGGCGCCCTGGACCAGGACGACCTTCGCCTCGGGGTGGGCGCGGTCGACCGTGCGCGCCATCTCGGCGACCGCCGCTGCCGGGTCGTCGGTGTAGTGCAGCACCCAGGTCGCCACGGCCGCGTCGAACTGCCCGTCGGCGAAGGGGAGCTGCTCGGCCCGCCCGGGCAGGACCTCGACCCCTGCGGCGGCCAGGGGCCGCATGCTCTCCTCGCGTGCCGCGTGCGGCTCGACGGTGGTCACCGACCCCAGCCGCGCGGCGATCTCCCGTACGACCGCACCGGTGCCGCCGCCGACATCCAGCACCCGGGTGTTGGCGGCGAGCGCGTCGACGACCACCTCGACGTCACGTCGCTCGAAGCGGGCCTCCATACCCAGCCAGCCCTGCTCGCTCAGCTCGTGCGGCCCCCGGTAGGAGGCGGGCAGCGGGTAGGGACCGGCCAGCGCGTGCGCGGTGACGCCGAATCCTCCGGGCTTACGCGCGTGGACGAACAGGTGCTCCTCGGCCCCCATGCCGGGGAAGTCGGGGTGGAACACGCTCAGTTGCTGGTGCTCGATGTCCAGGCCTGCGTCCCGCAGAATCCGTTCGTAGGCGGGGGCCGGGTAGCTGGTGCAGCGGACGGTCTGGCCCATCCACTGGATCTCCTCGTCCTCCGCGTCGAAGGGAACCGTCGCGAAGACGAACAGGCCGCCCGGCGCCAGCCAGTCGGCGATGCGCGCGAGGGTGGCGTCGAGGTCCGCCCGCGGCATCTGCAGCAGCGGAAAGAACGCGGTGATCGCATCCCACTGCCCCAGCGCCTCGGGCAGGGCGCGAACGTCGGCCTGTTCGAACCGTGCGCCCGGGACCTGAGCGCGCGCCAGCTCGACCATCGTGGCGGACACGTCGTAGCCGGTCACCTGGTGCCCGGCTGCCGTGAGGAGGTCGGCGGTCGGACGCCCGGTTCCGGAGCCGATGTCCATGACCTTTGCCCGCGCGGGCAGCCGTGCCAGCAGCCAGTCGATGGCCGCCAGCTGTTCGGGAAGGTGCGCATACGTTTCCTCGTACACCTTGCCGAGGACATCGAACGGTCGTGCAGCCCGCTCGGATGATGCGTCACCCTGCGGGGGGAACGTCGGGGCATGCGTCGTCATGGCGGAGGATCTCATTCCGGATTTGGTGATCAAGAGCGAGCGAAGATTACACTCCGCACTTGATCAATAACTAATCGTAGCGGGTCGGGCTTCTGCTCCGGCGCACTACGGGGCGCACGCCCACGCACCTGAGCGGAGACCCTCCTCGTGACCACCACGGCGGAAAGCCCCCACGCTGCCTACTTCGCCTACCGCGACCGACTCCTGGGCGACCTGCGCACCACTACCCTCAGCGGCGAGCAGCTGTGCGAGGCCGGACGCCTCATCTATGGCCGGCCGGAAGGGCTCTCCCTCTACGGCGTGCCCGCCCCGGAGATGGAAAGCGTCGGCATCCGCCTGCTCGGGCGGACCACCATCGAGTGCTGCGTCGACGACTACGCCACCGCTGTCGCCGACGTCATCGCCGCATACCACGCCACTCTTTCCGGTGATCAAAAGCCGCTGCTGATGGACTTGTTCTGTGGCTCGGGCAACTTCAGTCACCCCCTCGCCACCCGCCTGGGAACCACCGCGTATGCCGCCGAACTCGATCCCGAGGTCCATGCCGCCACTGCGCACAATCTGAAGCAAGTCGGCGCTTCCACCGAGCTGTTCCTCGGCGACTACCGTGACCTCCTCGGCAAGCACCCCGCACGCGGTCATCGCGACACGTTCTTCGTCGAGCCCCCCTGGGGACCCGCCTTCACCCCCGAAGGCCTCGACCTCACCCGCACCTCCCCGCCGGTGCCCGAAATCCTGGACGACATCAGCCGTGCCCGCGACGGCATCCCCTGCCTGGTCGTGATCAAAACCAACGACCAGATCGCCCACGACTCCCTCGCCCGGTCCTTCCACCAAGCCCGGCACCTGCGCAGCATCACCCCGGCACCGGCCCTCCCGTACGGCGCGAATATGGACTTCCACCTCTACCGGCTCAGCCCGAACGACCACCGCTGAACCCCCGTTGCCCCTCCTGGACGGCCCGGACGGCAGATCTGGCCGAGGAAGCAGCGCTGCTGTCGGGGGCCGCGACACCGGTCATGGCGAAGTTGCTGGAGCGCATCGCCGTCAGGAACGCCGCGTCCTCCGGGCCGACCGGGGCCGGCGGCGGGCTGCCAGGTCGCCAGGGGGGGTCTGTGCGGTGAGCGGTGGCTCTGTCCTCCGCCTGTCCCGAGGAACTCATCACGCGCAACGCCGCCAAGCTCGTCGAGCCGCCCCGCACGGACACGCCCGAACTGCACCCCTGGACCCTCGACGAGACCCTCGACTTCCTCGCCGCCTCCCGTGAGGACCCGCTCTACGCGGCGTTCGTCCTTGCCATCGCCATGGGGCTCCGCCGGGGAGAGATCGTCGGGCTCCGCTGGTCTGACGTCGACCTCGACAACCGTGTGCTCTACGTCCGCCACCAGGTCCAGCGCCGCCGTGGCGTCCTCTACGACGACGACCCCAAGAGCCGTCGCCGTCGAGTCGTCCCGCTGCCCGCCCTCTGCATCGCACCCCTGCGCTGGCACCGCATGCGGCAGGCAGATGACCGCGCCAAGGCGGGGGAGAGGTGGCAGGACTCCTACTACGTCTTCGCCACCCGCACCGGCCGCCCCGTCGAGCCGCGCAACCTCTACCGCTCCTTCACCCGCGTTGCCGAGTCAGCCGGCATCCGCGCCATCCGGCTGCACGACGCCCGCCACGGCACGGCCACTCTCCTCACGGCGGCAGGGTCGCGCCCCGCGTCGTGATGGAGATCCTCGGGCACTCCCAGATCAGCACCACCATGGACGTGTACACACACGTCGTTCAGGACACCCAGCGGGAAGCCATGAGCCACATGGACCGGCTCCTCAGGAACGGGAGGAGGCGCCCCGGTCGCCAGTGATCAGCGGCGACCGCCCCCGTTGATGTCAAAAGTTGATGTCAAAGGCCCCGGACCATGATCGGTCCGGGGCCTTTTGGCTGGTGCCCCCGGCAGGATTCGAACCTGCGACACCCGCTTTAGGAGAGCGGTGCTCTATCCCCTGAGCTACGAAGGCGGGGTGGTGCGCGGCTGGTGGGCCGTAGGCGTCAGCGTACCGGATTCCGCTGGTGGGGTGTGGGGGTGTCAGGACAGTGGGATCTGGGCGAAGCGGGTGGCGGTGTGGAGGTCGGTCTGGATGGCGTTCGCCGTGGTGCGCAGTGCGGGGAGGAAGTCCGTCACGCAGTCGTCCAGGGTGCGGCGGGCCGCGTGGGTGGCGACGTTCAGGGCTGCGATCGGGCGGCCCGACCGGTCTCGTACCGGTACGGCGATCGAGCGCAGGCCCGATTCCAGTTCCTCGTCCGCCAGGGCGTATCCGGGCGGGGCGTCCGGGGTGAGCAGGGCTCGGCCGAGTGCGGTGTGCGTGGCGGGGAGGCGGGTGCCGACCGTGATGTCCACGGTGAGGACCCTGCCGGCGGCCGCCACCGCGATGTACTGGATCTCCTCCGGGGCGCTGCCCGGGACCGGGACCGCCAGTGCCGCCGGCTCGTTCAGGCGGTCCGCGAGGGTGCGCAGGTGTGGGGCCGCCAGGCGGGCCAGGGTCGTACGGGAGAGGGGCGGGTAGCCCAGGGACAGTACCCGGGGGGTGAGGGCGAAGGTGCGGTCCTGTGCCGTCACGAGGCCCAGGTGCTCGTACGTGATCAGGGCGCGGCGGGCCGTCGCCCTCGCCAGGCCCGTCGCCTTGGCCACGTCCGTCAGGGTCAGGGCCGAGCGGCCCTCGCCGAAGGCCGTGAGGACCGTCAGGCCCCTGGCGAGGGACTCCACGAAGTCGCGGCCCAGTTCGTGCTTGGACGCGGTGGTCCAGGTCGCCAGGTCGGCGGGGGGCGGGCCCGGCTCCGGGGGGCGCGCCTCGCGCAGTTCCCGTGCCATCGCCGTCACCGCCGTGCGCAGACGGGGGAGGAGGGTGTCGCGCAGGTCTGCCGCGGTGTGACGGCTCGTGTGGCTCACCACGCTGGCCACGCACGCCGGCCGGCCGGAGGCCGGGTCGCGGACGGGTACGGACACCGCCACCAGGCCCGGTTCGATCAGCTGGTCGTCCAGGGCCCAGCCGTCCTGGCGGGCCCGTTCCGTCCGTGACACGAAGTCGTCCTGACCGTCGGGGCCTCTGGGCGGTACGGCCGGGAAGCCGGCGTCCGTGGGGTCCGCCGCGCGCCGGGCGCGCCATGCCGTCCACTCCGGCTCGGTCCACTGAGCCGCGAACAGCGGGCCGGGGGCGGTGCGTTCGGCCGGCAGCAGGTCGCCGATGCGGAAGCTGACGGACAGGGCTCGGCGGCGGGTGGCCTGGTGGATGAAACGGATGCCGTCCCCGTCGGCGACCGCCAGGGACACGGACTCGTCCAGTTCGTCCGCCAGCGCGTCGGCGTGTGCGTCGAGCAGGGCGGGGAGGCGGAGGGCGGCCAGGTAGGCGTTGCCCAGTTCCATCACCCGGGGCGTGAGCGCCGCGTCCCGGCCGTCCAGACGGACGTACCCGGTGCGCGCCAGGGTCGCCGTGATCCGGTCGACCGTGGAACGGGCCAGGCCGGTGCGCCGTTCCAGCGCGCTCGCGCTCAGCGTCCCGCCCGCCCCGGTCAGCGCCTCCAGCACCGCGACACCCCGGATCAGCGGTGCGACCGCCTCGGCGGGCGGCTGCGCTTCGTGCCCCGCGGAGGAGGAGGCAGGAAGAGGGGTGGGGGACGGGGAGGGCAGGGGGGTGGCGGCGGTCATCGGTTCTCCGGTACGGCCGGCCAACGGGGGCGGCGCGGGCCTCGTTCAGGGCACGCCTACCGTAAACCGTGGTCCCTCGGGCTGGGCCGAGCCAGGAGGTGGCGTGCGGGGTCGGGCCCAGGAGGTGGGCCCACGATCCGGTCTACCCACGGATCACCCGCACCCGGTATCCCCCGTCCCCCTCCACCCCCTCCACCCGTACCTCGATCTTGTGTCGTGGGTCCTTGAAGGTTTCGCCCGGGCCGAACGGGGCGTCGGAGAGTTCCGCCTGGACGTTGGGGCTGCGGGTGCAGCCGTCGCTGTCGCGGTGGGCGTCATAGACCTTGATGGGCCCGCGGCCGGTGTCGACGTTCGCGTCGACCTTGTAGATCAGGACGCCGGGGCGGCAGACCTCCTCGTCGTTGCCGCCCTTGGCGCGTACCTCCAGGGCGTAGCCGGTACGGGCGTCGACGGGGACGAAGACGAGTTTGCGGCCGCCGGTGCGGGCCAGCGGGGTGAGGGTGTAGTCGGCGGTGCCCCGGGCCGCCGCGCAGCTGACCTGGTCCGCGTCCAGCCAGCCCAGCTTCCACTTGTGCCAGGCGAGCAGGTCGTTGTCGGCGCCCCAGTCCTCGCTCATGATGTCCCAGTGCCCCACCGCGCCCCCGCCCTCCTGGGTGTAGAGGTCGGGCAGGCCGAAGACATGGCCGTTCTCGTGGGGGAGGACCCGGTAGCCGGTGTGGGCGTAGGAGCCGGAGCCGTCGTCCTGGCGGGAGTACACGAAGGACGCGTTGGCGACCGGGACGCCGTCGGCGACGGGGGCGTCGCCGTTGCCCGCGAAGGTCACCGACAGGACCGTGTCCAGGGCGGACGGGCCGGCGTTCGGGGTGACCAGCACGTTCAGGAGGTCGTACGACCGGAAGTCCACGTCCGGGTCGGCGGCGGCCACGATGTCCTGGACCAGCTGCCGGTAGCCGGGGTCGAAGGGGGCGCCGCGCTCTATACCGTAGGCCTTGAACGGCTTGGGCATCCGCAGCCAGTGGTCGACGGGCGCCTCGGGCCGGTAGTCGAGCTTGCCGTAGGAGGCCGTCCTGAACCATTCCTGGGTCTGCGGGAAGAACTCGGCGTAGCGGTCCAGTGCGCTGCCCTGGCCGGGTGCGTCGGGGAAGTCGACCATCAGGGTCAGCGCGTGCACGGTGCCGGTGGAGCGGGAGTAGCCGCCGGGGGTCGGGATGCCCTCGGTCATCTGGACGTTGTGGCCGCCGCTGATCAGGCAGGGGCTGTAGGCGGCGGAGCGGGCCAGCGCGAACGGGCCGGCGCCGGCCGGTGTGGGGGCCGCGGTGAGGTGCCCGGAGCCCGCCGAGGTGCCGACCACGAGGAGCAGCGCGGTGAGGGCGGCGAGGCAGACCGCACGGCGGTGGCGGCGTATGCGGTTGCCCGCGGGTATTCGGCGGTCCGTGGAGGTCCGGGGGGCCGAGGGGGTCCGGCGGTCCGTGGAGGTCCGGGGGGCCGCGGGTGTCCGGCGGTCCGTGGAGGTCCGGTAGTTCGAGGAGGTCTGGCGGGTTGTGGAGGTCTGGCGGTCTGCGGAGGTCCGGTGGTCCGTGGAGGTCCGGCGGTTCCCGGATTTCTCGTCGTCCGTGGACATCCGGTGGTCCGTGGCTGGGTCGCGGTCCGCGGGTATCCCGGCGCCCGTGGATATCCCGCCGTTGGCGGCCCCCCGGCGGCCCTTGGGAAGCCGAAGGCGGCGGTGGGCGGGTCCTCGGCGGTGCGTGGGGGTGCTGCGGCTCACGGGGTTACGGCGGCCGGGCTGCTGCGGCTGCATGCATGGACCTTTCGCGCCACGGCAGCCGCCGGTGTCCGGCTGCACCCTTTCGATCACCCTGTGTCGAGGGGGGTGGTGGCGCGCGCTGTAGAGGCCGATCGTGGGATTTCCCCGGGCATGCGAGTGTGATTCAGATCACAGCGATTGGGAGGAGGGTGGGGAAATAACCGGGGACCGGCTCCCCGTTTAGACCTGTGTCCGAGCGAAACGGGGAGCCGGTCCCCGGATCGTTCGACAGGCAGACTCCGGGCTCAACCGTCCCGGACCACCGACCGACCGACCGAACTGGACAGGAGTGCGCCGTGCAGACCGCGACCGCCACCCCCGCCGTGCGCAAGGCACCCCGGCCCCGCGCCGACGCCCTGCGCAACCGGGAGCGGATCGTCACCGCCGCCCGCGAGATGTTCACCGAGCACGGCCACGACGTGCCCCTCGACGAGATCGCCCGCCGGGCCGGCGTCGGCAACGCCACCCTGTACCGCAACTTCCCCGACCGCGACGCGCTCGTCCGTGAGGTCGTCTGCTCCGTGATGGACCGGACGTCGGAGGCGGCCGAGCTGGCGCTCGCGGAGACCGGCGACGCCTTCGGGGCACTGGAGCGGTTCGTGCACACGTCCGCCGACGAGCGGGTCAGCGCGCTGTGCCCGATGGTCTCCAGCACCTTCGACAAGAACCACCCTGATCTGGAAGCGGCGCGCGAGCGGTGTGAGCAGCTCATCGGGCAGCTCATGGACCGCGCCAAGGCGGCCGGACAGCTCCGTCCGGACGTGGGCGTCGGCGATCTGATGATCGCGGTGGCCCAGCTCAGCCGGCCGCCGGCCGGCACCGGCTGCCTGATCAACGACCGCTTCGTCCACCGTCATCTGCAGCTGTTCCTGGACGGGCTGCGGGCCCCGGCCCGCTCCGACCTGCCGGGCACGGCCGTGACCATGGAGGACCTGCGCCAGGCCTGACCCAGCCGCGAAAACCGTCCGAAGCCGATCAGTCCGACACCAGATCAGTCCGACACCCGATCAGTCCGAAGCCGATCAGTCCGACCGCCGATTAGTCCGGGGCCGCCGACAGGTCCCCTCTTTCACGCATTCCTAGTCACCGCGGCCGTATTCCACGCGTCCGTCCTTCACGCAGCACGTTTCCACGAAGCACGTTTCCACGAAGCACTTCTTCCGTCACGAACACCTGACTTTCCGTCACGAAGTCACGAAGTCACGAAGTGGGTACCCCCATGTCTCAAACAGCCGCCAAGGCTCCCGGCGCACCGGCCCCGTCCGGTGACGCCAACCGCTGGAAAGCGCTCGTCTTCATCGCGCTCGCCCAGCTGATGGTCGTCCTCGACGCCACCATCGTGAACATCGCACTGCCCTCCGCCCAGACCGACCTGGGCATCTCCGACGGCAACCGGCAGTGGGTCGTCACGGCCTACGCCCTCGCCTTCGGCGGTCTGCTCCTCTTCGGCGGCCGCATCGCCGACCTGTGGGGTCGCAAGCGGGCCTTCGTCATAGGCCTGACCGGCTTCGCCGCGGCCTCCGCGCTGGGCGGCGCCGCGACCTCCGGCGCGATGATGTTCGGTGCCCGTGCCCTCCAGGGCGTCTTCGGCGCCATGCTCGCCCCGGCCGCGCTGTCCCTGCTCGCCGTGATGTTCACGGATGCCAAGGAGCGTGCCAAGGCGTTCGGCATCTACGGTGCGATCGCCGGTGGCGGTGGCGCCGTCGGCTTCATCCTCGGCGGTGTGCTCACCGAGTACCTGGACTGGCGCTGGACGTTCTTCGTGAACATCCCGTTCGCCATCGTCGCCGCGCTCGGCGCGTACTTCGTCATCCGTGAGCCGGAGGGCGGCCGCAACCGCAACCCGCTCGACATCCCCGGCGTGCTGCTGTCCACCCTCGGCCTGGTCTCCCTGGTCTACGGCTTCACCCGCGCGGAGTCCGACGGCTGGGGCGACGCCACCACCATCGGCCTGTTCGTCGCCGCCGCGGTACTGCTGATCGCGTTCGTCGTCACCGAGGCCCGCGTCAAGGCCCCGCTGCTGCCGCTGCGCGTGGTCACCGACCGCAACCGCGGCGGTATCTACCTCTCCCTCGGTATCGCGATCATCGCGATGTTCGGCACCTTCCTCTTCCTGACCTACTACCTCCAGGCCATCAAGGGCTTCTCGCCGATCCAGACCGGCTTCGCCTTCCTGCCGATGGTCGCGGGCATGATGATCGGCTCCACCCAGATCGGCACCCGGCTGATGACCCGGGTCCCGGCCCGGCTGCTGATGGGCCCGGGCTTCCTGGTCGCCTCGCTCGGCATGCTGCTGATGACCCGGCTGGAGATCGGCTCGTCGTACGCCTCGACGGTCCTGCCGGCGGTGCTGCTGCTCGGCCTCGGCATGGGTACGGCGTTCATGCCGGCCATGTCCCTGGCCACGCTCGGCGTCGAGCCGCGGGACGCCGGTGTCGCCTCCGCGATGGTCAACACCTCGCAGCAGGTGGGCGGCGCCATCGGCACCGCCCTGCTGAACACGATCGCCGCGTCCGCGACGACGTCGTACATCAAGGACCACATCGCCACCGCGACCTCCAAGTCGCAGCAGCAGCTGGTCCAGATGCAGGGCGCGGTGCACGGCTACACCAACGCCATCTGGTTCGCCGTCGGCATGCTGGTGCTGGCCGCGGTCATCGTGGTGACCCTGGTCAACGCCGGCAAGCCGGAAGCCACCCCGGTGGCCTCCGGGGACGGCTCGGCGGACGAGGTGGCGATCCCGGTGGTCGCCCACTGAGACCACTGAAGAGGCCGTGCGCCACTGACGAGGCCGTGCGGTCACTGAAGAGGCCGCGTGGCCTCTGACGAGACTGGTTCGGGTACCCCCGCGGGCCTGTCCGGCTCCTCAGCGGAGCGGCTCCTCAGCGGAGCCAGGGCAGGTCCGCGCCCGCATCGCTGGGCTGCAGGCCCTCGGCGACGATCTGCATGATCTCGCCGAGGGTCTGCTGCTGTTCCGGGGTCAGCCGTTCGAACAGCGCCTGCCGTACGGCGGTCACGTGGCCCGGCGCGGTCCGCCGCAGCACCTCGGCGCCCGCGTCGGTCAGCACGGCGAACTGGCCGCGCTTGTCGGAGGGGCAGTCCTCCCGCCGGACCCAGCCGTTCTTCTCCAGGCGGGCCACGGCGTGCGACAGCCGGGACCGGGTGATCTTCGCGTACATCGCCAGCTCGGTCATCCGCAGCCGCCCGCCGGGCGCCTCGGCGAGGCCGACGAGCAGGCCGTAGTAGATGTGCGGCATCCCCGCGTCCCGTTGGAGCTGACGGTCCAGATGGTCCTCCAGCAGGGTCGAGGCGTGCAGGTACGAGCGCCAGACGCGCTGTTCGTCGGCGGTGAGCCAGCGGTCCTGCGCGGCGGCGGAGTCGAAGGATGCCCTATTCATGTATCCCACTCTACGAGGCCTCTCCTTGAAAATTAAACAAGTCCGGCGTAAGGTGTTCGGGAGTAAAGCTTGAGAGTTAAAACATCGGGTCCAGGAAAGACCCGGAGGGAGTCGCCGTCATGTCCGCCGCCACCCCGGAGCGATCCGCCGCCTCCCAGGAGCGCATGCCCGCGCTCTATCTGAGCCACGGCGCGCCGCCGCTCGCCGACGACCCGGTCTGGCCGGGTGAGCTGGCCGCGTGGAGCGCCGACCTGCCCCGCCCCAAGGCGATCCTGATGGTCTCCGCGCACTGGGAGGAGGCCCCTCTCGCCCTCGGTGCCGTGCGGACCGTGCCGCTCGTCTACGACTTCTGGGGCTTCCCCGAGCACTACTACAAGGTGCAGTACGCCGCCCCCGGCGCACCGGAGCTGGCCGAGAGCGTGCGCAAGCTGCTGCGCGCCCCCGGCACCCCCGTGCAGGACATCCCGGACCGCGGCCTGGACCACGGCGCCTACGTGCCCCTGGTGGAGATGTTCCCGGCCGCCGACATCCCCGTCCTGCAGATCTCCATGCCCACCCTCGACCCGGTCCGGCTGATGGAGATGGGCCGCCGGCTCGCCCCGCTGCGCGACGAGGGCGTGCTGATCGTCGGCTCCGGCTTCTTCACCCACAACCTGGCCGCCCTGCGCCACGCCGGGGGAGGTGTGCCTACCTGGTCCTCCGAGTTCGACGACTGGGGCCGCCGGGCGCTGGAGCACCGCGACTGGGACGCGCTGCTCGACTTCCTCGACAAGGCCCCGGCCGGCCGCTACGCCCATCCGCGCACCGAACACTTCGCCCCGCTCTTCGTCACCATGGGCGCGGCGGACGCCGGTGGCGGTCTCGACGCGCAGAAGTCGGTGATCGACGGGTTCTGGATGGGGATGGCGAAGCGGTCGGTGCAGTTCGGGTGACGCGCGGCGGGGCGGCCGGAGCGGGCGCTCGTGCGCGGGGCGACCGCAACGGGCGCTCCGCCGTGGCGGGGTTGTGGCGGGCGCTCGCGCGGAGCGGGCGCTCGTGCGCGCGGCGGTCAGAGCGGGCGCTCGTACCAGGCGACGTCCCAGTAGCGACCGAACTTGCGGCCCACCTCACGGTACGTGCCGACGTACCCGAAGCCGAAGCGCTCGTGCAGCCGGGTCGACGCCTCGTTCGGCTGTGCGATGCCCGCGTAGGCGCGGTGCAGGTCGTGGCCCGCGAGCGCCTCGAAGAGGGCCTCGTAGAGAAGGGTGCCGACACCGCGTCGGCCGGCGTGCGGGGCGACGTAGACGGTGGTCTCCACCGAGGTCGCGTAGGCCGGTTTCGCTCGGTAGGGACTGGATGTGGCGTACCCGAGAATCTCCTGTGAGTCCGTCGCCACGGCAACCATCAGGCGGTACGGGCCGTCTTCCGGGTGGGAGAGCAGCCACGGCCGACGCTCTTCCGGAGTGAAGGCCACCGTGTCGAATGTGATGGGCGTCTCACGGACGTAGTGGTTGTAGATCTCGGTGAGGGCTGCGAGGTCCCCCTCGTTCCCCGGCCTGACCTGCACCTCTGTGCGTTCCGACGGCATCCGGTCTCCTCACGGGGTCGCGCAGGATACTGCATGATCAGAAATTCGGGGTGCGGGGTGGGAATTCTGTCCGGATTCCAGTCGTTGTTTCCATCGGATGCAGGGCACTCGGCGAGAGTCCGAGGAGTTCCAGGAGTGGAGTTCCCCAGGGCGTCGAGTCGAGGACCCGGCAGCTGAAGGACCGACAGGACCACCCCGCCCGCCCACCATCGCAAGGGAGCACGCATGGCAACCCGTGCCGTCGCCCGTCGTAAGACCGCCACTGGCGAGGCGGCCGACTCGGCAAGCAGTGTTCGCGCCCGTGCCGTTCGCGGCCACGGCGGCGAGATAGCCGACCGTGACCTGGTCGGCATGTACCTCGACGAGATCGCGCGCACGCCGCTGCTCGATGCCGCCAAGGAAGTCGAGCTGTCCCAGGCCGTAGAGGCGGGTGTGTTCGCGCGGCAGGTCCTCGACGGCGAGGAGGAGTCCGCTTCGGACGCCACCCGTGAGGAGCTGGAGGCGCTCGTCGCCGCCGGCGAGCGGGCGAAGGACGTCTTCATCCGCTCCAACCTCCGCCTTGTCGTGGCCGTCGCGCGGCGCTACCCGCGCAGCGGACTGCCCCTCCTCGACCTGATCCAGGAGGGCAACGCCGGCCTGGTGCGCGCCGTCGAGAAGTTCGACTACCGCAAGGGCTTCAAGTTCTCGACCTACGCTACCTGGTGGATCCGGCAGGCCATCACCCGCTCCATCGCGGACCAGTCCCGGACCATCCGGCTCCCCGTCCACCTGGTGGAGGAGCTGGGCCGGATCCGTCGTGTCCAGCGCGAGTTCAACCGGGAGAACGGTCGCGACCCGGAGCCGGCGGAGATCGCCGCCGAGCTCGGTTCCACGCCGGAGCGCGTCATCGACGTCCTCGACTGGGCCCGCGACCCGGTCTCGCTGAACATGTCGGTGGACGACGAGGGCGACACCCAGTTCGGCGACCTCCTGGAGGACACGTCGGCGGTCAGTCCCGAGCAGTCCGTCCTGACCCTGCTGCGCAGCGAGGAGTTGGACGACCTGATCGGCCGCCTGGACCAGCGGACGGCGTCGATCATCAAGATGCGGTACGGCATCGAGGACGGCCGCGAGCGCACGCTGACCGAGGTGGGCAAGGAACACGGACTGACCCGTGAGCGGATCCGCCAGATCGAGAAGCACGCCCTCCTGGAACTGAAGAAGCTGGCCCGCTCCACCGGGTTCGAACCGGCAGCGTGAGGGCGTGAGGGGTTGTGAGGGGAAGGCGTGACTGTGGGGCTCGCGCGCCTGGGAGCGCGCGAGGTGCCACACACCCTGGACGCGTGCGCCGGGTGACGAAAGACGGCGCAAACATGGCGCGGTACCGCCGCTTCAAGAGCCGCGCGTCGGGAACAAGCACTCTGGGCCCGACGGGCCCGGAAGTCGGGAGCTCGATGGGACGAAACGTTCCAGCGGACCCCGGCCGCCCTCGAAGACTTCTGACAACCTGCCCCTGAGCCACGTCCCGGTGCACCATCCCCCCGGCGCCGGGACTTACCCCGAGCCGGGCTTCGGCGCCCATCCCCCCCCCCGGGCGCCGGAGCCCGGCTCCACGTTTCCAGGGTCCCCGCGCTTCCAGGGTTCCCGCGCTTCCAGGGTCCCCGCGCTTCCAGGGTCCCCGCGCTCTCCCGCACGGGGTACCGGTTCGCTCCCGCATGCGGAGACGGTGGTTCACCCCGTACCTGAACCACGGGGTGAACCACCGGATGGCAGATTCTGCCACAGAGGCATAGCCTGCCGAGGTGAGCACCCCCAGCATCGCCGGCGACACCCCCGGGCAGAACCCTCCGACCGCCTCCCTGACGGAACGGCGCAAAGCGGAGACCCGGATGGAGATCGCCCGTGCGGCCGCGGGCCTTTTCGTACGACAGGGCCTGCGGGCCACCCGTGCCGAGGACATCGCGCAGGCCGCGGGGATCGCCCCGCGCACGTTCTACCGTTACTTCGCCACGAAGGAGGAGGCGATCGCCCCCCTCTACGTGACCGGCGCCCAGCGCTGGGCGGAGGCGGTGCGGTCCGCCCCGGCGGCCCTCTCCGTGCCCGCGGCCCTCGACCACGCGGTCCGCCACACCCTCACCCCGGGCGCCGGGGTCTCGGCGGCCTCCTGGGAATGGGTCCGCACCCTGATCCACCTGGCCGACACCAGCCCGGCTCTGCGGAAGGTGTGGGCGGAGGTCTGCCAGTCCGCCGAACACCACCTGGCGTCGGTCCTGGCGGAGCGCACCGCGCAGGGCGGCGACAACGTTGCCCCTACACCGCGCCTCCGCTTCACCGCGGCGGTGGCCGGCGCCGCAGTGCGGGTGGCGATGGAGACCTGGGCGGCGGGCACGGCCGCCCCGACGGGGGAGCAGGGGCCGATGGCGCTGGCACTGCGGAACCTGGAGGCGCTGCGGGGCTTCGACTGGCAGGCAGCGGGAGCGTGACCAGCACCGCCGGCACCGTCCCGCCCGCCCAGGCGCCCACCCAGGCACCCGCTCAGGACCCCCCGCCGGCCCGGCTCAGCCGGGCCCCCAACTCCTTCACGCGCTCCGCGAGTCGCAAAGGCGCCCGCACCTCGAACTCGTACCCCGTCATCGCCAACCGCACCGCCAGCCACTCCACCTGATCCCCGGTCACCCCCCGGAGGACGCACCGGCCACCGTCCCCTTCCTCGACCGGTGTTCCCACCCACGCCGGGACGCGGGCCCCCACCTCCGCCGCCGACGCGGCGAACGCGACCTCGAACTCGTACGTCTCCTGCTGCCGTTGGATGGACCGCCGGAGGTATTCCGCCGCGTTCCCGGTCGGCAACTCGCGTGCGGTGAACCGCGCCCCGGTCGCGAACGGCTCGCTCACCCGGTCCACGCGGAACGTCCGCCAGTCGGCGCGGTCGAGGTCGTACGCCACGAGGTACCAGCGCCGGCCGGTCGACACCAGCCGGTACGGCTCGGCCTGCCGCCGGCTCTCGCTCCCGTCGGCCGCCCGGTAGGCGAACCGCAGCCGCTCCTGCCCCGCCACCGCGGAGGCGATCACGGTCAGCGTCTCGGGCGCGATACTCGCCCCGTCCCCGCTGGTCAGCGGAGTGGTCGCGGCCTGGAGCGTGCTCACCCGGTGCCGCAGCCGGGCCGGCAGCACCTGTTCCAGTTTGGCCAGCGCCCGCACCGACGCCTCGTCCACGCCCTCGACGGCGTGCCCGGCCCCGGCCCGCAGTCCGACCGCGATGGCCACCGCCTCCTCGTCGTCGAGCAGCAGCGGCGGCATGGCCTTGCCGGCGACCAGCCGGTACCCCCCGTCGGAACCCTTGCTGGCCTCCACCGGGTAGCCGAGTTCCCGCAACCGGTCGATGTCCCGCCGCACGGTGCGCCGGGACACCTGGAGCCGCTCGGCGAGTTCACCCCCGGGCCACTCACGGGGTGTCTGGAGGAGAGACAGAAGCTGGAGCAGCCGAGCCGGAGTGTCCGTCGTCATGCGTCCGAGCATGCCGTACCAAGAGGACAGGATCTGGCCTAATTCCTCTTTAGGTTCGTCCCATGACCTCCAGCGAGATGAACGCTCCCCAGCGGCGCGGAGAACTGCGCGCCCGACCCGCCACGCCCACCCCGGCGACACCCGGGACGTCGGCCTCGGCCTCCTCCGGTGCACCGCACCGCTGGCTGGCCCTCGCCATCGTGATGACCGCCGCCTTCATGGACCTCGTCGACGTCACGATCGTCAACATCGCGATCCCCTCCATCCAGCGGGACGCCGGCGCCTCGTTCAGCCAGATCCAGTGGATAACCGCCGGCTACGCCCTCGCGTTCGCGGCCGGTCTGATCACCGGTGGGCGCCTCGGCGACATCCACGGCCGCAAGCGGCTGTTCCTCCTCGGCGTCGCGGGCTTCACCCTCGCCTCGGCCCTGTGCGGCTTCGCCGCCAACCCGGAGACGCTGGTCGCCGCCCGTATCCTGCAGGGCGCCATGGCGGCGATGATGGTCCCGCAGGTGCTGTCGATCGTGCACGCGACCTTCCCGGCCCACGAACGCGGCAAGGTCTTCGGCCTGTTCGGCGCGATCGTCGGCCTCGGCGCGGTCTCCGGTCCGGTGCTCGGCGCCCTCCTCACCGAGTGGAACCTGTTCGGTCTCGCATGGCGCCCGATCTTCCTGATCAACCTCCCGGTCGGCATCGCGGCGCTCCTCCTCGGCCGCCGCTACATCACCGAATCCAAGGCCCCGCGCGCCCTGAAACTGGACCTGGTCGGCGTCGCCCTGGTCACCCTCGGCCTGCTGATGCTGCTCTACCCCCTGACCCGGGGCCGCGAGCTGGGCTGGCCGCTGTGGGGGTACGCGTCGATGGCCGGGGCGCTCGTCGTCTTCGGCGTCCTCGTCGCGTACGAACGCCGCAAGGCCGCCGCCGACGGCTCCCCGCTCATCGAGACGTCCCTCTTCAGGGTGAAGAGCTTCGCCGCGGGGATCGCCGTCCAGACCGTCTTCGGTATCGCGCTCGGGGTGTTCTTCCTGGTCTGGACGCTGTACATGCAGATCGGCCTCGGCTGGACCCCGTTGCACGCCGGCCTCACGGGGGTGCCGTTCTCCCTCGCCGTGTCCGTCGCGGCCGGCCTGTCCGTGCAGAAACTGGTCCCGCGCTTCGGCCGCGGGGTGCTCCAGGCCGGCGCCCTGCTGATGGCGCTCGGTGTGCTGATCTACGTCTGGGAGTCCCACCGCTACGGCCTCGCCGTCGCCTCCTGGCAGATGGCGCTGCCGCTGGTCGTGATGGGCGCGGGCATGGGTCTGATCGTCGCCCCGCTGACCGACGCGGTGCTGTCGGAGGTGCCGCGCGAGCACGCCGGTTCCGCCTCCGGCCTGATCAACACCGTGCAGCAGATGGGCAACGCGCTCGGCCTCGGCCTGGTCTCGGTCGTCTTCTTCGGCGTCATCGGCGACCGGCTGACCCCGGCCGAGGTCGGCCCGGCCTTCGCGCACGCCTTCCGGCACGCGCTGCTGTGGGTGGCCGCCGTCCTGGGCGTGATCTTCCTGCTGATGTTCGCCCTGCCGAAGCGCCCGGCGCGGCATCCGGAGGCGGGCGCGGCGGACGAGCCGCTTCCGGAGCGGGGCGCGGGGGCGCCGGAGCAGGAGGGCGAACTCGTCCACTGACCGTCGCCCGGAAGAGGCCGGAAGTCCGATCATGCCCGTTTGAGGTCCGAACCTGTTTACTTTCCGGAAATGCAGGCGTAGCCTCCGAAGCGAAACCACAAGTTCGGGCATCAGTCGGACACAGTCGGACCCGGCCGAACATCGAGTGGACGTCGTCGGCTGGAGCGGAGGCACAGGGGCATGTACGCACCGGAGCGGCAGCAGGAGATCCTCCGGCTCGCCCGTGACGGCGGTCGGGTGGACGTCGTGTCGCTCGCCGAGGAGTTCCAGGTCACCCAGGAGACGATCCGCCGTGACCTGAAGGCCCTCGACCGGGCCGGCCTGGTCCGCCGGGTGCACGGCGGCGCCATACCGGCCGGACGCCTCGACTTCGAGCCGGACCTCGCCGAACGCGAGTCCACCTCGGCCGACGAGAAGGACCGCATCGCCAAGGCTGCCGTGCCGGAACTGCCCGTCGAGGGCACCCTGATCCTCGACGCCGGTACGACGGTCGCCCGGCTCGCCGCGGCCATCCCGCTGGAGGCGGACCTCACCGTCGTCACCCACAGCCTCCCCATCGCGGCCCGTCTCGCCGACCACCCGGGCATCCAGCTCCACCTGGTCGGGGGGCGGGTACGGCACCGTACGCGCGCCGCCGTGGACGCGTGGGCGCTGCGCGCGTACAGCGAGATCCGCGCGGACGTCCTCTTCGTGGCCGCCAACGGCTTCTCCGTCGAGCAGGGCCTGACCACCCCCGACCTCGCCGAGGCCGCGGTCAAGCGGGCGGCCGTGGCCGCCGCCCGCCGGGTGGTCCTGCTCGCCGACTCCGCCAAGCACGGCCAGGAGCACTTCGCCCGCTTCGGCGCCCTGGACGACGTGGACCTGCTGATCACCGACACCGGACTGACCCCCGAGGATGCCGCCGCCATCGAGCGCGGCGGCACGGAAGTAGTACGAGCATGAGCACCACGAACAGCACGAGCGGTACGGGCATGATCCTCACCGTCACCCCCAACCCCTCCCTCGACCGCACCTACGAGGTCCCCGCCCTGGAGCGCGGCGAGGTCATCCGCGCCACCGGTGAACGCATGGACCCCGGCGGCAAGGGGGTGAACGTCTCCCGCGCCGTCGCCGCGGCCGGCCGGCGCACGGTGGCCGTCCTGCCCCTGGGCGGTGCGCCGGGCGCGCTCGTCGCCGAGCTGCTCGACACGCAGGGCATCGAGGTCGCGCCGGTCCCGGTCGCCGGGGCCACCCGCTCCAACATCGCCCTCGCGGAGTCCGACGGGGTGCTCACCAAGATCAACGCGCCGGGCCCCGAGCTCTCGGCCGCCGAGCAGGAACTCCTCCTGGAGACCGTCCGCGAGCAGTCCCGCGACGCCGACTGGATCGCCTGCTGCGGCAGCCTGCCGCGCGGGCTCGCCCCCTCCTGGTACGCCGATGTCGTCGCCCGGGCGCACGCCGGGGGCGCACGCATCGCCCTCGACACCTCCGGGCGCGCGCTGCTGGAAGCGCTGCGTGAACGCCCCGACGTGGTGAAGCCCAACGCCGAGGAACTCGCGGAAGCCGTCGGGCGTCCCCTGTCGACCGTGGGTGACGCTCTGAAGGCGGCCGAGGAGCTGCGCGGCATGGGCGCGGGCGCGGTGCTCGCCAGCCTGGGCGCCGACGGCCAGCTCCTCGTGGCGGACACCGGCGCCTGGTTCGCGAGCGCCCGCGTGGACACCGTCCGCAGCAACGTCGGCGCCGGCGACTCCTCCCTGGCCGGCTTCCTCATCGCCGGCGGCAGCGGCCCGCAGGCCCTCGCCTCCGCCGTCGCCCACGGCGCGGCCGCCGTCCAGCTGCCCGGCAGCGTGATGCCCACCCCGGCCGACCTGGACCCCGCGGCGGTGACCGTCACCGACCTCGTCCCCGTCGACCGCGAACTGACGGAGCCGGTGTCATGACCCCGGACACGACCGCCCGTACCGCCGCGCTCCGCCCCGGCGCCGCCCCCCGGCAACCGGCCCAGGAGCGGCGAGGTCCCTCGTTACTCGCCGCGCCGACGGGCCGTCGGGGCACCCTGAGCCGCCCCGCCGTCCCCGGGAGGCGGGGCTTCCCCGGCCCCGTCTCCCACCCCGCCCCCCACGGCACCCCCGTCCCCACCCCCGCCCACCCCACACTCCGGGCGATACGCGTGCATAGGAGCCCGCGATGAGCGACATGATCACCGCGGACCTGGTCGATCTCGACCTGTCCGCCGACACCAAGGAAGCGGCGGCGCGCGCCCTCGCCGAGCGCATGGTGGCCCTGGGCCGGGTGACCGACCTGGAGGGCTTCCTCGCCGACGTGGCCGCCCGCGAGGCCCAGATGCCGACCGGACTCGACGGCGGCATCGGCATCCCGCACTGCCGCAGCGCCCATGTCACCGAGCCGACGCTCGGCTTCGGGCGCAGCGCCGCCGGCATCGACTTCGGCGCGCCCGACGGCCCCGCCGACCTGATCTTCCTGATCGCGGCCCCCGCCGGCGCCGACGACGCCCACCTCACGATCCTCTCCTCGCTGGCCCGCCAGCTGATGAACAGCGAGTTCACGGACGCGCTGCGCTCGGCGGCCGACGCGGGGACCGCGGCGGCGCTGATCCGGGGCGACGAGACGCCCGCGCAGGGCGCGGAACCGGCCGAGGGCGCTGCCGAGGACGCCGTGAGTGCCGCGGGCGCCCCCCAGAACACCGCTGCGGCGCCGGTGGCGGCCTCCGCCGGCACCGCAGCGGCCAGCGACGAGGACGCGAGCCCGGAAGGCGACGCGCGTCCCTTCCGGATCGTCGCCGTCACCTCCTGCCCCACCGGCATCGCCCACACCTACATGGCCGCCGAGTCCCTGGAGAACGCGGGCCGCGAGGCGGGCGTCGAACTCGTCGTCGAGACGCAGGGCTCGGCCGGCTTCACCCGGCTCGACCCCGCGGTCATCGCGGCGGCGGACGGCGTGATCTTCGCCCACGACGTCCCCGTCCGCGAGAAGGACCGCTTCGCCGGCAAGCCGACCGTCGACGTCGGCGTGAAGGCGGGCATCAACCGCCCCGCCGACCTCATCGGCGAGGTCCGCGCGAAGGCCGCCCGCGGCGAGGTCACCTCCGGCTCCGCACCGGCCACGCCGGTCGAGCGCGCCGGGGAGGCGGGCGAGGGCTACGGCACCAAGCTGCGCAAGTGGCTGATGTCCGGCGTGAGCTACATGGTCCCCTTCGTCGCGGCCGGCGGTCTGCTGATCGCCCTCGGCTTCGCGATCGGCGGCTACGAGATCAAGTCGGCGCCCTCGGTGCTGAACCACTTCGTGTGGACCCAGACCGACAGCTGGGCCGCCCTGATGTTCCAGATCGGCGCCGTCTCCTTCGGCTTCCTCGTGCCGGTCCTGGCGGGCTACATCGCCTACGGCATGGCGGACCGGCCCGGCCTGGTCCCCGGCTTCGTGGGCGGCATGATCGCCTCCACCATCAACGCGGGCTTCCTCGGCGGTCTGGTCGCCGGTCTGCTGGCCGGCGGTGTGGTGATGGCGATCCAGAAGATCAACATCCCGGCGGTGCTGCGCGGCATCATGCCGGTGGTGGTGATCCCGCTGATCTCCACGGCGATCGTCGGCTTCCTGATGTTCGTCGTGGTCGGCAAGCCCATCGCCTCCGCCCAGAAGGGCATGACCGACTGGCTGAACGGCCTCTCCGGCTCCAACGCCGTCCTGCTCGGCGCCCTGCTCGGCCTGATGATGTGCTTCGACCTCGGCGGCCCCGTCAACAAGGTCGCGTACACCTTCGCCACCGCCGGTATCGCGGTCTCCAGCCCGAGCGACTCCGCGATGAAGATCATGGCCGCGGTCATGGCGGCCGGCATGGTCCCGCCGCTGGCGATGGCCCTCGCGACCACCGTGCGCGGCAAGCTCTTCACCGAGACCGAGCGCGAGAACGGCAAGGCCGCCTGGGTCCTGGGCGCCTCCTTCATCTCCGAGGGCGCGATCCCGTTCGCCGCGGCCGACCCGCTGCGCGTGATTCCCTCCTCGATGGTCGGCGGCGCGATCACCGGAGCCCTGTCGATGGTCTTCGGCGCCACCCTGCGCGCCCCGCACGGCGGCATCTTCGTGGTCCCGCTGATCGGCAACCCGTTCCTCTACCTGATCGCCATCGCCGTCGGCGTCTGCGTCACCACCGCCCTGGTCGTCATCCTGAAGGGCATGCGCAAGCCGGCCGGACAGGCCTCGGAGGACGGCGCCGTCTCCGGCCCGGCCGCCCCCGCGAAGGAGGCCAAGCAGCCGGTCGCGGCCTGAGCGCCCGCGCGGCCCGCCCCGTGGGGCCCGCACCCCTCTTGTCCCTTTGATTCGCTGTGAGTTGTTCACGGCACCTGCGAGATACGTCACGGTCCGGGGCCAAAGTCCCGGACCGTGGTGTGTACTGGGGCGTATGCCTGAGCACGTCTCGACCCTCCAGCTGATCGGCATGGCCGCGCTCACCCTGGCGACCGTGGCCTGGGCGGCCGTCGTGACGCGCCTGCTGCGCCGCAACCGCCGCGATGCCCTCGCCCGGTACACCGCGGACACCCTGCCCGGCTTCCCGTACCCGCTCAGGCCCAGCCCCTCGCGGGAGGTCGTGGAACTGACCCCGGCCGAACAGGACGCCTTCGCCGGCCTGGTCCGCCGCCTCGGCGGACGCTGAGCCGCCCGGAAGACCTGGCGCTAGCCGAGCCGCGCCGCCCGCCGCTCCATCGCGTCCCTGGCCGCGTCCTCCGTCGGGTACACCTCGCACATGTGCCGGCCGTCCGGCGTCGCCGTGTGCTCGACCTCCCACAGGGACAGCTCACGGCCGTCACCCAGCAGGAACGCGTGTTCGTAGAGCGAGAAACTCACGCCCGCCCGGCCCGTCCGCCCCAGCCGCCCGAACGCCTGGGTGATCTGGTGCGCGAACGCCGTCGCCAGCGCCCGCGCGGTCTCCGTGCCCGGCCGGTCCGCGTTCTCCGCACGGCGCAGCAGCCGGCGTGCGTGGTCCGCCGACTCGTCCGGCAGATACACGTGCCGGGGCTCCGGGACCGGCGCCAGCGTCATCAGCACCGGCAGCTCGAAGTCCGGGGCGTCCGGCGGCAACGGCAGCCGCAGGGTCGCCGCCCGCAGCTCCTCCTCGTCGACGTACACCTCGTGCTGCGGTTCGCTGCCCGGCGCGGTGTTGTGCACGAGCTCCCACAGGGTGACCGCCGAGCCGTCGGCGAGCAGCCAGGTGTGCCGGTACGTCTCCCGGTGCAGCCCCGCGCTGTGGTGCGCGGAGTGCAGCGAACTGTCGTGCGCGAGCGCGCAGTCCAGCTGCCTTATGGCCTCGTCCGGCAACTCGAAGGAGTTCAGGGCACGGCCGAGAAGCCGCGCGAGATGCTCCTCCGGAGACTCGGGCGACTCGGCTGGTTCGGGCGCTGCCGTCTCGTACGGAACGCTCAAGGTCTCTCCCGGCGTTGCTGCATGTCACCTTGTGGGTGCATACCGTAGCCCCTCGGTCGGACATCATGTCCGGGAACCGAGAAAACGTACGCCGGGAAAACGCGCGGGCCGCGCGAACTGTTCCCGCGCGGCCCGACGAACCGTCAAAATCTGTCGCTCAGATGGCACTTCCGGCGGTCCACTCGCTCCACGACAGGTTCCACCCGTTGAGCCCGTTGTCCGGCTGCACGGTCTTGTCGGGGGAGTTCTTCACGATCACGACGTCACCGATCAGCGAGTTGTCGTAGAACCACTTGGCCGTCGTGTCGCCCTGCGCGCCCTGCACGTCCGCCATGCCCACGCAGCCGTGGCTGGTGCCCACGCGCCCGAACGGCGGGTTGCCCTTGCTGTACCAGTAGTTTCCGTGGATGAACGTCCCCGACGTCGTCAGCCGCATCGCGTGCGGCACGTCCGGGATGTCGTACTCCCCGCCGAGGCCGACCGTCTGGCTGTTCATCCGGGTCTGGGTGAACTTCTCGGAGATCACCATCTGCCCGTTGTACGTCGTGTGCTCGGGGCTGCCCGTGGACACCGGCACCGACTTGAGGAGCCTGCCGTCCCGCATCACCGTCATGGTCTGCGTGTGCGCGTCCACCGTGGAGACCTGCGAACGTCCGACGGTGAAGGTGACCGTCTTCTTCTGCACCCCGTAGACGCCGTTCGCGCCCTCGACCCCGTCCAGGTCGATCTTCATGGTGACCTTGGAGCCGGCCTTCCAGTACTCCTGCGGCCGGAAGTCCAGCCGCTGCGCCCCGAACCAGTGCCCCACCACCTGCTGGCCGCTGCTGGAGGTGACCGTGATGTGCGACTGTACGGCCTTCTTGTCGGTGATGACCTTGTCGAAGTCGAACGACACCGGCATCCCCACGCCCACCGTCGTCCCGTTGTCCGGCGTGTAGGTGCCTATGTAGCTGTTCGCCGAGTTGACGGTGGTGAAGATCGAGTTCGCCGCGGCCGTGAGCCCCTTGGAGTCCTTGGCGGTCGCGGATATCTGGTACTTGGTGCCGCGCTCCAGCTGCTCCTTCGGCTTCCAGGTGCTGCCGTCCGCCGAGACGGTGCCGGCCACGGTCTGCCCCGACCCCGCCACCGTCATCTTCACCACGGTCAGCCTGCCGCCGCTGACCCGCACCCCGGTCGTGTTGATGGACGCGCCGGTCGAGCCGTCCTTCGCCGAGATCGCGATCTTCGCGGCCGACGTCCTGGCGGCGCTGTCCTGACCGCCGCCCTTGCCGTCGTCGGTCCTGGCGTCGGCGTTGCCACCGCAGGCGGTGAGCGTGAGGGCGCCGACCATCAGGGCGGCACAGGCCCCCAGTACGCGCCGCGCTGCAATGTCCGGCGTTGTCACGGGCTGCTCCAGGTTCGTGAGGTGGGTGATCCGCTCCAGTGCGTGGAAGAAGAGGCGGCGGGCCCCCGCCGGGGTTCCCGCCGGTCCGCGCTGACGCCATCACGTGACAGAACCAGGACAATCGACAGGAACCCGCAAGGTGGCGGCCCTGCACCTCACCGGCCCTGCACCTCACCGGTCCCGCATCTCACCGGTCCCGCATCTCACCGGTCCGGACCTCACCGTTCCGCGCGCGCCCCGTACAGCTCCTCGTACGACGGCCACGCCCCGCCCGGCCCGTCGACCGGCTCGGCGGCCCGTACCGCCCGCACGATCGCCCGCGTCACCACGTCCGCGCCGGCCGCCAGGATCTCGTTGAGCGCGAGCGGGCTCGCGTCGAGCGGACGCGCGCCCGTGGCCAGCGCGAACACCGTGTCCCCGTCGTGCAGCAGGTGCACCGGCCGCACCGCGCGGGCGATCCCGTCGTGCGCCGTCCCGGCCAGCTTCTGCGCCTGCGCCTTGGACAGTTCGGCATCCGTCGCGACCACGGCGAGGGTGGTGTTCAACGGCGGCAGCCCGTTCGCTGCGGCGCTCTCGGCGAGCCGCAGCCGCGCGGCCTCCCGCACCCGCTCCTCGGGGTAGTCCACCCGCCCTTGGAACAACTCCCCGTACAACACCCCCGTTCCCGGGTCGAGGACCCCACCGGCGGCGTTCGCCACCACCAGCGCGGCCACCGTGATCCCCGAGGCCAGCAGGGTGCTCGCACTGCCCACCCCGCCCTTCAGGGCCCCGGCCACGGCACCCGTGCCCGCGCCCACGCACCCTTCCCGGACCGGCGCCCCGGGCACGCTCGCGGCCGCCTCCTCGACCGCCGCCCGCCCCGTCGCCGCGTCCGGCCGGGCCCGGAAGTCGCCGCCGCGCCCCAGGTCGAAGACACAGGCGGCGGGCACCACCGGCACCACATGCGCCGGATCCGGCCCCACCCGCACCCCGCGCCCCCGCTCCTCCAGCCAGGCCATCACCCCGGACGCCGCGTCCAGCCCGTAGGCGCTGCCGCCCGAGAGCACCACCGCATCCACCCGCTGCACCACGTTGCGCGGATCGAGCGCGTCCGTCTCCTTGGTGCCCGGACCGCCGCCACGCACGTCCACGGCGGCGACCGCGCCGCCCTCCGGAGCGAGGACGACCGTGGTGCCGGTGAGCCAGCCGTCGCCGCTGCGGGTGGCATGTCCCACCCGCACCCCGGCCACGTCCGTCAATGCGTCAACTGTCATGACGGCCAGTCTGGCCCAGCCCGGCTCCCCGGCGGCGAGGTCAGGAGGCGTCGGCGGCGTCCGAGGGGCGCCCGCGGCCCGCCGTGCGCGCCGTCAGGGTCGTGCCCGTGGCCACCGCGGCCGCCGACACGAGGCCCGCCGCCGGTACCGCCCAGCCGCCCACGAAGGTGCAGCAGACCACCAGCAGCGCCGTGACCGGCAGCACCAGCTGCTGGGCCGTGCCGACCTTGAAGTGCCTCGCGTGCAGGGCCCACACGGTCAGCAGGTACAGCGCGGTCGGCACGGTCACCGCCGCCGAGGCGGACAGCGTCGAGATGTGCGCCTTGCCGACCGCGTCCTCCACGGCCACCTCCAGGCCCGCACCGATCGAAGCCGCCGCCGCGAAGATCAGGTAGTGGCCGTAACCCCACAGGAACGACTGCCTGTTGGAGCGCAGGTGGCCGTGGATCGGCACCACGAAGTAGATCCACCACGCCGAGAAGACGATCAGCAGACCGCCCGCCGCGATCGGCAGCAGCTCGGTCAGGGCGTCGTGCTCGGCCACCGCCGACTTCACGGCGACCGTCGCCGCCGAGATCGTCTCGCCGAGCACGATGATCGTGAACAGCCCGAAGCGCTCGGCGATGTGGTGGGGGTGCCAGGAGGTGCTGTAGTCCTTCTCCGCGTACACGGGCACACACAGCTCGGCGATCGCCATCACCAGGAACACCCAGGGACGCGCGTGCTCCGGCAGCACCACGAGACCGACCCAGCCGACCTGGCAGAGCAGCACCCCGCCGGCGTACCGGAGTGCCATGGTCCGCTCCGCCCCCGAGGCCTCCCGCGCGGCCCGCAGCCACTGCGAGGCCAGCGCCAGCCGCATGATCACGTAGCCGATCAGGACCACGGCGAAGTCGTGGTCCGCGAAGGCCTGGGAGACGCCGGCCGCCAGCACCAGCACGCCGGCGATCTGGACCAGGGTGACGACCCGGTAGAGCACGTCGTCGTTGTCGTACGCCGAGGCGAACCAGGTGAAGTTCATCCAGGCCCACCAGATGGCGAAGAACAGCATCGCGTAGTTCAGGACGCCCTCGCCCGCGTGGTCCGACGCGACCGCGTGCACCAGCTCCGCGCCCGCCTGGGCGATGGCCACGACGAAACACAGGTCGAAGAAGAGCTCGAGCGGCGAGGAGACCCGGTGGGACTCCCCGCGCCCGCGCGCGGTGAGGCGGCGCAGCGGCCGGATCGGCTGGGGCGTGCCCGAGGAGGCGGGCGCCGGGGTGGAACTCGACGTCATGCCCTCCAGCACAGCAGAAAACCGCGGCGTCATCGCGCTCGGGGTCCGGTGACGGCGTCCGTGGGGGCGGTCCGGCCGGAGTGGCGGTGGGTCCGCCGTACCCTTGAGTGATGAGCACCGTCCCCGAGCCAGAGGCGCGCGATCCCAAGGCCGCGCTGATCTTCGACGACCCGCTGGACCGGCAGTCCTCCGACGACACGGACCGCGGCTGGGGCGACCGCCCGACGGGCGACTCGGCCGCCGACCTCAAGCGCTTCCTCGACGAGAAGCCGCCCCACCACCTTTGAACCGGCCCCGGCGAGGCCCCGGTCAGCGCTCCTGACGGCCCGCCGTACCCCGCTGTGCGACCAGCTCGTCGCGGATCTGCTTGAGCACCTCCAGCTCGGTCACCTCGATGACCTCGTGCGTGCCCTCGCGCGCCTTGCGGTGCGCCTGCACCCGGGCCAGGTACTTGGCCATCGGCAGGACCATCAGGAAGTACACGACCGCCGCGGTGATCACGAAATTCAGCGCGGAGCCGAGCACCGAGCCCCACATCAGCCGGATGCCATGGCCTCCGTGGCACGACGAGCTCACGCACGAGCTGTAGTTGTCGAGGCTGGTCGTGCCGACCGCGCCGACCAGCGGGTTGATGATCCCCTTCACCACCGAGTTGACGATGTTCGTGAAGGCGGCGCCGATGACCACCGCTACCGCCAGATCGACGACGTTGCCGCGCATCAGGAAGGCCTTGAAGCCCTGCCAGACGCTCGGTTCCTGCTTCGCGCTCACCTAGGGGACTCTCCTCGCATGCACAGGGTGTGGAACAAAACGCTCCGCAACCTACGTCAGCATGCGGCCATTGCGCCGTATCCGGTAGCTCGAACGAGCGACTTGACGCGATTCGCCCTAGAAATCTCCCCAGGTTGTTCAGCACAAGGTCACCGCCAGCCGTGCCGTGGCGCTCGCGCCGACCAGCCGGGCCGCGGTGCCGCGCGGAACCGAGAGGACGACCAGCGCCCCGCTCTCCGCGGCCCCCTCGACCGGCTCCGGCAGTCCCGTCACGCGTACGCCGCGCGCGATCACCTCGGCGTCCCCGCCCGCCGCCCGGTCTCCGGCGGCGATGACGTCCACCCGGTCGCCGGGGCGCAGCAGCCGCACGGTGGCCGCGTCGGCGATCCGCACCGGCGCCGTCACCATGTCCACCGGTGGGGCGTGCCGTCGTACCGGCTGGGCGGCCGGATGACCGCGGGTCCGCTCGGCGCGCGGGGCGTCCGGGGCGGTGCGGGGCCCGGCCGCGACGAGCGCCGCCGCGGTGACCGCCAGGCCGGTGGCCGCCAGCACCCCCTTGCGGTGCCGCAGCACCTGTGCCAGCCGGTACCGGCCGCCGCGCACCCGCACCGGTTCGAACTGCGGGACCACGCAGGTGGCGGGGGCGTCCGTGCCCAGGGGGCGCGGAACGCGAAGGGACGGCGGGAGCGGCGGGGACGGGGGCAGCGGGAGCGGCGGGGACGGGGGAACGGTCATGGGGCACCACCTGCGACGAGGGATCGGCTTGCAAGGCCACGATGAGGCCTCGCGCCGAAACGCGTCGGAGCTGGTGGGCTACCGGCTGGTTGTGGACAACTCCGTCACTCGAACGGGAAGTTCCGTCACCCCGCCCGGGTTCCCGGCTCCGTCGCAGCGCCCGGAACCCCGACTCCCGTCGCAGCGCCCGGAACCCCGGCTTGCGTCACGGCAGCCGGAACCCCGGCTTGCGTCACGGCAGCCGGAACCCCGGTTCCATCCCGCCGAGCGCGTTCGTGCACAGGCAGTCCCGGGCCGTGTTCTCCGGCAGGGCCGCCACCGCGTCGAACAGCACGCCCCGCAGCCGGTCCACGTTCGCCGCGAACACCCGGAGCACCTCGTCGTGCGAGACGCCCTCGCCGCTCTCCGCGCCCGCGTCCAGATCGGTGACCAGCGTCAACGACGTGTAACAGAGCTCCAGTTCCCGGGCGAGCGCCGCCTCGGGGTGACCGGTCATGCCCACCACGGACCAGCCCTGCGCCTGGTGCCAGAGCGATTCCGCACGGGTCGAGAAGCGCGGCCCCTCGACCACGACCAGCGTGCCCCCGTCCACCGGCTCCCAGTCGCGGCCCCGGGCCGCCTTCAGCGCCGCGGCGCGCCCGGTGGGGCAGTACGGGTCGGCCAGGGACACGTGCACCACGTTCGGCACGCTGCCGTCGGGCAACGGAAGTCCGTCGAAGTACGACTGGGCCCGGGACTTCGTCCGGTCCACCAGCTGGTCCGGCACGAGCAGCGTGCCGGGACCGTACTCGGGGCGCAGGCCGCCCACCGCGCACGGGCCGAGCACCTGGCGCGCCCCGACGGAGCGCAGCGCCCACAGGTTGGCGCGGTAGTTGATGCGGTGCGGCGGCAGATGGTGGCCGCGTCCGTGGCGGGGCAGGAAGGCGACCCGGCGGCCGGCGACCTCGCCGAGGAAGAGGGAGTCGCTGGGCGGCCCGTAGGGGGTGTCGACCTGGACCTCGGTCACGTCGTCGAGGAACGAGTAGAAGCCCGAACCGCCGATCACGCCGATCTCTGCGTTCACCATGCCCAGCACACTAGTCGCCCGTCCGAGCGGGCAGGAGCCGGTGTCCGGGAACGCCTCCGGAACGCCCCCGCCCTGGCGTCCGAGCACGCCTCGGACCCCGCCGTCGCTCGACAGCGGGGTCCGAAAGGGCTCCGTAAGGAGGTGCTCAGGCCGCGGAGGTGCTCGCGGAGCCCGACGAGGAGGACGTCGAGGACGACGCCTTGGACTCGGACGAGCCGGAACCCGAGGACGTCGAGGACGAGGTCTTCGACTCGGACGACGTGGAGCCCGACGTCTTCGACGCGGGGCTGCTGCTCGACGAGGAGCCGCGGCTGTCGTTGCGGTAGAAGCCCGAGCCCTTGAAGACAATGCCCACCGCGGAGAACACCTTCTTCAGGCGGCCACCGCAGTTGGGGCACTCGGTCAGGGCGTCGTCGGTGAACTTCTGCACCGCCTCGAGGCCCTCGCCGCACTCGGTGCACTGGTACTGGTAGGTCGGCACTGTCTTCCTCCTGGCACTCTCACTCGATGAGTGCTAACGACGGTCCATAGTGACGTATTCCTGAGGATCAGTCCACCGTCACCGGCTCGCGGTGACCGACGCCACGTGCCACCGTGCGGTTCCGGGGGCGCACGACCAGTCGTGACCGCAGCGCCAGCAGGGTCACCAGGGCGAGCAGCGTGCCGGCCATCGGCACCAGGAACCCGGCGCCGCCCCACAGCCGGTCCTCCAGCTGACCGGCGACCGTGACGGCGGCCGCCTGGCCGAGCGCCACCGCGCCCGTCAGCCAGGTGAACGCCTCGGTGCGGGCGCCGGCCGGGACCAGGCCCTCGACCAGCGTGTAGCCGGTGATCAGGGCGGGCGCGATGCACATGCCGACCAGCAGGCCGAGGCCGGCCAGGACGAGCACCGAGTGGGAGGTCCACAGCGCCGAGGCGGTCAGCGCGAGCGCCGCGTAGCCGAGGACCAGCCGCCGGTGCGGGGCGGCCTTCCAGGCGATGGCGCCGCACACGATGCCCGAGAGCATGTTCCCGGCGGCGAAGGTGCCGTACAGGACGCCGTTCAGGCCGGGCTCGCCGATCGACTCGGTGAACGCCGCGAGGGAGACCTGCATGCCGCCGAAGACGGAGCCGATGCCGAGGAAGGCCACGACGAGCACGCGCACGCCGGGGACGCGGAGCGCCGAGGCGTGCCGCACGCGCGCGTGCCCGGCGCCGGTCACCCGGGGCTGAGTGCCCTTCTGGGCGGCGAACAGCAGACCGCCGACCAGCGTCAGCGCGGCCTCGGTGACGAGTCCCGCGGCGGGGGTCACGGTGGTGCACAGGGCGGTCGCGAGGAGGGGACCGAACACGAAGGTGAGCTCGTCGGTGACGGACTCGAAGGCCGCGGCGGTGGACATCAGCGGCGAGTCCTGGAGCCGCACGCCCCAGCGGGCCCGCACCATGGGGCCGACCTGGGGCACCGAGGCGCCGGTCGGCACGGCCGCGGCGAACAGTGCCCACAGGGGCGCGTGCGCCAGTGCGAGCGCCGTCAGGGCGAGGCCCGACAGGGCGTGCACGAGGACCCCGGGCAGCAGCACCGCGCGCTGGCCGTGGCGGTCGGCCAGGCGGCCGCTGTAGGGGGCGAACAGCGCCATGGAGACACCGGTGACCGCCGCGGCGGCGCCCGCGGCGCCGTAGGAGCCGGTGGTGTGCTGCACGAGCAGCACGATGGAGATGGTGAGCATCGCGAACGGCTGGCGCGCCGCGAAACCGGGAAGCAGGAACGTCCAGGCGCCGCGGGTGCGCAGCAGCTGTCCGTAACCCGGGCGGGTCGGCGCCGCCGAGGTGTCCGACGGCTCGGTGGTGACCGTGGATGCCACGGCCCGTGCCTTTCTGCCGCCTGGTAGCGCGGCCCCTCCGGACGGGAGGCGGGCGCCGAGAGCTGTCCTCTTGCGCGGAACTGCGGTAGATACCGGCGCGCTGTGCGAGAGCGATCCCGGCCGCCATACGGTCGCGCCAGCTCTGCGTCAGGCAGAGTTGGTTCGATCAGGGTGCATTCATCGTACAGGGGCAGAGGCCTTGTCCGCCTGTGAAAACGCGCACGGAGAGGTTCGTTCACCTGGGATCGAGAGCGGTGTGAACCCTCCGAAACATGCCCTTAACGTGTGCCCAGCCAGCCCGCGAGCTTGCCGCCGTGTCCGACCGCGCGCAGCCGCCGTTCCGCGGCGTCCCGCACCGGGTCGGTGGCCACCACGAGGAGTTCGTCGCCGCGCCGCAGCACCGTCGCGGGCAGCGGGACAAACGATTTTCCTTCGCGGACGACCAGGGTGACGGCGGCCCCGGCGGGCAGCCGCAGCTCGTTGACCTCGACCCCGTGCATCAGGGAGCCCTCGGGGATGGAGACGGACAGCAGATGGCCGCGCAGCCGCTCCAGGGGCGCGGACTCGATGCCCAGGTCGGCGGCCTCCGGGCCCTCGCCGAGCCGCAGCTTGCGCGCCAGCCAGGGCAGGGTCGGCCCCTGGACGAGGGTGTAGACGACGACCAGCACGAAGACGATGTTGAAGATGCGGCGGCTGCTGTCGACGCCGTTCACCATGGGGATCGTCGCCAGGATGATGGGGACGGCGCCGCGCAGCCCGGCCCAGGACATCAGGGTCTGCTCCCCCCAGGGCACCCGGAAGGGCGTGAGGCTGGCGATCACGCTCAGCGGCCGCGCCACCATGGTGAGCACCAGCCCGATGACCAGGGCGGGCAGGAAGTCGTCGCCGAGTTCGTGCGGCGTGACCAGCAGGCCCAGCAGGACGAACATGCCGATCTGGGCGATCCAGCCGAGCCCCTCGGCGAACCCCCGGGTGGCGGGCCAGTGCGGCAGCTTGGCGTTGCCGAGCACCATGGAGGCGAGGTAGACGGCGAGGAAGCCGCTGCCGTGCGCCAGCGCGCCGGCCGCGTACGCGGTGACGGCGATGGCCATCACGGCGATCGGGTAGAGGCCGGAGGCGGGCAGGGCGACGTGCCGGAGGCCCCAGGCGCCGAGCCAGCCGACCGCGAGGCCCAGGGCCGCGCCGATGGCCAGCTCCATGGCTATCTCGCCCAGCAGGACGTACCAGTGCTCGACCGGTCCCGCGGTGGAGAAGGCGACGACCAGGATGACCACCGGTGCGTCGTTGAAGCCGGACTCCGCCTCCAGGGTGCCCGTCACGCGCGCGGGCAGCGGGATGCGCCGGAGCACCGAGAACACCGCCGCCGCGTCCGTGGAGGACACCACCGCCCCGATGATGAGCGCCTGCCGCCACTCCAGACCGACCAGGTAGTGCGCGCCCGCGGCGGTGACGCCGACGCTCACCCCGACCCCGACCAGGGCCAGCATGGTGGCGGACGCGAGGACGGGTTCGACCTCCTTCCACTTCGTGCCGAGGCCGCCCTCGGCCAGGATCACGACCAGGGCCGCGTATCCGATGACCTGGGTGAGTTCGGCGTTGCTGAAGTGGATGTTCCCGATGCCGTCCTGGCCCATGAGGACGCCGATGCCCAGGTACACGAGCAGGCTGGGGAGCCCGCTGCGTGAGGAGATCCGGACGGCCGCGACGGCGACCAGCAGGACCAGGGAGCAGACGAGCAGGAGCTGGTTGAGGTGGTGGACAGTCAGCGGCGGTTCCCTTCCTTGGCTCGCGCGCGGGCGGCGCGGAAGCTCACGTGCACAGGACCCGAGGGTGCGGTACACGGCACCCAAGTACTTCGTTACCTTACCTAACTCTTGACGCTTTCTTGACGCTCGCCGAGGCAAGATCGAACGCCCGTGCCCGCCGGTACCCGACTCCGCGTCAAGTGGTGACGGGCCCTGCGCCTATGGTTGCTCCAGCGCTCAGTCAAAAGCACATGCCCGCCTGCCGCTCGCGTTAGGACAGCAAGGACAGCGATGCCCCCCAACACCACCGCCACATCGGGTGACAAGCCCGGCAAGACCGGCAGGAAGAAGGGGCGCAAAGCCCGTCTGATCGTTCTGGTGCTCGTCCTGGCCGTCGTCGGAGGCATCGCCTTTGGGGCCTACTGGTCGATCAGCACCGTCCGTGCGTCCTTCCCGCAGACCAAGGGTTCGATCACGCTCGAAGGCCTCTCCGGGCCCGTCACCGTGAAGCGCGACGGCAACGGCATTCCGCAGATCTACGCCTCGACCGACGCCGACCTGTTCATGGCCCAGGGCTACGTCCAGGCGCAGGACCGGTTCTACGAGATGGACGTGCGCCGCCACATGACGTCCGGGCGCCTGTCGGAGATGTTCGGCAAGGGCCAGGTGAAGAACGACGAGTTCCTGCGCACCCTGGGCTGGGACCGGGTCGCGAAGCAGGAGTACGACACCAAGCTGTCGGCCGCCACGAAGAAATACCTCCAGGCGTACTCCAAGGGGGTCAACGCCTACCTGGCCGGCAAGGACGGCAAGGACATCTCCCTGGAGTACGCGGCCCTCGGCTTCGTCAACGACTACAAGCCCGAGCAGTGGACCCCGGTCGACTCGGTCTCCTGGCTGAAGGCGATGGCCTGGGACCTGCGCGGCAACATGCAGGACGAGATCGACCGCGCCCTGATGACCAGCCGCCTCGACCCGCAGCAGATCAAGGACCTCTACCCGGACTACCCGTACAGCCGCAACAAGGCGATCGTCCAGGAGGGCCAGTACGACGACGTCACCCGGACGTTCCAGCAGGGCGGCGCCACGAGCGGCTCCGGGACCTCGACGGGCACCGGCACCGGCACCACCTCGTCGTCCGCCGGTTCGGCGGTCACGAGCCAGCTGGCGGGCCTCTACAACGTCCTGGACGACGTCCCCACGGCCGTCGGTGTGAACGGCCAGGGCATCGGCTCCAACTCCTGGGTCGTCGGCGGCCAGTACACCATCAGCGGCAAGCCGCTGCTCGCCAACGACCCGCACCTGTCGGCCTCGCTGCCGTCCGTCTGGTACCAGATGGGCCTGCACTGCACCACGGTCTCCAGCAAGTGCCAGTACGACGTCACGGGCTACACCTTCGCCGGCATGCCCGGAGTGATAATCGGCCACAACGCGGACATCGCCTGGGGCATGACCAACTCCGGTGTCGACGTCACCGACCTCTACCTGGAGAAGCTCTCCGGCGACGGCTACCTCTACAACGGCAGGACCAAGCCGTTCACCACGCGTGAGGAGACCATCAAGGTCGCCGGCGGCGCGTCGAAGACGATCGTCGTACGCCAGACCGCCGACGGCATGCCCCTGCTGTCCGACCGCGACGACGAACTCGTCCAGGTCGGCAAGCGGGCCACCGTCAACACCGCCGCGCCCGACCGCGGCGACGGCTACGGCATCGCCCTGCGGTGGACCGCGCTGGACCCCGGCACCACCATGGACGCCGTCTTCGCCCTCGACAAGGCGTCCGACTGGAGCGAGTTCCGGAACGCGGCCGCCCAGTTCGACGTGCCCTCGCAGAACCTGATCTACGCCGACACCAAGAACAACATCGGCTACACGCTTCCGGGCAAGATCCCCACGCGGTCCTCGGTGGACGACGGCTCCATCCCCGCCCCGGGCTGGGACTCCAAGTACAAGTGGACCGGGTTCATCAAGCAGGACGAACTGCCCTACGAGTACAACCCGAAGCGCGGCTACATCGTCACCGCCAACCAGGCCGTGATCGACAAGGACAAGTACCCCTACACCCTCACCACGGACTGGGGCTACGGCACCCGCAGCCAGCGCATCACCGACCTGATCGAGTCGAAGATCAAGGACGGCGGCAAGATCTCCACCGACGACATGCGCCAGATGCAGCTGGACAACAGCAGTGAGATCGCCAAGCTGCTGGTGCCCAGGCTGCTGAAGATCAACCTCGACGACAAGGACGTGCGCGAGGCCCAGAAGCTGCTCGAGGGCTGGGACTACACCCAGGACTCCGACTCGGCGGCCGCCGCCTACTTCAACGCGGTCTGGCGCAACGTCCTCAAGCTCGCCTTCGGCAACAAGCTGCCCAAGGAACTGCGGGTCAAGGGCCAGTGCCTGTGGGTCGACAAGATCGACAGCACCGGTCCGGTCGACGACGACGCCAAGGTGCGCGAGTGCGGCGAGCGCGACGCCGACCAGGCCCAGCCGGACGGCGGCGACCGCTGGTTCGAGGTGGTCCGCACCCTCATGAACCAGCCGAACAGCGACTGGTGGAAGACGCCGAAGTCGGGCACCCGCCCCAAGGCCGACAACATGAACGAGCTGTTCGCGCGCGCCATGATCGACGCCCGCTGGGAGCTGACCGCCAAGCTCGGCAAGGACATCGACACCTGGAGCTGGGGCCGGCTGCACCGGTTGTTCCTGAAGAACCAGACCCTGGGCACCGACGGCCCGAGCTTCCTGCAGTACGTCCTCAACCGCGGTCCCTGGAAGCTCAGCGGCGGCGAGGCCACGGTCAACGCGACCGGCTGGAACGCGGCCGGCGGCTACGGCGTCGTCTGGGTCCCGTCCATGCGGATGGTCGTCAACCTCGACGACCTCGACAAATCCAAGTGGATCAACCTGACGGGGGCCTCCGGCCACGCCTTCAGCGCCCACTACACCGACCAGACGGGCAAGTGGGCCGCCGGCGAGCTGCTCCCCTGGTCGTTCTCGGACAAGGCGGTCGACAAGAGCACCAGCGACACGCTCGTCCTCAAGCCGTGAGCGGCTGACCGCACCCCGGGCACCGCCGAAACGGCCCACCACGTACGCGTGGTGGGCCGTTTCGCACCCGTGCGGCGCACGGGACCGCTCAAGGGCCGGCGAACCGGCGGGTGCCCGACGGCGTCACCACCGCCTGCACCGGCCGGTCGTGCGCCTCCGCGGGCACGTGCCCGACGATCTCCGTGCCGTAGAGCAGCACCACGAGCGCGGGCCGCGCGCCCGCGCGTTCCAGCCGGGCCAGCACACGGTCGTACGACCCGCCGCCGCGCCCCAGCCGCATCCCACGCGCGTCCACGGCCAGTCCCGGCAGCAGCACCACGTCCGCGCGGAGCACCGCGTCCGGCCCGAGGCGTTCACCCGAGGGTTCGAACAGGGCCATTTTCCCGCCATGTCGGACGAGGGCCAGGGAGTCCTCCCCGGCATAGGCGCCCCAGTCCAGGTCGTTGTCGGGCAGCAGTACGGGGAGCAGGACGCGCACACCCCGCGCGAGCAGCGCGTTCAGCAGGGGGAGGGTGCCCGGCTCGTTCCCGACGGAGACGTAGGCCGCGACGGTTTGCGCGCCCGCCAGCTCGGGCAGCTCCAGTGCGTGTCCGGACAGCGCGTCGGCCGCCTCCCTGACGACATCCGTCGTCAACCTGTTCCTCATCCCCAGGAAGTTCCGCCGCAATGTCGGCTTGTCACTCTCGGCCTCGGGTCCACCGTGCTCCACTGGTCGTTCCCGTACCCTTCTCAATCAGGTCATATGCGTGCCAATTGACCGGAGGCTCAGATTCTCGGCAAAGGCACCGGATAAGGTTGCGGACATGACTCAGTCGCACCCCAGGATCAGCAAGGCTGTCATTCCCGCGGCAGGCCTCGGCACCCGGTTCCTGCCGGCCACCAAGGCCACTCCGAAGGAGATGCTGCCGGTCGTCGACAAGCCGGCGATCCAGTACGTGGTCGAGGAGGCCGTGTCCGCGGGGCTCGACGACATCCTCATGATCACCGGACGCAACAAGCGTCCCCTGGAGGACCACTTCGACCGCAACTACGAGTTGGAGTCGGCCCTCCAGAAGAAGGGCGACGCCCACCGGCTCGCCAAGGTGCAGGAGTCCAGCGACCTGGCCACGATGCACTACGTGCGCCAGGGTGACCCCAGGGGCCTCGGTCACGCCGTGCTGTGCGCGGCCCCGCACGTCGGCCGCGAGCCCTTCGCCGTGCTGCTCGGCGACGACCTGATCGACCCCCGCGACCCCCTGCTCCAGCGCATGATCGAGGTCCAGGAGCGGCACGGCGGCAGCGTGATCGCCCTCATGGAGGTCGCCCCCGAGCAGATCCACCTCTACGGCTCCGCGGCCGTCGAGACCACCACCGACGGCGACGTCGTCAAGGTGACGGGACTGGTCGAGAAGCCGGACGCGGCGGACGCCCCGTCCAACTACGCGGTCATCGGCCGGTACGTGCTCGACCCGCACATCTTCGACATACTGCGGCGCACCGAACCGGGGCGCGGCGGCGAGATCCAGCTCACCGACGCCCTCCAGCAGCTCGCCCAGGACGAAAAGGCGGGCGGCCCGGTGCACGGCGTCGTCTTCAAGGGCCGGCGGTACGACACCGGCGACCGCGGCGACTATCTGCGTGCCATTGTCAGACTCGCGTGCGAACGTGAAGACCTGGGACCGGACTTCCGGGCCTGGCTTCGCAGTTACGTAGCCGAGGAGATGCAGCAGAGTTGAGCAGCGCCGCGACCCGCCCCGCCGGCCCGGACCGCCTGTGGTCGGTGGACGAGCACCTGGAGGACATCCTCTCGACCGTCCGCCCCCTGGACCCCATCGAGCTGCAACTGCTCGACGCGCAGGGCTGCGTCCTGGTCGACGACGTCATGGTGCCGGTCTCGCTGCCGCCCTTCGACAACAGCTCCATGGACGGGTACGCGGTACGGGTCACGGACGTGGCGGGCGCGAGCGAGGAGTTCCCGGCCGTCCTGGAGGTCGTCGGGGACGTCGCGGCGGGCGCGGCCGAGCTGACCCCGGTCGGCCCCGGCCAGGCGGCCCGCATCATGACCGGCGCCCCGCTGCCGCCCGGCGCGGAGGCCGTCGTCCCCGTGGAGTGGACCGACGGCGGGCTCGGCGAGGGACCGGTCACCGGGATGCGGGCGCGCAGCCTCACGCCCGAGGGCGCCCGGGGACACGTGCGCGTGCACCGGCCGGCCGAGGCACGCGCGCACGTGCGCGCGAAGGGCAGCGACGTGAAGGCGGGCGACCTCGCCCTGGAGGCCGGCACCGTGCTCGGTGCGCCGCAGATCGCCCTGCTCGCCGCGGTCGGCCGCGGCACGGTGCGGGTGCGCCCGCGCCCGCGCGTGGTCGTCGTGTCCACCGGCAGCGAACTCGTCCAGCCCGGCGAGGAGCTGGGCAGCGGCCAGATCTACGACTCCAACAGCTTCGCCCTCACCGCCGCCGCCCGGGACGCCGGTGCCATCGCCTACCGGGTGGGCGCCGTCGTGGACGACGCCGAGACGCTGCGCTCCACCATCGAGGACCAGCTCGTCCGCGCCGACCTGATGGTCACCACCGGCGGGGTGAGCGTGGGGGCCTACGACGTCGTCAAGGAGGCGCTGGCGCACGTCGCCGACGAGGACGAGGCGGGCGGCGGCATCGACTTCCGCAAGCTCGCCATGCAGCCGGGCAAGCCCCAGGGGTTCGGCTCCATCGGCCCCGAGCACACCCCGCTGCTGGCCCTGCCGGGCAACCCCGTGTCGTCGTACGTCTCCTTCGAGCTGTTCGTCCGGCCCGTCATCCGCACCCTGATGGGCCTGCCCGACGTCCACCGCCCCCGCACCACGGCGACGCTCAGGGCGGGCAAGGCGCTGAGCTCCCCGAAGGGGCGCCGGCAGTTCCTGCGCGGGGCGTACGCGGACGGCGAGGTCACCGCCGTGGGCGGGGCCGGTTCGCACCTGGTCGCGGCACTGGCGCACGCCGACGCGCTGATCGTCGTACCGGAGGACGTGGAAACCGTCGAGCCGGGCACCGAGGTCGAGGTCGTCCTGCTCGGCTAGGGCGTGGGCGGTGCTGTCCGGCGGGCGGTCCTGCCCGGTCGGGTGCGCCTGCTTGGCGGTACCGTGTCGCGCACAGCAGGCCCGAGCGCCGCACCGCGACGGGCCCGGACCGGGAGCGCCACACAGCATGACTGAGCCCTTCCGGGGGGAGACCCCCGGACCCCCTGTGCCCGAGCGTCTGACGCACATCGACGACGCGGGTGCCGCCCGCATGGTCGACGTGTCCGGCAAGGACGTGACCGCGCGCACCGCCCGCGCGAGCGGACGCGTCCTCGTCTCGCCCCGCGTGGTCGAGCTGCTGCGCGGCGAGGGCGTTCCCAAGGGCGACGCCCTCGCCACCGCGCGCATCGCCGGGATCATGGGGGCCAAGCGCACCCCCGATCTGATCCCGCTGTGCCACCCCTTGTCGGTCTCCGGTGTGAAACTGGACCTGTCGGTCGCGGACGACGCGGTGGAGATCCTGGCCACCGTCCGGACGACGGACCGCACGGGCGTCGAGATGGAGGCCCTCACGGCGGTCTCCGTGGCGGCACTCACCGTGATCGACATGGTCAAGGCGGTCGACAAGGGAGCGGTCATCACGGACGTACGCGTGGAGGAGAAGACGGGCGGCAAGTCGGGCGACTGGAGCCGGACGTGACGGGCGGGCCCGCGGGCGGCGGTGCGCCGTACCGGGCGCTCGTGGTGACCGCCTCCAACCGTGCCGCCGCCGGGGTCTACGAGGACCGGGGCGGTCCGCTGGTCGTGGCCGGCCTCAGGGGCTTCGGGTTCACCGTCGAAGGGCCGCGGGTGGTGCCCGACGGGGAGCCCGTGACGGCCGCGCTGCGCGCCGGGGTGGAGGCCGGGTACGACGTCGTCGTGACCACCGGCGGCACCGGCGTCTCGCCCACCGACCGCACCCCCGAGGCGACCCGCGCGGTGATCGACTACGAGGTGCCGGGCATCGCGGAGGCCGTCCGGGCGTTCGGACGGGAGAAGGTGCCCACCGCCGCGCTCTCCCGGGGCCTGGCCGGGGTGGCGGGCCGGACACTGATCGTCAACCTTCCGGGGTCCACCGGCGGGGTGCGGGACGGCCTCGCCGTCCTGGAACCGCTGCTGGCGCACGCCGTCGACCAGATCCGCGGCGGCGACCACCCTGGAACCGGCAGTGGGGGTGCGAGCTGAACAGCCCTTCCTGGCCCGTGGTGCTGGTGGACGGCGATGTCGTCCTGCGGCCCATAAAAGCGCGCGACCAGCGGGCCTGGCGCGAGGTCAACCGGCGCAACCGGGACTGGCTGCGCCCCTGGGAGGCGACCATTCCGCCGCCCACCCCCAGCGGGCCGGTCACGCACCGCCCGACCTACCGGCAGATGGTCCGGCACCTGCGCTCCGAGGCGAACGCGGGGCGCATGCTGCCGTTCGTCATCGAGTACCAGGGGCGGCTGGTGGGGCAGCTGACGGTCGCCGGGATCACCTGGGGGTCGATGTGCTCGGGGCACGTCGGCTACTGGGTGGACCGGTCGGTGGCGGGCCGCGGGGTGATGCCGACGGCCGTCGCGCTCGTGGTGGATCACTGTTTCCGCACCGTAGGGCTGCACCGCATCGAGGTCTGCATTCGCCCTGAGAACCGGCCCAGCCGCCGGGTGGTGGAGAAACTCGGATTCCGCGAGGAGGGGCTGCGGCCGCGTTATCTGCACATCGACGGAGCCTGGCGCGACCACCTCGTCTTCGCCCTGACGGCGGAAGAGGTGCCCGAGGGGTTGCTCGCGCGCTGGCAGCGGGCACGCTCCAGGAGCGCGTCCGCGAAGGCGCCGGGCACGACGGGCGGCCCGAACGCCCCCTGGAATCAGCAGAACACCTCGGGGAATCCCGGCTAGCCCCGGAAATTGAATAAGTGTTCGAAATTGATCGGTTGGTGACCGCCTCGGGGCGTTGAATTCGCGACTCCGGCGGCCTGTTGATCGCATCGGTCACAAAAAAAGCTCGAAATATCAGCCGGATCGTGCGACACACCGACGCAATTGGCAGATGGCCCCACGCAAACCCCTCTACCGTGTGAGGCGTGAGCAGCAGCGGCCTCATCTACGCAGTCATTGTCGGGGCCTGGGCCGCCTACTTGGTGCCGATGTGGCTCCGTAGGCAGGACGAGCTGAACGAGGCCCGTCCGACGGAACGCTTCAGCACCGCCATCCGGCTGCTGTCCGGACGGGCGGGGATGGAGCGCCGGTACGCCAGGGACCTAAGGGCGCGCTCCGCCTCGGAGGGGGAGCAGGACGCCGGTGATCCGGACGTCACCGACTCGGTGGACGTCCGGGCCTTCGCCATGCCTCCGACCCGCCGTCAGGTCCGGGCGGAGGCGGAGCCGGAGACACCCGGGTACCGGGAACCGGCCCACGACCAGCAGGCCGCTGTGGCGGCCAAGTCGCCCTCCGCACCGGCACGTCGGCAAGGCGGCGCGGCCGCCTCCGGGCAGGCCCCGGCAGCCACCCCCGCGACCGAACCGGACGCGGCGCGCAAGCGGGTCCCGGCTGCCCGGCGCGCGCCCTCCACGCAGACGGCGGCAGCACGCGCCCAGCGCTCGAAGGTGCTCGCGCGCCGTCGGCGCACCACCGTCCTGCTCTTCGTCGCCTTCACGCTCGGCGCGATCGTCGCGGCCGTCGGAGGGCTGGCGTTCCTGTGGGCGCCCGGCGTGCCCGCCGTGATGCTCAGCACGTACATCGCCTACCTGCGCACGCAGGAACGGCGCCGCTTCGCCTACCAGATGGACCGGCGTCAGGCCGAGGCCGCCGCCCAGCGGTTGCGTGAGCGGCAGCCGCGGCGGCGCGCACCCCTCGATCCGGGCGCGGTCGCCGACGAACCCGACGAGGGCCCGGCCACCGAGACCGACCCCGGGCTGTCCGCGCTCGCCGCGGACCGGCGTGCCCTGGTCGAGCAGACCGACCACGCCGAGTGGGTCGACCAGCAGCGCGAGCGGCAGCGGCGGCCCGGACAGGGAGACAGCTGGGACCCGGTGCCGGTGCCGCTGCCGACCTACGTGACCGCGCCGGTCGCCCCGCGCGCCACCTCCGACGTGGACCTCGGGGCGCCCGACGCGTGGAGTTCCGCGCGGTCCAGCTCCGTCGCGCCGGAGCTGGAGGCGAGGCCGGCGGCGCCGGAGCCCGAGGCGCAGGGGACCGCCGCCGACGACGACAGGCCGGACGACGGCCGCACCGACGCCCGCCGGGCGGCCTCCGCCCGCCGGGCACGGGAGCGCGGCCGTACGCCGCTCTTCGACCAGTACGAGGACGGCGAGCGCCCGCGCGCGGCCAACGAGTGATCCGGAGCGGGCCCGAGGCTCCCTCGGGACCCCGGTCCTGACCAGTCAGGGAACGGATTTCCAAGCACCCCGACGGGGATGCTAGAGTTTCACTCGTTGCAAGGGCCTGTGGCGCAGTCCGGTAGCGCACCTCGTTCGCATCGAGGGGGCCAGGGGTTCAAATCCCCTCAGGTCCACTGCACATCTGTTCTCGAGTTCGCTCGGGGGTGGTTGACGAGATCCCGTCGATCTTCATGATCGGTCGGGATCTTCGTCGTTTCCGGGGTCCGCTCGAAGCACTCCACCACCCCGCGACTCCGTGTCGACGCCGTGGGGGCGGTGGGCGCCCGAGGCCGGCTACCGGTCCCCGCGCAGGTCCTTCGCGAAGCAGCGGCTCGACTCGTAGTGGCGGTAGTAGCCGAACTTGGTGCACGGGGCGTAGCCGCTGGAGGTGTACAGGGCGATGGCCTCCGGCTGCTTGGTGCCGGTCTCCAGGACCATGCGCAGCCGGCCGGCCGCGCGGGCGTCGTCCTCCAGGGCCGTGAGGATCCGGCGGGCCAGGCCCCGGCCGCGCATCCCCTCGACGACGTACATGCGCTTGAGTTCGGCGTCGCCGTCCTCGTTGCCCTCGCCGTTCGCGTCCTGGCTGCGCCAGCCGCCGGTGGCCACCGGGCGGTCGGACTCGTCGTACGCGATCAGGTAGACCCCGTTCGGAGGCCGGAAGTCGGAGGGGTCCAGGACCGTGGCGTCGCCGCCGTCGCCGTAGCGGACGTGGTACTCGGCCTGGACCTCGTCGTTGAGCTTGACGGCGTCGGGGTGGTCGAAGGCAACGCGGCGAATGTTCATGAGGGGCATCGTAGATTCGTACGGGCGCTCGGTCGGGCGGCGCGGTGGGCGTCGGGACTCCGTCCAGTGTGCCGGTATCGTTCCCGCGTGCTGACTGTGACCTCGGTGAATGTGAACGGGCTGCGTGCCGCCGCGAAGAAGGGCTTCGTCGAGTGGCTCGCCGAGACCTCCGCGGACGTGCTCTGCCTCCAGGAGGTGCGCGCGGAACCGCAGCAGCTCCCGGAGGAGGTGCGTGCGCCCGGCGGCTGGCACGTCGTGCACGCCCCCGCGGCGGCCAAGGGGCGCGCCGGGGTCTCCCTGTACACCCGGCGTGAGCCGGACCGGGTGCGGATCGGCTTCGGGTCGGACGAGTTCGACGCGAGCGGGCGCTACGTCGAGGCCGACCTCCCCGGTGTCACCGTCGCCTCCCTGTACCTCCCCTCCGGCGAGGTCGGTACCGAGCGGCAGGACGAGAAGGTGCGCTTCATGGGCGAGTTCCACGCCCACCTGAAGGAACTGCGCGCACGCGCCGCCGCCGACGGACGCGAGGTCGTCGTCTGCGGCGACTGGAACATCGCCCACCAGCAGGCCGACCTGAAGAACTGGCGCGGCAACACCAAGAATTCCGGCTTCCTCCCGGAGGAGCGGGAGTGGCTCGGCACCGTCCTGGACCCGGCCGACGGCGGCTACGTCGACGTCGTACGCGCGCTCCACCCGGACATGGAGGGCCCGTACACCTGGTGGTCCTACCGGGGGCGGGCCTTCGACAACGATTCAGGATGGCGCATCGACCTCGCCGTCGCGACCCCTGGACTGGCCGCCCGCGCCGTCAAGGCGTTCGTGGAGCGGGCGGCCAGTCATGAGCAGCGGTGGTCGGATCACGCGCCTGTGACGGTGGTCTTCGAGGTGTGAGGTGAGATGGGCCGTTCACCGGGGGTGAAGGTCAGGCGTGAGGTGTCGGGCCCGGCCGACCGGTCCCGTCCGCCACCCGAGCGCCCCTTGCCGACAGTGACGCGCACTCCGTCCCTGAGCAACTGCTCCCGCGTCACCTCACCGGCCGTGCCGAACGCCTCGCGGTAGCGGTTGACGGCGTACTCGTCGAGCCAGTCGGAGCGGATTCCAGTGGGGCGGGGACAGACGTCGCCGCGTGCTGTCGCGCGGCACATGTAGTCGCCGTACGGATACCCCTTGCGTGCGGCGAAGTACATGCGCCCTTCGCAGCCTGCGCAATGCGCGATGCCGGTGAGCAGGGCGGTTGTCCGGCTTCTCGGTCGGCGAGTGCCGTTGGAACGGGCCGCCAGGATGTCCTGCAAGGCTTGGAACTCCTCCTCGGAGAGCAGCGGCTGGCCGACGAGTACCGGGCTGCCGTGTGCGTCGCGGACCGTCTGCCCGCCATGTGTCCGGTGCCCTGCCAGTGACGGGCTCCGCAGGACCTTGGACAGAGTCCCCGAAGTCCACCGGAACCGCTCGAATTCCCGTCCGTGTCGATGCCCGCCCGTCGGGCGGCCCTGAAGCCGGGCGTGTCGGTCGCGGGGTACCAGTACCTCCGAATCGTTCAGTTCGCGTGCGATGGAGATCAGGGAACGTCCTTCGTGCACGGCAGCCACAATCATGTGAACGGCGGCGGCGGATTCGGGGTCGGGGGCCAGGCACCACCCGCTGCCCGAGGGGTGCGGTGCCTTCCGGTATCCGAACGGGACCAGCCCGCCGCCGTATCGGCCCGCTGTCCGCAGCGCTTCATGGCTGCTGCTGAGCCGGGCGGAGATGGTGCGTGCCTCCTGCTCGGCATCGTGGGCGAGGGCCATGCACTGCCGGACAGCCGAACCTTTCGCCTGCGGTGTCACGACGAGAGGGGGACCGGTCTCGGGCATACCGAAGACGAACGTCCGCCCGTGCCGCCGCCCCCAGGCGAGCAGTTCGGTCATGTGGGCCACGGAGCGCACGGCGCGATCCACGTGGGACCAGACGATCGCTTCGAATGCCTGCGGCCGTAGCAGCCAGGACGAGAGAGCAGGCCTCTCGAACGGTGTCGTCCGACGGGCCGAGACGCCGAGGTCCGAAGCCTCGGCCACGAGGTCGAAACCGAGTCGCTCTGCGGTGAGCTGAATGACCGCGCGCTGTAGGTCCGGTGAGGTCGTCACGCTGGTGAGGCAGCTGAGGCGCAACGCGGCAAGAGCTCTTGGTCGCTCGGTACGGCGAAGAGGGAACGGGACGGAAGGAGGTGCTTGAGGACTACGCTCGGACACGTCGACGCTCCTAGGCAGAGTCGGCCGTACCCCGGGGCTGGTCGCACAGCCGCCGGGGCCTTTCGACTCACTCTCGGAGCACGAACATCATTCCGAGGGGCAGTCTCCGGAAAGTACCCCGAAGGAGTGAGTCCTTGCGGTCGGCGATCTAGCTACGTTTCCGCAGCCTGCGGTCCAGGGCCAGGGAGACCTCCGCCTCCACCACGCTGCGGGCCAGCGGGCGCAGGCGGGCCAGGTCCTCCTCGGGGCCGTGGCGCAGGACGAGCCGGGCGAAGAGATCGGCGAGGGCGTCGGCGTGTTCGCGTACGCTGCGCCCCGCCGCCAGCACCTCCGCCAGCGGGAAGCCCTCGCGGACCAGGGCCGAGGAGGCGTCCAGGAGGCGGCGGCTGATGTGGACGATGTCGTCGCCGTCGGTGCCCAGGTAGCCGAGTTCCATGGCGGCGGCGAGGTTCTCCGGGGTGACCTCGCCCTCGAAGCGGGCGGCGAGTTCCTCGGGGGTCAGGCGGACCGGCTCCTCCTCGCTGGGGGTGTCGACGCCCAGCAGGTCGGCCACGTCCCGGCCGTGGTCGAGGGCCTCCGCCAGTTCGGCGATGCCGCTGAGGGTGTGGCCGCGCTCGAGGAGCGCCGAGATGGTGCGCAGCCGCGCCAGGTGGTGGTCGTCGTACCAGGCGATACGGCCCTCACGGCGGGGCGGTGCGAGCAGCTTGCGTTCGCGGTAGAAGCGCAGCGTGCGCACGGTTATGCCGGCCCTTCTCGCCAGCTCCTCCATGCGGTACTCGCGCGGTCCGTCGTCGTCTGCCACGGCCGCAGCCTACGTTGTACCGACGGTACCCGCGGCGGAGCCGCTGATGCGAACGTCTTCCGCGCGGCCCCTACCCATCAGTACGGAGCTGCCCTAGAGTGCGACTGCGCCAGTGATTACTGGCGCAATCACGGTCGAGGTGTGGAGGCTCCGGGATGGCCCAGCACGAGCATGTACGGGTGGCGGTGATCGGGTCCGGTTTCGGCGGACTGGGCGCGGCCGTACGGTTGCGCCGGGAGGGGGTCACCGACTTCGTCGTCCTGGAACGCGCGGACGGCGTCGGCGGCACCTGGCGGGACAACAGCTATCCGGGCTGCGCCTGCGATGTGCCGTCCCACCTGTACTCCTTCTCCTTCGCCCCGAACCCCGACTGGCCGCGCACCTTCTCCGGGCAGGAGCACATCCGCGCCTACCTGGAGCATGTCGCCGACACCTTCGGGCTCCGGCCCCACCTGCGCTTCGGCGCCGAGGTGCAGCGGATGACCTGGGACGCGCGGCAGCTGCGCTGGGACATCGAGACGGCCGCCGGCACCTTCTCCGCCGACGTCGTCGTCTCCGCCACCGGCCCGCTGTCCGACCCGAAGATCCCCGCGATCCCGGGCCTGGACTCCTTCGAGGGCGAGGTCTTCCACTCGGCCCGCTGGAACCACGGCTACGACCTGCGCGGCAAGCGGGTCGCCATGGTCGGCACCGGTGCCTCCGCGATCCAGATCGTGCCCGCGATCCAGCCCGAGGTCGCCCGCCTCACCCTCTTCCAGCGCACCCCGCCCTGGGTGATGCCCCGCGTGGACCGCGCCATCGGCGCCGCCGAACGCGGGCTGCACCGGGCGCTGCCCTTCACCACCCGGGCCCGGCGCGGGCTCCTGTGGGGCATCCGGGAACTCCAGGTCCAGGCGTTCACCAAGCACCCCGACGAACTCGGCCTGGTCGAGAAGCTCGCCCTGCGCAACATGGCCCGCGCCGTCAAGGACCCGGCGCTGCGGGCGAAGCTCACCCCGGACTACCGCATCGGCTGCAAGCGCATCCTGCTGTCCAGCACCTACTATCCGGCGCTCGCCCGGCGGAACGTGGACGTGGTGGCGAGCGGCCTCGCCGAGGTCCGCGGTTCGACGGTGGTCGCCGCCGACGGCAGCACCGCCGAGGTCGACGCGATCATCTTCGGCACCGGCTTCCACGTCACCGACATGCCGATCGCGCAACGCGTCGTCGGCGCCGACGGTCGCACCCTCGCGGAGACCTGGAAGGACGGCATGCAGGCGCTGCGCGGTGCCTCGGCCGCCGGGTTCCCCAACTGGATGACGATCATCGGACCCAACACCGGCCTCGGGAACTCCTCCATGATCCTCATGATCGAGTCCCAGCTGAACTACCTGGCCGACTACCTGCGCCAGCTCCGGGTCCTCGGCGGGCGCGTCGCCCTCGACGCCCGCCCCGGCGCGGTGGCCGCCTGGAACGACAAGGTCCAGGAACGCATGAGGCGCACCGTCTGGAACACCGGCGGCTGCACCAGCTGGTACCTGGACGCGAACGGCCGCAACACCACCATCTGGCCCGGCACGACGACCGAGTTCCGGCGTGCGACCCAGCGCGTGGACCTGGCCGAGTACGACGTGATCCGCCCGCCCCTGCCCGACGACGGGGCCGAAGACGGGGCCGCGGACGGGGCCGGCGAGCCGGGAGCCAGGTCCGGCGCGGAGGTGGGCGCATGAGCCGGCCGGCCCACGTGACCAGCGGGCCCTACGCCCCGCCCGTGCCCGCGCGGGAACTCACCGCCGTCTCCGCCGACGGCGCCCGGCTGCACGTCGAGGTGCACGGCCCCGAGGGCGCGCCCCCCGTCGTCCTCGCCCACGGCTGGACCTGCTCCACCGCCTTCTGGGCGACACAGATCCGGGAACTCGCCGTCGACCACCGGGTCGTCGCCTACGACCAGCGGGGGCACGGGCGCAGTCCCGCGAGCCCCGCGTGCACCACCGGTGCGCTGGCGGACGACCTGGAAGCGGTGCTGGCCGAGACACTCGCGCCCGGGGAGAAGGCCGTGATCGTCGGCCACTCCATGGGCGGCATGACGGTCATGGCGGCCGCCGCGCGTCCCCGCTTCCGGGAGCACGCCGCCGCCGTCCTGCTGTGCAGCACCGGGAGTTCACGGCTGATCGCGGAGGCGCTCGTCATACCGTTGCGCGCCGGGGCCCTGCGCACCCGGCTCACGACGCGTGTGCTGGCGTCGCGCGCCCCGCTCGGTCCGGTCACGCCGGTCGCGAAGCGCATCCTCAAGTACGCGACCATGGGCGCAGGTTCCGCCCCGCACATGGTGGAGGCGTGCGCACGGATCGTGCACGCCTGCCCGCGCGCCGTACGGCATGCCTGGGCGGGTGTCCTCGCGGAGCTCGACCTCGACGCCGGCGTACGGGAGTTGCGGGTCCCCACGGCGGTCCTCACCGGTACGGCCGACCGGCTCACGCCCCCGCTGCACGCCCGCGCGCTGGTCGCCGCGCTGCCGCACTCCCTCGGCCTCACCGAGCTGCCCGGCATCGGCCACATGACACCGGTCGAGGCTCCGGAGCCGGTCAACGGAAAGATCCGGGACCTCGTCACCACGTATGTGACGGTCACCCCGGCGGACACCGGCGCCGAGGCGCCCGAGCGGATCACGGAGGGCTCATGAGCAGGGTCGGTCTCGAAGGACAGGTCGCGGTCGTCACCGGAGCGGCGCGCGGGGTCGGCGAGTTGCTCGCCCGCAAGCTCTCCGCGCGCGGGGCGAAGGTGGCGCTCGTGGGGCTGGAGGAGGAGGCGCTGAAGGAGGCCGCCGGGCGGCTGCACACCGAAGGCGCCCACTGGTACGCCGACGTCACCGACCACGAGGCGATGAGCCGGGTCGCGGCCGAGGTCAAGGAGCGGTTCGGCAAGGTCGACATCGTGGTCGCCAACGCCGGGGTGGCCAACGGCGGTCCGTTCGCCGACTCGGACCCCGAGGCGTGGCGGCGGGTGATCGAGGTCAACCTGATCGGCTCGGCGGTGACGGCACGGGCGTTCCTGCCGGTGCTCACGGAGAGCCGCGGCTATCTGCTCCAGGTCGCCTCGCTGGCCGCCATCACACCGGCGCCGATGATGAGCGCGTACTGCGCGTCCAAGTCGGGTGTGGAGGCGTACGCCCACAGTCTGCGCGCCGAGGTCGGCCACCAGGGCGTGCGCGTCGGCGTCGCGTACCTGTCGTGGACGGACACCGACATGGTGCGCGGCGCCGACCAGGACGACGTGATGCGGGAGTTGCGGCAGCGGCTGCCGTGGCCGTCGAACAAGACGTACCCGCTGGGTCCGGCGGTGGACCGGATGGTCGCCGGGATCGAACGGCGCTCGGCGCACGTGTACGGGCAGTGGTGGCTGCGCGGGATGCAGGGCGTGCGCGGCTACCTGCCGGCACTCATCGGGACGGTCGGGCAGCGCGAGATGAAGCGGTTCGCGCCCCGCTTGCAGGGGGTGCGCACGGGGCTCGTCGGCGCGGGTGGGGCGGCGGACGAGGAGGCTCGTGCTACGCAGCGTCACTGATCGACATGCGTGCGTAGTCGGCCCGTGTGAATCTGGTCGAGGCCCCACCGAGGGCCGATTCCCCTCACTTTCCACGGGAGTGAACCCACATGGGTATGAAGGACAAGGCCGGCAAGACGCAGGGTCAGGCCAAGCAGAAGACGCGCGAGGGCCAGCAGCACGGCCGTCAGCAGACGCAGGAGCACGGCCCGCAGACGCAGCAGCGTGGCCAGCAGTCGCAGCAGGCCCAGCAGCACGGCCAGCAGACGCGTGAGCGCGGTCGTCAGACCATGGACGACACCGAGCAGGAGATGCAGGACCGGTTCAGCCAGGACTACGACGCCTAGCCGTCGTCCTCCTCGGCTCGACCGGTAGGCGCGGGGCGCCCTTCTTCGCGGAGGGCGCCCCGCGTGCTGCCGGGGCCCTAGTCGCCGTCGGTCCCGCTCTACGTCGCCGTCGGCCTCGGCGGCAGCTTGGGGCGGGAGCGGTCGGGGGTTTCGGTGTAGTCCGGGGGGATCGCCGCCGGGTGGTCGCGCAGCAGGTCCAGGGCCAGCTGGATCGCTTCGTCCATCTCCACGTGGCGGCCCTCCGCCCAGTCCAGCGGGGTGCGCAGGACCTCGCGGTCGGGGGCGACGCCGTGGTTCTCCACGGACCAGCCGTACTCCTCGAACCAGGCCGCGTTCATCGGCACCGTGATCACCGTGCCGTCGCCCAGCCGGTGCCGCCCGGTCATGCCGACCACGCCGCCCCAGGTGCGCTGCCCGACCACCGGGCCGAGCCTGAGCAGCCTGATCGCGGCCGTGATCATGTCGCCGTCGGAGGAGGTGGCCTCGTCGGCGAGCGCCACGATCGGGCCGCGCGGGGCGTTGGAGGCGTACGACACCGGCTGGGCGTTCCTCGTCAGGTCCCAGCCGAGGATGGTCCGGGTGAGTTTCTCCACCACGAGTTCGCTGATGTGCCCGCCCGCGTTGCCGCGCACGTCGACGATGAGCGCCGGCCGCGCGACCTCCCCGCGCAGATCGCGGTTGAACTGGGCCCAGCCCGAACCGCCCATGTCCGGGATGTGCAGGTAGCCGCACTTGCCGCCGCTCATCTCCCGTACCACCTCACGGCGTTTGGCCACCCAGTCCTGGTAGCGCAGCGGCCGTTCGTCGATCAGCGGGAGGACGGCGACCCGGCGCGGCGGCCCCGGCTCGCCCTCGCCCGGGACGAACGTCAGCTCCACCGTCGTACCGCCCGCCCCCGCGAGCAGCGGATAGGGGCCGGCCACCGGATCCACCGGCCGGCCGTCCACGTGGGTGAGCACCGCGCCCTCGCGGATCCCGGTGCCCGCGAGCGGGGAGCGTGCCTTGGAGTCGGAGGAGTCGCCGGGCAGGATCCGCTGGACCGTCCAGCCGCCCTCCCGGCGGGCGAGGTTGGCGCCGAGCAGGCCCTGGAAGCGCTGGTAGTGCGGCGGGCCCTCGTTGCGGCGGGCGGGGGTGACGTAGGCGTGCGAGGTGCCCAGCTCGCCGAGGACCTCGCGCATCAGGTCGGCGAACTCGTCGGGCGAGGCGACGCGTTCGACCAGCGGACGGTACTGGTCCAGCACCCCGTCCCAGTCGATGCCGCACATGCCGGGGTCCCAGAAGTAGTCGCGGATGAGCCGGCCGGCCTCGGCGTAGGCCTGGCGCCACTCGGCGGGCGGGTCGACCTCGTGCAGGATGCGGCGCAGGTCGATCCAGACGGTCGTGTCGCCGTCGCCCGACTCGGTCGACGGGACGGCCCGCAGCTCGCCCTCGTCGACCACGACCAGCCGGCTGCCGTCGCCGCTGACGCTGAACCAGTCGAGGTGGTCGACGAGTTCGGCCTTCTTCGCCTTGCTGATGTGGAAGTACTCCAGGGTCGGGCGGCCGCTGGTGTCGGCGGGGTTGGCGAAGGTCTCGCCCAGCGCGCCCGAGATCGGCCAGCGCAGCCAGACCAGACCGCCGCCGGCGACCGGGTACATGGTGGAGTACTTGGAGGCGGCGACCGGGAACGGGGTCACCCGGTTCTCCAGCCCCTCGACCTCGACCGTCACCGCACTGCCGTCGCCGGGCTCCTCGTCCTCGACGGGGTCCAGACCGCCGGCGGCGGGCCGCCCGTCCGGGCTGAGGGCGAAGGGGGAGGGGGTCGCCGAGGAGAGCGGGACCAGGTAGGGGCGGCAGCCCAGCGGGAAGGACAGGTCGCCGGTGTGCACGTCGTACACCGGGTCGAAGCCGCGCCAGGAGAGGAACGCGAGGTAGCGGCCGTCACGCGTGAACACGGGGTTCTCGTCCTCGAAGCGGCCGTTGGTGACGTCGATGACGAGCCGGTCGCTGATCCGGGCCAGCTTGATCTGCCGCAGCGTACGGCCGATCCCCGGATGCGACCAGGTCAGCCATGACCCGTCCGGCGAGAAGGCCAGATCGCGGACGGGACCGTTGAGCGAGTGGATCAGCTCGACGGGATCGGCGGGATCCATCAGGTCAGCAGAGGAATCGGCCCCCTCGGCCCCCTCTGCGCCCTCGTCCTCCGGCATGTCGATCAGCAGCAGCCGTCCGTCGTGCGAGGCCACCGCCAGCCGTTCGCCGAGCGGGTCGGAGACCAGTTCGAGAACCCGGCCCAGCCGCCCGGAGGCCAGCCGGCGCGGCGGACGGTCACCGCTCGCCCGGGGCAGCGAGGCCACCTCGATCGCGTCCTCGCCCCCGGCGTCCGTGACGTAGGCGATCCGCCCGGTGGAACCGAGCATCTCCGGGAGCCGTACCCGTACCCCCGGGGTGTCCGCGATGGTGCGCGCCGGGCCGTCGCGGTGGGTGAGCCAGTACAGGCTGCCGCGTACGACGACGGCGCTGGCCCGTCCCGTCTCGTCGACCGAGACGCCGTCGACGTGCTGGGCGGCCGGCACCTGGTAGGGGCGGCGGCCCGCGCGCGGCCCGGACAGCCGCACGTCCAGCCTGCGCGGCTCCGCGTTCGGGCCGAGGTCCTCGACGAGCCACAGGTCGCCCGCGCACTGGTACACCACCCGGGTGCCGTCGCTGGCGGCGTGCCGGGCGTAGAAGGCGTCGTGGTCGGTGTGCCGACGCAGGTCGGAGCCGTCGTGGGCGCAGGAGTAGAGGTTGCCGACGCCCTCGTGGTCGGAGAGGAAGACGATGCGGTCGCCGACGAACATCGGGGCGTCCAGGTGGCCCCCGATGCCGGCCAGCAGCCGCTGTCCGTGCAGCCACAGCCGGCCCGTGGCGCCGCCCCGGTAGCGCTTCCAGCCCGCCGGTTCGTGCGGCGGGGTGCCGGTGAGCAGCAGGGTCCTGCGCTCGCCCGCGATGTCGGTGACCTGGATGTCGGCGACCGGGCCCCAGGGCAGCTTGCGCCCGGGATCGCCGTCCGGGGAGACCTTGTAGGCCCAGGTGAAGTAGGAGAACGGCTGGCCGTGCGAGGCGACCGCCAGGATGTCGGCGCCGCCCTCGCCGTCCGGCGGGGTCCAGCCGCACACCCGGGTGTCCGCGCTGCCCCAGTACGTCAGCTGCCGTCCGGGGCCGCCGTCGACGTCGGTCAGGTGGATCTCGGGCACCAGGCTGCGCCAGCTCGTGTAGGCGATCCTGCGGCCGTCGGGGGAGAAGCGCGGATGGCCGACCTTGGTGCGGTCGACGGTGAGCCGCCAGGCGCGGCCCGGGGAGTCGAGGGAGGTCAGCCAGAGGTCGTCCTCGGCCACGAAGCACAACAGGTCGCCGTGGAGATGCGGCAGGCGCAGATAGCTCACCTCCCCATGCTTTTCCGGGCCGGGAGGGGTAGCAACTCGTGAGGACACACGTGTGGGGCGCCCGGCGTGAGGGAGCACACGTACGAAACGGTTTCGTTTCTATAGATCTCGGGGTATCTTCATGATGTAGGCGGGAAGACACCGATGGAGCAATGGAGGGTGAGTGGCATGACTGAGGTCGCAACGGCGCGTCGCAGTCGGATCACGCCCGAGCGCGAGGCCGAGCTGTACGAGGCCGTGCTCGAACTGCTCCGTGAGGTCGGTTACGACGCCCTCACCATGGACGCCGTCGCGGCCCGTACCAAGTCCAGCAAGGCCACTCTCTACCGCCAGTGGGGCGGCAAGGCCGAGCTGGTGGCCAAGGCGGTGCGGCACAACAAGCCGGGCGGCCTCGGGAAGATCGACACCGGTTCCCTCCGGGGCGACCTGCACGCCCTCACCCTGCGCTCGGACGACTGCCAGATGGAGCAGAGCTCCGCGCTCATGCGCGGTCTCGCCATGGCGGTCCACGGGAGTCCGGAGCTCCTGGCGGCGTTCAAGGAGCACCTGATCGAGCCCGAGATGGCCGAGTTCCGCCGGGTGCTGCAGCGGGCGATCGACCGGGGCGAGGTCCCCGCGGACAACCCGGCGATCGACTTCGTGATGCACATGATGATCGGGGGGTTCGCCGCCCGGTCGCTGATCGACGAAGAGCCGCCCACCCAGGCCTTCCTGCTGAGGTACATCGACGCCGTGGTGCTCCCCGCCCTCGGTGTCCGCACCGCCCCCTGACCCTTCCCCACAGCCTGCCCACCTGACGCCTCCGCTCATGTCGTCGGGCCGATCACCCCTGCCACCCACCGGGTTGATCACCCCTGCCCTGCACACCCCACGACCTGACCAGGAGTACGCCCTCGTGGCCACGTTCCTCTACAAACTGGGCCGGCTCGCCTTTCGGCGACGGCACTTCGTCACCCTCCTCTGGGTGGCGCTGCTGACCCTCGCGGGGGTCGGCGCGGCCAGTGCCCCCGCCGCGGGCTCCACGTCCTTCTCGATCCCCGGTACGGAGGCGCAGAAGGCCTTCGACCTGCTGGACCAGCGGTTCCCCGGATCGAGCTCCGACGGCGCCACCGCGCGGGTCGTCTTCAAGGCCCCGGCAGGCGAGAAGATCTCCGACACGCTCAACAAGGCGACCGTCGAGAAGACCGTGCGGAAGCTGGCCGACGGCTCCGAGGTCACCTCCGTCGACGACCCGTTCAAGACCAGGGCCGTCAGCGGGGACGGCACCGTCGCCTACGCCTCGGTGCGCTACGGCGTCTCCGGCATGGAACTCAAGGACGCCTCCCGCGAGGCGCTGGAGGCGGCAGGCCACGACGCGCAGAAGGCCGGGCTGACCGTCGAGATCGGTGGTGACGCCCTGCAGGCCGGGGCCGAACCGGGCGCGGCCGGCGAGGTCGTCGGCCTCGCGATCGCCGCCGTCGTCCTGGTCGTCACCCTGGGCTCGCTGGTCGCGGCCGGTCTGCCGTTGCTGACGGCGATCGTCGGCGTCGGCATCGGCGTCTCCACCATCACCGCGCTCGCCAAGACGCTCGACCTCGGCGACACCACCTCCACGCTGGCGCTGATGATCGGCCTGGCCGTCGGCATCGACTACGCGCTGTTCATCGTCTCCCGCTACCGCGGCGAACTGGCCGAGGGCCGGGACCGCGAGGAAGCGGTCGGTCGCGCGGCCGGCACCGCCGGTTCCGCGGTGGTCTTCGCGGGCCTCACGGTCGTGATCGCGCTGGCCGGCCTGTCCGTCGTCGGCGTCCCGATGCTGACCAAGATGGGTCTCGCGGCGGCCGGCACGGTCGTGGTGGCCGTCCTGATCGCACTGACCATGATCCCGGCGCTGCTCGGCTACGCGGGCAAGCGGGTCAAGCCGGCCGGCGAGAAGCGCGGCAGGCGCCGCGGCGCCGGCTCGGCCGCCGCGGGCGCCGTCTCCTCCGCCACGGTCTCCGGCGCCCCCGCCAAGCCCGGTCTGGGGGAGCGCTGGGCGAGCTTCGTCGTGCGCCGTCCGGCCGCTGTGCTGCTGCTCGGCGTCGTCGGCCTCGGCGCGGTCGCCCTGCCGGTCTCCCAGCTCGAACTGGGCCTGCCCGACGACGGCTCGCAGCCCACCTCCACCACCCAGCGCCGCGCCTACGACCTCCTCTCGGAGGGCTTCGGCCCCGGCTTCAACGGCCCGCTGCTGATCGTGCTCGACGCCAAGGACAGCGCCGACCCGAAGGCCGCGGCCACCACGGTCACGAACGGCATCAAGAACCTCAAGGACGTCGCCTCCGTCAGCCCGGCGATGTTCAACAAGGCCGGCGACACCGCGATGATCACCGTGGTCCCGTCGTCCAAGCCGTCCTCCACCGGGACCGAGGACCTGGTGCACGCCATCCGCGGCGAGGGCACCGAGGTCAGGGCGGACACCGACGCACGGGTCCTGGTCACCGGCACCACCGCGATGAACATCGACTTCTCGCAGAAGCTCAACGACGCGCTGGTCCCCTACCTCGCGCTGGTGGTCGGCCTCGCCTTCCTCCTGCTGATCGCGGTCTTCCGCTCCGTCCTGGTCCCGCTGAAGGCGGCCCTCGGCTTCCTGCTCAGCGTGCTCGCCGCGCTCGGCGCCGTCGTCGCGGTCTTCCAGTGGGGCTGGCTCGGCGGCCTGCTCGGCGTCGAGCAGACCGGCCCGATCATGTCGATGATGCCGATCTTCATGGTGGGCGTGGTCTTCGGACTCGCCATGGACTACGAGGTGTTCCTCGTGACCCGGATGCGGGAGGCGTACGTCCACGGCGAGACGCCCGGCCAGGCCGTGGTGACCGGCTTCCGGCACAGCGCGCGCGTGGTGGGCGCCGCCGCGGTCATCATGATGTCCGTCTTCGGAGGGTTCATCACCTCCAGCGAGTCCATGATCAAGATGATCGGCTTCGGCCTCGCCATCGCCGTCCTCTTCGACGCCTTCGTCGTCCGCATGGCGATCGTTCCGGCGGTGCTCGCCCTGCTCGGCAAGCGCGCCTGGTGGCTGCCGAGGTGGCTGGACCGCGCGCTGCCCAACGTGGACGTCGAGGGCGAGGGCCTGCGCACCGCCGCCGACACGAACGCGGGCGGCGACAGCGGACGGGACGAGGAGGACCGGGAGCTGGTACGCGCCTGACGCGGGGCGCGTGACCGACCGCCGGTGAGGGCCCGTGGGGACGGGAAGCCCTCACCGGCTTCCGGCTTATCCGCTCGCAGCGCGCGCACCCTCTTCGTTAGCGTGCCCTTCATGACGACGACAGCCGCCACTGACGCCGACGCCCAGGAGCCCGGGGCGCACCCGCGGTTCGCCGCCGCCCTGGAGGAGCTGGGGCTGGGGGAGCTGACCGCTCGGGTCCGGCGATTCCCGGACGCGACCCGTACCGCGGCGGAGGCCGCCGCGGCGCTCGGCTGCGAGCTGAGCGAGATCTGCAAGTCGCTGGTCTTCGCGGCCGACGGCGTCCCGGTGCTGGTGCTGATGGACGGCGCCTCCCGGGTCGACGTGGAACGCGTCCGCGAGGTGCTCGGCGCCGGGAAGGTGACGAGGGCCGGGGCCGACGTCGTACGCGGGACGACCGGGTACGCCATCGGCGGTGTACCGCCGTTCGGGCACCGCACTCGCACGCGCGTGCTCGCCGACCGGGCGCTGCTGCGGCACGACGTGGTGTGGGCCGCCGCGGGCGACCCGCACACGGTCTTCCCGATCGCGCCCGCCGCCCTGGTGGCACACGCGGGCGCCACGGTCGTGGACGTACGCGAGCCCACCGCGTGACCCCACTGGTCACCGCGGCCGTGCTGGTCGCGGCCGTCACACACGCCAGTTGGAACGCGATCGCCCACCGGATCAGCGACAAGCTGGTCGGCTCGTCGCTGATCGCCGCCGGGGGCGTGCTGATCGGGCTGCTGCTGATGCCGCTCTCGGCGACACCGGCGGCCGCCGCCTGGCCGTACCTCCTGGCCTCCGCGGTCGTCCATGTCGCCTACTTCGCGCTGCTGATGCTCTCCTTCCGGCTCGGCGACTTCGGGCAGGCGTACCCGCTGGCACGCGGCACCGCGCCGCTGCTGGTCACGCTGTTCGCGGCGGCGTTCGCGCACGAGGTGCCGGACGCCCCGGCGGCCGCGGGGATCGCCGTGTCCTGCGCCGGGCTCACCGGGGTCGCGCTGTGGGGGCTGCGCGGCCGCCGGCCCGACTGGGCGGCGATCGGCGCGGCCCTCGCCACCGGCCTGACGATCGCCGCGTACACGGTCATCGACGGCCTCGGCGTACGGGCCTCGGGTTCCCCCGTCGGCTACATCGCCTGGCTCATGACCCTCCAGGGCCTGGTGATCCCCGCGTACGCCCTCGCCCGCAGACGCGGCGAACTCATCACGGCGGCACGCCCGTTCGCGGCCCTGGGACTGTTCGGCGCACTCCTGTCCGTCTGCGCCTACGGCCTGGTCCTGTGGGCCCAGACCCGCGCCGAACTCGCCCCGATCGCGGCACTGCGCGAATCCTCGGTCAACTCTTGCTGATGCGGTAATAACTTCGCTGGTCGTGACTGGTAGGCGCGTTTCTGGTGCATCCAGGCTCAACCAGCCATAACATACTCCGAGGTTGCATCTATCTCGGGGGTGGCGCATGGGGCCGGATGTCAATGGCTTTGATCTTGTTCGTGCCGTGCGGGCAGTGCGTGACGATCTTGTGGCCGCAGCGCAAATCGGGCAAAACGAACAGCTCGTTTTCGAAGTCGGTGATATCCACATGGAATTCGCTGTGGAATTCCGTGAGGATGCCACGGTGAAAGGCGGAGTCAAAGCCTGGGTGGTTTCCATGGATGCCGGAGCTACTACCACTACCGGGCAGACACATAAGATCTCTTTCACTCTGGCAGCGAAGAAATCATCTGATGGCAGTGGATGGCTAATCGCAGATGACAAGGAGGCCGATACCAGCGGATTCGGCGTCTCCGTCCCTGTAAATCCTTGATTAGCGCATTCCAATCAGGACTGAACTGTGGTTAGCCATGAAGACCGCATGGTCGCGGTTCTCGCAGGACGTCAAGGTAGCGGAATTCTGCTAACGTCGAAACTTGTACTCACTAGCGCGCACGTAATTATGGATGCGCAGCGAGTGAAGGCCATATCGCCCTACGCTGATAAACCGACCCACTGCGACGTAATTTGGGTAGGCTCCGAATCAGAATGTGACGCAGCCTTGCTGCGCGCTGACCAAGATCTGATTGATGTTTCGTTCGCCGAAACCCTTCCCCCATTGCGCTGGGGGCGTATTGCGACTCGGACGCCGTTACGGGACTGTCAAGTATTCGGCTTTCCAGCGGTGCAGCGCTACGATGGCAATCGGTTGGAATGTGAGCAGTTGACGGGCACCGTAAAGGCCGCCGCCGGCCTTTTGCGGAGAGTTTATGCCCTCGACATCGACCATACCCCTCCGTCCGAGGTGGGAGGTGGTTCGCCGTGGGCTGGCTTGTCCGGCGCTCCCCTATTTGCGGGACCAGTTCTTATTGGTGTGGTGGCGAGAGACCCGGCGAACCGACAGCATGGCAGAATCGAGGCCGTGCCGATTGAGCGAATCCTTAGTCAACCTGGATTTGCATCTGACCTACCTCTGCTGTGGAAGCAAGCTCCGCTATTGGAAGATCTGACCAGTTCACATCCCGACGACTCCAACTATGAGGAACAGTACGCAAAAGCGATCAAAGCACGCTATCGGCGAACTGAGATTTTCGGTCTGGATGAAATCACCAGTAACGATAGTAATTGGGACCTGGATACTGCATACCTTAGCCTTGAGGCGGAGATCGTAGAGCCTGGACGATCGGAGATATCAGAGGCCCGCACGATCCCGGCTACGACGGAGAGGCGAGTCATAGACGAGCTTCTGGCTATGTATCCCAAAATTGTCGTAAGGGGTGAAGCTGGCGCGGGAAAGACAACTCTAGTTTGGTGGCTAGCTGCGCATACTGCATGTGGAACCCTGAAAGGCAGCCTGGCTTCGCTGAACGGACTGGTTCCGTTCGTCGTTCCAATGCGCAATCTGGTGGACCAGGAATTCCCGAGTCCAGCGGAACTACCACGGGTGACAAGGCTTCCCTTGGACGAGGCGCCGTCCGGATGGGCCGGTCGGGTACTTGATGCCGGGCGCGCCGTCTTGTTGGTAGATGGTCTCGATGAAGTAACACAAGACAAGAGGGAAGGCGCAAGGAGATGGCTTTCGGAATTGCTTCGCATGTATCCGAAATCTCGATGCATCGCCACCGTTAGACCGCTCGCCGTAGAACGGGACTGGCTCCAATCCGAAGGATTCCGAGAAACACGCCTGCTTCCTATGCGTGACATCGAAATTCGAAAGTTTGTCACCGTGTGGCATGCTGCAGCATGTTTGGAACATCATGCCCATTCTGATCAGGATGAACTTGCCGCTCAAAATGCGCGTATAGACGAACTTAGGAATGAGCTGCTAAGAGAACTCTTCCGTAATGACGCGTTGCGTGACCTTGCCCGTGTGCCGCTCCTCTGCGCTGTAATCTGTGCGCTTCACCGTCGACGTCGCGGTGTCCTCCCCCAGACGCGATGGGAGTTGTATCGAGCAGCACTAACGATGCTACTCGGCGAGCGGGATTCCCGACGTAGCATCGCAGCGCCTGAAGGGATAACTCTCAGTTTTGAGGAACACCAGCAACTACTTCAGCGGGTCGCCATTTGGCTCGTAAGGAATAGTCGCTCCCAACTCTCATCAGACCAGGCTCTCAGGCAGATATCCATAGCTCTTGAGGGGATGCCACAGGTTCGAGATCAGGGCCCTCCGCAGACGGTCTTTACTCACCTGCTCAATCGGACGGGATTGCTGCAGGAGCTATCTGATGATTCCATTCAATTCATTCATAGAACTTTTCAAGACTACCTTGCTGCCAAGGAATTCGTGGAGAATGACAGCCTAGACGAACTGGTCCTGCATGCAGACGATGAGGCGTGGCAAGACGTTATCAAGATGGCGGTAGGACATTGCAATCGGCCAGATAGTCGACGCCTTATACAAGATCTGCTGCGAGTAGGAGAGAATTTTACTAGATCACGGAGCCGACGGGACGCGATTATCCTGGCAGCTATTTGTGCGAACAGTGCAATTTTCCTCGAGGATTCAGTGCGGACTGAAGTTTGGAAAAAGATCGCCTCCCTGATGCCTCCGCGAAATCATCGTGATGCCGTTCAGTTCGGGCGCCTTGGACCTATCATGTTGGACATCCTGCCAGGCCCGGACGGCTTGGACCCGATAAGTTCAGCGGCAGTTGTTGTGACAGCTGGTGAAATCCGGGGAAGTCGCGCGCTGGCACTGATAAAGAAATTCGCGACGTATCCAAGTTTTCAGGTTCGGCGAAATATTGTGGAGGTTTGGAATGAATTCCCCATCGAGGAGTTTGCTGCCGAGGTCTTGTCCTCAATGTCATTGGCTGATGTTCACCTGACCCTTGAGAATATTCGCCAATTTGATAGCCTTGCCTACCTATCGGGCGAGTGCAATCTACGATGCGTTGGCGACTGGGGCGATGATTTTCTTGTTGAGAAAACTCGCACCCTTGATGTACGTGAACTGATATTTCACGAGAACATGGCATTGCGTGATCTCGGATTTCTGCACGCCTATCCGAACTTGCGCGCATTGTGGCTGCGTGGATGTACAAACGTGGAAAGCTTGTCTGCGCTCATGGGGACTCGGGTGGAGTTTCTAAATCTCGTGCATGCGCACAGTGAGGTGGATGTTTCTGTCTTGCCTCACTTGTCACAGCTACGCTCGCTCAATATCAACACTAAGCTGCCATGGTCGGATTTTCGGCAGGCTCCCCCCCTTGAGCAAGTCGATAGCCTATGGCTTGGTGCCGGTATGAATAATCGTGTTTCTTTGCGTGGCATAGATAGTTGGAGCGGTCTGCGGGAAGTCCGTCTGATGGGACCTTGGGCTACTGAAGAGCTATTGCATCTCCACTCACTTGAGGCGCTGGAGGATCTTGAAGTTGCTTCTAGTACTCTGAAAGACTTGGGCAGCCACACGTTTCCTCATCTGAAAACGCTCACTCTTCGGTGCCCTCAGCGTGTGTCCGTGGCTCCCCTTCTAGACGGTTTCCCTGGGTTGCGACGGCTTACCCTCCAACATATTAGACCTGACGGGATAGCTGACTTCCACGGGGTTCAGTTCCGGCCCGATCTAAAGATTCAATTACGCGGTTTTAGCGAACGACTGAATATGCCGGATGATGTCGCTGGGATGCTTAGAATCGGGGCAGCGTGACCCTGAAGTCCTGATGTTGGACCGCGGAGGTTTTATGGTCTGTCGGAATCGGGGCGCGCTGTAGGCAGGGGTTCAGAAAGTTGACGAGCGAGGCGCGGATGCGCTGGAACTTCTTCAGAACGGAAGCTGGGGTCTGACGGCACCTCGCTTGATGGCCATGACTTGCTCATGGAAGTCGCGGGTGGCGGCTTCGCGCGGGTACCTGGCGCGTAGTTCCTTGTCCAGCTCGTCAGCGACTAAAAGCAGGGACGGGAGGGACTTGCGGTCGGCTTCCAGGGCTGTGGTGCCCATGCCGATGGCTTCTTCGATCTCTCCCATGCGGGCGGCGGCGACTCCGAGGGTGAGGCGGGCTTCTGCGGCACGCATGGGAGAGATCTCCGTGCCGTCGGGGCCGGTGCTGATGCGGATGACCGATCGGGCGTGGGCGGCGGCGCGTTCGTCGTCTCCGAGGAGACGGTAGGCGTCCATCTCGTAGAAGTCCCACTTGTCGGGGTCGATGATGAAGTGGTGTTCGGGGTGGGCGGGCCTGGGAAGTCGGTCCAGCCTGGCGCGGCCGGCGTCGAGGGAGTCGCGGACCAGGCGGGCGTCTCCCATGCGGGCGGCGGCGCGGGCCTTGTGGGCGTAGAGCTGGACGCCGACGGAGTGCGTCTGGTCGGCCATGTGTCCGGCCTCGACGGCGTTGAGCATGTCCTGCCAGCGGCTTTGGGTGAGGGCGAACCAGGCTTCGATCTCCCACGCCCATGCTTTGATCTCGCCGTGTCCGGCTTCCTCGCCGATGCGGAGTGCGGCGGCTTTGCTGAGGTTGGCGGCCTCGCGCTGGCCTCGGTCGTACTGGACGCATGCGTTGAGAAGGAAGAGCCATCCGGCGTCGACGAGTAGTTCCCGGTGTTGGCGCAGGGTCACACGGCCTTCGAGCTGTTTGGTGACGTAGTTCAGGCCGTTGCGGGTGCGCTCGTGCAGGTAGTCGGCGTTGGCGTACGGGTAGGCGCGGGCGAGTTGGTCAATGCCCTCTTCGATCGACTCCAGGGCCGCGCTGTTGATGCTGGACATCTCGGTGCGGCGCAGCATCTCGGCGATGTCCCATATGCCTGCCCCGCCCTGTGCGATCAGGTGCTTGGGTCGTCCGTCTGGGTGGTCTTGGCTGACTTCTCCAGCTCCCATGGGCGCGGGGAGAGTCCTGCGAGGTGGCCGGGGATGCGTAGGCCGTCCACCACTTCGAGGATCTTGTGGAACTGCGTGATCCGTGGGCGGGTGCTCGTGCCGTCGGTCTCGGGCCGGGCCATCTTGCCGATGTGCTCGCGCTTGTAGCCGACGGCTTCGGAGATCTTCGCGTAGCTGACGTTTCCGTGGATCTTGGCGAGTCTGAAGACCTCGCCGAAGTCGTGGTTGGCGATCGCTGACCGCACGTCTGCGCGTTCCAGAACGTGAGGCGGCAAAGCGGCCGGTGTCGGTGCGGCTGCGGTCATCTCACTTCCCCATCGTGATTGACCAAAGTCTCGTCTGGGTCGTTCGTCTCTTTCGCTCTTCAAGCCCTGTCCTGCTGGCGAGTCTACCCAGGGGCTTTGCCCAGCGGAGGGACCCAAGTGGTACCGGGAGGTGGCCGGTTGGCCGGGGGGTACCCATGAGGGGGGTCCCCATGAGGGGGAAGCGACGGCTGGCGTTTGGTGTGCATCCTCGGGTCACCCTGCCGGGAGAGCCTCGGTGGACGTGATCAGGGTCGGTGGTCTGTGTCATGGGTGCGAGGAGAGTGCGGCGGTCGGAAGAGCTGGCCGGTGAGTTAGACGCATATGCCCACTGGTTCGTGGTGCCGGATCCGTCCTCCGGGCACTTCCTTACGCTGACGCTCTTTGCCGAGTGCAGTAGCACAGGACGTGTAGCGCGCGATACGACGGCCGTGTTCCTTCGCGGCGCGGTGACGGACGACGTCATATGTGACGCGCGGCTGGTCGTCTCGGAACTGGTCGGCAACGTCGTGAACCATGTGGTGCCGGACCGCTGTCGCGCCCATGCTGGCGGGGCTCGGCGCATCGACGTGACCTTCAAGCTCTACCCGAAGTGGCTGTTCATCGGTGTTGCCGATGAGGACTCGACGCCTCCGCTGCTCCCCATGGGCGACTTCTACTCGCCGGAGTTGGTGTCGGCGTTCTCAGAGGCAGTTCTGGCCGACAGCGGCCGTGGCCTGATGCTCGCTCAGCGGATGGCGGCGGCGGTGTGGTGGACGCCGAAACAAGGCGGAGGAAAGACGGTCTGGTGCCGCTTCGACCTTGACGACGGAGGCGGACTCTGCTCGGCCTGATGATCTCCGGGCTGCCGCTCCTGCGCCCCATCCGTGCTGACGGGGCGGCAGTCAGGGGCCGGAGGCAGATCCTCCGGTGATCGGGGCGTGGCTCCTCGGGACTGTCCGCCGGGATCCCCACCCGGCCCCAGGGGCCACGCCTCACAACCTCATACCGAGACCGGACCACCCCCGCGCCTGGCAGCAACCGGGGTGGTCCGGGAGGGGATACGGCGATCCCCGGTGCCTGATGGTACCGGGGTCGCTGTGCTGTGCATTCGCCCTGGGCCAAAGACAGTTGACGATCTGTTACCCGAGCGGGGAGTGACGCAGTGACTGGCGCGAACGATGAGTGGATCGGTGACGGGCTCGACGCAACGGGCAGGGACTTCGGGCTCTGGGTGTCCGGCGTCGATTACCTCGCCGGGTGGCGTGACGCGAGGGAGAGCGCCGACCGGCTCAACCGCGCGTTTCTGGGAGCGGGCTTCGAGCTGTCGGAGGTGCGCGCCGCCGGCTCGACGTACGACGACGGGCGCGGGGTCGTCCGCTTCGTGGGCTGGCCTGGTGCGGTAGAGCGGCTTGCTCAACTCCTGGAAGCGCGCGCGGATGGTGACGGTGGTGCGTCGTGAGAGGTGTTTTCGCTGGTGAGTGGTGTGCGTGGGCACGTCGCAGGCCGCAGAGACTTTGGGCGGTAGCTGCCATGGGGCGAGTGAACAGGGGGCCTTACGCTCGCCAGCGGATCGGGCAGTCCTTGGACCTGCCCGCAAGAGCCCGATCGGCCCCCTGTTCTTCGAGGCTCGCCCCATGGGAGCTGCCTAAAGTCTCGGAGGCCGGCGACCCCCAGCCCCGTGGGCCCCGGCCCTCGTCGGCCGGTCCACGCCTCGACTCCCTGGGTGTCCTGGGTGCGGGGGCGGCTGCCGACCGGACGGGACCGGCGGCCACGCCGCACGCCCGGCCGGGGCGGCCGAGCGCCCCGGCGCGCCGAAGGCGCGCCCTTGAGGAAGTGAAGGCTGTTTCGACCGATCCTCGACCCAGCTCAGGCGCGGGCGCGTCGGGCGGGCTGCTTGTCGGCGGTGATCCGGTAGGCGAGTTCGGCGCGGTCGGCACCGATGCGGAGTTCTTCGAGGATCAGGGGCGTCTCGTCGGTGTCGTGGGTGACGCGAGCGAGGTGCAGGATCGGGGTCGCGTCGGGGAGCTGGAGCGTGCTGCGCTCGTCGGGCAGCGGCATGCGGGCGCGCACGGTCTCGGACCAGGTGAGCTTGTGGCCGTCCTCGGTGAGCTGCCGGTAGAGGGCACCCGACCGCTTGTAAGGATCCTCGGCGAGCGCAGGAACCATGTCCGCGACGGCGAACGGGATCAGGGTGCGGTGCATGGCACGCGTGCCCGTACCAGGATCCAGAAGCAACCGGTCACAGCCGAACAGAGCCTCCTCCTCCCCGAGTTGAAGGAGTCGGCCGGTGGCCTTCGTGGTGTGCGTGCGATACGCGCTGGGCTCTTCGGCTTCCTGCCACATGTCGCCGTTGGGCATGACGAACTTGCCGTCCGGTGTGCGGCTGATCCGGCGCTCGATCGTCAGGGACGGCTGTCCGTCGGAGCGTACGAAGCTGCCTTTGCCGTGGCGTACGTCGATCAGGCCTTCCGCGCGCAGGGCTGCGATGGCGTTGCGGACGGTGGGGCGGGAGACGGCGTAGCGGGTCATGAGCTGGGCTTCGGACGGGAGCAGGGAGTCGGGGGCGAACTCGCCCGACAGGATCGCTTGGCGGATCGCGGCGGCCACCTGCTGGTAGAGGGCTCCGGGGCGCTGGATCTCCGACATGAGGGCATCTCCGGCGGGTCGGGGTCGTAGGCACGTCGCACGCGCGACATCACTCGTCAGCATAAGTACTTGCGCACTCGCCGTACAGAGCTCCATAGTCATCACTCGTAAGGACAAGTGACGTCAGAGTGAGTCTGGCGTCTCGACTGGCCAGGGAGGCCGAAGAAATGCAGTCCATTCCCGTGGACACGGCGCGGCTGGGCGTACTGCGGTGCGCCATCGCGCCTGAAGCGAAGATCACCAACAGCGAGACACAGGAGGTGAAGAGGGACCGGGACGGCAACCCGGTCTGGACCGTGGCCGTGACCGTGCGGCAGGACGGGCGGCGGATCTCCGTTATCGAGATCGCCGTCAGCGGGCAGCCCAAGGGCATCGAGGAAGGTCAGATCGTCAAGGTCACCGGGCTGACCGCATTCATGTGGTCGATGGGTGAGCGGCACGGCGTCAGCTTCCGCGCGGACGCGATCACGCCCGTGCAGGGAACCTCGGCGCAGCACAAGGGCGGTGACGCGTGATGGAACCCATCGTGCTCGCGTTCGCTCTCGCCGTCCTCGCCTGGATGCTCGTCGTCGGTGACCTGGTCCGCCGGTATCGCCCAGTCTGGCACTGGTACGTCGTCGGCTACCCGGTGACCGCCTTCCGGGTGCTGGCGACCTGGCGCAAGGTGGCCATGCTCAACGACCTGTCCGTGTCCCGGCGCCCGCCCCGCGGACTCCTCGGCGACCTCGTCGTCAAAGGCGATCCGCTGCGGCCGGTCATCCCGCGGGCCTCATTCCCCCGCGCCACGCGCATGGGCCTGACCGTGACCGTGCGCCTGCACGCTGGACAGACCCCGGCGACGTACATGAAGGCAGCGGATGCCCTGGTGCACGCGTGGAAGGTCCACGCGGTCCGGGTCACCTCACCCGAACGAGGCCTCGTGCTCCTGACCGCGACCGCAACGGATCCGCTGGAGCGGCCCGGTTTAGCGACGGCTCCCACCGAGCTGCTGTCCGCCCTCATCGGGGTTCTGGAGTCCGGCGGCGCCTGGGTGATGAACCTGCGGCTGGTGCCGCACTGGCTGATCGCCGGTGCCACCCGCTCCGGTAAGTCCACCCTGCTGGCCCGGCTCATCACGCAGCTGGCGACTCAGCCGGTTGCCCTGGTCGGGATCGACTGCAAGGGCGGCATGGAACTGGGCCTGTTCGCCGACCGGCTCAGCGCACTGGCCACCAGCCGGAAAGAAGCGGTCACCGTGCTGTTCGCGCTGGTGGCCGACATGCGAGAGCGCATGAGCGCGTGCAGGGCGGCCGGCGTCCGCTCGATCTGGGAGCTTCCCGACAAGCTCCGGCCGGTACCGATCGTCGTCATCGTCGACGAGATCGCGGAACTGTACCTGTCCGACGGCACGCGGGAGAGCAAGACGGAGGCTGAGCAGTGCTCCACGCTCCTGCTCCGGCTGGCCCAGCTCGGGGCCGCGCTCGGCCTGCACCTGGTCGTCGCCGGACAACGCGTCGGCTCCGACCTCGGCCCCGGCGTCACCGCCCTGCGCGCCCAGCTCGGCGGCCGCATCTGCCACCGCGTCAACGACCCCGGCACCGCAGAGATGACCCTCGGCGACCTCAACAAAGACGCCGTGGCCGTCGCCCAGTCCATCACGGCAGAGGAACGCGGCGTGGCTGTCTGCACCGGCCCTGATGGCGGCTGGAGCCGCGCCCGCTCTCACCTCACCCCGACCGAAGACGCCGTGTCGACGGCCCGGAAGTACAGCGCGCTGACTCCGCACCTGCCCGCCCTGGTCCGCACCCTCACGGTGCTGGAAGGAGACGACAAGTGATCAGCGAAGGTACGGCCTACGGGTTCGCGGTGATCTTCGGGATCATCACCGTCCTCCTCGTCCGCTCCCGCGACGTCCGTCCGTGGGAAGCCGTCTGCGTCGGCCTCTTCGGCCTCTACCTCGGCCAGACCCCCGTGGGCCTGACCGTGCACGAACTCGTGACCTGGGTCATCAGCGGCTTCTCCCACCACTGAGCACGAAGGGACCACACCACCATGCCTATGCCTCGCGTGAGGTGCCCGTACTGCAAGGGCGACGGAGCACGGAAGACCTGGACCGGACGGCTGCGGCGCTGCCGCATCTGCCGGGGCACCGGAACCATCCGCTGAACCCCTGCCCGCCCGACACCCGCAAGGGAGTGATCCCCATGACCTACGGCGCACTACCACCCATTCACCGTGCCGCTTCGGCGGCCCACCCCGGAAGGTCACCACCATCACCCCGGAGTTCACCCCGGCTGACAGGCGTGCCGTCCTCGACCGCGCGGCGCGCCTGCGTCAGCTCTCCGAAACCGACCGCGACGCCATACGCCTCGCCCAAGATCCGAACTTCCCTCGCTGGCTGGAGCAGGTCACCGCTACCGGCGGATGCGCCCACCCCGTCCACCTGTCCGGCTCCACCACCACCCTGGACGGCGCGACCGGTGAGATCCTCCACCATTACGACACCCGCGCCGAACCGGGTGAACGTCTCCTCGTCCGCTGCCGCAACCGCCGGGCGACCATCTGTCCCGCCTGCTCCCGCCTCCACGCCGGAGACACCTTCCACCTCGTCCGCGCGGGCCTCCTCGGCGGCAAGAACATCCCCTCCACGGTCCGCCACCGGCCCCGGCTCTTCGTCACCCTGACAGCCCCCTCCTTCGGCCCCGTCCACCGCGCCGGGGATGCGTGCCGCCCTCGCCGCGACGGCGGAACCTGCCAGCACGGGCGGCCCCTCGGCTGCGGCGCCGTCCACACCCCGGACGCTCCGGCCACCGGCCAACCGCTGTGCGCCGATTGCTACGACTACACCGCCCACGTGCTGTGGCACGCGCACGCCTCCAAGCTGTGGGACCGCTTCGTCATCGACGTCCGCCGCCGCCTGGCCTCCTCGGTCGGCCTCGTACAGTCCCAGTTCGCACGGCACGCGCGCCTGTCCTTCGCCCGCGTCGCCGAGTACCAGAAACGCGCGGCCGTCCACGTGCACGCTGTCGTCCGCCTCGACGGACCAGACGGGGCCGACGACGAACCACCGGCCTGGGGCACCACCGAGCTACTGGCCGACGCCGCGCGCGCCTCCGCCCGGCGGGTCCTGGTCCACACTCCCTACAGCTTGGCCGTGGGCGAACTGGCACTGCGCTGGGGCGCCCAGGTCGACACTCGGCCCCTGCGCACGAACGGCGACGGCCCCGACGATGATGCCGTTGCCGCGTACGTCGCCAAATACGTCACCAAGGGAGCCAACGAGACAGGCGCCGGCCTCGACCACCCCGTCACCGATCAGGCGGACATCGAGTCGGCACCCGTGAGCGCACACGTCCGCACCCTCATGCGGACCTGCTGGCGCCTCGGCGGCCTCCCCGAATACGAACCCCTCCACCTCCGAGGCTGGACTCATACCCTCGGCTATCGGGGCCACATACTCACCAAGTCGCGGGCCTACTCGACCACCTACGCAGCGCTCCGCGCCGAACGCGCCCACCACATGGGCCACACCGAGACACCCGACACGCTCACCGAACGGCACTGGCGCTACGTCGGGTCCGGCCACACCCCCGGCGCCTCCCTCATCGCCGCAGGCGTTGCCGAAGACGTCGCAGCGAACGGCGAGATCGCCCGGGAGCAGCGCGAGGTGCTTGCGTGACGGGACGCCACAGCGAGCAGTGGACTCGGGCGGTGGAGCGGCAGGCGGCCAAGTTCCCTACACGGATCGGACCGAGGAGCGCTGCCCGACTCGCGCGGCTTCTTGGCCCGGTGCGGAAGGACTAGGAACCCACGAGCGAGCCCCTGCCACAAGGCGAAATGGCAGGGGCTCTACTGCTTGGGTGTCACTTGCGCGGGCAGTTGCGCTTGTCATGCCCGTGGTATCGACACACGCTGCACTTCCCGGCGTTGGGAGAGACGTCGCACGACCGCTTGTCGTGCCCTCCCCCACCGCACCATGAGCAAGTTCGGGTCCCGCTCGCGCTCATCTTTCCCCTCCGTATGGTCAGTGGTTCGACGTCCTCGGATGGGGAGTTTAACGTTGTGAACCTGGGCAGTTCGGCGTTTTGTCAGACTGCCGACATTCCTGACCTCTGCACCTGACCTGCGGGAACCCGCACATTAGTTTTAGAAGCCTATCTAGCGGTCCCTTACGACCGCGGTGCGGGCCCACCTGGTGAGGTCGGAACGGACGACTTGCGCAAAGTGCCAGTCACTCAAGCGGGTTCGGCTCGATCTCCACCCGGTCCGTGTCGAACCCCCTGCCCTTCCGTGTCGGCGGCCGAACGATCACGGCGGCGAACAGGAACCGGTAGATGGCGTTCATGCGCGCGTAGTCCCCCGCCTTCTCCAGCCTCTCCCAGTTGGCTTCGGCATCCGGCCCAGCGATCCCCTCCAGCACGGCGACCGGCCGTTTGACGGTCTTGCGCTGCCGCTCCTTCATCCGCTTGATGATCGGCGCGCGCATGGCCTGGAAGTCGGCGGTGGTGAAGTCGTCGTCGTTGAGCCACAGCTCCTTCAGTTCCTTCAGCTTCTCGCGGTCTTTCTCGTCCGCGAGTACGTCAGCCTCGGGGCGCGTAGTTGTGGCGGGCTCGTAGCCGGAGGTGTCGAGCTTGGTCAGCACCTTGATCGCGACGTCCCGCACGAAGGCTTCCAGCGGCACGGCCGAGACGGAACGGTCGCACTTCTGCTGGTCGGTGTTGTCGGAGCGGTTGCATCGGTAGTAGGGGTACCGGACGCTGTTGGATCCGCCCATCCGTGCCCCGCACGCGCACGTGACGACTCCGCGCAGGATGTAGTTACGGAGCGGCCGCTTCTTCGTGTCCCGGTGCTGCTGGGCGCGGTACTCCTTGAGCCGCTGTACCTCGTCCCACTGCCCCCGGTCGATGATGGCGGGCCACGTCCCGACGGCCACCTCCTCGCCCAGGTGGAACCGTAGTCCGGCCACGAAGTGGGACGACAGCAGATGGCGGACGTTCTCCGGGTTCCAGGCCTTGCCCTTGGACGTGGGGATCTCGCGTGCGGTGAGATCCTGCGCTATGAGGTTCGGTGACTCGCCGTCCAGGTAACGGCGGTAGACCTCACGGACGATCTCGGCTTCTTCCTCGACGATCGCGCTTCCGTCGCGGGTGTAGCCGTACGGCCTGTTGCCCACGTGCGGCCGGCCTTCACGGGCGTGGTCCTTCAAGGCGTCCTTGAGGCGTCGCGACGTGTCGTCCGACGATCGGCATGCGTGGGCGACCTCAATACGCAGGATGAACCGGTCATCGGGGTCTGACAGATCACGCCGGTTCGCCTCGCCGTGCAGCAAGACGCGCTTGTCATCGGCTATGGAGAGCAACTCTTCAAGGTCCTTGGGCTGCCGCATGAGCCGGTCAGGGTGGTAGACGATGACGTGCCGGATCTCCCCTTCCCCCATCGCCTTCAGCATCGCTTCCCACCCCGGCCGATTCCGGTTGCGCTGCCATGCCGAACGGTTGTTGTCCACGTAGACGTGGGCCGACTCGACGCGGAGCTGAAGCCGTTCGGCGATCTCACGGCAGATGCGTTCTTGCCGGTCCACCCCGGTCTGGTCCTCGTCCCGGGTGTGCGAGATACGGCAGTAGATTGCTGCGGGCTCGCCCGGTGTGACAGTGGCCTTGGCTAACTTGGATCGACTCATGGAAACACTGTATGAGCCTGCTATGACATCAGTGATCGTCGGCGCCGCCATCGGCGCCCTCTTCTTCAAGGAGCGCTTCGGGGCCCCCAGGATCGCGGCGGCCGGTCTCCTGGTCGTGGGCATCGGGCTGATGCTGCATGCCGGTTGACCGGTGGCCCCGATGCCTCAGATCTCGGCGGAAGTGTCAGCACCACGACCGGCCCGCGACGGGCACGCCCACTCGTGACGTGAGGACGACCTGATGAAGCGTTCCCTGCCGGCCGTCGGCCTGTCTGTTCTGGTACTTGTGTCGGCCTGTTCCGGGGGTTCCGCGCACCCCCGGCCCACCGCCTCCCATGGTGCGACGGCCGCTCCGGCGTCGGTCCCGACAAGCCCGGACCGCCTTCCCGATCCGGTCCGATCTCCGATTCCGGTGGGATCGAAGACGCTCTACACCGGGTCAGGCCGCGGCGCGGGTGGCCTCACGCTGCCCGCGTCGGCGGGGAAAGCCTCATCCATCACGGTGATGTGGACATGCGCCGGTCCCTCGAAGTTCGACATCACTGCCGCCGGAGAGGCCCTCGCCGGGTCTCAGTGCGGTGACGGGAGCGGCGTGTTCACCGCCAGGATTCCGCATGCCAATGTGCGCCGGCTCACATGGAAGTTCTCGACGGCTGATTCGGTGATGTGGCGGGTCGTCGTCACTCAGCCACCCGGGAATCAGCCGCTCACTTCATGAGCGGCCGTCAGTTGTTGCTTGCGGCCGACTCGTCGGCGCCGCCATCGGCCCAGCTGATGCTCCACGCCGGCTGACCCGTGGTCCCTCAGCGGCGGCGGGACGGCAGCAGGCGTGCTGCCAGGGCCAGTGCGAGGCCGACGCCGACGAGGTACAGGCCCAGGCGGGCTTCGGGCACCGCGGGTGACCACACCCGCCAGGCGGACCCCGAGTAGCTGTCGGCGGCCAGGTAGGACGCGTAGACCCGCGGCGGTGCGGTCTGCCCCCGCACCCACAGCAGCGCGCCCAGGGCGCCGCAGGTCGCGGCGACCGCGTAGAGGGCGGTGGCGTGGCGGGGGGTCGGTCCCTTCATGACGGCACCTTCGCTTTCGGTCGAGGTGGGAGGATTCTCTCCGCTCGTGTCCGGCGCGTCCGCACCGGGTTGCGACCGCCGGCGTCGGTGCGTGCGGCGCCGCGCCGGACGGCCGTCCCCGCGAAGTCCGCCGGACGGCCGTCCCCGCGGAGTCCGGCCCGCACCGACCTCGGCCGGTATGCCCCTTGCGCCGACCGCCCGTCCGGCGGACTTGCCGTTGCCTTGACGAACCGTTCGTCGAACGTTCAGACGCCCGCCTGTGCCCGGGTTGTGTGGTCTCCATAAGGTCCCTGCGGATTGCGGAAGAAGGGACGCATGGGACTCATGGACACACTCCACGCAGTCCGGGCCCGCGGGATCACCAAGTGCTTCGGCGAGGTCGTCGCACTCGACGACGTCGACCTGGATGTGACGCAAGGTCAGATCCACGGCCTGGTCGGACCCAACGGCGCCGGAAAGACGACGCTGCTGGGCCTGCTTCTGGGCCTGGCCGTCGCCGACGGCGGCCGCCTCGAGATCCTGGGCACGCCGGTCGAACGGGCCCTCACCGCCCCCGACGGCGTCGCCGGCTTCGTGGACGCGCCCGGTCTCTACCCCTCGCTCACCGCCCGGCAGAACCTCGCCGCCCTCGCCGCGCTGCGCGGTCTGGACACCGGGACGGCGCTCATCGACGAGGTGCTCGGCGAGGCCGGGCTCACCGACGTCGCCGACGACAAGGCCCGTGGCTTCTCGCTCGGCATGCGCCAGCGGCTCGGCCTCGCCGCCGCCCTGCTCACCGGACCCCGGCTGCTCGTCCTCGACGAGCCGTCCAACGGCCTTGACCCTGCCGGGAAGAGACACGTGCACGGCGTCCTCAACCGGCTCGCCGCCGACGGCACCGCCGTGGTCCTTTCCAGCCACCGGATGGACGACCTGGAGGCCCTGTGCTCCGAGGTCACCATCCTCGCCACCGGACGCGTCGTGTTCTCCGGTCCGCTCGGCAAACTCGCCGCCGAGAACCGCGAACTCGACTACCGGCTGCGCACCTCCGACCCGGCCGCCGCGCGCCGGATCGCAGGTGACGCGGCCGGCATCCGGATCGTCGACGACAGCGGCGTACGGCAGGACCCCGACGTGCTCGTCGTCCGCGCCCTGGTGCCCGCCCTCGACCACCTCGTCGCCGAGGTCGTGCGCGCGGACGTCGCGGTCCGTGAACTCGCCCCGGTCGTCTCGCCGCTGGAGGCCGCCTTCCTCGCCCTCACCGAGCAGCAGGAGGCCGCCCGATGACCGCGACCACCGCCCCCACGACCGGCACCGGGCCGGGCCCGGCCGTCGCGCGCCGGATCCCGGTGTCCCGCGGCTACCGCTTCGAACTGGTCAAACTCGTCTCGCAGTGGCGGATCCGGCTGCTGGTCCTTGCCTGCTGGATCGCTCCGGGGCTGTTCGTCGCCGGGGTCGGCGAGCAGAGCACGCTCCCGTCCGACACGCTGTTCGGGCGCTGGATGCACGCGACCGGCTGGGCCGGACCGCTGGTGATCCTCGGCTTCGCGGGCACCTGGGCGCTGCCGCTGCTGGCCGCGGTGGTCGCCGGTGACGTGTTCGCCGCCGAGGACCGGCTCGGCACCTGGCGGCACCTGCTGGTCGCGGTCCGCTCGCCCACCCGGATCTTCGTGGCGAAGTCGCTGGCCAGCCTCACCGTCATCGTGCTCCTGGTGGCCGGGCTGGCCTGCTCCAGCGCGGTCGGCGGACTGCTGGCGGTCGGCGACCAGCCGCTGGTCGGGCTCGACGGCCATCTGCTCACGCCGGGGGACACGGCCGTCAGGGTCCTGCTCGCCTGGGCCGCCGCCCTCGCCCCGACCCTGGCCCTGGCCGCGATCGGACTGCTCGGCTCGGTGGCGCTGGGCCGTTCCCCGATGGGGCTGTTGCTGCCCCCGGTCGTCGCGCTCGCGATGTCGGTCGCCCAGATGCTGCCGCTGCCCGTGGCCGTGCGCCTCGCTCTGCCCGGCTACGCCTTCGTCTCCTGGAACGGCCTGTTCACCAGTCCCACCCAGCTCGCCCCGCTGCTGACCGGCGTCGCGGTGAGCCTGGCGTGGGCGGTGCTCGCCACCGTCCTCGCCCATGTGCTGTTCGTACGGCGGGACTTCACCAACCCCGCTGACGACGGTTCCGGACGCCGCGCGCTCACCCTCGGCGTGCTGCCGCTGGCGGCGCTGACCGCCGTAACCGTCGGGGTGGTCGCCGCGGCCACCCCCTCGACGGGCTCCGGCATCCGGCAGGACAAGGTGCAGGAGTCCCTCGCCACGGCCTTCGGGCACCTCTACCGCCTGCAGACGCAGGAACTCCATCGACCCGCCGTCACCGAGAGGCAGTTGGGGGCCACGGCGGCGTGCACCAAGAGCGACGGCCAGGCCGCCCAGGAGGGCGCGGGGAACGACTGGCGTTGCGTCGTGAGCTGGCACCTCCCCGGCGTCCCGGTGACGGGGACGGCGATCTACCAGCTCGACATCACCTCGGACGGGCGGTTCGTGGCCGACGGTGACGGTCCGAAGGAGGTCAACGGTTACTTCCTCGTGCGGACCTCCACCGGCGACGCCCCGAATCCGCTGTGGCAGTTCGACGGCAACGTCGATCTGCTCGACATCCACTGAAGGGAACAGTTCCGTGCAGGTAATCCGCCAGCGCCGGACCAGTGAGACCAGACAGCTCAACCTCTTCGGCCACCGCGTCGGCCGCCGGGCCATGATGGTGACGGCGGGTATCGCCGTCGCCCTCGGCGTCACGGGCACCGCGGTCGCCTCGACGTACCAGTTCGGCACCCAGCAGGTGGGGCAGAACACCGCCAACGGCCAGGTCGTCTCCGCCGACCAGTACATCAACCCCTACGGCACCCGCACCGTCATCAACGACGGCAAGATCATGTCGTCGACGGTCAGCCCCGACGGCACCCACCTCGCCGCCTCGATCGCCGACGGCGACGCCTCCCTGGTCGTCATGGACCTGAGCACCGGTCAGGTCAAGCAGAAGATCGGCACCAGCACGGCGGACGACCTGCGGATCAGCAGCGGCGCGGTCGGCCAGGAGGGCCCGACCTACTCGCCCGACGGCAAGCAGCTGTGGCTGGGGCAGGCGAACGGCTACACGAAGTTCACCGTCAACGCCGACGGCACCCTCGGCACCCCGACGGCCGTGAACATCCCGGCCGACGGCGCCAAGCAGGCGCTGGTGGGCGCGGCCGTCTTCTCGGCCGACGGCTCCACCGTGTACTCCGCGGTCAACGGCCAGAACAAGGTGGTCGCGATAGACGCGGCGACCGGCACGATCAAGCAGACCTGGGCGGTCGGCAACGCGCCGCGCGGCATCGCCCTGGTCGGCGGCAAGCTCTACGTCAGCAACGAGGGCGGGCGCCCGGCCAAGGCCGGCGACACCACCATCAACTCGTACGGCACGGATGTCGTGGCGAACCCGAGGACCGGGGCCAGCACCACCGGCACGGTCAGCGTCATCGACACCGCGGACCCGTCCGCCGCCGTCGGCACCGTCGCCGTGGGCCTGCACCCGACCGCGGTGTACGCGAGCAGGGGCGCGGTGTTCGTCACCAACACCGCCGACAACAGCGTGTCGGTCATCGACAGCCGCAAGGACCGGGTCGTCCAGACCATCGCCACCCAGCCGTGGCCGGAGGCGTCGGTCGGCTACGAGCCCAACGCGGTCACGCTCACCGACGACGGACGCCTGCTGGTCACGCTCGGCCGTGCCAACGCCGTCGCCGTCTACCGGTACACCTCCCCGCAGATGCCGGCCCGTTACGTCGGCCTGCTCCCGACGGACTACTACCCGTCCGGGGTCTTCGCCGACGGGAAGAAGATCGTCGTCGCCAACACCCGCGGTGTCGACGCGCGGCGCCCGGACGCCGCCGGCCACAACACGCACGACACCACGTCGAGCCTCACCCGGTTCACGCTGCCGGGCGACCAGGTCGTCAGGTCCGAGACGGCCAAGGTCTTCAGGCAGAACGGCTGGACCGCCGGCTCGGTGAAGACCGCCAGGGGCTACGGCCACGCCAGGGCCGTCCCGGTCCCGAAGCGGATCGGCGACCCGTCGACGATCAAGCACGTCTTCCTGCTCGTCAAGGAGAACCGCACCTACGACCAGGTCTACGGCGACCTCCCGCAGGGCAACGGCGACTCCGCGCTCACCCAGTTCGGCGCGAACGTCACGCCGAACCAGCACGCGCTGGCCCAGCAGTTCGGGCTGTACGACAACTTCTACGACATCGGCACCAACTCCGCCGAGGGCCACAACTGGCTGATGCAGTCGGACAACCCGGAGTACACCGAGTCGTCGGCCGGCGAGTACACGCGCAGCTACGACACCGAGGACGACGTCCTCGGCCACCAGAAGACCGGGTTCATCTGGACCGGAGCGCAGGCGGCCGGCAAGTCGGTGAAGGACTTCGGCGAGTTCCAGTCGGTCGAGACCAAGCCGGCCGGTGCGACCTGGCAGAACCTGTACTGCGACAGCAAGAACATGGCCGCGACCGGCGCCTCGACCGCCTACCCCATCAAGACGGGCTCGGCGATCCCCTCGCTCAACGACGTGTCGGTGCAGGGCTTCCCGCTGTTCGACCTCAGCGTCCCGGACATCTACAAAGAGCAGATCTGGAAGCAGGACTTCGAGAAGAACGGCCCGGCGAACCTGAACATGTTCTGGTTCTCCAACGACCACACCGGCGGCCCGGCCAACGCCGCCGCCGAGGTCGCCGACAACGACCTCGCGGTCGGCCGGATGGTCGACGAGATCACCCACAGCACGTACTGGAAGGACTCGGCGATCTTCGTCGTCGAGGACGACTCCCAGGCCGGTCTCGACCACGTCGACGGCCACCGTGCCCCGGTCCAGGTCATCAGCCCGTACGCCCAGCACGGCAAGGTCGACGACCACTACTACTCGCAGATCACCATGGTCCGCACCATCGAGCAGATCCTCGGGATCCACCCGATGAACCAGCTCGACAGCGCGGCCACCCCGATGTACGGGGCGTTCACCGGCAAGGCGGACGACACCCCGTTCACGGCGGTCCCCAACCGGACCTCGCTGACCCTCGGCGTGAACCCGCAGCCGTCCTGCGGCTCGGACACCCCGGCGGCCCAGGACACCAGGGCGGCCGCCGCGCCGACGTCGGTGTCGGTGCCGGCGGCCGAGAAGCAGGTCGCGGCGCAGTGGCAGAGCTGGGCCTCGCACCAGCGGCTGACCGGCAAGAACGCGGTGCCGGACTACGCCAACCCCACCCAGATGAACCGCTGGACCTGGTACCAGACCCACAACTGGACCAAGCCGTACCCGGGTGACAAGAAGATCTACACGCCGGACGAGGTCCCGGGCGCCTACCTGCCCTCCTCGGAGAACGACGGCTGATCCCGCCCGCGCACACCGGAAGACCCCGGCCGGTGCCGGGGTCTTCCGTGTCGTCCGGTCCGGAACGGGTAGGCGTCGCGCGCAGCCGACCGCAATGCGGAAAGCTGGCCTGCGGAACGTACGAGGACAGGGAGACGTCATGACCGACAAGCCGACCGTCGCCGTGCTGGGCACCGGGATCATGGGCGCGGCGATGGCCCGCAATCTCCTGAAGGCCGGGCACCCGGTCCGCGCCTGGAACCGCACCCGCGCCAAGGCCGAGCCGCTCGCGGCCGACGGCGCCCGGGTCACCGGCACCCCGGCCGAGGCCGTCGAGGGCGCCGACGTCGTGCTGACCATGCTCTACGACGGTGCCACCGCCCTGGCGGCCCTGCGCGAGGCCGCCCCGGCGCTGCGCCCCGGCCTGCTCTGGGTCCAGTCGACCACCGCGGGACTCGACCAGATCCCCGACCTGGCCGCGTTCGCGAGCGAGCACGGCCTGGTCTTCTACGACGCCCCGGTGCTCGGCACCCGCCAGCCCGCCGAGGCCGGACAGCTGACCGTCCTGGCCGCCGGGCCCGAGCAGGGCCGGGAGACGCTCGCGCCGGTCTTCGACGCCGTCGGCGCCCGCACGCTGTGGACCGGGGACGACGGTTCGTCCGCGGCCGCGACCCGGCTCAAGCTGGTCGCCAACAGCTGGGTGCTTGCGGCCACCGCGGCGACCGGCGAGGTGGTGGCGCTGGCGCGGGCCCTCGACGTCGACCCGCAGGACTTCTTCGACATCATCGAGGGCGGCCCGCTCGACATGGGCTATCTGCGGGCCAAGGCCAAGCTGATCCTCGACGGCGCACTGACCCCGCCGTCCTTCGCGGTGGACACCGCCGAGAAGGACGCCCGGCTGATCGTCGCCGCGGGCGCGGGCAACGGCGTGCGCCTCGACGTCGCCGAGGCCGCGGCCGAACGCTTCGCTCGGGCCGCCGCCCAGGGGCACGCCGACGAGGACATGGCCGCCGCGTACTTCGCCAGCTTCGACAAGGAGTCCGACAAGGAGTAGGCCCGGGCCGACGTGACGGCCCGGGCCCCTCGGGAGCACCCTGGAAGCAGCGATTCCGGAAAGGTGGTGCTCATGATGCGAACCGCTGTGGGATGGCATGTGGAGCTGGAGTTCCTGGAGGACGAGACGCACACGCGCGCGGTGGCCCTGGTCCGCCTGCCCGACGGCACCGAGGTACGCGCGCACGGCCACGCGAGCCGGCACGACTCCGACAACAACCAGCCGCGGGTCGGCGAGGAGATCGCCGGCGCCCGCGCCCTGAACGAACTGGCCATGCAACTGCTGACCAAGGCGCACGGCGAGATCGACGCGGACTCGGGCCGCCACTCGCACCCGATCAACGTGTGAGCGCCGTGCGTACCGCCCGTACCAGGGCCTGGGCCCGGGGGTCCGCCGTCACGCTCTTGCGGAAGCCGTTGGTGACGTAGCCGAAGGCGATGCCTGAGACGGGGTCCGCGAAGGCCAGCGAGCCGCCGCGGCCCGGGTGGCCGAAGGAGGCCGGGGAGAGCATCGGGGAGGCGCTGCCGTGCAGCATGTAGCCGAGTCCGAAGCGGGTGGGGACGACCAGGACGCGGTCGGGCCCCGCGGACTGCTCGGCGCGGGCCAGCTCCACGGTCCCTGGGGCGAACAGCCGGCGGCCGCCGTCGACCTCGCCGATCAGGGCGGCGTAGAAGCGGGCCAGGCCGTCGGCGGTGGCGATGCCGTTGGAGGCGGGGAGGGCGGCCGCGCGGTAGGCGGGGTCGTTCTCGTCCGGGAGCGGGCTGATCGCGCCGAACGCCCGCCGGGTCAGCGATCCGGGGTCGGCGTACGCCTCGGACACGGCCCGCTTCGGCCGGGTCCGCAGCCCGCCGGCGGCCTCCGGCGCGGCCACCGGCCCGACCCGCCCCACGCGTGCCCGCTCCGCCTCGGGCAGCCCGAGCCACAGGTCGGCGCCGACCGGCCGGGCGATCTCGTCCGCGATCCACGCGCCGACGCCGCGCCCGGTCACCCGCCGTACCAGCTCGCCGGTCAGCCAGCTGAATGTCTGCGCGTGGTAGCCGTGGTCGGTGCCCGGTTCCCACACCGGCGCCTGCGCGGCCACCGCCGCCGCGCCCACCTCGGGGTCGGCGGCCTCCGCGGGCGTCAGGGGCCGGTCCAGCACCGGCACGCCCGCGCGGTGCGCGAGCAGCTGCCGTACCGGCGTGCGCTCCTTGCCCGCGGCCTTGAACTCCGGCCAGTACTCGCCCACCGGTGCGTCCAGGTCCAGTTCCCCGCGCTGCGCCAGGAGCAGCAGTACGGCGGCGGCCACGCCCTTGGTGGCCGAGCGCACGATCTGCGCGGTGCCCCGCTCCCAGGGCGCGGTGCCGTCGACGTCCTTCGTGCCCGCCCACAGGTCGACCACCCGGTGGCCGCCCCGGTAGACGGCCACCGCCGCGCCGCGGTCCCCCAGCTGTTCGAAGTTACGGGTGAACGCGTCCCTCACCGGCTCGAAGCCCTCGGCCACAGTGCCGTTCACGTCCACGTCCGTCCCCCTCCTGTCGTTCCTCTCTCAACCAAGCACGATCGTCACGTCGATGTTCCCGCGGGTCGCGTTCGAGTAGGGGCACACCTCGTGGGCGGCGTCCACCAGCTTCGCCGCGACGTCCGCGTCCAGCACCGGGAGCGAGACGCTGAGGGCGACCGCGAGGCCGTAGCCGCGCTGCTTGTTGGGGCCGATGCCGACCTTCGCGGCGACCGTGGAGCCGGTGAGGTCGTAGCCGGAGCGGTTGCCGACGAGTATCAGCGCGTTGTGGAAGCAGGAGCTGTAGCCGGCCGCGAACAACTGCTCCGGGTTGGTGCCGTTCCCGTCGCCGCCCAGCTCCGGCGGCATCGCGACCTTGAGGTCGATATGGCCGTCCTGGCTGGTGACGTACCCGTCCCGGCCGCCGTGCGCGGTCGCCTCCGCGACATACATGATCTTCGTCGGACGGGTGTCGACGGTGGCGCCTTCGAGCACGGCGGGACCTCCCCCAGAGCGGAAACGGTGGTGGGCAACACAGAAGTGTGCAAGCACATCGTGCACAAGGTACCGACCAGTAGGAAGGGCTGTGACGAGCAGGGGGGTGGAAACCGCGGGTAACAGGCGGTGGCTACACCTGGTGCCAGGCCGACCGGCCCGCCCGGTCCGCGAGTTCGCGCAGCTCCTCGCGCAGCCGCGCCACCTGCGCCCCGCCCAGCCCCGTCGTCGTGAGCAGCGCGCCCGGTATGCGCGCCGCGCGCTCGCGCAGCTCCTCCGCGCGCTCGGTGCAGGCGACGAGCACCGAGCGCTCGTCCTGCTCCGAGCGCTCCCTGCGCACCAGGCCGGCTGCTTCCAGTCGCTTCAGCAGGGGTGAGACCGTGCCGTAGTCGAGGCGCAGCGCGCCGGCCAGCTCCTTCACCGTGGTCTCGCCCCGCTCCCACAGGACCAGCAGCACCAGGTACTGCGGGTAGGTGAGCCCCAGTTCGTCGAGGAGCGGGCGGTAGGCGGCGGTCACGGCACGCTGCGCGGCGTACAGCGCGAAGCACAGCTGGTCGTCCAGGCGCGGCACCCTGGCGTCCTCTTCTGTCGTCACGTGCCCATTGTCACGGACGCGGGCATGTGCGGGACGGCCGTCACGGAAACGCGTCACATCTCCTGGCGCCGCGCCGTCGCCGCCCGGGGGTCGGAACCGAAGCGGAGTTCCAGCCGGTGGGGCCGCAACAGGGCGACGCCGGCGAGGAGTTCGCCGGTGGGGCCGTCAGTGGCGATCGTGCCGTCGCTCAGGATCGGGGTGCGCGGCCCCGGTTCGAGGGCGTAGGGGAGGTCATGCGTGACCATGAGGACCGCCACCTCCAAGGTGCGCAGGACCTCCGCGAGGGCGGCGCGCACGCGTGCGTCGAGTACCGTCCGCAAGCGCATTCCGGAAAATGTGCGACATTGGAGAGGAAGCGGATGCACGGTCTTCGCAGGGATCACGGAGCGTAGAGGGCAGTCCGATGTCTGTAGTCGAGCAGTACGCGCGGGCCCACATCGTCACGGACGAGGACGCCCGGGGCGAGCCGCCCGCGGTGCCCGTCGTCCTGCGGTACGACCCCGACGCGGACCCGCGGTCGGTACGGGTCGGCCTGCCCGGCACGGACGAGTGGACCTTCTCGCGCTCGCTCCTGGAGCAGGGCCTGAGAACCCCGGCGGAGAGCGGCGACGTCCGGGTGTGGCCGCTCGGGCGGGTACAGGCCGTGGTGGAGTTCCACTCCGACCACGGCACCTCGGTGGTGCAGTTCGAGTCGAAGGCGCTGCTGCGCTTCCTCAGGCGCACCTACATGGCCACCCCCGTGGCCGGCTGAGCCCCAGGGCCCTACAGGGACGACCCCAGCTTCAGCAGGGCCGCCACGATCGGGCCGGCCGTGTCGCCGCCGTGGCCGCCGGCCTGGACCACGCCCGCGGCCGCCAGGTCGCCCTTGTAGGCGGTGAACCAGCCGTTCGGCTTCTTCTGCCCGTCGACCTCGGCCGAACCCGTCTTGGCGCCGTAGTCGGGCCCGAGCCCGGCCATCGCCTTGGCCGCGGTGCCGTACGCCGCCGTGTAGGACATGACCTCCTTCAGCTCGGACTGGGTCTTCGCGGACATCGTGCGCGATGCCTTCGCGAGCGTCCGGTTGTCGACGCTCGGCGCGACCAGGTACGGCTGGTGGAAGGTGCCGGTCTCGACCGTGGCCGCCACCGACGCCATGTTCAGCGGGTTCATCCGCACCCCGCCCTGCCCGATCAGCGAGGCGCCCATCTGCGCGCCGCTCTGCACCGGGACCGAGCCGTCGAAGGTCGGCACGCCGATGGCCCAGTTGTCCATGCCGAGGCCGTAGACCTGCTGGGCCTCGGTGGTCAGGTCGCTGTCGGAGAGCTTCGGCGCGAAGTCGATGAAGGCGTTGTTGCAGGAGGCGCCGAAGCTCAGCTTGAACGTGCCCTTCTTGATCTCGGAGTCGTCGTCGTTGTGGAAGGTCCACCCGGCGAGCTTGTACGTCTTCGGGCAGGGGTGCGACGCGTCCGGCGTGATCAGGTTCTTCTCGAAGAGCATCGTCGAGGTGATGATCTTCATGGTGGAGCCGGGGGCCAGGGAGCCCTGGAAGGCGACGTTGAAGCCGTGGCTGGAGTTGGCGACCGCGAGGATCTCGCCGGTCGAGGGGCGCACCATGACCACCGAGGCGTTCTTCCGGGTCATGACCTGCTTCTCGGCGGCCGCCTGGAGGGTCGGGCTGAGCGTGGTCCGCACCGTGCCCGGGGTGCCCTTGCTGAGCTCCAGGAGGGTCTTGTCGGAGAGCTTCGCCTTCTCGGACGCCTTGCCGCGCACCACGCGCAGTTCGACGCCCGCCCTGCCGCCGGCCTTCTTGCCGAACTTCTCGCGCAGTCCGTCGAGGACCGAACCGAGCGACGGGTACGCGGCGGTGGTGAGCTTCCCGCCGTCGCGGTCCAGGGCGGTGACGGGCGGGGCGCCGGACTCGCCGGTGACCAGGGTGTCGCCGTCCTGGAGGTCGGGGTGGACGACGGAGGCGTGCCAGTCGACCAGCGGCTTGCCGTCGCTCTTGTGCCGGACGACGGTGAAGGAGGAGGAGTACGACAGGGGCTTGCTGACGCCCTTGTAGGACACCGTCGCCTTCACCGAGAACGGCACCTTCGTACCCGTGCGGGTGCCCTCGGTGAGGGTGACGTCCTTGATGTGGGCGTCCTTGCCGTAGCCGGTGAGCAGCCTGACGCAGGCCGCGGGGTCGTCCGTGACGGCGGCGGCCCGGGTGGTCCGGCCCTGCTGCCAGGAGGCCAGGAAGGTGTGGGCCGTCGTCTGCACCTCGGTCGCCGACAGCGGGCCGGTCCTGACGTCCTTGTGGTCGGCCGTGCCGGAGGCCGCGTCCGCGGCGGCCCCGCCGCCGTACAGCGCGTAGCCGCCGAACCCGGCGGCGCCGATGACGACGGCGATCGCCCCGCCGATGACGGCGGGTCTCTTCGTCCGCCGTTCGGCGGCACGCCTTCTCTTGCCCACAGCTCAGTTCCTCCGCGCACTTCCCCAGGGCCCCCGCCGCCCCGTCGCCCTCGTCGCCCTCACGCTCCCCAACGACTGCATCAGCCTAGAGTCCCGCCCCGCGGGGATGACGTCAGCCACCGATCCGTAGCACACTCGCGACAATCGGACCGGCCGCGTCGATGCCGTGCCCGCCGTCCTGGGTCATGGCCGCGGCGGCCACGTCGTTGCGGTAGCCGGCGAACCAGCTGTTCGACTTGGACTGCCCGTCGACCTCCGCCGAACCCGTCTTGGCACCGATGCTGCCGCTCAGCCCGCGCATCACACCGGCCGCGGTGCCGCTGGTCGCGGTGCGGTTCATCATGGCGCGCAGCTGCGCGGTCGTACCGGCCGACAGGCCCTTGGCGGTGGCCAGTTCACGCCCGTCCAGCTTCTGGGACACGAGCACCGGCTGCCGGAAGGTGCCCGTCATCGCGGTCGCCGCGACGGAGGCCATGTTCAGCGGGCTCATCTGCACCTGGCCCTGGCCGATCAGGTTGGCCGCGGTGTCCGGGCCGCCGGAGGCGGGCACCCGGCCGTCGAAGCTCGGGATGCCGACCTTCCAGTTGTTCCTCCCGAGTCCGAAGCGGTCCTCGGCCTCCTTGGTGAGCGAGTCCACCTGGACCGAGTCCGCGTACTTCACGAACGCCGTGTTGCAGGAGCGCGCGAAGCTGTCGGAGAGGGTGGCCTTCTCGTCCGGCTGGAGGCCCTTGAGGTTGCTGAAGGTCTGGCTCTGCCAGGTCGCCGTGGGCGGACAGGGGGCCGGTCCGGTCGAGGTGGTCAGGCCGGTGTCGATGAGGGTGGCGGCGCTGATGATCTTCATGGTGGAGCCGGGCGCCAGCTCGCCGAGGAAGGCCGCGTTGAAGCCGTCCACGCGGTTGTTGGCGACCGCGAGCACCTCGCCGGTGCTCGGCTTGACGGCCACCACGGAGGACTCGGCGTACTTCGTCACCGCCGTCTCGGCGGCGGCCTGCACGCGCGCGTCGAGCGTGGTGCGCAGCTTGCCCGCCCGGCCCTCGGCGAGGGTCAGCAGCGTCGTGTCGGCGGCCTCCTGGGAGGCGTGGTGGATGACCAGCTCCACGCCCGGGGTGCCGCCCGCCTTGTCGCCGTAGCGGCTGCGCAGCTCGTCCAGGACCGGGCCGAGCGACGGGTACGCGTCCTTGGTGAGGACCTTGCCCTCGCGGTCGACGGCCTCGATCGGCGGGCTCGCGGCCTCGCCGGTGGCCAGGGTGTCGCCGCGCCGCAGCTGCGGATGGACCACGGAGGGCTGCCAGTCGACGAGCGCGCGGTGCGTGGTCTCGCCGCGCACGATCCGCAGGGAGCTCTTGTAGGCGAGGGGCTTCGACTTCCCGCCGTAGGTCACGGTCGCCCTGACGCTGAACGGCACGGTGGCGCCGTGGGCCTTGCCGGGCGTGATGTGCACGTCCTTGATGTGCGCGGTGGCGCTGAAGGAGGTGAGGACCGGTTCGGCGTCGGCGGAGTTGTTCGTGAACGACGCGGCGTCCACCGACCGGCCCTTCTCCCAGGCCGTGAAGAACTCCTGCGTGGTGTCCTTGATCTCGTCCTCGGTGGGCGGCCCGGTCCGCACGGCCGGTGTGCTGTCGCCCCTGAGCGCCGACAGCACGTTGTAGGCGCCGTAGCCCGCACCGCCCACCACGACGGTGCAGACGCTGCCGACGATGGCCGCCTTGACCCCCTTGCGCATGGCGCGACATCCCTCCCCGTGTGCTTTTGCCGCGTTTTGTGAACGCGTTCAAAAGCTGGTCGTGACTCGCACTGTAGGTCGTTGTGGGGTTCCCGTGACAGAGGTTGACCGATTGTTGGCCGAACGGAGATCAGGGATGTGTCTCAGACCCAGGTGTCCAGCCACATCCGTGAACGCCAGGAGTCGATGGGGATCGCCGTGCCCGTGTACAGGGGCCAGAAGTAGATGAAGTTCCAGGCGATCAGCAGCACCAGGACGCCCGCACCGGAGGCGCCGACCAGCCTGCGGGTGTCGCTGGAGCCCGGCGGGCCGATGATCGCGCCGATCATCATCGCCACCGCCAGGCACAGGAACGGCACGAAGACGACGGCGTAGAAGAGGAAGATCGTGCGCTCCTGGTACATGAACCAGGGCAGGTAGCCGGCCGCGACACCGCAGGCGATGGCACCGGCCCGCCAGTCCCGGCGGAAGGCCCAGCGCCACAGGACGTAGGCGATCGCGAAACAGGCCGCCCACCACAGCAGCGGCGTGCCGATCGCGAGCACCTCACGGGCGCACTTCTCACCGGCGTCCGCGGGGCAGCCGTCCGCACCGGGGGACGGCGACTCGTAGTAGTACGACACCGGGCGGCCCAGCACGATCCAGGACCACGGGTTCGACATGTACGTGTGCGGCGACGACAGGCCGATGTGGAACAGGTACACCTCGTGCTCGTAGTGCCACAGGCTGCGCAGCCAGTCCGGCAGGAACGTCCAGTCGCCGCCCTTGCCGTCACCGGCCGCCCAGTTGCGGAAGTAGCCGCCGGTGCCGTCGGTGGGGGAGAGGATCCAGCCGATCCAGGAGGTCAGGTAGACGGCGATCGCCACCGGGACCGTCGCCAGGAACGTGATCCCCGTGTCGTGCGTCAGGACCGCCCGGTAGGGGTGCGCGGCACCGGCCACCCGGCGGGCGCCCACGTCCCACAACAGCGCCATCACACAGAACGCGGCCAGCACGTACAGCCCGTTCCACTTGGTGCCGATCGCGAGCCCGAGCAGCAGGCCCGCGGCCCACCGCCAGGGGCGCCAGCCGAAGCGGAAACCGTCGGCCACGCGCGCGTCGGGGCGGATCCGGCCGTCCGCGTCCGGCGGCAGCGCGGCGGCGAGCCTCGCCCGCGACCTGTCCCGGTCGACGACCAGACAGCCGAACGCGGCCAGCACGAAGAACATCAGCACGCCGTCGAGCAGCGAGGTGCGGCTCATCACGAAGTGCAGGCCGTCCACCGCCATGAGCGCGCCCGCGAGGCAGCCCAGGAACGTCGAGCGGAAGATCCGGCGCCCGATCCGGCACAGCAGCAGCACGCTCAGCGTGCCCAGCAGCGCCGTCATGAAGCGCCAGCCGAACGGGTTGAAGCCGAAGACCAGCTCGCCGAGCCCGATGACGTACTTGCCTACCGGCGGGTGCACGACGTACGCCGCGTCCGCCGGGATCGTCAGGTGGCCGTTCGACTGCAGGATCAGGTCGTTGGCGTTCTTGTCCCAGTTGACCTCGAAACCGCGGTGGACGAGCGCCCACGCGTCCTTCGCGTAGTACGTCTCGTCGAATATCACCGCCTTCGGGCTGCCCAGGTTCCAGAACCGCAGCAGGCCCGCCATCAGCGTCACCAGGAGCGGGCCGCCCCATGCCGACCACCGCGTGATCCGGTCGGCGAGCACCGGGGGCACGCCCAGCGCGAGCCACAGCCGCGAGCCGGGCTCGGCGTACGGCGGCACCAGGCGGTCGACGACACCGGCGTCCTCGGCGCCTCTGCCGCCGGCGGCGCCCGCCGTGCGCGCCGTGCTCTGCGGGTAGCCGAACCGGCGCAGCCGCTGCTGCCACGCCGGCCGCTGGTCGAGCGCCGCCTGGTCCTGCCGGGTGTCCGTGGAGGACGCGGTACTGGTCACCGCGCCATCGTAGGGAACCGTTCTGTGTGAGTCCCGTGCAATGGGTCTTCACGGTGGGTTCCTTTGCGATCGGCCCGGGCTGGGAGGATGGGGGGGTGACTGGAACCCTTGTCCTCGCAGGCACCCCCATCGGCGACGTCGCGGACGCGCCGCCCCGGCTCGCGGCCGAGCTGACCGGCGCCGACGTCATCGCGGCCGAGGACACCCGGCGGCTGCGGTGGCTCACCCAGGCGCTCGGGGTGACGCCCAAGGGCCGCGTGGTGTCGTACTTCGAGGGCAACGAGGCCGCCCGCACCCCCGAACTGGTCGAGGAACTCGTCGGCGGCGCGCGCGTGCTGCTCGTGACCGACGCCGGGATGCCCTCCGTCTCCGACCCCGGCTACCGGCTGGTCGCCGCGGCCGTGGCGCAGGAGATCCGCGTCACCGCCGTCCCGGGGCCGTCCGCGGTGCTCACCGCGCTCGCGCTCTCCGGACTGCCCGTCGACCGGTTCTGCTTCGAGGGCTTCCTGCCCCGCAAGGCGGGTGAGCGCCGCTCCCGGCTCCAGGAGGTCGCCGAGGAGCGCCGCACCCTCGTCTACTTCGAGGCCCCGCACCGCCTCGACGACACGCTCGCCGCCATGGCCGAGGTCTTCGGGGCCGAACGCCGGGCCGCCGTCTGCCGTGAGCTGACCAAGACGTACGAGGAGGTGCGCCGCGGCCCGCTGGCCGAGCTGGCGGTGTGGGCCGCCGAGGGGGTGCGCGGCGAGATCACCGTGGTGGTGGAGGGCGCGCCGGAGCGGGGGCCCGAGGAGCTGGACGCGGCGGAGCTGGTGCGGCGCGTGCGGGTGCGGGAGGAGGCCGGTGAGCGGCGCAAGGAGGCGATCGCGGCGGTGGCGGTGGAGGCGGGAATTCCGAAGCGGGTCGTTTTCGACGCCGTGGTCGCGGCGAAGCGTGTGGACGGGTGAGGTCGGCTTCTGTAGCGCCCTCGTGGTTGCTTTTGTGTAGTCGGGTGCGGGCCGGTGGGGGCTTGTCGCGCAGTTCCCCGCGCCCCTGAAAGGGGCGCTTCGGTGAGCGGTGTCGCAAAGGGGGCGCTGCTGATCTCCGAGCGCGCCGCTTCTCCTTTGAGCGTGCGCCCCTGACCTGCGGAAATATGTCCTATGAGCAGGAAGCTTCTCCTCTGAGCGCGCGCCCCACAGGACGGTAAAGCAAGGTGGGGAAAGGCAAAGGCGAGCCCCCCTTCGCGAGGCCGATTCGGCAAGCGAAGTCCAAATCGCCTCCAACACTCGACAGCCCTGCTGCATTCGCGCCGGTGAAGGCGTCCACTGGTCAGCAGGGACGCACCCGTCCCTCACCCCCATGGGATTCCGGGGGGAATCCCGCGCCGGGGGTGCTTGTCCAGCGGACAAGAGGAGCTGGCATGAGTGAGATCGCAGGGCAGACCGGCCTCCGCAGTGCGGCCACAGCCGTCGTCCACGAGTCGTATTCCTTCGCCTGCATGCGCTGCGGGCACGGCTGGGAGCAGTCGTACGAGATAGAGCACCACACGGACGCCGACAACCACGAGTTCGTCACGTACGTGGCGAACGGCCGCGTGGTGCCGTCCCCGCTGAGCCGGCCCGCGTGCCAGAACTGCGACGGACAGGTCGTGCGGATCATGCGTGCGGGCCAGGTCTCGTCGGTGCAGAACGCGGCCGGCCGGTCGCAGCAGCACCGGCCGCCGCGGCCCCGGCCGGCCGGGGAGGACGGTACGGAGCCCGGACCCGGGGCGGCGGCGACGGAGGCCCCCGCACGAGCCGAGGCGGACCACCACTGGCACCTGTCCGATCTCCTGCACCCGTTCCAGCGCAAGGCGGGCTGACCCGGGCGCGGGTCCGGCGGGGCATGCCCCTTCCGTAGGATCGGGGCATGCCTTCGAACGCCGCCGGTACCGGCGCCTCCGGTACGTCCGACAAGAACGCGGCACCGCCGCTGCCGGAACCCCTCCGGGTGCCGGTCGCCGACTCCCACACCCATCTCGACATGCAGTCCGGCACGGTCGAGGAGGCCCTCGCGAAGGCCGCGTCGGTGGGGGTGACGACGGTCGTCCAGGTCGGCTGCGACCTCAAGGGCTCGCGCTGGGCGGCGGACACCGCGGCCGCCCACGAGCACGTCCACGCGACCGTGGCCCTGCACCCCAACGAGGCCCCGCGGATCGTGCACGGGGACCCTGGGGGCACCTCCCAGCCCTCTGGGGCTGGGGGAGGATGGTCGCGGCAGGGGGCCCGCGCGGCCGGCGGTGACGCCGCGCTGGACGAGGCGCTGGCCGAGATCGACCGGCTGGCCGGGCTGCCCCAGGTGCGGGGCGTCGGCGAGACCGGCCTGGACTGTTTCCGGACCGGACCCGAGGGCAAGGCCGCGCAGGAGCGTTCCTTCCGCGCGCACATCGAGATCGCCAAGCGGCACGGCAAGACGCTCGTCATCCACGACCGCGACGCCCACGCCGACGTCCTGCGGATCCTCAAGGAGGAGGGCGCCCCGGAGCGGACCGTCTTCCACTGCTACTCCGGGGACGCCGAGATGGCCGAGGAGTGCGCCCGCGAGGGCTACTTCATGTCCTTCGCCGGCAACGTCACCTTCAAGAACGCCCAGAACCTGCGGGACGCGGTGGCGGTGGCCCCCCTCGAACTCCTCCTGGTGGAGACCGACGCGCCCTTCCTGACCCCGGCGCCGTACCGCGGACGGCCCAACGCCCCGTATCTCATTCCGGTCACGGTGCGCGCGATGGCCGCCGTGCGGGGGATCGGCGAGGACGCGCTGGCGACGGCCCTGGGCGCCAACACCGCCCACGCCTTTGACTACTGAGGGTGTATCGATCATAACTGGCGTGTAACGACCGCCAGGTTGCGGCTCCGCTCCGGTCGCGACCGTGCGTAGTCGTGCCGCTTTGGAGAGTGACGGGAGCTCCGCTAGGTTCTGGGGGCCCGATCCGGACCCGTCTGGCCCTCTGGAGCGTGTCGGCGTGAGCGCATCGCAGTACGAGACGCCAAAGGCGTACGACCCCTACGGCATGTCAGGGGCGCACGGCGCCGGCGGCACACCCCCGGCGCAGGGAAGCCACCGGGCGCCCGGCGCCTGGGGCGCGCACGGGGAGTACGGGGCCTACGGCACGCCCGGGGCACACGGCGCCCACGCCGCGCACGGCGTCCGCGGTGCCTACGGGACGTACGGCGGCCACGGGGCGCCGGGGGTGGCCGGCGTGCACGGCGCACAGGGCGTGTACCGCGCACAGGGCGCGCAGGCCATGTACGACGCCGAGACGCTCGGCTACGGCATGACCTACGGCGGCGACACCTACCGGCCCGCCTACGAGACGGCGGCCGGGGCGGTGCCGTCGGCGGCGCCGGCGCAGGGGCGGGCGCAGGCACGGGCCCAGGCGCGCGCCCATGCCCAGGTGCAGGCTCAGGTACGGGCTCAGGCCCAGACCCAGACCCAGGTGCAGGCGGACGGTCGGCACGCGGCGGCCGGCGGGTACGCGAGTGAGCCGGCGTTCGCACGGCAGGGCGGACGCGGGCCGCAGGGCGAGGCGCGGGAGGCGGGTACGCATGCCGGAGGCCGGCGTGCCGCACGCCGGCGCAGGGCGCGGTACGGGCAGCGGCCGGAGTCCGCCGTCCGCCGTCTGCTGCCCCAGGCGCTGGTCGTCGTGTTCCTCGCCGGCGGTACCACCGCCTTCCTCGCCAAGGACAAGGCGGTCGAACTGACCGTCGACGGCAGGCCGCGCACCCTGCACACGTTCGCCGACGACGTCAGCGGTCTGCTGGCCGAGCAGGGCGTACCCGTGGGCGCCCACGACGTGGTGGCGCCCGCCCCCGGCACCGCCCTGGCCACCGGCGACGAGGTCGCGGTGCGCTACGGCCGGCCCGTACGGCTCACCCTGGACGGCGAACCGCGCGAGGTGTGGACGACGGCGCGCACGGTCGACGGGGCGCTGAGGCAGTTGGGGGTGCGCGCCGAGGGCGCGTACCTGTCGGCGTCGCGCTCCCAGAGCATCGGACGCGCCGGTCTGGCGCTCGACGTCCGCACCGAGCGCACCGTCACCGTCCTGGCGGACGGCCGGACCCGCACCATCCGCACCAACGCCGCGACCGTCGGCGAGGCCGTCGAGGAGGCCGGCATCACCCTGCACGGCCAGGACACCACCTCCGTGCCGGGAACCGGCTTCCCGCGCGACGGGCAGACCGTGACGGTGCTGCGGGTCACGGGCAGCAAGGAGGTGCGCGAGGAGGTGATCCCGTTCGAGGTGCGGCGGACCCAGGACCCGAGCCTGTTCAAGGGCACCGAGGTGGTCGAACAAGCCGGGCGGCCGGGGCTGCGCCGGGTCACCTACTACCTGCGGACCGTCAACGGGGTCCGGCAGAAGCCGCACCGCGAGTGGTCCGAGCTGGTGCGCGAACCGACCGCGCAGCTCGTGAAGGTGGGCACCAAGCCGCACCCCGACTCGGTCAGGGGCGCCGAGGGCCTGGACTGGCACGGTCTCGCCGTCTGCGAGTCCGGTGGCCGCCCCCACGCGGTGGACCCCTCGGGGACGTACGGCGGGCTGTACCAGTTCGACACCCACACCTGGCACAGCCTCGGCGGCAGCGGCCGCCCGCAGGACGCCCCGGCCGACGAGCAGACGTTCCGGGCGAAGAAGCTCTACGTGAGCCGCGGCTCCACTCCCTGGCCACACTGCGGGGCCCGCCTGCACGGGTGAGGTGACGGGGTGACCGGCGGGGGGCGTTCTCGGCGGCCCGTACCCTAGTCCCGTGAGCAGCCCCACCCCCGACGCCCTCCTCGGCCCCGCCGACATCCGTGAGCTCGCGGCAGCGCTCGGTGTACGCCCCACCAAGCAGCGCGGCCAGAACTTCGTGATCGACGCCAACACGGTCCGCCGTATCGTCCGCACCGCCGGGGTCCGCCCGGACGACGTCGTCGTCGAGGTCGGGCCGGGGCTCGGGTCCCTCACCCTCGCCCTCCTGGAGGTCGCCGACCGGGTCACCGCCGTCGAGATCGACGACGTCCTGGCGAGCGCCCTGCCCGCGACGATCACGGCGCGCATGCCGGCGCGCGCGGACCGGTTCGCGCTGGTCCACTCCGACGCGATGCACGTCACCGAGTTGCCGGGGCCCCCGCCGACCGCGCTCGTCGCGAACCTCCCCTACAACGTCGCCGTCCCCGTCCTGCTCCACATGCTGGAGACCTTCCCGAGCATCGAGCGGACGCTGGTGATGGTGCAGTCCGAGGTCGCCGACCGGCTCGCCGCCGCGCCCGGCAACAAGGTGTACGGCGTGCCCTCCGTCAAGGCCAACTGGTACGCCGAGGTGAAGCGCGCCGGTGCCATCGGCCGCAACGTCTTCTGGCCCGCGCCGAACGTCGACAGCGGGCTGGTCTCCCTCGTCCGGCGCGCCGAGCCGCTGCAGACGAAGGCGTCGCGGAAAGAGGTCTTCGCGGTCGTCGACGCGGCGTTCGCGCAGCGCCGCAAGACCCTGCGGGCGGCGCTCGCCGGCTGGGCCGGGTCCGCGGCGAACGCCGAGGCGGCCCTGGTCGCGGCGGGGGTCTCGCCGCAGGCCCGCGGCGAGTCCCTGACGGTGGCGGAATTCGCGAGGATCGCCGAGTCCGCGCCCGCGGCCCCCGAGGCGCCCCCGGCGTCCCCCGAGTCCCAGGCAGAGGAGTCCGGCAAGTGAGCGTCACCGTGCGCGTGCCCGCCAAGGTCAACGTCCAGCTCGCGGTCGGCGCCGCCCGCCCGGACGGCTTCCACGACCTCGCCAACGTCTTCCTCGCCGTGGGCCTGTACGACGAGGTCACGGTCACCCCCGCCGACGAGCTGCGCATCACCTGCGAGGGCCCGGACGCCGACCAGGTACCCCTGGACCGCACCAACCTCGCCGCACGCGCCGCGCTCGCGCTCGCCGCGCGCCGGGGCATCGAACCGGCCGTGCACATCCACATCGTCAAGGACATCCCGGTCGCCGGCGGCATGGCCGGGGGGAGCGCCGACGGGGCGGGCGCGCTCTTCGCGTGCAACGAGCTCTGGGGCGCCGGCGCCTCCCGCGCCGAACTCCTCGCCATCTGCGCCGAGCTGGGCAGCGACGTGCCGTTCAGCCTGGTCGGCGGCGCCGCACTGGGCACCGGCCGCGGTGAACGCCTCACCGCCCTGGACGTCGGCGGCACCTTCCACTGGGTGTTCGCGATGGCCGGGCGCGGCCTGTCCACCCCGGCCGTCTTCCGCGAGTTCGACCGGCTCGCCGAGGGCCACGACATCCCCGAGCCCGTCGCCTCCGACGACCTCCTCGCCGCGTTGGCCAAGGGTGACCCGGACGCGCTCGCCGCCGCCGTCTCCAACGACCTCCAGCCCGCCGCGCTCTCCCTCTTCCCGGACCTCGCGGCCACCCTCGACACCGGCAGGGCGGCCGGTGCCCTCGCCGCGCTGGTCTCCGGCTCCGGGCCCACCACGGCGTTCCTGGTCCGCGACGCCGAGAGGGCGGCAGAGGTCTCCGAGGCCCTGCGCGCCTCCGGCACCTGCCGTGCGGTTCGCACGGCGACGTCCCCCGCGCCGGGTGCGCGGGTGCTCATCCCTGCGCAGGCCCCGGCGCAGGCGACTACGCAGGACCCGGGCGCCCCCGTCGGCGCCTGAACCCCGGCGCCTGAACCCCGGCGCGGGCCGGCGGGGGCCGGACCGTACCGGGGTGGGTGTGCCGGTCAGCCGGCCTGGCGTACGGCGTGCAGGGATCCGCTCAGCGTCCCCTCCTGCTGCTCGTAGTGCGACAGGGCGAGACCCAGACCGATGAAGGTGGGGGCCCACTCGCCGACGAAAATGCCCCAGCGGTCGGCGCGTTCGACACCGGCCTGCTCGGCCTGGAGGCTGGCCAGCCAGGAGGCGAAGCTCAGCCCGATCGACGCCAGGCCGGCGATGTAGGCGTGCTCGCTGCGAACGCCCATGTCGTGAAGCTTCTTGATCACCATAGGGCTGTCTCCGTTCTGTACGGGATCACGTCTACGGGATCACGAATCGGAGTGACCCGCAGCTTTTGCCTCATTCGCGACCCTGTCGGCGCCGCCGGGCCGGACTGTAGGTGATCTGTAGGCGAGGTGTCGGCGTTCGCTGGAACCGTGAGGACCGAGTTGCCCGGCAGTCAGCCGCAGCCGACCTCACCGGCAAGGGAGCCCCGTCGCCATGTCGTCCGCATCCTCCACCCCGCCCTGGGACGTCCACCGCCTGCCGCGCGCCGACGGCCGCGTCTTCCTGGTCACCGGCGGCAACGCCGGCATCGGGTACTTCGTCGCGGAGCAGCTGGCGGCGACCGGAGCGACCGTCGTACTCGGCTGCCGGAATCCGGCGAAGGCCGAGGACGCCATGGCCTCGATCCGCGCGCGGGTCACCGGCGCGCGGGTGCGGGCCGTGCGGATGGACCTCGCCGACCTCCCCTCGCTCCGCGCGGCGGTGGAGTCACTGGAGCCGGGACGTCTCGACGCGGTGGTCCACAACGCCGGGGTCGCGCTCGACGACCCCCCCGCGCCAGGAGACCGGCGACGGCCATGAGCTGATGTTCGGCACGAACCACCTCGGGCACTTCGCCCTGACCCGTTGGCTGATGCCGTTGCTGTCGGCCGCGCCCGCGGCCCGCGTCGTGACCATGGGCAGCTTCGCGGCGAAGTCCGAGCGGCTCGACCTGGACGACCTCCAGTCCCGTGCGGACTACCGGCCCAAGCGCACCTACGGGCGCTCCAAACTGGCGCAGATGTACTTCGGCGTCGAACTCGACCGCCGGCTGCGCGCCGCAGGCAGCACGGTGTCGAGCGTGGTGGTCCATCCCGGCGGCGCACTGGACTCCCTCACCCCCGCACGGCCGCCCGTGCACACGCGGACGGCAGGCGCGCGGCTGGCCGCGGCACCCGCCGCCCTCCTCGTCCAGGGCAAGCACGCGGGCGCGTGGCCGGCGGTCCGGGCGGTGCTCGACCCGGCCGTACGCGGCGGCCGGCTCTGGGCCCCGCGCGCCTTCGGCCTGCGCGGCGAGCCCCGCCCCGAACCCCTGTGGAACCACCTCGCCGACCCCGCTGCCGCGACCCGGCTGTGGGACGCCAGCCGCGACCTGACCGGCACCGATCCCGCTACCGCCCTCGGCTAGCGCGGGCGGGCGGAAGCGCTCACGGCCGGGCGGCCTCTCCGCGCGCATTACGCTGGGAGGCTGACCGTCCCCGTGCGCAGGAGTGAAATGGCCGTCAACCTGGTCAATGTCGAGAACGTCAGCAAGGTCTACGGCACCCGTGCCCTGCTGGACGGCGTCTCGCTCGGCGTCTCGGAGGGCGACCGCATCGGCGTGGTGGGCCGCAACGGCGACGGCAAGACCACCCTCATCCGGATGCTCGCCAAGCTGGAGGAGGCCGACACCGGACGTGTCACGCACTCCGGCGGACTGCGCCTCGGCGTCCTCACCCAGCACGACTCCCTCGACCCGGCCGCCACCGTCCGGCACGAGGTGATCGGCGACATGGCCGACCACGAGTGGGCCGGCAACGCCAAGGTCAGGGACGTCCTCACCGGCCTCTTCGGGGGACTGGACCTGCCCGGCTTCCCCAAGGGCCTGGACACCGTCATCGGCCCGCTGTCCGGCGGTGAACGGCGGCGCATCGCGCTCGCCAAGCTGCTCATCGAGGAACAGGACCTGCTCGTCCTGGACGAGCCCACCAACCACCTCGACGTCGAGGGCATCTCCTGGCTGGCCAGGCACCTGCGCGAGCGCCGCTCGGCGCTGGTCTGCGTCACCCACGACCGCTGGTTCCTCGACCAGGTCTGCACCCGCATGTGGGACGTGCAGCGCGGCGCCGTCTACGAGTACGAGGGCGGCTACTCCGACTACGTCTTCGCCCGCGCCGAGCGCGAGCGGATCGCGGCCACCGAGGAGACCAAGCGGCAGAACCTGGTCCGCAAGGAGCTGGCCTGGCTGCGCCGGGGCGCCCCCGCCCGTACCTCCAAGCCGCGTTTCCGCGTGGAGGCGGCCAACGAGCTGATCAAGGACGTGCCGCCGCCGCGCGACAGCTCCGAGCTGATGAAGTTCGCCTCCTCCCGGCTCGGCAAGACCGTCTTCGACCTGGAGGACGTGACCGTCCAGGCCGGCCCCAAGGTGCTGCTCAAGCACGTCACCTGGCAGCTCGGCCCCGGCGACCGCATCGGCCTGGTCGGCGTCAACGGCGCGGGCAAGACCTCGCTGCTGCGCGCCATGGCCGAGGCCGCGCGGACCGACGGCGAGGCACAGCCGGCGGGCGGCCGGGTCGCCGTCGGCAAGACCGTGAAGCTCGCCTACCTCTCCCAGGAGGTCGCCGAGCTCGACCCGAACACCCGGGTCCTGGAGGCGGTCCAGCAGGTCCGCGAGCGCGTCGACCTCGGCAAGGGGCGCGAGATGACCGCCGGGCAGCTGTGCGAGACGTTCGGCTTCAGCAAGGAGAAGCAGTGGACGCCGGTCGGCGACCTCTCCGGCGGTGAACGCCGCCGCCTCCAGCTGCTGCGCCTGCTCATGGACGAGCCGAACGTCCTCTTCCTGGACGAGCCCACCAACGACCTCGACATCGAGACCCTCACCCAGCTGGAGGACCTCCTCGACGGCTGGCCCGGCTCGATGATCGTCATCTCCCACGACCGGTTCTTCGTCGAGCGCACCACCGACCGCGTCTTCGCCCTGCTCGGCGACGCCACCCTGCGGATGCTGCCGCGCGGCATCGACGAGTACCTGGAGCGCAGGCAGCGCATGGAGGAGGCGGTCGCCGCCACCGCCGTCGCCCCGAAGGCCCCCTCGGCCGAGCGCAGCGCCGCCGACCAGCGCGCCGCCAAGAAGGAACTGCAGAAGATCGAGCGCCAGTTGGACCGCATCTCCGAGAAGGAGACCAAGCTCCACGACCAGATCGCCGCGGACGCCACGGACTTCACCAAGGTCGCCGAACTGGACGCCCAGCTGCGGGACCTGGCCGGTGAGCGCGAGGAACTGGAGCTGCGCTGGCTGGAGTTGGCGGAGGACGCGTAGCACTCCCATCGGCGTGAATCAGCCGGTGACCACCGGGCGCGCAACCCCCTTGCGTGCGCCCGGTGAAGGGGGCGTGAAGGCGCGTAACGGGCGCATCACGGGGCGGTTCTGCCTTGGGAACGGCGGGTGACACGGCTCCGGGGCCTGTCGGTGCCGGGTGATAGAAAGGTCGGTCTGAGAGCCGTCTGAGAGCGTCCTGGGTCCGTCACGGGTCCCGGGACGTGGCTAGAAATCAGTGAACGGGGGAAGAGCGCTGATGACCCAGCCACCGCACCAGCCGCCGCAGGGCGGCTTCGGGCCACCACAGGACCAGCCGCCGGCCGGTGGCTTCGGCGCTCCGCAACAACCGCCCGCGCAGGGGGGGTTCGGCGCCCCCCAGGGCACGCCTCCGGCCGCCCCCGGCACGCCGCCGCCCCCTGCCCAGCCGCCCCAGCCGGGCTACGGCTACCCACAGCAGCCCGGCCCCTACGGCCAACAGCCCGGCCCCTACGGCCAGTCGGCCGGCCCGTACGCCGCGCCCGGTCCCTACGGCCACCCGCAGCAGCCCACGGTCCCGCAGCCCGGTTACGGCTACCCCCAGCAGCCGCAGTACCCGGGCGGCCCAGGGGTCGCCCCGCCGCCGGGCGGCGGGGGCGCCGGCGGCCCCTTCAAGGGGAAGCCCGCGCTGGTCGTCGCGGCGGTGGTGGCCGGTCTGCTGGTCGTCGGGGGCACGGTGTACGCCGTGACCGGCGGCGGGGACGACGGCAAGAAGCCGGTCGCCCACCCGTCGCAGGCCTCCGGGACGTCCGCCGACCCGGTCAACCCGGGCGACGGCAGCGGCAACGGCGGCGCCGACCCGGAGAACCTCAACGAGGGCCGCAAGTCCGGCGAGGCCAAGGTGCTCTGGTACAAGTCGGCCCCCGACGCACCGGCGAACGGCGCCGACGCCCCCGGCATGTGGATCACCGGGAGGACGGCGGTCAAGGCGGCGTACAAGCAGGTCTTCGCCTACAAGGTGGGCAACGGCGATCCGGCGTGGGGCCCGATCACGTTCCCGCAGAAGATCTGCGCGGTCACCTCGGCCAAGTCCGCCGACGACAAGGTCGTCGTCGCCTACATGAACGGCACCAGCGACCGGGCCAAGTGCAACCAGCTCCAGGAGATCGACCTGGACACGGGCCGCAAGGGCTGGACCGCGACCGTCGCCGACGGCGCGCTGTTCGACAGCGCCCTCAGCATCGAGCTGACGATCAGCGGAAAGACGCTGATGGTCGGCCGTTCCCAGTCGGGCACGGCCTACGACCTCGGCAGCGGCAAGAAGCTGTACGACAAGGAGAAGTACGGCGCGGCCTGCTTCCCGTCGGGCTTCGCGGGCGGCACGGACCGGCTGGTCGAGGTGGCGTCCTGCGCCGCGGGCGGCAGCAACGAGCACGACGAGATCTCGGAACTCGAACCGGCCACCGGCAAGGTGAAGTGGACGCGGCCGGTCAAGAAGGGCTGGAAGGTCGGGCGGACCTACTCCGTCGACCCGCTCGTGGTCTACATGACCAACGAGGAGAAGAACGCCTGGAACATCTCGACGCTGGACGGCAGGGGCACGTTCCGCTCGGAGGTCAAGGTCGACGAGAAGTTCGCCCCCCAGTGCGGCTGGGCGCTCCTCAACAGCGACCTCCAGGGCTGCCAGGGCGTCGTCGCCGACGCGAACACCCTCTACCTGCCGACGGACGCGGGCGGCGGCGCCAACGAGATCGTCGCGATCAGCCTCACCGACGGCAAGGCGAAGTGGCGGGTGAAGTCCCCGACGGACGAGCCGATGTCCCCCGTCAGGGCCGAGGGCGGGAAACTCGTCGCCTATGTACGGCCGTCGTACGACGCGGGCGGCCGGGTCGTGTCGATCCCGACCACCGGCGCCACCCACACCCCGGTCCGGCTGCTGCAGAACCCGCAGCACACCGCCGACATCGAGGACGGCTTCTACAACGGCGCGGTCGACTGGGTCGACGGTCGCTTCTACCTCTCCTCCACCCGGCTGACCGGCAGTGACCAGGCGAAGGAGAAGCTGATGATGACCTTCGGCAACTGAGCGGGGCGCGCCCCTTCCCGTCCGGCCCGGACACCGTCCCCGGCCGCCGCCCCACCCGCCGTCCCCAGAGGTACACCCACCATGACCCAGCCACCCCCGCCACCACCCCCCAACGAGCCCCCGGCCCCGCAGCCCGGTTACGGCTACCCCCAGCAGCCCCCGGCCCCGCAGCCGGGCTACGGCTACCCGGCCCCGCCCTCGCCCCCGCAGCCGGGCTACGGCTACCCGGCCCCGCCCCCGGCAGGCGCCAACCCCTATGCTCAGCAGCCCGGTTACGGCCACCCCGGCGGCCCCGGCCCCGGCCCCTCCGGTCCCGGCCGCAACAACGCCGTGCTGCTCATCGTCACCGCCGCGGTCGTCGCCATCGCGCTGATCGTCGGCGGGGGCATCTGGTACGCCAGGTCCTCCGGCGGCGACGGCAAGAAGGACGACTCCGCGAACTCCGCGGGCGGCGGCACCGGCGGCCGGACGACCGGCGGCGGCAAGAGCGGCAAGGCCACCGAGAAGGTCCCCGCCGACCCCACCTCCAAGGTCCTCTTCCAGGTCCCGATGCCCACGGCGAACGACACCACGGTCACCGCGGGTTCCTGGCTCACCGACCAGGTGTACGCGAAGACCGGCGTCGCCGGGATCACCGGCTACGACCCCGAGTCGGGCGCCAGGCTGTGGACGGTCCCGCTGCCCGGCCCGGTCTGCTACGCCACCGGCCACGTCAGCACCGACGGCAGGACCGCGATCGTCTTCCAGCCGAAGACGCCCCCCAAGGGCTCCAGCTCGGGCTGCTCCCAGGTCGCCGCGATCGATCTGAAGGCCGGCAAGAAGCTGTGGACCAAGTCCGTCAAGTCCGGTGACGTTCCGGTCAACTTCAACAACGTGACGGTCGCCCAGGGGACCGTCGCGGTCGGCGGCACCAGCGGCGGCGCCGCCTTCGACCTGGCCACCGGCACGGTGCGCTGGCAGCCGAAGCCGGCCGACACCTGCTACGACGCCGGTTACGGCGGCGGCACCAAACTGGTCGCGGTCCGCAGGTGCGGCAGCGGCGACTCCGCCCAGCTGCACATCCAGACCATCGACCCGGTCTCCGGCAAGGTGGTGTCCGAGTACAGGATGACCTCGGGCATCGAATACGCCAGCGTCGTGTCGACCGACCCGCTCGTGGTGGCCGCCGACGTCAACGACAGCGCGGGCGACGGCAGCGGCTTCTCCGACGTCTTCTCCCTCGACAACGCCACCGGGAAGCTGCGCACCCGGATCTCCACCCCGGGCAGCTCGTACGCGGCCCGCTGCGACGGCATCTACGAGGTGGAGAAGTGCAAGGGCGTGGTCGTCGGCAACGACCGGCTGTACCTGGCCACCGAGGAGCACGACGGCAGCGGGGCCTTCGCGAAGACCAACGAGATCGTCGCCTTCGACCTCGCCACCGGCGAGCAGACCGGCCAGCGCGCCGACGCCGGCAACAACTACACGATCACGCCGCTGCGCATGGACGGCCCCAATGTGATCGCGTACAAGAGCGCCCCGTACAACAAGGGGGCTCAGGTCGTCAGTATCGACGGCGGCTCGTTCAAGGAGACCAGGCTGCTGGAGAATCCGGTGAGTACGGCGGTCAAGGCGGTGGAGACGAGCATGTCACCGCAGTACGCGGAGGTCCTGTACGGACAGGGCCGGCTCTACCTGTCCGCGGTGTACGCCCACACCGTCGGTTCCTCGACGTCGGGGAAGGAGTACCTGGTCACCGCGTTCGGCGCGGGAGGCTGAGGTCCGGTCAAGTGGGCGCTTACCGCACCACACCCGCTCTTCACCCGCGAATACGAGAAAAGCCTGAGATTCCTCCGATCCGGGGCACTTCTCATCAGTAGGGGCAGCGCAACGTCGAACAAGCGTGTAGCTTCCGGGGGCATGAAAGGACGGGGTGCCGGGGGGCCCTCTGTCCATGCGGACCAGTGGGCATCCATAGTGGGGCATCCATTGGGGGGACTGGGGGGTTGCTCTATGGGAGTGCGGCTCATGGTGGTGGACGACCACCGGTTGCTCGCCGAGGCGCTGGCGTCTGCGCTGAAACTGCGCGGCCACCGGGTGCTCGCGGCGGCGGCACCGGCGGCGGGCGCGGCCGAGCTGGTGATCACACGGGCGCCCGAGGTGTGCCTGCTGGGCACGGCGACCCCGGCCGAGCCCGGCATCTTCGACCCGGTGGTGCGGATCAAGAAGGAGCGCCCGCAGGTCGCGGTGCTGGTGCTCGGCCCGGTGCCGTCCCCGCGGGGCATCGCGGCGGCCTTCGCGGCGGGCGCCTCCGGTTACGTACGGCACGACGAGCGGATAGAGGGCGTCGAGCGGGCCATCATGAAGGCGCGGGCGGGTGAGGCGGCCGTGGCCCCCGCCCTCCTGCAGGGCGCGTTCGGTGAACTCCTCAACCCCGCCGCCCAGCCCGACGACGAGGGCCAGCGCCTGCTGCAGATGCTCACCCCGAGGGAGGTCGAGGTCCTGGTCCGGGTGGCCGACGGCGAGGACACCCGCCTCATCGCCGCCGGCATGAACATCGCCCCCAGCACAGCCCGCACCCACGTCCAGCGGGTCCTGATGAAGCTGGGCGTGGGGTCCCGCCTGGAAGCGGCGGCCCTGGCGGCGAGGACAGGCCTGTTGGACAGGGCGGGACCCCTCAACGGCGGCACCGAAGCGCCCCGTTAGGGGCGCGGGGCTGTATCGATGTGCGGCCACCGCCGCGGGTGCGCGACCAGCCCCCACAGACCTGCACCCGAAACACGACCTACTCCGCCTTACCCTCTCCTTCCACCGGAGGCACCGGCGGCGGAGTGGGCCGCAGCCAGAGCCACACCAGGAAGAACGCCCCCAGCAACAGCATCCCGATCCCCGTCCACAGGTTGATGTTGATCCCCTGTGCCTTGTCGATCTCGGCCTGCGAGTCCGTGATCCCGGTGATCGTCACGATGATCCCGTACAGCACGAACAGCCCGCCGATGATCCGCCGCAGGTCGAAGATGCGCGCGGCGGTCGCGGACCGTCCCTCCAGCTCGGTGACCTCGCGCTGGACGTCCTGCTCGGAGTAGTGGAACCCGGTGCGCTCCGGGTGCCCGAAGTCGTCGGTCATGGTCTCTCCATTCTCCAGCGACGGCGATCAGAACGAGAACGGGATGTAGCAGAGGGCCGCCAGGACCACCGCACCCCAGCCCAGCAGGGCCGGCCGCCGGTACCAGGCCTCGTCCCCGGGCGCGGGCGGCTCGGCCATGCCGGGGGAGGTCGTGCCGTAGACGAGCCCGGCCAGTTCCTCCTCCGGCTTCGGCGCCGTGAACAGGGACACGACCACCATCACCACCGCGCCGGCGACGAACCCGGCGATCGCGGAGACGAAGTTGGCGCCCTGGTCGGAGGGGATGTGGATGATGTGCCGCTTGTAGAGGACGAAGTAGTTGACCATCGCGGTCACCGTCCCCGCGAGCAGCCCCCAGAAGCCGGATTTCGCCGAGGCGCGCTTCCAGAACATGCCGACGATGAAGACGACGAACATCGGCACGTTGAAGAAGGAGAACAGGGTCTGGAGGTAGCTCATGATGTTCGAGAACGACGACGCGAGGAACGCCGTCCCGATGGACGCGCAGACGCCGATCGCGGTGATCAGCCGCCCGAAGCGCACGTAGTAGCCGTCCTCGCGGCCCTTCACCACGTACTTCGCCCAGATGTCCGTGGTGAACACGGTGTTGAAGGACGACACGTTCGCGGCCATGCCCGCCATGAAGGCCGCCAGCAGACCGGTCACCGCGATGCCGAGCACGCCGTTGGGCAGCAGCTGCGACATGAGGTAGGGGATCGCGTCGTTGTACTGGAGGCCGGACTTCGCCGTCCCGATGTTCGGCACCAGCGCGGCGGCGACCAGCCCCGGGATCATCACCAGGAAGACGATGAAGATCTTCGGGTAGGCGGCGATCAGCGGGGTGCGCTGGGCGGCGGAGAGGTTCTTCGCCGACAGGGCGCGCTGCACCTCGGCGAAGTTCGTCGTCCAGTAGCCGAAGGAGAGGACGAAGCCGAGGCCGAGGACGATGGTCAGCCAGTTCGCACCGAGCGGGTTGGGGGAGCCGATGCCGGTGCCGCCCCAGGCGGTGGTGAAGTTGTGGCCGTGGGTGGCGGTGAGCTTGTCGACCAGGCCGTTCCAGCCGCCGACCTTCTTCAGGCCGAGCACGGACAGCGGGATGAGGGCGGCCAGGATCACGAAGAACTGGAGCACCTCGTTGTAGATGGCCGAGGAGAGGCCGCCGAGGGTGATGTACGCCAGTACGAACGCGCCGGCGACCACGATCGCCACCCACTGGGGCCAGCCGAGCAGCGCCTCGACGACGATCGCGAGGGCGTACAGGTTGACGCCCGCGATGAGGATGGCCGCGAAGGCGAACAGGATCGAACTCAGCAGGTGCGCCGCTCTGTCGAAGCGGAGCAGCAGCATCTCGGGGACCGAGCGGACCTTGCTGCCGTAGTAGAAGGGCATCATCACCAGGCCGAGGAAGACCATGGCGGGGATGGCGCCGATCCAGTACCAGTGCACGGTGTACGCGCCGTACTGCGCGCTGTTGGCGGCCATGCCCAGGATCTCGGTCGCGGCCAGGTTCGCCGAGATGAACGCGAGGCCGGTGATCCAGGCGGGCAGCGACCGGCCGGAGAGGAAGAAGTCGAGGCTCGTCCGCACCGAGCGGCGGGCCGCGAAGCCGATGCCCAGGACGACGACGAAGTAGATCGCCAGGATCGTGTAGTCGAGGCCGTTGGTGGGGAGCCGTAGCCCCGCCGCGAGGTATGTGGGGGAACATGGGGCGTTTGTGGGGTTCTGCACCCAGTAATTCAACACTTTCGTTGTCTCACCTTGATTGATTCCGATGTTGACTGGCGTGGTGAGTTGTGTTTTGGTGTGTTCGGTTCTGTTTGAAGGTTGGATGACTCGATCAACGGGAGTCCGCAGTGAAGAAGACCTCGACCCGGCTGGCCGACGGTCGCGAGCTCATCTACTACGACCTGCGTGACGACACCGTGCGGGACGCGGTGGACCGTCGGCCGCTGGAGCGGACGCACACCACCTCGGAGATCCGCCGGGACCCGCTGCTCGGCGACCAGGTCGCCATCGCCTCGCACCGGCAGGGCCGCACCTACCACCCGCCGGCCGACCAGTGCCCGCTCTGCCCGACCGAGGGCGACCGGCTGAGCGAGATCCCGGACTCGTCGTACGACGTGGTGGTCTTCGAGAATCGTTTCCCCTCGCTGGCCGGCGACTCCGGACGCTGTGAGGTGGTCTGCTTCACCTCGGACCACGACGCCTCCTTCGCGAGCCTCACCGAGGAGCAGGCCCGGCTGGTCCTCGACGCGTGGACCGACCGGACCTCGGAACTGTCGCATCTCCCCTCCGTCGAGCAGGTGTTCTGCTTCGAGAACCGCGGCGAGGAGATCGGCGTGACGCTCGGTCACCCGCACGGGCAGATCTACGCCTACCCCTTCACCACCCCGCGCACCGCCCTGATGTTGCGTTCACTCGCGGCACACAAGGAGGCGACCGGCGGCGGGAACCTCTTCGACGCCGTCCTGGAGCGTGAACTCGCCGACGAGCGGATCGTCCTTGAGGGTGAACACTGGGTCGCCTTCGTGCCGTACGCGGCGCACTGGCCCTACGAGGTCCACCTGTACCCGAAGCGCCGCGTCCCCGACCTGCTCGCCCTCGACGAGGCGGCCCGCTCAGAGTTCCCCAAGGTTTATCTGGAACTCTTGAGGCGCTTCGACCGTATCTTCGGCGAGGGTGAACCCCCCACGCCCTACATCGCCGCCTGGCACCAGGCGCCGTTCGGGACGCTGGAGGAGTTCGAGGGTGTCACGCGCGACGACTTCGCGCTCCACCTCGAGCTTTTCACCATCCGCCGGACGTCCGGCAAGCTGAAGTTCCTCGCGGGTTCCGAGTCCGGCATGAGCGTGTTCATCAACGACGTGCCGCCGGAGCGCGCGGCCGAGCGACTGCGAGAGGTAGCGAGTTGATGAAGTACCTGGTGACGGGCGGAGCGGGTTACGTCGGCAGCGTGGTCGCCCAGCACCTGCTGGAGGCGGGCCACGAGGTCACCGTCCTCGACAACCTCTCCACCGGCTTCCGCGAGGGCGTCCCCGCGGGCGCCGCCTTCGTCGAGGGCGACATCCGCGACGCCGCCAAGTGGCTCGACTCCTCCTACGAGGCGGTCCTGCACTTCGCCGCGTTCTCCCAGGTCGGCGAGTCGGTCGTGAAGCCCGAGAAGTACTGGGACAACAACGTCGGCGGCACCATGGCCCTGCTCGGCGCGATGCGCGAGGCGGGCGTGCGCAAGCTCGTCTTCTCCTCCACGGCGGCCACCTACGGCGAGCCGGAGCAGGTCCCGATCGTCGAGACCGCCCCGACGAAGCCGACCAACCCGTACGGCGCCACCAAGCTCGCCGTCGACCACATGATCACCGGCGAGGCCGCCGCGCACGGCCTGGGCGCGGTCTCCCTGCGCTACTTCAACGTGGCCGGCGCCTACGGCGCGCAGGGCGAGCGGCACAACCCCGAGTCGCACCTGATCCCCCTGGTCCTCCAGGTCGCCCAGGGCAAGCGGGAGGCCATCTCGGTCTTCGGTGACGACTACCCGACGCCCGACGGCACCTGCGTCCGCGACTACATCCACGTCGCCGACCTCGCCGACGCCCACCTGCTGGCGCTCACGGCCGCACGGCCCGGCGAGCACCTGATCTGCAACCTCGGCAACGGCGAGGGCTTCTCGGTCCGCCAGGTCATCGAGACCGTCCGGCAGGTCACCGGCCACCCGATCCCCGAGGTCGTGGCCCCGCGCCGGGGCGGCGACCCGGCCGTCCTGGTCGCCTCGGCGGCCGCCGCCCGCGAGCAGCTGGGCTGGCACCCGACCCGCGCGGACCTCGCGGGCATCGTCGCGGACGCCTGGGAGTTCGCACAGACCATCGCAAGCGCGGCAAGGGAGCAGTAGTGGGGGCACAGCAGGTCCGTGAGGGCTTCACCGAGCTGTACGGCACCGCACCGGACGGCGTCTGGTCGGCGCCCGGCCGGGTCAACCTGATCGGCGAGCACACCGACTACAACGACGGCTTCGTGATGCCGTTCGCGCTGCCGCACGTGACGACGGCCGCGGTCGCCCGCCGTACCGACGGGGTGCTGCGCCTGCACTCCTCGGACATCGAGGGCGGCGTCGCCGAACTCTCCCTCGACGCCCTGGAACCCGGCACCGACCAGGAGTGGACGGCGTACCCGGCGGGTGTGGTCTGGGCGCTGCGCGAGGCCGGCCACCCGGTGACCGGCGCCGACGTCCACCTGACCTCGACGGTTCCGACCGGCGCGGGCCTGTCCTCCTCCGCGGCCCTGGAGGTGGTGATCGCCCTCGCCCTCAACGACCTCTTCGAACTCGGCCTGCAGCGCTGGCAGCTGGCCCGGCTGTGCCAGCGCGCGGAGAACGTCTACGTCGGGGCGCCGACCGGCATCATGGACCAGACGGCGTCCGCCTGCTGCGAGGCCGGCCACGCCCTGTTCCTGGACACCCGCGACCTCTCGCAGAAGCAGATCCCCTTCGACCTCGCGGCCGAGGGCATGCGGCTGCTGGTCGTGGACACCCAGGTCAAGCACGCGCACAGCAACGGCGAGTACGGCAAGCGCCGCGCGGGCTGCGAGAAGGGCGCGGCCCTGCTGGGGGTGGACGCCCTGCGGGACGTTCCCTACGGCGAACTGGACGCGGCGCTCGACCGCCTCGGCGACGAGGAGGAGGTGCGCCGCCTGGTCCGCCACGTCGTCACCGAGGACCACCGCGTCGAACGCGTCGTCGCCCTCCTGGAGGCCGGCGACACCCGGGCGATCGGACCGGTCCTCACCGAGGGCCACGCCTCGCTGCGCGACGACTTCCGGGTCTCCTGCCCGGAGCTGGACCTGGTGGTCGAGGCGGCGAACGCGGCCGGTGCGCTGGGCGCCCGGATGACCGGCGGCGGCTTCGGCGGCTCGGCGATCGTCCTCGCCGAGACGGCCGACGTCGACACGGTCACCAAGGCGGTCGAGGAGGCCTTCGCGGCGGCCGGTTTCAAGGCGCCGCGGGTCTTCGAGGCGGTGCCGTCGGCGGGTGCCCGCAAGGCGGGCTGAGCCTCAGGCCAGCCGTTTGGTCAGGGTGTACTCCGTGATCCCCGGCGGGTAGTCGGGGATCACGCACACCACGTCGTACCCCTGCTTCCGGTAGAAGTCGGGGGCCTGGAAGTCCCAGGTCTCCAGGCGGGCGGCGGTGCAGGCGCGGTCCTCGCGGGCGATGCGCTCCGCCTCGGCGAGCAGTCGGCCGCCCAGCCCCGTGCCGCGTCGGCGGGCGTCCACCCACAGGTAGGTGACGTGCAGCCAGGACGCCCAGGTGTGCCCGACGAGGCCGCCGCCCAGGTCGCCCGTACGCTCGTCCATCGCCCAGACGTGCAGCGGCACGTCGCGTTCCGCGGGGGTACCGCGCAGGGCCGCCAGCACCGGGGAGGCCGCGGTGTTGGTGGCCAGCAGCCGAGCGCGGAGCAGATCACGTCGTTCCTTGTCGACTTCCGCCTCAATACGAAACATGCGGCACACCATAAACGCGTCCGTCGGACAGTTCTGCAAATTGCCTTCCGCTTCCGGCGCCCAGCCGTACTCTGATGAGCGGTACCGGTGGGGGCCGGTGCTGATCAGGGGGCGAGACAAGTCGGATACGACGCCCGTGGTGGGGTAGCTGTTCAGGCACGGCGGCGGCCGTGCGGTTCCCTCCTCCCACGGGTGTCGTGTCCGCATGGGTCGTCGTTTCCCGACCTTGGGGCATCCCCTGCTCTTGAGGAGCTTGGGGAAGGGGGTTTCGTGGTTCGCATCCGAGTTCTGGTCGTCGACGACCACCGCATCTTCGCCGAGTCGCTGGCCGCCGCACTGGCCGCCGAGCCCGATGTCGACGTGTCTGCGGCCGGCAGCGGTCCGGCGGCGCTGCGCTGCCTGGAGCGCGCGGTCGCCGAGGGCCGCCGCTACGACGTGCTGCTCGTCGACGCCGACCTGGGCGGCCAACTGCCGGGCGGCCGGGCGGCCGTGCCGGTGCAGGTGGCCAACGAGGAGGGGCTGGTCGACGGCATATCGCTGGTCGCCGGCGTCCGCACCGCGCATCCCGCCGTGCGGGTCGTCGTCCTCGCCGAGCGGGACGACCCGCGGCGGGCGGCCCTGGCCCTGCAGGCCGGCGCCTGCGGCTGGGTGGCCAAGGACTGCTCGCTGTCCCGGCTGCTGAACGTGATCCGGGGTGTGCTGCGCGACGAGACGCACCTGCCGCCCGCCCTGCTGACGGGGGTGCTGCGCGAGCTGACGGCCGCCCGCAAGCACCGCACCGAGAGCGAACGGCTGGTGGAGTCCCTCACGCCGAGAGAGCGGGAAGTGCTCCGGTGCATGGTGGCGGGCCTGGGGCGCAAGGCGGTCGCCGAGCGCCTGTTCCTGTCCCCGCACACCGTCCGCACCCATATGCAGAACGTCCTCGGCAAACTCGGCGTCCACAGCACCCTGGCCGCGGTCGCCCTGGCGCGGCGGGCCGGGGTCGGACCGGCGGACCTGGGACCCACTGGCCAGATCATGCCGGAGGCGAGCAGCAGCGCCTGACGGGTCGGTGCGCCGCGGTTCGGGCAGCGCCCCTTGGGGGCGCTGGGGGCACCCCCGGCCGAAGGCTGGGGGAGGAACTGCGCGACCAGCCACGACGGCGCCGCAGCCGGCAGACGGCATGTCGGGCAAGTCCAGCGAAGCGCCTACCCGGGGATGTTGTCGAACGGGGCGGTCAGCCGGCGCAACAAACCCGCCAGTTCGGAACGCTGCGGGCGGGAGAGTTCGGCGAGGATCGCCCGCTCCTGCTCCAGGAGACCTGCCAGGGCCTGGTCCGCGCGGTCCTGGCCCTCGGTGGTCAGCCGGACCAGCACGCCACGCCGGTCGCTCGGGTCCGGCAACCGCTCCACCAGCCCCTTCTTGGCCAGCCGGTCGATCCGGTTGGTCATCGTCCCCGAGGTGACCAGGGTCTGCGTCAGCAGCTGGCCCGGGGAGAGCTGGTAGGGGGTGCCCGCGCGCCTGAGCGCGGTCAGCACGTCGAACTCCCAGGGCTCCAGGCTGTGCTCCGCGAAGGCCAGCCGACGTGCCCGGTCCAGGTGCCGGGCCAGTCGGCTCACCCGGCTGAGCACCTCAAGCGGTTCCACGTCGAGGTCCGGGCGCTCCCGGCGCCACGCAGCCACCAGCCGATCGACCTCGTCCTCCATGGCGATCAGTGTAGTGGTTGTGTCGACATGAAGTCTCTTGATGTCGAGTATCTTGACATCAAGTTATCAGGGTGGGGATGGTGGACACATGACGAATCCCGCCTGGGACCCCGCCCAGTACCTCCGGCACGCCGGCCACCGCGCCCGCCCCTTCACCGACCTCCTCGCCCGCGTCCCCGGCCTCCCCGCCACATCCACCACCGGCCGCCCCCGCATCGCCGACCTCGGCTGCGGCCCCGGCAACATGACCGCCCTGCTCGCCGAACGCTGGCCCACCGCCCACATCACCGGCTACGACAACTCACCCGACATGCTCGACAAGGCGCTCGTGGAGTACGAGGGCCCCACCGCGGGCGGCGGCCGCCTGGACTTCCGCCACGCCGACGTCCGCACCTGGACCCCCGAGGCGCCCTACGACCTGATCGTCTCCAACGCCACGCTCCAATGGGTCCCCGGGCACCCCGACCGCTTCGCCGACTGGACCGCCGCCCTCACCCCCGGCGGCACCTTCGCCTTCCAGGTCCCCGGCAACTTCGCCGCCCCCAGCCACCGGCTGATGCGCGACCTCGCCGACTCCGCCCGCTGGCGGGGCCGGCTCGCCGAGACCCTCCGCCACGAGGACGCGGTCCTCGCCCCCGAGGCCTACCTGGAGCGGCTGACCGCCCTCGGCTGCGCCGCCGACGTCTGGGAGACGACGTACATCCACCTGCTCACCGGCGAGGACCCGGTCCTCGACTGGGTGAAGGGCACCGGCCTGCGCCCCGTCCTCACCACCCTCGCCGACGACCCCGAGGCCCGTGACGCCTTCCTCGCCGACTACCGCTCCGCCCTGCGCGAGGCCTACCCGGCCGGCCCGCACGGCACCCCGTTCCCGTTCCGGCGGATCTTCGCCGTCGCCCGCAAGGAGGCCTCCTGATGCTCACCGCCCTCGACCACGTCCAGCTGGCCGTGCCACCCGGCTCCGAGGACCTGCTGCGCGCGTACTACGTCGACCTCCTCGGCATGACCGAGATCCCCAAGCCGCCCGTGCTCGCGGCGCGCGGCGGCTGCTGGTTCCGGGCCGGGACCGTGCACCTGCACCTGGGGGTCGAGGCGGCCTTCCGTCCCGCCCTGAAGGCCCACCCGGGGCTGCGGGTGACGGACATCGAGGCCGTCGCCGACCGGCTCGAAGCGGGCGGCGCCCCGGTCACCTGGGACGACGAACTCCCCGGACACCGCCGTTTCTACTCCCAGGACCCGGTCGGCAACCGCCTGGAGTTCCTGGAACCGGTGCGCTGAGCGGCGGTTTGCTCCGGCCCGCTCCGGTTACCCGGACCGGTGACCCCACGCACGTCTTCGGCGTCAGGAGGGACCCACGGTGTCAGGACACCAGAAGGCCAAGGGCAAGAAGGAACAGCTCAAGGGCAAGGCCAAGGAGGTCAGCGGACGCGCGGTGCGCGACGTGCCGCTGGAGTCCGAGGGCCGCCTGGAGCAGTCGAAGGGCGACGCCCGCCAGGCCAAGGAGAAGATCAAGGACGTCTTCAAGCACTGAGAAACGCTGATATCAGGGCACCGGGGCCCTCACGCCTTCCGGTGCCCTATCAGCCGTGGCTTCTGCTCCAGGCCGTCCAGACCGTGCCAGGCCAGGTTGACCAGGTGGGCGGCGACCTCCGCCTTCTTCGGGCGGCGCACGTCCAGCCACCACTGGCCGGTCAGCGCGACCATGCCCACCAGCGCCTGCGCGTACAGCGGGGCCAGCTTCGGGTCGAAGCCGCGGGACTTGAACTCGCGGCCCAGGATGTCCTCCACCTGGGTGGCGATGTCCGAGATCAGCGAGGCGAAGGACCCCGTCGACTGCGGGATGGGGGAGTCGCGGACCAGGATCCGGAAACCGTCCGTGTACTCCTCGATGTAGTCGAGGAGCGCGAAGGCGGCCTGCTCGCACAGCTCCCGCGGATGCCCGGCCGTCAGCGAACCGGTCACCATGTCGAGCAGCCGCCCCATCTCCCGGTCCACCACCACCGCGTAGAGCCCCTCCTTGCCGCCGAAGTGCTCGTAGACCACCGGCTTGGAGACCCCCGCCTTCGCCGCGATCTCCTCCACCGAGGTGCCCTCGAACCCCTTCGCCGCGAAGAGGGTGCGACCGATCTCCAACAGTTGCTGGCGGCGCTCCGCCCCGGTCATCCGGGTACGGCGCGTCCGCCGCTGCTTGCCGTCGGGACTGGGGGTGCTGGAGTCGGTCGCCACGGCGTCAATCATGCCGCCTTCGCGGGCTCCACCCCCTGTCGGGAGCCGCCGTCCCCGGTGTTACGGCGCGAATCGATACGCGAGCGTGACGGCCAGCGCACGTCGTACGCCCAGCCCAGCTGCTCGCACCAGCGGATGATCCGCGCCGACGAGTCCAGCTGCCCGCGCTCCACACCGTGCCGCGCGGAGGTCGGGTCGGCGTGGTGCAGGTTGTGCCAGGACTCGCCGCAGGACAGCACCGCCAGCCACCACACGTTGCCCGAGCGGTCCCGCGACCTGAACGGCCGCTTGCCCACCGCGTGGCAGATCGAGTTGATCGACCACGTCACATGGTGGAGCAGCGCCACCCGCACGAGTGAACCCCAGAAGAACCCGGTGAACGCGCCCCACCAGGACATCGTCGCCAGACCGCCGATCAGCGGCGGCAGCGCCAGCGACAGCATGGTCCAGTAGACGAACTGCCGCGAGATCGCCCGGATGGCCGGGTCCTTGATCAGATCGGGGGCGTACTTCTCCTGGTTGGTCTGCTCCTCGTCGAACATCCACGCGATGTGCGCCCACCACAGGCCCTTGATCAGCGCCGGCACGGTCTCCCCGTACCGCCACGGGGAGTGCGGGTCGCCCTCCGCGTCGGAGAACTTGTGGTGCTTGCGGTGATCGGCCACCCACCGCACCAGGGGGCCCTCCACCGCCATCGAGCCCGCGACGGCCAGCGCGATCCGCAGCGGCCGCTTCGCCTTGAACGACCCGTGCGTGAAGTACCGGTGGTAACCGATCGTCACGCCGTGACAGCCCAGGTAGTAGAAGAACACCAGCAGACCCAGGTCGAGCCAGCTCACGCCCCAGCCCCACGCCAGCGGCACCGCCGCCAGCAGCGCGAGGAACGGGACGACGATGAACAGCAGAAGGGTGATCTGCTCGATCGAACCCTTCTGCTCGCCGCCCAGAGTGGCGGACGAGGACGAGGCGGCGGGGGGCTGCTGGGCTTCTTCGATCACATCGGAACCAGACGAGGTCATGCGCGTCCCCTGTGGGGTCGAGGGTTGAGACAGGTGCCGATCCGCGGCCACCGCACGGGACTCTAGAACTCATTCCCTACGGTTCCGTAACCTACGGCGACGTAAGTATGGCAGCGAGGCGTCTCACAGCAAGAGCCCGACAGCCTGCGCGTCCTCACGGACACCTATCCTTGAGTCGGTCGGACAGCGCGGTCCGCTCTGTTTCCTTCCCGGATGTCCGGCCCGTATGCGGGGCACGCCCGCCACGGCCGACCGACGGGTACCCCTCCAGATGAGCTTCAACACTGCAAGGAGCCGCACCTGTGAGCAGTGCCGACGACCTGACTACCAGTGCCACGACGACCAGCAGTGAGCTGCGCGCCGACATCCGGCGACTGGGAGACCTCCTCGGTGAGACCCTCGTCCGGCAGGAGGGCCCCGAACTGCTGGACCTCGTCGAGCGGGTCCGCCGACTGACCCGCGAGGACGGCGAGGCCGCCGCCGACCTGCTGCGCGGCATCGAACTGGAGACCGCAGCCAAGCTGGTCCGCGCCTTCTCCACTTACTTCCACCTCGCCAACGTCACCGAACAGGTGCACCGCGGCCGCGAGCTGCGCGCCCGCCGCGGCGCCGAGGGCGGCCTGCTCGCCCGCACCGCCGACCGGCTCAAGGACGCCGACCCCGACCACCTGCGCCAGACCGTCCAGAACCTCAACGTCCGCCCGGTGTTCACGGCCCACCCCACCGAGGCCGCACGCCGCTCCGTCCTCAACAAGCTCCGGCGCATCGCCGCACTCCTGGACACCCCCGTCATCGAGTCCGACCGCCGCCGCACCGACGTCCGCCTCGCGGAGAACATCGACCTGGTCTGGCAGACCGACGAGTTGCGCGTCGTACGCCCGGAACCCGCCGACGAGGCCCGCAACGCCATCTACTACCTGGACGAACTGCACGCCGACGCCGTCGGCGACGTCCTGGAGGACCTCACCGCGGAGCTGGAACGGGTCGGCGTCAAGCTCCCCGACGACACCCGCCCGCTCACCTTCGGCACCTGGATCGGCGGCGACCGCGACGGCAACCCCAACGTGACCCCGCAGGTCACCTGGGACGTCCTCATCCTCCAGCACGAACACGGCATCAACGACGCCCTGGAGATGATCGACGAGCTGCGCGGCTTCCTCTCCAACTCCATCCGCTACACCGGCGCCACCGAGGAACTCCTGGAGTCCCTCCGCGCCGACCTGGAGCGGCTCCCCGAGATCAGCCCCCGCTACAAGCGGCTCAACGCCGAGGAGCCCTACCGGCTCAAGGCCACCTGCATCCGGCAGAAGCTGGAGAACACCAAGCGCCGCCTGGCCACCGGCACCCCGCACGAGACCGGCCACGACTACCTCGGCACCGCCGAGCTCCTCGCCGACCTGCGCGTCATCCAGACCTCCCTGCGTGCCCACCGCGGCGGCCTGTTCGCCGACGGCCGCCTCGCCCGGACGATCCGCACCCTCGCCGCCTTCGGCCTCCAGCTCGCCACCATGGACGTCCGCGAGCACGCCGACGCCCACCACCACGCCCTCGGCCAGCTCTTCGACCGCCTCGGCGAGGAGTCCTGGCGCTACGCCGACATGCCCCGGGAGTACCGCGCCAAGCTCCTCGCCAAGGAACTGCGCTCCCGCCGGCCCCTCGCGCCCACCCCGGCACCGGTCGACGCGGCCGGCGAGAAGACCCTCGGCGTCTTCCAGACCGTGAAGAAGGCCCTGGAGGTCTTCGGACCCGAGGTCGTCGAGTCGTACATCATCTCCATGTGCCGGGGCGCCGACGACGTCTTCGCCGCCGCGGTGCTCGCCCGCGAGGCCGGACTGCTCGACCTGCACGCCGGCTGGGCGAAGATCGGCATCGTGCCGCTCCTGGAGACCACCGACGAGCTCAAGGCCGCCGACACCATCCTGGAGGACATGCTCGCCGACCCCTCGTACCGCCGGCTGGTGGCACTGCGCGGGGACGTCCAGGAGGTCATGCTCGGCTACTCCGACTCCTCCAAGTTCGGCGGCATCACCACCTCCCAGTGGGAGATCCACCGCGCCCAGCGCCGCCTGCGCGACGTCGCCCACCGCTACGGGGTGCGGCTGCGCCTCTTCCACGGCCGCGGCGGCACCGTCGGCCGCGGCGGCGGCCCCTCGCACGACGCGATCCTCGCCCAGCCCTGGGGCACCCTGGAAGGCGAGATCAAGGTCACCGAGCAGGGCGAGGTCATCTCCGACAAGTACCTCATCCCCTCCCTCGCCCGGGAGAACCTGGAACTGACCGTCGCGGCCACCCTCCAGGCCTCCGCCCTGCACACGGCCCCCCGCCAGTCCGTGGAAGCCCTCGCCCGCTGGGACGCCGCCATGGACGTCGTCTCCGACGCCGCCCACGCCGCCTACCGCCGCCTCGTGGAGGACCCGGACCTGCCGACGTACTTCCTCGCGTCGACCCCGGTGGACCAGCTCGCCGACCTGCACCTGGGCTCCCGGCCCTCCCGCCGCCCCGGCTCCGGCGTCTCGCTCGACGGCCTGCGCGCCATCCCGTGGGTGTTCGGCTGGACCCAGTCCCGGCAGATCGTCCCCGGCTGGTTCGGCGTCGGCTCCGGCCTCAAGGCCCTGCGCGAGGCCGGCCTCGACACCGTCCTGGACGAGATGCACGAACAGTGGCACTTCTTCCGGAACTTCATCTCCAACGTCGAGATGACCCTCGCCAAGACGGACCTGCGGATCGCCCAGCACTACGTCGACACCCTCGTCCCCGACGAGCTCAAGCACGTGTTCGACACCATCAAGGCCGAGCACGAGCTGACCGTCGCCGAGGTCCTGAAGATCACCGGAGAGGCCGAACTCCTCGACGCCACCCCGGCCCTCAAGCAGACCTTCACCATCCGCGACGCCTACCTGGACCCGATCTCCTACCTCCAGGTCACCCTGCTCAAGCGCCAGCGTGACGCGGCCGCGGCGGGCGCCGAACCCGACCCGCTCCTCGCCCGCGCCCTCCTCCTCACCGTCAACGGCGTGGCGGCGGGCCTGCGCAACACCGGCTGACCGCCGCTCTCGGACACGACTGTGCCCCCGGGGGCGTCCGTACCCCCGGGGGCACAGTCCTGTGTGGCTACCGCGCCGTGACGAAGGCCGCCGTGAGCAGCGCGAGCCCCGAGATCCCCAGCACCCACGCCACCCGGCTCAGCCGCAGCCCGCCGGCCACCACCACCGACGCCAGCAGCAACGCCCCGCCGAACGGCACCCAGGAGTACAGGAACCCCGCAGTGCCGGCCCGCACCACCTCGTCGGTACCGGGCTTCACGATCACGTCGTACGTCCGCCCCTCGCGCACCGCGACCGACCTGTCGATGACGACCCCGGGGCGCGCCGAGGCGCCGGGCGAGACGGGGGTGAACGGTCCCGAGCAGCTGTCCGCACCGCACGAGGTCACCCTGACCGTGCCCCGCTCCTTGCCCTTCGTCAGCATCACGTGCTGCGCGGTGCCCCAGGAGCCCCACACCCCGCCGACCAGGATCAGCACGGCGACCGCGCCCATCGTCACGACACGCAGCGCGTCGACCGCGGCCGTACGGGAGGAGGTCGCGGAGGCAGCAGGCATGGCCGGGATCATTGGCCATGTCCCTACGGCCGGTCAACTTCCATGGGGGACAAGTCAGGAGTTGTACGTGCTTTGCGCCCGCTCCAGCCCCTCCGTCACCAGCGCCTCCACCGCGTCGGCCGCGCGGTCCACGCAGTAGTCCAGCTCCTTGCGCTCGGCCGAGGAGAAGTCCTTCAGCACGAAGTCCGCGACCTGCATACGACCCGGAGGGCGCCCGATTCCGAACCGCAGCCGGTGGTAGTCCGGACCCATCGCCTTCGTCATCGACTTCAGCCCGTTGTGGCCGTTGTCGCCGCCGCCCAGCTTGAGGCGCAGGGTGCCGTAGTCGATGTCCAGCTCGTCATGGACCGCCACGATGTGGGCGAGCGGCACCTTGTAGAAGTCGCGCAGCGCGTTCACCGGACCGCCGGACAGATTCATGAACGACATCGGCTTCGCCAGGATCACCCGCCGGTTCGCCGGCCCCGGCGCCCCGATCCGCCCCTCCACGACCTGCGCCTGCGCCTTCCCGGCCCGCTTGAACTTCCCGCCGATCCGGTCGGCGAGCAGATCCACGACCATGAACCCGACGTTGTGTCGGTTCGCCGCGTACTCCGGCCCGGGATTCCCGAGACCGACGATCAGCCAGGGGGCGTTGGCGGGGGAGGCCCCGGTGGGGGTGGTCACGTCCATGTCTCCTTGATACGCGCCAGCCGCCGCTCCCGGGAGGAAGCAGCGGCTGACGAACGATGAAACGAAGGTGAGGATCAGGCCTCGGCGGCCTCTTCGCCCTCGGCGGCCTCGCCCTCCGGGGCCTCCTCGGCCTGCGCGGCCAGCACCTGGAGGACGACCGCGTCCTCCTCGACGGCCAGGGTCACGCCGGACGGCAGGGTGATGTCCTTGGCGAGGACGGAGGCACCGGCCTCCAGGCCCTCGACGGAGACGGTGACGGCCTCGGGGATGTGGGTGGCCTCGGCCTCGACCGGCAGCGCGTTCAGGACGTGCTCCAGCAGGTTGCCGCCGGGGGCCAGCTCGCCCTCGGTGTGCACCGGGATCTCGACCGTGACCTTCTCGCCCCGCTTGACCAGCAGCAGGTCGACGTGCTCCAGGAAGCCCTTGATCGGGTCGCGCTGCACGGACTTCGGGATCGCCAGCTCGTTGGTCTTGCCGTCGATGTCCAGGGAGATCAGGACGTTCGGCGTACGCAGCGCGAGCAGCAGGTCGTGGCCCGGCAGGGTCAGGTGGATCGGGTCGGAACCGTGGCCGTACAGGACACCGGGGACCTGGGAGGCGCGGCGGATACGACGCGCGGCACCCTTGCCGAACTCGGTGCGCGTCTGGGCGGCGAGCTTCACCTCGGACATGTGGATCACTCCTCGTAAAGACAGATGCGGACGTGGTCACCCGGCCACGAACGGCCTGCTACGAAGAGCGCGTCGATAACGGAGGCGTGGCCTCCCTCGCCGAGCAACTGGAGAAGTCTACTCGGCGCGGGAGGCCACGGAAAAATCGATCATCGGCGCCCACCGGCGCGGGCGATCATGCAGAAGCGTTTTTACAGCTCACTGCTCGTCGAACAGGCTCGTCACCGAACCGTCCTCGAACACCTCACGCACCGCACTCGCGATCGTCGGCGCGATCGACAGCACCGTGATCTTGTCCAGATCACGGCTCAGCTCACCCGGCGTCGGCAGCGTGTTCGTCAGCACGAACTCACTCACCCGGGAGTTCTTCAGCCGGTCCGCCGCCGGACCCGACAGCACACCGTGCGTCGCCGTCACGATGACGTCCTCCGCACCGTGCGCGAACAACGCGTCCGCGGCCGCACAGATCGTGCCACCCGTGTCGATCATGTCGTCGACCAGCACACACACCCGGCCCTCGACCTCACCCACGACCTCGTGGACGGTCACCTGGTTCGCCACGTCCTTGTCACGCCGCTTGTGCACGATCGCCAGCGGCGCACCCAGCCGGTCGCACCAACGGTCCGCCACCCGCACCCGGCCGGCGTCCGGAGACACGATCGTCAGCTTGTCCTTGTCCACCTTCCTGCCCACGTAGTCCGCCAGCAGCGGAAGCGCGAACAGGTGGTCCACCGGACCGTCGAAGAAACCCTGGATCTGATCCGTGTGCAGATCCACCGTGAGGATCCGGTCCGCACCCGCCGTCTTCATCAGATCCGCGATCAGCCGCGCCGAGATCGGTTCACGACCCCGGTGCTTCTTGTCCTGCCGCGCGTAACCGTAGAACGGCACGATCACGGTGATGGAGCGGGCCGACGCACGCTTCAGCGCGTCGATCATGATCAACTGCTCCATGATCCACTGGTTGATCGGAGCCGTGTGGCTCTGGATCACGAAGCAGTCGGCACCGCGCGCCGACTCCTGGTAACGGACGTAGATCTCGCCGTTCGCGAAGTCGAAGGCCTTCGTCGGGACGACCCCGACACCCAGCTGCTGGGCGACCTCCTCGGCAAGCTCGGGGTGGGCGCGGCCGGAGAAGAACATCATCTTCTTCTCGCCGGTCGTCTTGATCCCGGTCACAGCACTGTCTCCTCAGAGGTGTCTCAGCCGTACAGCCGCATGTGCGGTGACCTCCACGCCGGACGCGGAGGGCCGAATCAGCTGGTTAGGTGCGGGTGTGCACTTATCACGGTACGACGTCTTCGGCGCACCTGTTTCCGGTCAGTCCTCGCTCGCGCCCCGCCGGGAAGCCGCCTCGGCCGCCTTCGCCGCCGCGCTCCCCGGACGCTTCCGGGCCACCCAACCCTCGATATTCCGCTGCTGACCGCGGGCCACGGCCAGCGAACCGGGCGGCACGTCCTTCGTGATCACGGACCCGGCGGCGGTGTACGCACCGTCCCCGACCGTGACAGGAGCCACAAACATGTTGTCCGACCCCGTCTTGCAGTGCGACCCGACGGTGGTGTGATGCTTGTTCTCACCGTCGTAGTTGACGAACACACTCGCCGCACCGATGTTCGAGTACTCCCCGATCGTCGCATCACCGACATACGACAGATGCGGGACCTTCGTCCCCTCCCCGATCGAGGCGTTCTTCGTCTCCACGTACGTACCGATCTTGCCCTTCGCCCCCAGCCGCGTCCCCGGCCGTAGATACGCGTACGGCCCCACCGACGCGTCCGCACCGATCTGCGCCGACTCCGACACCGTGTTGTCCACCCGCGCCCCCGCACCCACCCGCGTGTCCCGCAGCCGGCTGTTCGGCCCGACCTCCGCACCCTCCGCCACATGCGTCGTACCGAGCAACTGCGTCCCCGGATGCACGACCACGTCCTGCCCGAACGTCACCGTCACATCCACCCACGTGGTGGCCGGGTCGATCACCGTCACCCCGGCGAGCATCGCCCGCTCCAGCAGCCGGTCGTTCAGGATCCGGCGCGCCTGCGCCAGCTGCACCCGGTTGTTGATCCCCGCGATCTCCCGGTGGTCCGCCGCCACCGAAGCACCCACCCGGTGCCCGGCCTCCCGCAGGATCCCCAGTACGTCCGTCAGGTACTCCTCACCCTGACTGTTGTCCGTGCGTACCTTCCCCAACGCGTCCGCCAGCAACCGGCCGTCGAACGCGAACACACCCGAGTTGATCTCCCGGATCGCCCGCTGCTCCTCCGAGGCGTCCTTGTGCTCCACGATCGCCGTCACGGCACCCGAACCGGCGTCGCGCACGATACGGCCGTACCCCGTCGCGTCCGGCACCTCCGCCGTCAGCACGGTCACCGCGTTGCCGTCGGTGTGGTGGGTCTCCGCGAGCCGGGTGAGCGTCTCCCCGGTCAGCAACGGGGTGTCCCCGCACACCACGACCACGGTTCCGTCGACCGCCCCGCCCAGCTCCTCCAACGCCATCCGGACGGCGTGCCCGGTGCCGTTCTGCTGCTCCTGCACGGCGGTACGGACGGCCGCGTCGACCTCGCCGAGATGCGCGGCGACCTGCTCGCGCGCGTGCCCGACCACGACGACCAGGTGCTCGGGGTCCAACTCACGGGAGGCGGCGAGCACATGACCCACCAGGGAACGGCCGCAGATGTCGTGCAGGACCTTGGGTGTGGCCGACTTCATACGGGTGCCCTCACCCGCTGCGAGAACGACGACGGCTGCCGGGCGAATGGCGCTCACGGATGTGCCCTTCGGCTTTGGACGGGTGGGGGTGACATCCGCAGGATACCGGGGCGTTTACCGGGCGACATGAGAGCGGGCCCTGACGGTGCTGTCAGGGCCCGAACCCAGGTCTTGTCTGCTGTGAGCTCCCCCGCAAGGATTCGAACCTTGTCCTGCTAGATCCAAAATCTAGTGTGCTGCCGGTTACACCACGGGGGACAGCGCTTCAGACCTTACCCGAGCCGCCCCTCTGCCTGGGCCACGATTCCGCTCCACCAGCCCTCGATACGGTTGTACAAGTGGGCGCTGCGGGCCACGCCGATGACGAGACAACCGTGGTAGTCGTCGCCGGTGTTCTTGCGGACAGTCTTCGGGTTGTGCTTCTTGAGCGTCGGCCTGGCGAAGACCTCCGGGTCGATGTCCGCGATCCCCGCCCAGAACCGATGCGCCGTTTCGACGTCGGCCGATTCGTGGATGAGCAGCCGGAAACCCAGCCTCCCCCGCTCCACCTCCAGGAGATCGAGCCAGGCGAGGTAGACGCGGATCACCCCCGGGTCGCTGTTGACGAAGACCGCCCGCTCCCGCCGGTCGTACGGCTTGCTCTTCGACCCCTCGGCCCAGTACAGCGCGACGCCTGCCATGAACAGCTCGCGGTCCGTCATCTCGCCGATCTCCCGATGGGCGCTCGCCTTGGTCTTCTTCCGCTCCTCGTCATCGGCCGCGCGGCGCTTCGCGAGCCCCTCCTGCATGAGAGCCCGTTGTTCTTCCGGGGTGTACCGAGGCTCCGGGCGCGGCAGGTCCCGGACCCACAGTGACACCGAGCTTCGCGAACAACCCAGCTCCGCCTCGATCCGGTCGTACGTCCAGCCCTGCAACCGCAACTCTCGTGCCCTTGCCCGCAGCCCGTCCTTGGCGTTCGGGCGCTTGGTCCACTCCGGCGGCGGTTCCCCCTTCACCAGTTGGTTGAGGAGGTCGTTGTTGAAGACCTTCAGTTCGTCGCGGATCTGCCGCAGGCTGTAGCCCCGCCGCCGGAGTGCCACCGCCTGGTCCCGTAGGGCCTCGAAGTCCTGGTATTTGCCCGGTGTATGTGCCATGGGCATACGGTCCGGGTGGAATGGTGGGTTCCGGGGGTGAGCGAGGGATGGTTCAGCAGTTCGAGGGTTTCCGGGGGGTTTCGGTGTTGTTCGGTTACGGAGTGTGGTGTAGGGCAGTAGACGAAACTCACCGGAAAAGCCCACCCTCGCGCCCGTAGGCTGGACGCATGACCACGACGGGGGCAGACCACGCGACGGCCGTGACCGGGCCGTGGTGGTGGTCGCGGTGGCGTAGTGCGGTGCTGGACGGGGTGCTCGCCCTGGTGTCGGCGTTGGAGTGCGGCGCGGAGGGGATCCCGTTCGCGCGGGACGCGGGGATCCCGTTGGCGGCGGGGATCGTGTTCGGTCTGCTGGCCGGTTCCGTGCTGGTGCTGCGCAGGAAGTGGCCGATCGCTGTCGTCCTGGTCGCGATCGCCGTCACGCCGGCCCAGATGGGCTTCCTGATGGGCATCGTCGGCCTGTACACGCTGGCCGCGGCGGAGCTGCCGCGCCGGATCATCGTGGCGCTGGCGGGGATGTCGCTGGTCGGCACGATGATCGTGACGTTCGTGCGGGTGAAGCAGGACATGGCGCGGGGGGATCTGACGCTGGGGGACTGGTTCGTGCCCTTCGCGGCGGTCACCACGTCCCTCGGTCTGACGGCGCCGCCGTTGCTGCTCGGGTTGTACGTGGGTGCGCGGCGCCGGCTGATGGAGAGCCTGCGGGAGCGGGCGGACAGTCTGGAGCGGGAGTTGCAGCTGCTCGCGGAGCGCGCGGAGGAGCGTGCGGAGTGGGCGCGGGGTGAGGAGCGGACGCGGATCGCGCGGGAGATGCATGACGTGGTCGCGCACCGGGTGTCGTTGATGGTGGTGCATGCGGCGGCGTTGCAGGCGGTGGCGCGCAAGGACCCCGAGAAGGCGGTGCGGAACGCGGCGCTGGTGGGGGACATGGGGCGGCAGGCGCTGACGGAGTTGCGGGAGATGCTGGGGGTGCTGCGTTCGGGGGAGGGCGCTCAGCGTCGTACGGCGTCGGCGTCGGCTTCGGTCTCGGTGCCGGGCTCGGGTGCGGCTGCGGCCGCGGCTGCGGTTTCGGTGGCTGTGTCGACGGCGCCGGGTTCGGTGCCGTTGGCGTCGGTGGGGGTGGCGGCCGCGGCGGCGGCTTCGCGGGTGGCCGAGGAGGAGGGGCCGTGGCTGTCGGAGCTCGATGTGCTGATCGGGCAGTCGGCGGCGGCGGGGATGGTGGTGGATCTGTCGGTGGAGGGGGATGTGCGGTCGTACGCGGCGGAGATCGAGCAGACGGCGTTCCGGGTGGTGCAGGAGGCGCTGACCAACGTCCACAAGCATGCGGCGGGTGCGAAGACGCATGTGCGGCTGGCGCACCGGGTGGCGGAGATCGCGATGCAGGTGGAGAACGAGCCGCCGCCGGAGCCGGCGTCGGCGGCGTCGGCCGGGCTGCCGTCGGGGGGTAACGGTCTGGTGGGGATGCGGGAGCGGGTGCTGGGGCTGGGCGGGGTGTTCGTGTCGGGTCCGACGGACGCGGGGGGTTTCCGGGTGTCGGCGGTGATTCCGGCGGCTTGATCGTGCCGGGTGGGGGTCAGCCGTGGGTGGTGAGGCGTTGTGGTGCGATGCCCGCGATGAGGGCGGTGAGGGCGTGGTCGATGTCGGGGCCGACGTACCAGTCGCCGGTGTGGTCGAGGGCGTAGACGCGGCCTTCGGTGTCGACGGCGAGCAGGGCGTGGGTGTCGGTCTCCGCGCCGAGCGGGCAGACCTCGGTGCCGAGGGCGCGGCCCAGGTCGCCGAGGGTGCGGGCGAGGTGGAGGCCGTGCAGCGGGTCGAGGTGGAGGGTGGCGGGGGCGACCTGGCGGCCCGCTGCGGCGGGCGTGATGCGCAGGCCGCCGAACTCGGCCCAGGCCTCGACGGCGGCGGGGAAGACGGCGTGCCGGTGTCCGGCGGGTGAGACGTGGTCGCGCAGGGCGTCGGCCCAGATCTCGGCCTGTTTTATGTCCCAGCGTCCGGGTTGCCAGCCGGCGGTGCGCAGGGCGGTGTCGACGGGCGCCGGGAAGCGTGACGGGGGTCCCGCGGCGGGGCGGGTGAGGCCGAGACTGGCGGACGTGGTGCGGTCGGCGTGCATCTGCCCTTCGTTCGTGTGTGGTGCGGGTGCGGGTGCGGGTGCGGGTGCGGGTGCGTCGTGTGATGGGGGGTGTGGGCGTGTGTCAGTCGTCCTGGGTGGGGTCGACGACGCGGACGCCGAAGTGTGCGGTGAGGGCGGTGCAGGCCCGGCAGGGCGGGGCGAAGCTGCCGTGCAGGGGGTCGCCGTCCTCGCGTATCCGGCGGGCGGTGAGCTTGGCCTGCTTGAGGGCTTTGCGGGCCTCGCCGTTGGTCATGGGTTTGCGCAGGGCGCGTTTGCTGCGGGCGGCGTCGGCGGTGGTGATGTGCCGTGAGATGAGGATGGCCTCGGCGCAGCGGCCGGTGAAGCGGTCGCGCTGTCCGCTGGGGAGGGTGTCGAGGAACTCCTGGACCAGGGGGTGCAGCGGCGGCGGCTGGTCGCCGCGGGCGGCGGTGCCGGTGAGGGTGGCGCCGCGCACGGACAGGGCGGCGGCGACGGTGGGCAGGATGCCGTCACGGCGGTGCTGGAGGGTGGGCGCGGGCGGTGTCCCGGTGCTGCTCCAGCCGATGCGCGGGTCGCCGGTGAGGGCGCTGTGGGCGGCGCCGGGTACGGCGTTGTGAGGTCCCGTCTGTGTGGCGTTCATGATCGTCTTCCCCTCCCGGGCATCCCCCCGAAAGTCACAGACTGCCAAATCCCGTGGCGGGTGCGGTAGCTGGGGCGTCACGACACGCCCGGGTTTGGGCGGGCTGTCACGGCGGGGTGACGGCTGGTCACGAAGCGGAGGGCCGGTGACCGGGGTTCGCGTACCGCATAGGCTGTCGGCACCGCGATGGGCGCGGTCGACGCGTCTGGGACGTGGGAGAGACAGCCGGATACGGGCCGTGGCGCGCCGCAGGGGTGTGGTCCGGACTCGTACAGAGTGCCGCAGGGGGCAACCGTCATGACGACAGGTCGGCTCGGGCAGGCCGCGCCGCCGAACGCGGCCTATGCCGGGCAGGTCGTGCATTTCCCGGATCCGGTCCGGGCGGCACGTCACCCGAGAGGGGTACGTGTCGACGAGCGTGGCTACCCCGATTTCTCGCCCTACGCGCGTGCGGTGGCGGAGATCGCCGATCCGCCGGAGGGCTTCGGTGTCGACGAACTGCGGTTGACGGACTTCGTGTCCGCGAACGCGGTGCTGGCGGCTTCGGGTCACGAACTGTGGGACACGGTGCCGGCGGTGGCGACGCCGCACGGCTGGACCTGGCACCACGTGGTGGGGTCGCGGCGGCTCGAGTTGGTTCCGGTCGAGGTGAAGGCGCTGCTGCGGCATCACGGCGGGGTGGCGACGGCGCGGGTGGACCAGGGGAAGCGGGGGACGCGGCCGTTGCAGGAGACGCGTCCGGCACACTTCGGGCTGCCGAAGTCGGGTGTGGCGGTGTCGGAGTCGCAGGTGCAGGGCGTAGAGGAGGACCTGGGGTACCGGCTGCCCGGCGCCTACCGCTCGTTCCTGAAGGCGGCGGGTGGTTGCGCGCCGGTGGGCACGGCGCTGCTCGCCGATCTGGGGTTGCTGGTCGACCAGCCGTTCTTCACGGTGCGGGACGAGGCGGCGGTCAACGACCTCGTGTACGTGAACAAGTGCCTGCGCGACCACCTGACCAAGGACTACCTCGGGGTCTGTTTCGTCCAGGGCGGTCTGGTGGCGGTGAAGGTGCGGGGCGAGCGGCCGGGTTCGGTGTGGTTCTGCGCGTACGACGATGTGCGTGACGTGGATCCCTCGTGGTCGCCGGCGGAGCGGGTGGAGCGGCTGTTGCTGCCGTGCGGTGAGGACTTCGACGTGTTCCTGTCCCGGCTGGCGGGTTCTCCGCCGGAGTTGGAGACGGTGGCGAACCTGATGGTGGACGGCGGTTTCGCGCATGCCGTCCCGGTCGGCTCGGGGGAGTGAGTTTCGGCATGGTGACGTTCGCGCAGGCGCAGGAGCGCGCGGAAGAGTGGATCAACGGGGACGTGCCCGGGTACCAGCACCGTGAGGTGCGGGTGCGGGAGTTCGGGCTCGGGTTCGTGGTGTGGGGCGAGGACCGCGCGGAGGGCCCGCGTTCCGACGCGGGTGGGCAGCGGCTGGTCATCGCCCGGGACAGCGGGGAGGCCACGTTGTGGCCCGCGCTGCCGGTGGGGGAGGTGATCCGCCGGTACGAGGAGGAGTACGGCCGGGAGGCGGAGGTCGCCGACGCGGTGCCGGCGCCGGCCGCCCGGGTGGACCTGAATCAGACGTCGTTCTTGTTGAGCCCGCCGGAGTGGCTCCAGGACGCGGCGGACAAGCTGGGTATTCCGGATCGGCGGTCGGAGGGTTCTGAGAGTTCGGGGGGCTCGGGAGGCGTGGGGGCGCCGGCGGCCGGTTCCGGTGCGGGCGCCGGGGCGACTCCCTGGGCGGGTACGGACACGAATGCGGATGCCGGTGACGACCGTTCCGTCCCGTTGCCCGCGACGGTGTTCGCGCCACCGCTGAGCGACGCGGGCGACGGCGCGCTGGGTGATGCCGAGACGGCGCTGATGTCGGGCGGCAGTCAGCTGCCGCCGACGGCGGTGTCCCCGGCGCTCGACGCCCCGAACGGGCCGGGCGCGCAGGGGGTGCCTGCAACTGAGGGTGGTGCTCCGGGAGCGCCCGGCACGTCCACTGCGCCGGGTGCCCCTGGAGCGCCTGGAGCCCCTGGAGCCCCTGGAGCCTCGGCAACACCGCACGCCGGCAGCAGCACGTCTCCGCCACCCCCGCAGGGACCCCCGTCGTACGGCTATCCGCAGGGCCCGGCGGCATCGGGCCGGGCTCCGCAGGGTCCGGACGCCGCGGGCGGGGCCGGTTTTCCGCAGGCGCCCGCCGGTTCCTCCTACGGTTACCCGCAGGCACCGGCCCCGGCCCCGGCCGGCCCCGGTTACGGCTATCCGCAGCCGCCCGCCGGGGCTCCTCACGCGCCCCAGCCTCCCGTGGGCCCGGGTGCGCCGGGGCGGTCGCTCGCGCCGAACGCCGGTGACATAGCCGAGGCCGCGACGAGCAAGGCGGCGCCTCCGCCCCGCAGGGGACGCGGTGCGGCCGGTGCGCCGCCTCCGCCGCCGGGTGCTCCGGGAGCGCCGGGTGCGCGTCCCGGTGGTGCGCCTGAGCCGTCCGCGCCGGCGGGTGGGTACGCGCCGACGCAGATGGTGTCCTCGCCGGGTCCGGACGGACCTGAGGGGCAGGTGCCCGGTGCGCCGGGCAACAGGCCGCCGGGCGATGTTCATCACGCGGCCACGATGTTGGCCGACCCGAGCGGCATGGGCGCGCAACGGCCGCCGGGCGCCCCCGGCATGACCGGTGCGCCGAACCCGCCCGCCGCTCCCGGCGCTCCCGCAGCCCCGGCCGTCCCTGGCGCTCCGCAACCGCCGGGCGCCCCCGGCATGCCCCCCGCGCCCCCTGGGCAGGGCTCCCCCGGCGGTTCCCGCGGAGCGGTGCACCACGCGGAGACCGTGCTCGCCGCACCCCCGGTGGGTGCCCCCGGTACGCCGCCGGGTGCCCCGCCGATGCCGCCGCCGATGCCGGCCGGGGTCGTGCCGCCGCCGCCCGGGCAGCCGATGCCCGGGCCGTCCGTGCCCGGTGGGATGCCCGCTGGGCCGCCGTCCGCGTACGGCTACCCGCAGCAGGGTCAGCCGACGGTCGGTCCCGGCTACCAGGCGGTGCTGCGCTACCGCGCGCAGGACGGCTCGGAGCAGCAGCTGATCCGGCGTTCGGCGCCGGGCACCCCGCACCCGGAGTGGCAGATCTACCACGAGCTGCGGGCCATGAACGTGCCGCCGGACCAGGTGCTGGAGCTGCACACGGAGCTGGAGTCGTGCGAGCTGCCGGGTGCCTACTGCGCACGGATGATCCGGGAGCAGTGGCCGCAGGCGCGGCTGGCGAGCATCGCGCCGTACGGGACGGACCACGCGAGCCGGCAGCAGGGGATGCGGCAGTTGCTGGCGCATCAGGGCGAGTTGCACCAGGTGGCCGCGGGTCCCGCGCGGCCCGCGCCGGTGCGGGCGCCGTTGCCGCAGGTGCAGGCGGCGCCGCCGATCCCGCCGGAGGCGATCGCGCAGGAGCTGGGCGCGGCGTTCGGTCCCGGCGTGTTCCGGTTCGAGCAGGCGGCGGTGTCGCGGCAGGGCGTTCCGCCGATCGTGGCGCACACGCTGGTGGCCGCGGGGCTGCCGCTGGACATGGGGCCGTTCTTCTGGGCGCAGGCCCAGCCGGGCCGTCCGGTGCCGACGCTGGCGGAGCTGGCGCAGGAGCGCGGGCTGCGGCCGGCGCCGGACGCGGGGTCGTACCTCGTCATGGGCACCGACTTCGGCAAGGCGGTCTGTGTGCAGTACGGCACCGCGAACATCGTGGCGGTACCGGTGGAGGCCGGTCCGGGCGGGGCGTCCGTGCCGCCGCAGTTCGTCAACACCGGGCTGCCGGAGTTCGCCCGCTGTCTGGCGCTGCTGGGCCGGATGTGGCGGCTCAGGTTCGGTCTGAACCAGGAGCAGGCGGGCCGTTGGACCGTCGACTTCCAGGCTCAGCTGGCCTCGCTGGACCCGGCGGCGCTGGGATCGCCGGAGAGCTGGTGGTCGGTGCTGCTGGAACAGATGTGGGACGGGCTGCTGTAGGGAGCGGTGACCGGCCCGGCGCGGAGGCGCTGACCCGCTACCGGAGGGCGCACGGCTGAAGCCGTGCGCCCTCCGGTGCGCTTGTGTGCCCAGGTGCGCCCAGGTGTGCCATGGGGCGCTTCGGCCGTGACATCTCTGCGGAGTGTCGCGTTATGAACACTTACGTCCCATCCATCAAGATGTGCGCGAAATCATCATTTCTCGCGGTCCGGTGGAGAGGGGTTCCCAGGGTGAGCAACGCATCGATGTCGCCGTACGGCTTCGCGACCGTCCGAGGGCGTGGCTACCGCCCCGAGCAGGTCGACTCGTTCCTGGCCGTGCTCTGCGAGGACCGGGACGCGGCCTGGGAGCGTGCCGCGCGGCTCACCGTGCTCGCCAAGGACATGGGTGCGGAGGCCGAGCGGCTGCGGATCGCCGTCGAGCAGCTCCCGCCCCAGTCCTACGGGGCTCTCGGGGACCGTGCGCAGCGGGTGTGGCGGCTGGTGCAGGACGAGGCGGCGGCCCTGCGGGACAACGCCCGGCGGGCGCTGACGGACGGGGCCGCGCAGTGCGAGGAGAGCGTCGAGAACGCGCTTCGGGCGGCGCAGGAGCAGGCCGACGCGCTCCGCGCGGACGCCGAGGAACGCGCCCGTCAGCTGCTCCTCGCCGCGCGGGCGGAGGCGGACGACATCCGTATCGGCGCCCGTCTCGACGTGAAGGAGTGGCGGGGTGAGGCGCTGGCGGCGTTGCGCGAGGTGCGCCAGCGCACCACGGCGATGCTCGCGGAGCAGGCGAAGCAGCATGCCGAGCGGTGGGCCGAGGCGGAGCGCGAGGAGGTCGCGAGCGCCGCCGCGGTCGACGCGCACAACGCCGAGCGCATCGCCCGTGCGGAGGCGGCCCTCGCCGAGGCGGAGCGGGCCCTGGAGGAGGCGGAGGAGTCGGCGCGCCGCTCGGAGGAGGAGGCGCACGCGCGGGCCGCCGAGATCCTCACGGAGGCGCGGTTGCGTGAGGAACGCATCGCGCGGGAGACCGAACGGGTGCTGCGCGAACACGGCGAGACCTGGGACGACGTCCAGGCGCACATGGACCACATGCGCGACAGCCTCATGACCCTGACGGGGCGCGCGGCGGCGGAGTAGCGCGCGGTCACACCCCGGGCAGCCTCACGTCCCCTCGGTAGCTTCATGCCCCCGGGCAGCCTCACGCCCCCTCGGTGTCCTCACGCCCCCGGCGGCCGGCGCCCGCCAGGATCCAGCCCTCGACCGCCTCGTACTGCCGGCGCTGTTCCGCGGCTCCGCGCCGGCCGGAGGCCACCGTCCCGAGCCATCCCAGCAGGAAGCCGGCCGGGATGGAGACGATCCCGGTGGTGGTGAAGGGGAACCAGTTGAAGTCGGCGCCCGGGAAGGCGGCGCCGGGTGAACCCGAGACCAGGTTGGTGCCGGGCATCAGCAGCAGCACGGTGAGGCTGCCGCCGAGGAGCGTGCAGAGCAGGCCGGTGCGGGTGTAGCGGCGCCAGAAGAGGCCGTAGACCAGGGCGGGGGCGAGGGCGGAGGCGCCGAGGCAGAAGGAGAGGGTGACCAGGGGCTGCAGGCTGTGGTGCTGCACGAGGGTCGCCAGCAGGATCGTGGGGACTCCGATGGCGAGCGCGCAGACGCGGGCCAGGCCCATCTCGCGGCGGGCCGGCATCTCCCGGGCGCGGGTGGCGAACACGTCGTGGGCGAGGGAGTTGGCGCAGGCGAGGATCATGCCGGCGACGGAGGCGAGCAGGGTCAGGAAGATCGCCGTGGTGACGGTGGTGAAGAGCAGGGTCTCCGCGGTCGACACGTCGGTTCCGAAGGCCGCGCGGGAGCCCAGCAGGTAGGCGGTGTTGCCCTGCGGGTCGGCGCCGGTGACGGCGGCCCGGCCGACCAGGGCGGTGGCGCCGAACCCGACGACGCTGACGACCAGCGCGAACAGGGCCACGCAGGACACGGCCCAGGACATCGAGCGGCGTACCTGGCGGGCGCTGGAGGCGGTGTACATGCGCATGGTGACGTGCGGCAGGCAGGCGCCGCCGAGGACGATGGTCAGCTCCGAGCTGATCATGTCCAGCCGGGGCGCGGGACCGCCCTTGAACTGGAGGCCCGAGTGCAGGAAGGCGTCACCGGCGCCGCTGCCGCGGGCCGCCGCGCTGAGCAGGGCGCCCGGGTCCCAGTGGAAGCGGTGCAGGACCAGCAGGGCGACCACGGTGCCGGAGCCGAGCAGCATGACGATCTTCAGGATCTGGATGAGGGCGGTGCCCTTCATGCCTCCGATGGCCGCGTAACTGATCATCAGGGTGCCGAGGCCGATGACGCAGCCGGTTCCCACGGACCTGTCGGAGAAGCCGAGGACGAAGGCCAGCAGCTGTCCGGCTCCGGCGAGTTGGACCAGCATCAGCGGCAGCAGGGCGGCGATGGTCACCGCGCAGGCCGCGATCCGTACCGAACGGCCGGGCATCCGGCGGGCCAGCGCGTCGCCCATGGTGAACCGGCCCGCGTTGCGCAGTGGTTCGGCGAGCAGGAACATCAGCAGCAGGAGTGACAGTGCCGTGCTGAGGGCGAGTACGACGCCGTCGTAGCCGCACAGGGCGATCACGCCGCCGGTGCCGAGGACGGTGGCCGCGGAGATGTAGTCGCCGGCGATCGCGAGGCCGTTGCGCAGCGGTGAGAGGGAGCCGTAGCCGGTGTAGAACTCGTCGAGGTCGTCACGGTCCGGGCCGGCCATCACGCACAGCAGCAGGGTGAGCGTGGCGACCGCGGTGAACGCGACCAGGGACATGGAGTGCGCGGAGCCGCTCAGTCCGGTCACCGTACGGCCCCTCGTCTGGCGTCCAGCTCCGTGGTCCTGCGGATCCGGTCGGCGAGGGGGTCGACGTGGCGGCGCGCGGTGCGCTCGTACAGGACGATCGCCAGCCAGGTGACGGGGAGTTGCAGGAGGGCGAGCAGCAGTCCCGCGGGTATGCCGTCGGCGACCGTGCGGGTCATCACGTGGGGCGCGAACGCCGACAGCAGCAGGAAGAGCGTGAAGTAGCCGAGGGCGGTGAGGGTCGCGGCGCGCCGCTGGAGGCGGTAGGCGCCGCGCAGCACGCGCAGGTCGCTGTGGTGGCCGACCGGCTCCCGGTGCGGCACGTGCCGGTGCTGCGCCGGCTGCGGCGGCAACGGCCGCCAGGGGTAGGTGTGGTGGGGCGGGTCGGGTGGGCAGGGGTGGTGGGACATCCCGGTGCTCCTTGCGTGGCTCGGGTCCGTGGCGGCGGACCGCAGGGAGAGGGAGAGGGAGAGGGGGAGCGGGGCACGCACGTTACCCGGAGGTATCCGGAGCGCGCGCAGTTTTCCCCGAACTGGGCGGTCGGTATGCGCTTACTTCATCAGAACGTGTCTGACCTCGGGTGTTACCCGCGTTAACCCTGAGGTGGGAGACGGCTCCCTGGGTCAAGGGTGGAGCCGGACCCCTAGAAGGTCTCCACCCGGCGGTGGAGGACCCCTAGGGGCTTCTCCGCATGACGGCTCGGGGAGGGGTCGTACCCCCGGAGGACGAGACGGCGCCCCCGTCGTCCTTAACCTGGCTTTACGCCGCCGGGGGGCGGTTGACCGAACCCGCGGAGGTGGGGTTTTCCCCCGGGGAAGAGGGGGCTTCGCACCAGCGCGGAGCGACCCCGCCGACCGCGAGACTCATCGACGTACCGAACGCCGCACGCCGCACAGCAAGGGGCGGCACCACGCTGCCCGTTCGCTGACCGACTTAGGAGACATACCGTGACATCGGCTGTGACCATTCCCAGGCACGGGGGTACTGGAGGGCGTACGGCCGTTGCCGCGCGGGCGCGGCAGGTCGTCAAGGCGTACGGGTCCGGGGAGACCCGGGTCGTCGCCCTGGACCATGTCGACGTGGACATCATGCGGGGGCAGTTCACCGCGATCATGGGCCCCTCGGGGTCCGGCAAGTCCACCCTGATGCACTGCCTCGCCGGGCTCGACACCGTGACGAGCGGTCAGATCCACCTGGACGAGACCGAGATCACCGGCCTGAAGGACAAGAAGCTCACCAAGCTGCGCCGGGACCGGATCGGCTTCATCTTCCAGGCGTTCAACCTGCTGCCCACGTTGAACGCGCTGGAGAACATCACGCTGCCCATGGACATCGCCGGGCGCAGGCCCGACAAGGAGTGGCTGCAGCGCGTGGTGACCACCGTGGGGCTCGCGGACCGGCTCAAGCACCGCCCCACCCAGCTCTCGGGCGGTCAGCAGCAGCGGGTGGCCGTGGCGCGCGCCCTCGCCGCCCGTCCCGAGATCATCTTCGGGGACGAGCCGACCGGGAACCTCGACTCCCGCGCGGGCGCGGAGGTCCTCGGCTTCCTGCGCCGCTCCGTGGACGAACTGGGGCAGACGATCGTCATGGTCACCCACGACCCGGTGGCCGCCTCCTACGCGGACCGCGTCCTCTACCTCGCCGACGGCCGGATCGTCGACGAGATGTTCGAGCCGACCGCGGACACCGTCCTCGACCGCATGAAGGACTTCGACGCCCGGGGGCGTACGTCATGACCGTCCTGAAGACCTCGCTGCGCAACTTCTTCGCGCACAAGGGGCGCATGGCCCTGTCGGCGGTCGCCGTGCTGCTGTCGGTGGCGTTCGTGTGCGGCACGCTGGTGTTCACGGACACGATGAACACGACGTTCGACAAGCTGTTCGCGGCCACCTCGTCCGACGTGACGGTCAGTGCCCACAGCGCCTCCGACACCGGTCAGACCACCTCCGACAACGGCAGGCCGCCGGTCCTGCCCGCCTCGGTGGTGGCGAAGGTCCGCGCGGTGCACGGTGTCGAGGCGGCCGAGGGCACGGTCTTCTCGACGTCCGTGACCGTCGTCGACGCCCGGAAGGACAGCCTGTCGCCGTCCAGCGGCGCCCCGACCATCGTGGGCAGCTGGAACTCCAACGACGCCCGCACCATGAAGATCACCTCCGGCACGGCGCCGAAGAACGCCGGCCAGGTCATGGTGGACGCCGACACCGCCGACAAGCACCACCTGAGGCTCGGCGACGAGATCGGCGTGATCAGCGCGGTCGGCACCCACACCGCGAAGATCTCCGGCATAGCCGACTTCACCGTCACCAACCCCGGTGCCGCGATCTTCTACCTGGACACGAGGACCGCGCAGCAGACGCTCGTCGGACGGACCGGTGTCTTCACCAACGTCAACGTGACCGCGGCGCCCGGCGTGACCGACCCGCAGCTGAAGCGGAACGTGCTCGCCCAACTGGGCACCGCCTACAAGGTGCAGACCGCCAAGGAGAGCGCCGACGCCAACCAGAAGGACGTCGAGAGCTTCATGGACGTCATGAAGTACGCGATGCTCGGCTTCGCCGGGATCGCCTTCCTGGTCGGCATCTTCCTGATCATCAACACCTTCTCCATGCTGGTCGCCCAGCGCACCCGCGAGATCGGCCTGATGCGGGCCATCGGCGCCGGCCGCCGCCAGGTCAACCGCTCCGTGCTCGTCGAGGCACTGCTGCTCGGCGTGGTCGGCTCGGTCCTGGGCGTGGGCGCGGGCGTCGGCATCGCGGTCGGCCTGATGAAGCTCATGGGCTCCATGGGCATGCACCTGTCGACCAGGGACCTGACGGTCGCCTGGACGACCCCGGTGGTCGGCCTCGTCCTCGGCGTCGTCGTCACCGTCCTCGCCGCCTACCTGCCCGCGCGCCGCGCCGGCAAGGTCTCCCCGATGGCCGCGCTGCGCGACGCGGGCGCCCCCGCCGACGCCAGGGCGGGCGTCGTACGCGCCCTGGTCGGCCTCCTGACGACCGCGGGCGGCGGCTACAGCCTGTGGCTGGCCTCCACCGCCGACCAGGCCAAGGAGGGCTCGCTCTGGCTGGGCCTCGGCATCGTGGCCTCGCTCATCGGGTTCGTCGTCGTCGGCCCGCTGCTCGCGGGCGGTGTCGTACGGGTCCTGGGCGCCGTCCTGCTGCGAATGTTCGGCCCCGTAGGACGCCTGGCCGAACGCAACGCGCTGCGCAACCCGCGCCGCACCGGCGCCACCGGCGCCGCCCTGATGATCGGCCTCGCCCTGGTCGCCTGCCTGTCGGTGGTCGGCTCCTCCATGGTCGCCTCCGCCTCCGACCAGCTCGACAAGACCGTCGGCACCGACTTCATCATCCAGTCGGACAGCGGCCAGCGGGTCACCCCGCAGGCGGTCAGGGCCGTCAAGGACGTACCCGGCCTCGCCCGGGTCACCGAGTACCGCACCACCACCGCCGACTACACCACCCCCGACGGCAGGACGCTCAAGGACACCGACATCACGGCGGCCGACCCGACCTACGCGACCGACCTGCGCACCAAGACGGTCGCCGGCGACCTCAAGGACGCCTACCTGCCCGACTCGATGTCCGTGCACCAGAAGTTCGCCGAGGCCCACGGCATCCACCTCGGCTCGAAGATCACCGTCAGGTTCAAGGACGGCGGCACCGCGCACCTCACGGTCCGCGCGATCACCAGCAGCGACGTCGTCATCGACCAGGGCGCCAAGTACACGTCCATCGCCACCCTGGCCAAGTACGTCCCGGCCGACCGGATGCCGCTCGACCAGCTGGTCTTCGCCACCGCCAAGGACGGACAGCAGGACAGCGCCTACAAGGCGCTCAAGACCGCGCTGCACGACTACCCGCAGTACACCGTGCGCGACCAGACCGACTACAAGCAGGCGCTGAAGGACCAGATCGGCCAGCTGCTGAACCTGATCTACGGCCTGCTCGCCCTGGCGATCATCGTCGCGGTCCTCGGTGTCGTGAACACCCTGGCCCTGTCGGTCGTCGAGCGCACCCGCGAGATCGGCCTCATGCGGGCCATCGGACTCTCCCGCCGTCAGCTGCGCCGCATGATCCGCATGGAGTCCGTGGTGATCGCCCTGTTCGGCGCCCTGCTGGGCCTCGGACTCGGCATGGGCTGGGGCGCGACCGCCCAGCAGCTGCTCGCCCTGCAGGGCCTGAAGGTCCTGGAGATCCCCTGGCCCACGATCATCGGGGTCTTCGTCGGCTCGGCCTTCGTGGGCCTGTTCGCCGCCCTGGTCCCGGCGTTCCGCGCGGGACGCATGAACGTCCTGAACGCCATCGCGACGGACTGACGGGACGCGGACACAGACCACCGCACACGGGGGTTGCGGGGGAACGCCCGGCGCCGGCGAGTCCTGGGGGACTCGGCGGCGCCGGGCACGTGTGCTGTCCGCGCGGCCCCCCGGTACGCCCCCGCAACGGGGGTTGTCCACAGCCCCCGGCACACGCGCCCCCGTCGTCGTAGGCTGGACACCCCCCGGTCGCACCCCGCGCCGGGCCATTTGCGTTGCCCGCCCCCGGACGAAAGCCGCCCAGAATGAGCCTGCACGGTCTGCTCGACGCCGTCGTCAAGGACCCCGCCCTCGCGGAAGCGATCAAGGCGGCCGGGGACGGCAACCGCATGCACGTCGACCTGGTCGGCCCCCCGGCGGCCCGCCCCTTCGCGGTCGCCGCCCTGGCCCGCGAGACCGGCCGCCCGGTGCTCGCGGTCACCGCCACCGGCCGTGAGGCCGAGGACCTGGCCGCCGCCCTGCGCACCCTGCTGCCCTCCGAGGGCGTCGTGGAGTACCCCTCCTGGGAGACGCTCCCGCACGAGCGGCTCAGCCCCCGCAGCGACACCGTCGGCCGCCGCCTCGCCGTCCTGCGCCGCCTCGCCCACCCCCGCCCCGACGACCCCGAGACCGGCCCGGTCTCCGTGGTCGTCGCACCCGTGCGATCCGTGCTCCAGCCACAGGTCAAGGGCCTCGGCGACCTGGAACCCGTGGCCCTGCGCACCGGGCAGAGCGCCGACCTGAACGAGGTCGTGGAAGCCCTCGCCGCGGCCGCCTACGCGCGCGTGGAGCTCGTCGAGAAGCGCGGCGAGTTCGCCGTACGCGGCGGCATCCTGGACGTCTTCCCGCCCACCGAGGAACACCCGCTGCGCATCGAGTTCTGGGGCGACGACGTCGAGGAGATCCGCTACTTCAAGGTCGCCGACCAGCGCTCCCTCGAAGTCGCCGAGCACGGCCTGTGGGCGCCCCCCTGCCGCGAGCTGCTGCTCACCGAGGACGTCCGGGCACGCGCGCGTGCCCTCGCCGAGGAGCACCCGGAGCTGGGTGAACTGCTGAACAAGATCGCCGAGGGGATCGCGGTCGAGGGCATGGAGTCCCTCGCGCCGGTCCTGGTCGACGACATGGAGCTGCTGCTCGACGTGCTGCCCAAGGGCGCGATGGCCGTCGTGTGCGACCCGGAGCGGGTCCGCACCCGCGCCGCCGACCTGGTGGCCACCAGCCTGGAGTTCCTCCAGGCGTCCTGGGCGGCCACCGCGGGCGGCGGCGAGGCGCCCATCGACGTCGGCGCGGCCTCCCTGTGGTCCATCGCCGACGTCCGCGACCGCGCGCGCGAGCTGGACATGATGTGGTGGTCGGTGTCGCCGTTCGCCGCCGACGACGAGCTGTCCGCCGACACCCTCAAGCTCGGCATGCACGCCCCGGAGACCTACCGCGGCGACACCGCGAAGGCCCTCGCCGACACCAAGGGCTGGCTCGCCGACGGCTGGCGCACGGTGTTCGTCACCGAGGGCCACGGCCCCGCCTCCCGCACCGCCGAGGTGCTCGGCGGCGAGGGCATCGCCGCCCGCCTGGACGTCGACCTGGGCGAGCTGAGCCCCTCGGTCGTGCACGTGTCGTGCGGCTCGATCGACTACGGCTTCGTCGACCCGGCGCTCGGACTCGCCGTCCTCACCGAGACCGACCTGTCCGGCCAGAAGGCGGCCGGCAAGGACGGCGCCCGGATGCCGGCCCGCCGCCGCAAGACCATCGACCCGCTCACCCTGGAGTCGGGCGACTACATCGTCCACGAACAGCACGGCGTCGGCCGCTACATCGAGATGGTGCAGCGCACCGTCCAGGGCGCCACCCGCGAGTACCTGGTCGTCGAGTACGCGCCCGCCAAGCGCGGCCAGCCCGGCGACCGGCTGTACATCCCGACCGACCAGCTGGAGCAGATCACCAAGTACGTCGGCGGCGAGGCCCCCACCCTGCACCGCCTCGGCGGCGCGGACTGGACGAAGACCAAGGCACGCGCCAAGAAGGCCGTCAAGGAGATCGCCGCCGACCTGATCAAGCTGTACAGCGCGCGCATGGCCGCCCCCGGACACGCGTTCGGCGGGGACACGCCCTGGCAGCGCGAGCTGGAGGACGCGTTCCCGTACGCCGAGACCCCCGACCAGCTGACCACGATCGCCGAGGTCAAGGAGGACATGGAGAAGTCGGTCCCGATGGACCGCCTGATCTGCGGCGACGTCGGCTACGGCAAGACGGAGATCGCGGTGCGGGCCGCCTTCAAGGCCGTCCAGGACGGCAAGCAGGTCGCCGTCCTCGTGCCCACGACCCTGCTGGTGCAGCAGCACTTCGGGACGTTCTCCGAGCGGTACTCGCAGTTCCCGGTCAGCGTGAAGGCGCTCTCCCGCTTCCAGACCGACACCGAGGCGAAGGCCACCCTGGAGGGCCTCAGGGAGGGCGCGGTCGACGTCGTCATCGGCACTCACCGGCTGTTCTCCTCGGAGACCAAGTTCAAGGACCTCGGCCTGGTCATCGTCGACGAGGAGCAGCGCTTCGGCGTCGAGCACAAGGAGCAGCTGAAGAAGCTGCGCGCCAACGTCGACGTGCTGACGATGTCGGCGACCCCGATTCCCCGCACCCTGGAGATGGCGGTGACGGGCATCCGCGAGATGTCCACGATCACCACTCCCCCCGAGGAGCGGCACCCGGTGCTCACCTTCGTCGGGCCGTACGAGGAGAAGCAGATCGGCGCCGCCATCCGCCGCGAACTGCTGCGCGAGGGCCAGGTCTTCTACATCCACAACCGGGTGGAGTCCATCGACCGCGCGGCGGCCAGACTCCGCGACATCGTCCCCGAGGCGCGCATCGCGACCGCGCACGGCCAGATGTCGGAGTCGGCCCTCGAACAGGTCGTCGTCGACTTCTGGGAGAAGAAGTTCGACGTCCTCGTCTCCACCACGATCGTCGAGTCCGGCATCGACATCTCCAACGCCAACACCCTGATCGTGGAGCGCGGCGACACCTTCGGCCTGTCCCAGCTGCACCAGCTGCGCGGCCGGGTCGGCCGCGGCCGCGAGCGCGGGTACGCGTACTTCCTGTACCCGCCGGAGAAGCCGCTGACCGAGACCGCGCACGAGCGGCTCGCGACCATCGCCCAGCACACCGAGATGGGCGCCGGCATGTACGTGGCGATGAAGGACCTGGAGATCCGCGGCGCCGGAAACCTGCTCGGCGGCGAGCAGTCCGGGCACATCGCGGGCGTCGGCTTCGACCTGTACGTGCGCATGGTCGGCGAGGCCGTCGCGGACTACCGGCGGCAGCTGGAGACCGGGGAGATCGAGGAGGAGCCGCCGCTCGAGGTCAAGATCGAGCTGCCCGTCGACGCGCACGTCCCGCACGACTACGCGCCCGGCGAGCGGCTGCGCCTCCAGGCCTACCGGGCCATCGCCTCCGCCAACTCGGAGGAGGACATCCGGGCGGTCCGCGAGGAACTCACCGACCGCTACGGCAAGCTGCCCGAGCCGGTGGAGAACCTGCTGCTCGTCGCCGGACTGCGGATGCTCGCGCGCGCCTGCGGGGTCGGCGAGATCGTCCTCCAGGGCACCAACATCCGTTTCGCGCCGGTGGAGTTGCGCGAGTCGCAGGAGCTGCGCCTCAAGCGGCTGTACCCGGGGACGGTCATCAAGCCGACGGTCCACCAGGTGCTGGTGCCCCGCCCGAAGACCGCGAAGGTGGGCGGCAAGCCGCTGGTCGGCCGGGAACTGCTGGGCTGGGTCGGGGAGTTCCTCGCGTCGGTGCTGGGGTCCTGACCCGGGGGCGTCCTGACCCGGGGGGCATCCTGACCGAGGGCGTCTCCTCGCGCCGCCCCCCCGGTTCGTGACCGCCCCGACTACCCGGGGGAGTTGCGGGCATCCGTCCTGGCGGAGAGCCGCCCGTGCGGAGGCGGCAGCGGGAGAACACGAGGGGGCGCACGTGAGGCGGCTCAGGGGCGGGGCGGTCACCGCTGTCGTCGTGACCTTCACGGTGACCGGCGGCATCCTGATCGCGGGCTGCAGGGACATCGCTCCGCCCGAGGGCGGTGGATCAGCCGGTTCCGCCGTCTCGACCACCGGTGACGGCCGAGCCGTGAACCCGCTGGACAATCCGGACGGCACCAAACCGGGGCTCGGGGCGATCACCTCCACCGCGGACAGGGCCAAGGCGCGGGCGCTGATCGAGAAGGTGGCGACGAAGGGGCGCGGGCCGAAGACGGGCTATGAGAGGGACAAGTTCGGCTACGCCTGGACGGACTCCGCACCCGGCGGCATCCCCTTCGCCCACAACGGCTGTGACTCGCGGAACGACCTGCTGAAACGCGACGGCGAGAAGGTCCGTTTCCGGGCCGGGTCCCACTGCGTCGTCGCCTCCATGACGCTGCGCGATCCGTACACGGGCAGGACCATCGAATGGACCAAGTCCCGCGCCACGACGGTGCAGATAGACCACGTCATGCCACTGTCGTACGACTGGCAGATGGGTGCGGCCCACTGGGCGAAGGGCAAGCGGGAGGACATCGCCAACGACCCGCTCAACCTGATCCCCGTGGACGGCCCCAGCAACGGCGCCAAGAGCGACTCGGGGCCCGCTGCCTGGCTGCCCCCGAACAAGCGGATCCGCTGCTCCTACGCGGTGCGCTTCGCCCAGGTGTCGTTGAAGTACGACCTTCCGGTGACGGCCGCGGACAAGCGGATGATGCTGACGCAGTGCGGCGGCTGACCGGCCCGACACGGCTGACCACCGCGGCGGGCGTCCGGATCACCGAGCCCCGCCACGCGGCCCGGGGGCGGGGCGGCCCGCCTTCTCCCATGCGACGAAGGTGTGGGTGCGGGCGAAGACGAACGCCTTGACCGGGTTGGCGGAGTACGTCCACGGCGCGCTGCCGACGTAGCCGCCGACCGCTTTGAACTGCTCCACCGCCTCCGCGTACCGCTCCGTCCGGAACAGGGCGTCCGCCAGCAGGTGCCGTACCGCCGGCAGCCGGTGGTGCCCGGCCGGCACCCGGTCCACGGCGTCCAGGGTGGCGTCCACGGCCGCGTGCACGAACGGCTGGTCGTACACGGACGCCTGCGGCTCGCGGGACGCGTGCTCCATCAGCGCCTCCAGACGCAGTACCGGCAGCAGGCTCCCCGCCGGTGCCGAGGCCGCCGCCTGCTCGGCGAACGCGTACATCAGCTCGTGCGATCCCTGCCACTTGGCGCACCAGTACTGCAGGGCGCTCGCATGGGCGCCGAAGTGGTACGGGTCGCGCGCGGTGACCTCGGCCCACAACGCCCGGAAGTCGTCGTTCGACCAGCCGAGCCCCCGCGCGATGGTGAGCTGCGCGACCCAGGGACTGGGGTCCTCGGGCGCCATCCGGGCGGCCTCCTGGCAGGCGGGCAGCGCCTCGGCGAGCAGCCGGTGGAAGCCCTCGAACTGCTCGGCGGTGGTGTGCTGGGCCGACTTCGCGCCGCGCACCTTGCCGGCGAGCACGACGAGCGCGTCGGCGTGCACCAGCGCGGCGGACGGGTCGCCCGGGTACTCGGTCCGCCACGCCTTGACCCAGGCGTCGTCCTCGGCGGCGGCGTGCACGAGGATGCCGAGCCGGTACCACCGCAGGTCCCCGTCCCGGCCCGCCGCGGCCAGGTAGCCGGCGGCCCGCCGCCAGTCACCGGCGAGGGCGTCCGCGGCGACCGCGTCCGCCTCGGGATCCGGCCCCGCGAACCGGCTGTCGAGCTGAGCGGCCGGCACCAGCCCGTACGCGGCGGGGTCGATGGTGACCGGCGCCTTGGCCTTCGCCTCCGCCCGCATCGCCCGCGCCTTGCGGGCGTTGCGCGGAACGGTGACGGCCGCGTAGGCGAGGGCGCCGGTACCGGCGATGTCGATCAGGACGTTCATGACGGGTCTTTCGGGGTCGGGGCCGCTTGAGGTGGCGGTTCTGATGGCGGTCGAGGTGACCGGGGGAGGCGGAGAGGTGGCGGTCCGTCAGTTCGGGACAGCCCGTCAGTTCGGGACAGCCCGTCAGTTCGGGACAGCCCGTCAGTTCGGGACAGCCCGTCAGTTCGGGACACGGGGCGGCGGCCAGGGCCGGGCGGCGGTCGGCGGTGCCGTGCCCTCGGCCGGGTGCCCGCTCCCGCCGGACAGCAGCAGGGCGCGCAGGGGCGCCGTGCCGGCCGGCTCCGCGACCGCGTGGTCCAGCGCCTCCTCCAGCGCCTCGGTGAACCGTTCGGGCTCCGCCGTGCGTACCGCGGGCCCGGACCAGCACAGCTCCCACCGGCACAGACCCGTCTCCAGCGCGGCGAGCAGGGCCAGTCGGCGCAGGGCCGAACGGAAGGCCGTCCGGGCGAACTCGCGTGCCGCACGCCCACTGCTGAGGGCGGCCCGCTCCGACCGGGGCAGCCGGTCCGCGATGTCGTACAGCAGGCCGTGGTCGACCAGGTCCAGGAGCTGGCCGAGCCGTGCGGCCGCGGGCACGGCCAGGACGCCCGGTCCGGTCACCCAGGTCATGGCCTCGCACAGGGGTGCCGTCTCCCGGGTCCAGCTCTCGTGCCGCGCCCGGGCGGGCAGTTCGGCCCATGGCACCCGCCGCCAGGAGAGCATCTCCTCGCCCAGCACGCGCTGTTCGAGTGCGGCGAGAAGGCGGTCCGGCGCGCGGAGCAGCGCGAGTGCGGGGCGTCGTACGGACGCGGTGCCGCGCCCGTCGTCGGGCAGCGCCGACAGCGCCGCGATCCGGTCGGCGGTGGGCGGATGGCTGTCGTAGGGGGACCGCTCCTCGTACGGGTCCTCGGAGGACGGTGTCCGTACCCACGATTCCAGGCCGGCGCGGCGGTCCTCGTCCGCGAGGAGGTGCCGGAGCCCGCCGTGGAACTGCCCCTCGGGCGGCAGCAGGCGTGCCGTGCGGCCCATCAGGGCGTAGTCGCGCAGGTAGAGGTCGTCCACGGCTTCGAGAGCGGGCACGCGGCGCAGCGCGGCGACCATGGCGTCCCGTCCGGCGATCCCGGCGGCCAGGTCGTCGGCCGCGTACTCCTGCCGGCGGCTGACGGCCTCGGTCAGGCGCAGACACAGCCCGGCGTACGCGGAGAAGACGACGGCCAGGTAGTGGTCCGGGCCCCGGGTGGGCTCCCGCTTCGCCCGTGGCGGCTTGCCGGCCGCACGGCGCCGTGCGGCCCGTGCGGCGGACGCCGCCCGCTCCTGCGCCTCCTCGCGGGCGGCCCGCTGCCGCAACGTGCGCACGGTCCCGAGCAGCCTGCGGTGCAGCGCCCAGACCAGAGCGCCCAGACGGGTGTCGCTCCGCGCGTAGTGGCCCAACTCGTGGACGAGCACGGCGTCCAGTTCGTTCTCCGGAAGACCGATCAGCAGGGCCACGCCGAGGAAGAGCCGCCGTTCGCCGGTGACAAGCCCGAGCCACCGGGCCTCCTCCTGCACCATGGCGCCGGCCCCCGGGATCACCCGGATCTCCGTGGGCGGCCGCGTGCCCACCCGTTCGGCCAGCCCGGTCACGCGCCGCCACAGCTCGGGCTGCTCCACCGGCGCCACGGACACACCGGGGATCTCGTCCTCGCCGTCGTCGCGGCGGAGGCTGAGCAGGACGACCCGCACCACGCACCAGGCGACGGCCAGCGAGCCGAGCCAGCCCTCGACGGTCATGGCCGTGACGCCCGGGCCGCGGGCCAGGAACACGTCCAGGAGCGCCAGCACGACGAGCACGAGCAGCGCCAGCACGTAGAACCCGGTCAGCAGGGTGAGAGCGAGCGCGGCGCGCAGGGGCGTTCCGGGTACGGCGGGCCGCCGCCCGGGAGCCCGGAGGGCCGCTGCCCGGCCGCCGGCGCGGGACGACTGGCGCATCGGCATCCTTCGGGGGAGACGGAACGGTGGTGCGGCCGGGAAGCCATGCCCGGCTACTTCTTAAGCGCCGCCAGGACCGTTGTCGTCACCTTCTTCGCGGACGCGGCGCCGTCGTCGGTGCCCGCCGTGGACAGCACGGTGACCACGGAGTTCCCGGAACGGGCCGCGATCAGCGTGGTGCCGTTCTCCCAGGAGCCGCTCGTCAGCGTCATCGTGTAGGCCTCGTCGGCGAGTCCCGGCGTGGCGCTGCCGGTGAGCTTCACCTTGGCGTGCGCGTCGGTGTCCGTGTACGTGGCACACGCGGCGGCCACCGACCGCAGGGCCTTCATCACGTCGGTCGCCGTGGTGCCCTGGAAGGCGTCGATCTCCTGGTCGACCTCCTCGGTCTGGTTCGCGTAGCCGTTCTGCGCGAACGACACCCCGCCCTTGTACCCGGAGACCTGGATCCAGGACGTGGTCTCCAGCCGGGTGCAGTCCGGCTTGCCGGTCTTCCGCGCGGCCGGGGACAGCAACCGGCCGCCGCTGTCGGCGGAACCGTCGGACTCCAGGGTGAGCCCGGCCGGGAAGGCCGAGGCGGGCGCGAGCGCCTTCTTCAGCTGCGTGCCGGTGGGCAGAGCGGCGGCGTCGGTGTTCTTCGCCTTGGCGGGTCCGGCGCTCGTGCCGCTGCCGGTGCCCGCGCCGGTACCGGAGACGGAGGAGGAACCGGAGGAGCAGGCGGACAGGGCCAGCGGGAGTGCGGCGAGGGCCATCAGCACGACGGCACGGGACGGGAGACGCATCGGAGTCCTTCTCGGGTGGTGGTGGGTGGGTGGATCTCGTGGAACGGTGGTGTGCGCGACGGCCGGGCGGCCGGGGCGGGCTTCATCGCGTGGTCGGCCTCATCGCAGGGTCGGTCTCATCGCGGGGTCGGCCCGGCGGAGGTCGGGTCCGGCGCAGGCAGGCTGCGGGTTGCCGGGGCCGGGGTCTTCCCGGCGTGGGGGGTACGGCCGGCGGAGGCCGAGGTGCCGCCCGCGGCGTCGCCGGACGTGCCGCCCGGGGTGCCGCCGACGCCGCCCGCGGCGCCGTTGCCGGCATTGGCGGACACGGTGCCGATGATGACGAATCCCACAAGGGCGCTCAGTCCCGTCCTGGTTTTCATGCCCATGGCAGATCCCTCCCCTGGCGGTCACCCCTCCGGCCGCCGTTGTTCGCGGGGTCAATAAGAGCAGGGCTTGTGAACCGAGTCAACACTAAGCCTTGGCTATGCTCCGTACACGGCGTGAATCGATGGATCTTGTGTACGCCGGTATGCTCGGCGCACCACGGAACGAGGGAAGCGGGGCCGCGTGCAGGACAACGCCACAGAGGTGACCGCAGCCGGTATCGCACGGCTCGCCGGGGTGGGCCGGGCCGCCGTCAGCAACTGGCGCCGCCGGCACGCCGACTTCCCCAAGCCGGTCGGCGGCACCGAGACCAGCCCGTCGTTCGCGCTCGCCGAGGTCGAGGCCTGGCTGCGCGGTCAGGGCAAACTCGCCGAGGTCCCGCTGCGCGAACGGGTCTGGCAGCAACTCGCCGGGCACCCCGGCGGCCCGCTGACCGCGCTGGTGCACGCCGGCTGCGCACTGCTGCTGATCCACGAGCGCCCGACCGTCTGGCTCGACGTGAGCGCCGGCTCCGACGAACGCCTGGCCGCTATGCTGCCGGGCACGCTGGAGCAGGTGCTGACCTCCCGCTTCGGCAACGCGGCGGCGACCAGGGCTGTGAACACCACGGCACCGGCCCGCGCTGTGAACACGCCACCACCGCTCACCGCCGTGAACCCCGCACCCCCCGCCGCCGCCGTGAACCCCGCGCCCCCCGGCGCCGCCGTGAACGCCGAACCACGTACCCCCACCGGCCCACAGCTCCTGCCGTCCGTCCCCCTCCTGCGCGGGGTCGCCGAACTGGCCGCCGACTCGGGGGCCCGGCAGTGCTTCGAGTTCCTGCTGGGCCGGTACCTCGACGCCAACCCCCGCCAGTACACCCTCACCCCGCCCGAACTCGCCGGTCTCATGGCCGACCTCGCCGGGCCCGCCCGCACGGTCCTGGACCCGGCCTGCGGCACCGGCGCCCTGCTGCGGGCCGTGCCCACCGGTCCCGACCGGCAGCTCTACGCCCAGGACAGCGCCCCCGACCTCGCCGCGCTCACCGCGCTGCGCCTCGCGTTGCACTCCCGGGCCCGCGTGCACGCCGCCACCGGCGACACCCTGCGCGCCGACGCCCACCCGGAGCTGCGCGCCGACGCCGTGCTGTGCCACCCGCCGTTCAACGAGCGCAACTGGGGCCACGACGAGCTGGCCTACGACCCCCGCTGGGAGTACGGCTTCCCGGCGCGCACCGAGTCGGAGCTGGCCTGGGTGCAGCACGCCCTCGCCCGGCTCGCCGACGGCGGCACCGCGGTCCTGCTGATGCCGCCGGCCGCCGCGTCCCGCCGTTCCGGCCGCCGGATCCGCGCCGACCTGCTGCGCCGGGGCGCCCTGCGCGCGGTGGTGGCGCTGCCGGTCGGGACGGCACCGCCGTACAACATCCCGCTGCACCTGTGGGTGCTGCGGGCGCCCGACCGGACTCCGGCCGCGCCGGAGGTGCTGCTCGTGGACACCGGGAGGTTCGCGGGGGAGGGGCGGGGCGGACCCGACCGGGCGGCGGTACGGGACGCCGTGCTGGACGCCTGGCGCGCCTTCGAGCGCGGCGGGGGCCCGGGGGAACGGCCCGGACTGGCCCGGGCGGTGCCGGTCATCGAACTCCTCGACGACGACGTGGACCTCGCACCCGCCCGCCACCTGCCGCCGGAGCCCGCGGCCGACGGCGCGGAGCAGCTCACGGCGGTCCGCGAACGGCTCGGCGAGACCCTGCGACTGACCGCCGACCTCACCCCGCCCCCGGCCGGCCAGGCGCCGCCCGCGCGCTGGCCGCTCACCACCGTCGGCGAACTCGCCCGCGGCGGGGCCCTGGTGCTGCGCACCGGCGGCCACGGCGGGCACGCGCGCGTGCCCGTCCTCACCGACCAGGACGTCCTCGCCGGCACGGCGCCCTCCGGCACGCTTCCCGAGAGCGAGGAGGCGGCCGTGCTGACCGAGCCGGGCGACGTCGTGGTGCCGGTCCTCGGCGGGGGCTCGGTGGCGCGCGTGGTCGACGACGCCACGGCGGGCGCCGTCCTCGGCCGCAACCTCGTCCTGCTGCGCCCCGACCGCACGGCGCTCGACGCCTGGTTCCTCGCCGGCTTCCTGCGGGGCAGTGCCAACAACCGGCAGGCCAGCAGCTACGCCTCCACCGCGACCCGGCTGGACGTGCGCCGGCTGCAACTGCCGCGGCTCCCACTGGAGGAACAGCGGCGCTACGGCGCGCGGTTCCGCGCGCTCGACGAGTTCGAGCGGGCGCTGCGCCACACGAGCCGGCTCGGGGAACAGCTCGTACGCGGGATGTACGACGGTCTCACCGTCGGCACGGTCGCACCCGACTGAGCCGTCACCCGGGCGGGCGCGCGACCCCACCGGCCGGGCTGCGCACAACGGTTCGGTACAACCCCGACCGTATGTCCGTGCCGGGCCATATGCTCGGGACGACCACCGTACGACCGGTGCCTCCGCGAGCGGGCCGCACCGGACGGGCACGTACGCCCTTTTCCCGGCGACACAGGAGCGATCATGCAAGGCCAGGGCCATGCGCAGCCGGTGCAGCGGCCGCCGCACAACGCGGTACTGGTCCTGTTGCGCGTGGTGTTCGTGGCGACGGGCCTGGTCAGCCTCGGCTTCCTGGCGTGGGTGATGCTGCTGCGGCTGGCCGTCGTGACCCGCAGGTCGGTGGATTACGGCCTGCTGGTGGCGGCCGCGGCGGCCGACGTCCTCAGCCTCGTGCTGCTGGGCAGCGAATCCGGCGACGACGTGCACACCGCCGGCGGCTACCTGGGGATCACCCTGCTGTTCGGCACGCTGCTGGCCACGGTCGGCTACTACCTCGCGGCCGACGTACGCCACTTCCAGCGCCGGCGCGCGGCGTACGCGGCGCAGACGTACCGGTACGCGCCCCCCGCCTCGCCGTACACCACGGGAACGGTGCCCCTGGACACGCGGCCTCCGCACACCCCGCCCCCGGTCATCCAGCAGCCGCCGGCGCACCCCCCGATACCCGCCCCGCCCCAGCGTCCGGCACCCGCCCGCATCGAGCAGGTGCGCGCCGAACTCGACGAACTCAGCGACTACCTGCGCCAGCACGACGGCCACCACGAGAGCGGAAGGTGACCGTGGCGACGGGACGGCTCGTCGCCGGCCGCTACGAACTGTCCACGCTCATCGGCCAGGGCGGCATGGGCCAGGTGTGGACGGCGTACGACCAGCGGCTCGACCGGCGGGTGGCGGTGAAGCTGCTGCGCCCCGACAAGGTGGCCGGCGCGGAGGCGGAGGAACTGCGCCGGCGGTTCCTGCGCGAGTGCCGGGTGACCGCGCAGGTCGACCACCCGGGACTGGTCACCGTGCACGACGCGGGCAGCGAGGGCGAGGAACTGTTCCTCGTCATGCAGTACGTGGACGGCGCCGACCTCTCCGACCACCTGGCGGAACACGACCCCTACCCGTGGCAGTGGGCGGTGGCGGTGGCCGCGCAACTGTGCGCCGTGCTGAGCGCCGTGCACGCGGTGCCGATCGTCCACCGCGACCTCAAGCCGCGCAACGTGATGGTGAAGCAGGACGGCACGGTCACCGTCCTCGACCTGGGCGTGGCCTCCGTCATGGACACGGACACCACCCGGCTCACCCACACCGGCTCCCCGATCGGCTCGCCCGCCTACATGGCGCCCGAACAGGCGATGGGCGGCGCGGTCGGCCCGTACACCGACCTGTACGCACTCGGCGTACTGCTGCACGAACTGCTCAGCGGCGAGGTGCCGTTCGCTGGTTCCACGGCCCTCGGCGTGCTCCACCGCCACCTGTACGAACCACCGGTGCCGGTGCGCCGGATCCGCCCCGAGGCCCCGGAGCCGCTGGAAAGCCTCGTCCTGCGCCTGCTGGCCAAGGACCCGCAGCACCGGCCGGCGTCCGCGCAGGAGGTCTACGAGGACCTGGCGTCCCTCCTGCCCGCGCGCGGAACGCCCTCCGGAGCGCCACTGGACCCGACACGCCCCTTCCTGCGCCCGCACGCCCCTTGGCCGGACCGCGCGCGCACGCCCGCACCGCAGCCCGCCGCCCCCGTGGCCGCCGTCCCCGCCCGGCCCGACGTCGCCACCGCCGTCGACGAGGTCAAACGGCTGCTCGGGGAGGGGCGGATCACCCAGGCCGTCGACATCCTGGGCGCGATCCTGCCGGTCGCCGCCGACCAGCACGGGGAGCGCTCCACGGTCGTACGGACCCTGCGCAAGCAGTACGCGGCCACCCTCATGGACGACGGGCAGTACCGGCGCGCGCTGCCCGAGCTGCGCCGGCTCGCCGACGAACGCGCCGCCGAGGCCGGCCAGGCCGACCCACAGGCCCTGCGCTTCCGCTACGAGATCGCCCAGTGCCTGGAACAACTCGGCGAACCGGCGGCGGCACTCGCCGAGTACCGCGCGCTGCTGCCCTACTACGAGAACCAGTACGTGGCCGGCGACCCCCAGCTCGCCCACGACGTGCGCCGCCGGATCGGGCACCTGCTGCTCGCCCTCGGCGACCGGCCGGCCGCCCACGACACCCTCACCCGGCTGCTCTTCGACGTCGAGCGGCTGCACGGGCCCGGACACCCCATAGCGGCGGAGGTCCGGCGCACGCTGCAGTGGCTGGGGCAGGTGCGCGGCTAGTCCCACCGCGCCTGATAGGTTGCCGTCCGTTTTCCGCAGGACTTTCTTGCATAGTGCACACACAGGGGTGGGATCCGGTATGTCCAGCCATCGCCAGTCGAAGAAGCGCAGATACATCACCTGGGGCGTCGCGGGCGCCGCCGTCGTCGCCGGCGCCGGGATAGCCGCGCAGACCTCCATGGCGGCCACCACCTGGCCCGCCCAGAAGACGTTCACCGGCCGGGCCTTCGACACCTGCGCCGCACCCTCCCTCGCCGCGATGAAGGCGTGGAACACCGGCTTCTACGGCGCCGCCGCCGTCTACATCGGAGGCAAGAACCGCGGCTGCAACCAGCCCAACCTCACCGCCTCCTGGGTCAAGTCCGTCTCCACGCTCGGCTGGAAGCTCGTCCCGCTCTACGTCGGCTCCCAGCCGTCCTGCGGATCCGGCGGCTCCGTGAAGATCAGCGCCTCCACCGCGGCCGCCGTGGGCACCTCCGAGGCGGACGACGCCGTGGCCAAGGCCGCCGCCCTCGGGATGAAGGCCGGCAGCCCGATCTACCTCGACATGGAGGCGTACGACACGACGAACACGTCGTGCAACAACGCCGTGCTGACGTACGTCCGCGCCTTCGACAAGGAACTGCGCGCCAAGACGTACCGCGCGGGCCTCTACGGCTTCACCAGCTCCAGCGCCAAGGCGATCGCGAACGCCACGGACAAGACGGACCTGCCGGGCAACCTCTGGTACGCACTGTGGGACAAGCAGAACACCACCACCGCGGACTGGCCGTTCGGCTCGACGCAGTTCACCGGGCACAGCCGGGCGCACCAGTACCTGGTCAACAGCAAGGAGACCCGCGGCGGTTACACGATCACCGTGGACCGCGACGCGTGGGACGCCCCGGTGGCGATCACGGGCTGAGCCCCGTTCACGGGGAGGGACGACCCGCAAACCCTTCCGGGGGGTGGCGCGGCGGTGCCGGATGCGTGTGTGAATCGTTGGTCGAATGGGTTGGCCAGAGCTTGCCCACTGCCTACCATCGATCACCGCAAGACCTTGTGCACCGTCGCACAATCTCCTCGGGAGGCCTCCTTGCACCGCCGCCGTCGCACCGCGCTCGTCCTGTCCGCCGCGATCGCCGCCGCGGCCCCCCTCCTCACCGCCTGCTCGGGCGGCGCCCACCCGGGTGCGGCGGCCGTCGTCGGCGGCGAGCGGATCACCGTCACGCAGTTGGAGAACCGCGTGAACGAGGTGCGCCGGGCCCAGCGGGCCGCGGTACCGGACCAGGCGCAGTACCAGCAGGTGCTCTCCGCCACCAGCAGCCTCACCCGGGACACCCTCTACAACATGGTCCTCGACCGGGTGCTGCACCGCGCCGCCCGGGACGCGGGCGTCAGCGTCTCCCGCAAGGACGTCGAGGAGATGCGCGCCCGCCTGGAACGGCAGGCCGGCGGCGCCAAGGCGCTCCAGGCCGCCTGGCTCCAGAAGTACGGCATCGCCCCCCGGCAGCTGGACGACAACCTCCGCTTCCAGGTGGAGGCCAACAAGCTCGCCCAGGTCCTCGGCACCGACACCTCGCAGCCCGCCTTCTGGAAGGCCCTCTCCCGGGCCTCCGAGGAACTCCACGTCGACCTCAACCCGCGCTACGGCGCCTGGGACGTCCAGAAGAGCAGCCGGGTGGACGCCAAGACACCGTGGGTACGGGAGGTCACCTCGGCAGGGAGCCAGGTGTCGGCGTAAGGCACCCGGCACCCGGGCCCCGGGCGACACCCGGGCCGACACCCGGGCTGGGATGGCGGTCATACGATCGCTTGATCACCCCGGGGCTGTGGACAAAGCGCGAGGTCGGCGACGGCCGTGCGTTACGTTCGGAGCGTGAACACCACCAGCCCCGAACCCACCACCCCGGAAGCCGGCACCGCCACCGACCCCGGCCGCATCGTCCTGCTCACCACCAGCCATCGGGTCGCCCCCGGCCTGCTGTCCTGGCCCGCCTGGCAGGCGCTGCGCACGGCGGACCGCGTGCTGTGCGCCGACGGCGCACATCCGCAGTTGCCCTACCTACGGGAGGCCGGGACGGCCGTGGACGAGGCCGCACCCACCGCCGGGGAACTGGTCGACGCCTGCGCCGGCGGCCGCACCGTGGTGGTCGTCGCGACGGGTGAGGGCGAACCCGCCCTCACCGACGGCCTGGCCCGCCTCGCCGGCTCCGGCCGGGTCCGGATGCCCGAGCTGGAGCTGCTCCCCGCCTCCTACGACCTGCCGGGCGCCCGCCTGCTCGACCTCGTCCAGGTCATGGACCGCATCCGCGAGGAGTGCCCCTGGTCCTCCCGCAAGACCCACGAGGGCCTGGCGAAGTACGCCATCGAGGAGGCCTACGAACTGGTCGAGGCGATCGAGGCCGGCGACCGCGACGAACTGCGCGAGGAACTGGGCGACGTCCTTCTCCAGGTCGTCTTCCACGCGCGGATAGCGGAGGAGGACCCCGACGCCCCGTTCTCGGTGGACGACGTGGCCGGCGGCATCGTAGCCAAGCTCATCCACCGCCACCCGCACGTCTTCGGCGACGAGACCGCGTCCACGCCGGAAGAGGTCAAGGAGCACTGGCTGCGGACCAAGGCGGCGGAGAAGCAGCGGAAGTCGGTGACCGACGGCGTCCCCCTCGGCCAGCCCGGCCTCGCCCTCGCCGCCAAACTCACCTCCCGCGTCCGCACCGCGGGCCTGGACGTCCCCCTCCCCACCGGCGAGGGCATCGGCTACGAACTCCTGGCCCTGGCAGCCCGCGCCGAAACGGAGGGCGTGGACCCCGAAGCAGCCCTCAGAGCAGCAGCCCGCACGTACCGGGACGCGATCAGGGCGGCGGAAGGCTCTCCCTGATCAGCGTGCGGTGAACTCCACGGGGAGCTCCCGCAGTCCCCGCATGATGAGTCCGCCCCGCCAGCGCAGGTCGGCGGGGTCTGCTGCGAGCCGGAGATCGGGGAGGCGGCGTAGCAGCGTCTCGAGCGCGGTACGGCCTTCGAGACGGGCCAGGGGCGCGCCGAGACAGTAGTGGATGCCGTGGCCGTACCCGAGGTGCTGATTGTCCGCGCGGGCGAGGTCGAGTGTGTCGGGTTCCGCGAACCGTGCTGGATCGCGGTCCGCGGCGGCGAGGACGACGAGGACCGGGTCGCCGGTGGCGATCCGCCGACCGCCGATGGTGAGGGGCTCGGTGGCGTAGCGCCAGGTGGCCAGCTCCACCGGCCCGTCGTAGCGGAGCAGCTCCTCGATCCCGGTGTCGAGCAGCCCGGTGTCACCGGCCTCGATCGACTTCAGGAGCCGGGCCCGTTGCGCGGGGTTGCGCAGCAGCGCGTACACGCCGTTGCCGATGAGGTTGATGGTGGTCTCGAAACCTGCGAACAGAAGTACGAAGCACATTGCGGCGGCTTCGTTCTCGGTGAGGTGCTCCCCGTGGTCGGAGGCGCGGATCAGCCCCGAGATCAGGTCATCACCGAGGTTGCCCCGTTTGCGGTGGATGAGTTCGGCGAGGTAGTCGCGGATCTTCTTGACGGACCGGGCGACGCCGCCGCGTGGTCCGCCGCCGTGCCGGATCATCATGCCGGCCCACTCGCAGAACTTGTCCTGATCCTCGTGCGGCACGCCGAGCAGGTCGCAGATCGCATAGATGGGAAGGGGAAAGGCGAAGTCGTGGATGAGGTCGGCCCTGCCCTGCGGAGCGAACCGGTCGATGAGGTCATCGGTCAACTCCTGGACCCGAGGCGCCATGTGAGCCACGCGGCGCGGAGTGAACGCCCTGGAGACGAGGCGGCGCAGACGTGTGTGGTCCGGCGGGTCGATATTGAGCAGATGCGTCATGAGATTGGCGCTGCGCTCACCGGGGATGCCGGTTCTGCTCTTGCCGTGCGCGTCCTGGGCGTGATGGTCGGGGTTCTTCGAGAGCCGTCCGTCCGCGAGGGCCTGGCGTGCGTCGGCGTAACGGGTCACCAACCATGCCTCCACCCCGCTGGGGAGCTTCGTCCAGTGAACGGGAGCATGCTCACGCAGCCAGGCGTAGGCCGGGTAGGGGTCGGCGGCGAACTCCCAGGTGAAGAGTTCAGGAGCGGTGTTCGGCACGTTCACGAGAAAACCGTATCCGGAGTTGGCCCGTGCATGCCCTGTCGCACAGATACCGGCTCTCATCCGGATTCATCGGCAAACAGGCACTCACGAGGGAATTCCACCCGTTTTACAACACTGTCCGTTGTGGCGCGTTAGGTTCCCAGCAACGCAAGAGGTCCCAGAGCCGGCCAGGGCTCCAGGACCTTGCCAGCCGTGGAGGGGCTGACGTGGGCAACGCTACAGCGGTGTCTGCGCCTGCGGTCAACCGTGGGCCGGAACCGGTTCGTACAGTTCGAGCAGCTTTGATGCTGCGCGTGTCGACGCAGGAGCAGACGCAGGGATACGGGCTCGATGTCCAGGAGCGGGCCGGGCGTGCCTATGTCGGTGCTCGGGCCGGGTGGGTCCTGTCCCCTGAGTTGATTTTCAAGGACGTCGGGGTATCAGGAGCGATCGTCGAGCCTCCGGCCATGCTGCGTCTGGAGGCTGCCGCCCGGCAGGGCCTCATCGATGTGATCGTGGTCCACAAGTTCGACCGCATCGGGCGTACGGGTGCCGCTTTCTGGGCCTGGATCTGGGCCATCCCTTGTTCTTCGCAGGGAATCCCGGCCTTCAGGCCGGGCGGGATTGCGATCCTCGGCTCGGAGGCGCGCAGCGCCGGAGATCTCTGCTCTTCGGGGTGACGGTCAGGCTGGGCGCTTCTGGTTCTCGATGTAGTCCTTGACGATGCTCAGCGGTGCGCCGCCGCAGGACCCCGCGAAGTAGGACGGGGACCAGAACACCGAGCCCGTCCCGATCCGGTTGATCCGGCCGGTGTACTCCGCGCGCAGATATCGGGAGCTGACGCCCTTGAGGGAGTTGACGAGCTTGGACAGGGCGATTTTCGGCGGGTAGTGCACGAGCAGGTGGACGTGATCGCCCTCGCCGTTGAACTCGCGCAGTTCCGCACCGAAGCTCTCGCACACGTCCCGCATGATCGCCTCGCAGCGCGTCAGCATCTCGTCGTTGAAGATCTGCCGCCGGTACTTCGTGACAAACACCAAGTGTGCGTGGAGGTTGAAAATGACATGATTTCCTCGTCGGACATCGGGATCTGGCTCCCAGCGCGGTGACATACGCCAAGTGTAGTAAGGTCAAGCGAACCCGACCGGAGGGGGTGGGCTGGATGATCCGTGCGTACAAGTTCCTCCTGCGGCCCACCGTCCGCCAGGAGCAGGCGCTGGCCGAGATGCTGCGGGATCACTGCTCCCTCTACAACGGAGCGTTACAGGAACGCCGCGACGCCTACCAGCACGTCTCGAAGACCACCGTCACGTACGGGATGCAGTCCGCGCAGCTCAAGGAGATCCGGGCGTTCGACCCGGAACGTCAGGGCCGCTGGTCGTTCAGTTCGCAGCAGGCCACCTTGCGCCGTCTCGACAAGGCGTTCGCCGCGTTCTTCCGCCGGGTCAAGTCCGGCGACACGCCCGGCTACCCGCGTTTCCGCGGGGTGAGCTGGTTCGACACGGTGGACTTCCCCAGGGACGGGGACGGCTGCCGGTGGAACTCCACCCCGCACGATGCGACCACCCGCGTCCGCCTCCAAGGCGTCGGGCATGTGAAGGTCAACCAGCACCGCGCTGTGGCCGGCCACATCAAGACCGTCTCGGTCAAGCGCGAGGGCCGAAAGTGGTTCGTCGTGCTGACCGCCGAACAGGACCAGCCCGAACCGCTGCCCGCAACCGGATCCGTGGCCGGGATCGATCTGGGCATCGCGAACTTCCTCGCCGACTCGAACGGCGATTTCGTCCCCAACCCGCGCCACGGGCGCAAGGCCGCCGCGAAACTCGAAGCCGCGCAGCAGGCCCTGTCCCGGTTCCCACGACGCAAGGCCAAGGACCGCACCGCCAACCACCAGCGCGCAGTGGACAAGGTCGCCCAACTGCACGGCAAGGTGCGGCGCCAGCGGCTCGACCACGCACACAAAACCGCCCTCCAACTGGTCCGCGCACACGACTTCATCGCGCACGAAGACCTCAAGATCCGCAACATGAGCAAGGCCCCCGCACCGAAACCCGACCCCGGTCAGCCGGGCGCGTTCCTGCCCAACGGGGCCGCCGCGAAGGCAGGGCTCAACACGTCGATCAACGACGCCGGATGGGGGGTGTTCCTGACGATCCTGCACGCCAAGGCTGAGAGCGCCGGACGAGAAGTGATCGCCGTGAACCCCCGCAACACCTCCCGCACCTGCCCCGAATGCGGGCACACCGCCAAGGAGAACCGGCCCACACAGGAAAAGTTCCACTGCGTCTCGTGCGGCCACCACGCGCACGCCGACACAGTGGGAGCCATCAACGTTCTACGGGCCGGGCTGGTCCGTCGCGACGCCAACCCGGCATAGCGAGAAGCCCCCAGCTTCAGCCGGGGGAGGAGTCACGTGTTCCACCCCTTGAGGTCATGGTGGGGGCTACAGGGAGTCGAGCAGAACGTGAAGCCTGCTCAAGTCTGTGATCTTCACGTGATCTGCGCGGCATTAACTTGTGACAAGTGATCGTCTGCCGATACGTTCACCCATCAGCGCGGCGCCCCTGCGGGACCCGTCGCGCAGGTCACCGCTGTCGCTCGAAAGGTTTCCGCATGCTCTCCGGGAACGGTCGTCACCGTCGCCCCCGTCAGGCTCCGGCTCTTCTCGTCGCGGCCGGAGTGACCGGCTCCGCCATCGCCATCCCGCTGCTGGGTGCGGCGAGCGCCAACGCGGCCGACGACACCACCTGGGACAAGGTGGCCGAGTGCGAGAGCGCCGGCTCCTGGAGCATGGACAGCGGCAACGGCTACTACGGCGGACTGCAGATGTCCCAGGACGACTGGGACAAGTACGGCGGTACGGACTACGCCGCCACGCCCGACCAGGCGAGCCGTTCGCAGCAGATCGCGGTCGCCGAGAAGATACTCGCGGACCAGGGCACCAAGCCCTGGCGGACCTGTGCCCTGCTGGCCGGGCTCTCGTCGGACGACGCCTCGGTGAACGTCGACACGGGCCTCGACGGGTCATCCAGCTCCTCGGGTTCTGCCGACTCGTCCTCCGGTTTGTCGGACTCGTCCTCCACGAGTGACTCCGGCGACTCCGGCGCGTCGTCCGCGACGAAGGGCCCCGGGACCGAATCCGCGTCCCCTGCTCCGAGTTCCAGCGCGAGTGACACCTCGAAGGCGCCCACTTCCGGCACATCCGACAGTGCGGGCAAGGTGGACAAGTCGGCACCTTCTGCCTCCGCCTCCTCGAAGGCCCACGAGAATCCGGTGATTCCGGACTCCAGTGACGACTCGGACCACTCGTGGCAGACCGGCGGCTCTTGGAGTCTGGTCGACACGGGTGCCGTCAGCAGCGGCGGCAAGCATCGCGGTGACTCGGCGGACGAAAGTGTGACAAAAGGTCAGGGGGTCGCATCCTCCGGCCGTCACGCCTCCGCCGACGCCGCCGGTACCTACACCGTCCGTGACGGCGACACCCTCGCCTCCATCGCCGACTCCCTTGGCCTCGACGGCGGGTGGCGCGCGCTCTACGCGGTGAACAAGGCCGACATCGGCGCCGACCCGAACGACATCGCCTCCGGTCAGACCCTGAAACTCGGTAGCTGAACGGGCCAAATGGGGCGGGAGTTGACGCCCCGTTTGGAGATTATTGTCCGCTTTGGTGAAAGTGTGGGATGAGTCTCAGAAGCCCTGATCATCTTTGAAATTCACCTGATCGTCTGTTTACGGTCGAGGCCGCTCGTCACCGCGAGCCCCGGCTGTCGCAACGCCGAGTCCTGCCAGCGGCCGCCCGGGAACAGTCGTCGCGTCAAGCGCCGTAGGCAGGAGCGGGGGACCCAAGGTAAGCGCCGGGTCCGGCAGTTGAGCCCTCAGGGGCCTCACGGCCGAAAGGCCGCCGGAACCGGCTAGGGGTGGAGCCGCGCGTCTCGCGAGAGCGGGCCGTGCGGCCGGGCAACTCAACCGGCCCGAACCCGACAGCTCACCTCGCAGGCGTCGGTGAGGGGATCTTCCATGCTGTTTTCCGGCAAGGGCAAGCACCGTCGTCCGTCCAAGGCCGTCCGCGCCATCGCCGTCGCCGGTGTCACCGGTGCCGCCGTCGCCGCCCCGCTGATGGCGGCCGGTGGCGCCTCCGCCGCCACCGCCTCCGAGTGGGACACCGTCGCCCAGTGCGAGTCCGGCGGCAACTGGTCGATCAACACCGGCAACGGCTACTACGGCGGTCTGCAGTTCTCCGCCTCCACCTGGGCCGCGTACGGCGGCACCGCCTACGCCCCGCAGGCCGACCAGGCCACCAAGGCGCAGCAGATCCAGGTCGCCGAGAAGGTCCTCGCCGCCCAGGGCAAGGGCGCCTGGCCGGTCTGCGGCAAGGGCCTGTCCGGCGCCGCCTACACCGGCGGCACCTCCAGCTCGTCCAGCTCCAGCTCCGCCGGCTCGTCGAGCAGCGGCAGCGCCGGCACGAGCAGCCGTACGACCGGCACCCAGGCCGCCTCCCGCTCCGCCGACCGCCCGGCCGCCAAGAAGACCGTCACCACCCCGACCGGCAAGAAGGTCAAGAAGGGCGACGGCGAGTACAAGGTCGTCAAGGGCGACACCCTCAGCTCGATCGCCGAGAAGCACAAGGTGAAGGGTGGTTGGCAGGCGCTGTTCAAGCTGAACAAGGACATCGTCGACGACGCCGACGTCATCTACCCGGGCCAGCAGCTGCACCTGAAGTAAGAACCTGGGGGGTCACCCCCGTCCCCCACGGGCCCCGCTCCGGTGCGTTTCCCCCCGAACGCGCCGGAGCGGGGTTTCTCTTTGCGGTCACGCTCCTTGACCCGCTCTTCTCCCGTTCTTCATCGGGACCCCCCTTTGTTCCGCGCGTGAACAATGAGTACCGTCAGGGTGTCCACGGGCCGGTCGGTCGGCCGGCTGACGGCCCTGGGCCGGTTAGGCTCTAGTCGCAAGGCTGAGCAAGGGCCGACCAGGTCCGCGTGCGCCCCGCACAACCAGCGTCACATCCCAAGAAGGAGATGCTCGTGCCGTCCATCGACGTCGTCGTAGCCCGGGAAATCCTGGACTCCCGAGGTAACCCCACGGTCGAGGTCGAGGTCGGCCTCGACGACGGCAGCACGGGTCGTGCCGCCGTCCCGTCCGGCGCCTCCACCGGCGCCTTCGAGGCCATCGAGCTCCGTGACGGCGACCCCAACCGCTACCTCGGCAAGGGCGTCGAGAAGGCCGTCCTCGCCGTCATCGAGCAGATCGGCCCGGAGCTGGTCGGCTACGACGCCACCGAGCAGCGCCTGATCGACCAGGCGATGTTCGACCTGGACGCCACCGACAACAAGGGCTCGCTCGGCGCCAACGCCATCCTCGGTGTCTCCCTCGCCGTCGCGCACGCCGCCTCCGAGGCGTCCGACCTGCCGCTGTTCCGCTACCTGGGCGGCCCGAACGCGCACCTGCTGCCGGTGCCGATGATGAACATCCTCAACGGCGGCTCGCACGCGGACTCCAACGTGGACATCCAGGAGTTCATGATCGCCCCGATCGGCGCGGAGTCCTTCTCGGAGGCGCTGCGCTGGGGTGCCGAGGTCTACCACACCCTGAAGAAGGTCCTGAAGGCCAAGGGTCTGTCCACCGGCCTCGGCGACGAGGGCGGCTTCGCCCCGAACCTCGAGTCCAACCGCGCCGCGCTCGACCTCATCCTGGAGGCGATCAAGCAGGCCGGTTACGTCCCCGGTGAGCAGATCGCGCTCGCGCTCGACGTCGCCGCGTCCGAGTTCTACAAGGACGGAAAGTACGAGTTCGAGGGCAAGTCCCGCTCGGCCGCCGAGATGACCGAGTACTACGAGGAGCTCGTCGCCGCGTACCCGCTGGTCTCCATCGAGGACCCGCTGTTCGAGGACGACTGGGCAGGCTGGAAGGTCATCACCGACAAGCTCGGCGACAAGGTCCAGCTGGTCGGCGACGACCTGTTCGTCACCAACCCGGAGCGCCTGGCCCGCGGTATCGAGGAGGGCACCGCGAACGCCCTGCTGGTGAAGGTGAACCAGATCGGCTCGCTCACCGAGACCCTGGACGCCGTCGAGCTCGCCCAGCGCAACGGCTTCAAGTGCATGATGTCCCACCGCTCCGGCGAGACCGAGGACGTCACCATCGCCGACCTGGCCGTCGCCACCAACTGCGGCCAGATCAAGACCGGCGCCCCGGCCCGCTCCGAGCGTGTCGCCAAGTACAACCAGCTGCTGCGCATCGAGGAGATCCTCGACGACGCGGCGGTGTACGCCGGCCGCTCCGCGTTCCCCCGCTTCAAGGGCTGAGCCGGTACCCCCTCTCGTGGGTAAGGCTTAGCCAGTCGTACGTACGTCCCCGAACGCGGTCCCGTACCGTGTGCGGGGACGTACGCACGTATCAGGGAGGCGGGGACATGGCCGTGAGGGACCGGGACCGGTTCTCCACCGCGACCAGGCTCAAGCTGCTCGGCGAGCAGACGGCGGCCCGGGTCTACCGCTCCCAGACCAAGCGTCAGGCCCGCCGCTCCCGGCTGACCGGGCGCGCGGCGCTGCTCGCGATCGTGCTGTGCACGATGATCGTGGCGCTCGCCTATCCGATGCGGCAGTACGTCTCCCAGCGCGCCGAGATCGCCGACCAGCAGCGTCAGCAGCGGCAGGCCAGGCAGCGGGTCGAGCAGCTGCGCGACCTGAAGGCGCGGTGGCAGGACGACTCGTACGCCGAGCAGCAGATCCGGCAGCGGCTGCACTACGTGATGCCGGGGGAGACCGGGTACGTCGTGATCGACCCCGGTGCCGCCCGGCAGGCGCACGTGTACCTCGGGGCGGCCGACCGGCCCTGGTACGCGAACGTCTGGGACGGCGTCGACAAGTCCGACGCGTCCGACCAGTGAACCGACAGAAAGCCACGCAGAACACAGTCATGCACACGCCTCCGCCCGCCACTGAGCGTACCGAGCCCACCGACGCCGACGTCGAGGCCTTCAAGCAGCAGCTCGGGCGGCCGCCGCGCGGGCTGCGGGCGATCGCGCACCGGTGCCCCTGCGGGCAGCCGGACGTCGTGGAGACCGCGCCGCGGTTGCCGGACGGGACGCCGTTCCCGACGCTGTACTACCTGACGTGCCCGAAGGCCGCGTCCGCGATCGGGACGCTGGAGGCCAACGGCGTGATGAAGGAGATGACGGCGCGGCTGGAGAGCGATCCGGAGCTGGCGGCGGCGTACCGGGCCGCGCACGAGGACTACGTCCGGCGCCGGGACGAGATCGAGGAGCTGACCGGGTTCCCCAGCGCCGGGGGGATGCCGGACCGGGTGAAGTGCCTGCACGTGCTGGTGGCGCACTCGCTGGCCGCCGGGCCGGGCGTGAACCCGCTCGGCGACGAGGCGATCGCGATGCTGCCGGAGTGGTGGGCCAAGGGGGCCTGCGTGACGCTCGCCGGTGACCCGGCGCCGACGCACACCCCGGAGGACGACAAGTGACCCGCGTCGCCGCCATCGACTGTGGCACCAACTCCATCCGGCTGCTCGTCGCCGACGTGGACCCGGAGACGGGGGAGCTCGTCGACCTGGACCGCCGTATGACGATCGTCCGGCTCGGGCAGGGCGTCGACCGGACGGGGCGGCTCGCGCCGGAGGCGCTCGCGCGGACGTTCGCCGCCTGCCGGGAGTACGCGGCGGTCATCAAGGAGCACGGCGCCGAGCGGCTGCGGTTCGTGGCCACCTCGGCGTCCCGGGACGCGGAGAACCGGGACGAGTTCGTGCGGGGCGTGCTGGACATCCTCGGTGTCGAGCCCGAGGTCATCACCGGCGACCAGGAGGCCGAGTTCTCCTTCACCGGTGCCACCAGGGAGCTGGGGGGCCGGCGCGACCTCGCCACGCCGTTCCTCGTGGTGGACATCGGCGGTGGTTCGACCGAGTTCGTGGTCGGTGACGCGCACGTGCGGGCCGCGCGGTCCGTGGACGTGGGCTGTGTGCGGATGACCGAGCGGCACCTGGTGCACGAGGGGCGGGTCAGCGACCCGCCGACCGAGGCCGAGACCGCCGCCATGTGGGCCGACATCGAGCATGCCCTCGATCTCGCGGAGGAGACCGTGCCGCTGCGCGAGGCGCGCACCCTGGTCGGTCTCGCGGGCTCCGTCACCACCCTCGCGGCGATCCACCAGGACCTGCCGGAGTACGACTCCGCCGCCATCCACCACTCCCGCATCCCCTACGCGCGGGTCCGGGAGATCACCGAGTGGCTGCTGCGGTCGACGCACGCCGAGCGGGCGGCCGTTCCCTCCCTGCACCCGGGCCGGGTGGACGTGATCGGCGCGGGCGCTCTCGTCCTTCAGTCGATCATGGAACGGGTGGGTGCGACGGAGGTCGTGGTGAGCGAGCACGACATCCTGGACGGCATCGCCTGGTCCATCGCGTAGCGGTGTCCGGAGGTCTCGACTGAGCAGGTCAGGTCCCCGGATGAGCGGATTTTCGGCCCGTGACACGCCGTGCCACGACACTCCGCCGGAAACCTTCGTGAAGTTCTTCACAAGGATTTCGGCGCAGGTGGGGGGTCCGGAGGGGCCTGTTGGGCCGTAAGGGGTCTCAACAGGCCCTGGCGGGTGCTCAGGAGAGCGTCCGGGGAGGGTGCCTGGAGGCGCTCGTGCGGGTGACATCGGGTGCCCTCACGGCGCCCCCGGAAGCCTGGAGAGGCAGCTCACGCGGCATTGACAACGGGTCGTATCGGAAGTGGGTTCCCGCCGATGACCATGACCTGTGTCACGTGGGCCGCGGAGTGTAGCACGACCCCCGTGAAAGCTTGTGAAGGGGCGCACGAGCAGGCCTCTCCGGGCGGGTGGATACTCGATGCCATGAGCACCACGGAGCGTCCCAGGATCCTCGTAGTAGGCGGTGGGTACGTAGGCCTGTACGCAGCTCGGCGCATCCTCAAGAAGATGCGCTACGGCGAGGCGACCGTCACGGTCGTCGACCCCCGGTCGTACATGACCTACCAGCCCTTCCTCCCCGAAGCCGCCGCCGGCAGCATCTCCCCTCGGCACGTCGTCGTCCCGCTGCGACGCGTCCTGCCGAAGGCGGAGGTCCTCACCGGCCGGGTCACCACCATCGACCAGGACCGCAAGGTCGCCACGATCGCGCCGCTCGTCGGCGAGGCGTACGAGCTGCCCTTCGACTACCTGGTCATCGCGCTCGGCGCGGTCTCCCGCACCTTCCCGATCCCCGGCCTCGCCGAGCAGGGCATCGGCATGAAGGGCATCGAGGAGTCCATCGGCCTGCGCAACCACGTCCTCGAGCAGCTGGACAAGGCCGACTCCACGACCGACGAGGAGATCCGCCGCAAGGCGCTCACCTTCGTCTTCATCGGCGGTGGCTTCGCGGGCGCGGAGACCATCGGCGAGGTCGAGGACATGGCCCGCGACGCGGCGAAGTACTACAAGAACGTGTCCCGCGAGGACATGCGCTTCATCCTGGTGGACGCCGCCGACAAGATCCTCCCCGAGGTCGGCCCGAAGCTCGGCCTGTACGGCAAGGAGCACCTGGAGAGCCGCGGTGTGGAGATCTACCTCTCCACCTCGATGGACTCCTGCGTCGACGGTCACGTGGTGCTGAAGAACGGCCTCGAGGTCGACTCCAACACGATCGTGTGGACCGCCGGTGTCAAGCCGAACCCGGCGCTGGCCCGCTTCGGCCTGCCGCTCGGCCCCCGTGGTCACGTCGACACCGCGCCGACCCTCCAGGTGCAGGGCACCGACTACATCTGGGCCGCGGGCGACAACGCCCAGGTGCCGGACGTCGCCGCCCGCAAGGCCGGCGTCGAGAACGCCTGGTGCCCGCCGAACGCGCAGCACGCGCTGCGCCAGGCGAAGGTCCTCGGCGACAACGTGGTCTCCGGCATGCGGGGCTTCCCGCAGAAGGAGTACAGCCACTCCAACAAGGGCGCGGTCGCCGGTCTCGGTCTGCACAAGGGCGTCGCGATGATCGTCCTGGGCAAGACGAAGATCAAGCTCAAGGGCCGTCTCGCCTGGTACATGCACCGTGGCTACCACGGTCTGGCGATGCCGACCTGGAACCGCAAGATCCGCATCTTCGCCGACTGGACGCTCGGCATGTTCCTCAAGCGCGAGGTCGTCTCCCTGGGCGCCATGGAGAACCCCCGCGAGGAGTTCTACGAGGCCGCCAAGCCGGCGCCGGTCGCCGCCCCCAAGACCGAGGAGAAGGCCAAGGCCTCCTGACCGCGGTCACCGGTCGCTGAACCACCCGAAGGACCTCCCGCCATCCGTGGTGCGGGAGGTCCTTCGGCGTTCCCGGAACCCGGTGAACTGCATGGCCCCTACAGCTGTTTTGCCCAGTTGTAACGCGGACGGGGGAGTGCGGCCGGGCCCCAGCGGTGTTTACGTGGTACCCGGCATCCGGGATCGACGTCTTGGAGGTGTGCACCATGGCCGACGCCGCGTCGCGGCTGAGGAGTATTGCCGAGCAGGTGCTGGGAGTCCCGCTCCCGGTACGGCTGCGGGCCTGGGACGGCTCGCAGGCCGGTCCGCCGGACGCGCCGGCGCTCGTCCTGCGCAACCGCCGTGCCCTGCGCCGCATGTTGTTCAGACCGGGCGAACTGGGCCTGGCCCGTGCCTGGGTCGCCGGTGACCTGGACATCGAAGGTGACCTCTACACCGCACTGGAGTCGGTGGCCGGTCTCGTCTGGGAGCGCGGGGAGGACGGCCGTACCCTCGGCCAGGCGCTGCGCGATCCCGGGGTGCGGGCAGCCGTCCGGGAGTTGCTGAGACTCGCCGGACCGCCCCTGCCGCCCGCCCCGCCCCGCGAGGAGGTGCGCAGACGCCGGCACCTGCACACCCGCCGCAGCGACCGGCAGGCCATCAGCCACCACTACGACGTGGGGAACGACTTCTACGAGCTCGTCCTCGGCCCGTCGATGGTGTACTCGTGCGCCTACTGGGGGGCCGACGGCGACGCGGACACCCTGGAGTCCGCGCAGCGCGACAAGCTCGAACTGGTCTGCCTCAAGCTGGGCCTGACCCCCGGTCAGCGGCTGCTCGACGTCGGCTGCGGCTGGGGCTCCATGGCGATCCACGCGGCCCGGGAGCACGGCGTGAGCGTCCTCGGCGTGACCCTCTCCCAGGAGCAGGCCGCGTACGCCCGTAAACGGGTCGCGGACGAGGGTCTGACGGACCGGGTGGAGATCAGGGTCCAGGACTACCGGGACGTCAGGGACGGGCCGTACGACGCGATCTCGTCGATCGGGATGGCCGAGCACGTGGGCGCCGAGCGGTACCTGGAGTACGCGCAGCACCTGTACGGGCTGCTGAAGCCCGGCGGGCGGCTGCTCAACCACCAGATCGCACGGCGCCCGCAGCGCGACGAGTCGGCCTACAGCGTCGACGAGTTCATCGACGCCTACGTCTTCCCGGACGGCGAACTCGCCCCGATCGGCACCACCGTCACCCAGCTGGAACGGGCCGGGTTCGAGGTCCGGGACGTGGAGTCGATCCGCGAGCACTACGCCCGTACCCTGCGCCGCTGGGTGGCCAACCTGGAGGCCGAGTGGCGGCGCGGGGTCCAGCTGACCAGTCCCGGGCGGGCCCGCGTCTGGCGGCTGTACATGGCCGCCTCCGCCCTCGCCTTCGAACGCAACCGCATCGGCGTCAACCAGGTGCTGGCGGTGCGGACGCCCGAGTCGGGTGCCTCGGGGCTGCCGCTGCGCACCCGCACCTGGCACCGGTAGTCCCTCAAGGACACGAAAGGGGCCCCACGTCGCTCGTGTGGGGCCCCTTCGGCGTACCCGCCGCTACTCGGACTTGATCGCCGACAGCATGTTCAGGCGGGCCGCGCGCCGGGCCGGCCACAGGGCGGCCAGCACGCCGACCACGCCGGCCAGCAGGAGGAAGACCGCCATCCTGGTCCACGGCAGGACCAGTTCGTACGTGGGCATCTTCGCGCCGACCAGCTGCCCGGCCGCCCAGCCGAAGAACACGCCCAGGCCGATGCCGAGCACCCCGCCGAAGAGCGAGATGACCAGGGACTCCAGGCGGACCATCCGCTTGACCGCCTTGCGGTCCAGGCCGATCGCGCGCAGCATGCCGATCTCCTGGGAGCGTTCGAACACCGACATGGCCAGGGTGTTGACGACACCGAGGACCGCGACGATCACCGCCATCGCGAGCAGGCCGTAGACCATGTTCAGGATCAGCGTGAAGGCCTGCGCGATGGAGTTCGACAGGTCCTGCTTGTCCTGGACCTTGATCGCCGGGTTGGAGCCGAGGGCCTTCTCCAGCTTGTCCTTGGCCGCGCTCGACGCTCCGTCCGCCGTCTTGACCATGACCTGCATGTCGGCGGGGTCGGTCTCGTGCGGGGTGAGGGTGGCGTTGTCGAGCATGATCCCGTTGATCATCTGGTTGCCCTGGTAGACCCCGGCGACCGTCATCCGCCGCGCCTTGCCGTCCTCGAAGTGGACGGTGACGGCGGAACCCGCCTTCCAGCCGTGCGTCTTCGCCGTGTCGTCGTCGACGACGACGTCCGAGCCGCCGACCCGGAAGGTGCCGCTGTCGACCGTGAGGTCGGTCAGCCTGCCGATCGCCGCCCCGTCGACGCCGGTCAGGTATTCGGTGTCGCCGTCGATCCGGGAGGGTGCGTTGCGCAGCGGGCTGGAGGCGGTGACGCCGTCCGTGGCCGCGACCTTCTTCGCGACGTCGGGGGAGAGCGGGTTGCCGTTGGCCATCGAGACGACGTAGTCCGCGCGGATCGCGGAGCTCGCCATCCTGTCGATGGACTTCTGCAGGCTGCCCGCCATCACCGTCATACCGGTGATCAGGGTCAGGCCGATCATCAGCGCGGAGGCGGTGGCGGCGGTGCGGCGCGGGTTGCGCACCGAGTTCTGGCGGGCCAGCTTCCCGGACACGCCGAACCCGCGCAGCAGCGGGGCCGCGGCCGCGATCAGCGGGCGGGAGAGCAGCGGGGTGAGGACGAAGACACCGATGATGAGGAGGACCGCGCCGAGCCCCATCGGGGCCTGGCCGTCGCTGCCGCTCATGGTCGTCGCCGCCAGGATCACCGCGACGCCCGCCGCCGAGAACAGGGCGCCGATCGTGTTGCGCAGCACCAGGGACTTCGTGGTCGGGGCCGCGTGCAGGGCGCTCATCGCGGCGACCGGCGGGATCTTCGCGGCGCGGCGGCCGGGCAGCCAGGCGGCCAGCATGGTGATGACGACGCCGACGGCGAGCGCGGCGGCCACCGTGCCCGGCGTGATCACCAGGGGGCCGTCCGGGACGGTCGCGCCGAACGAGCCGAGCAGCGAGCGCAGTCCGGCGCCGATGCCGATACCGGCGACCAGACCGGTCACGCCGGCCACCGCGCCCACCACGAACGCCTCGATCAGCACCGAACGGGTCACCTGGCGGCGGGAGGCGCCCACCGCCCGCAGCAGCGCCAGTTCCTTGGTGCGCTGGGCGACCAGCATGGTGAAGGTGTTGGCGATGATGAACGTGCCCACGAACAGCGCGATGCCGGCGAAGACCAGCAGGCCCTGGCGCAGGCCGCTCATGCTGCTGGAGATCTGCTCCGCCTGGTCGGCGGCGAGCTTGTGGCCGGTGGTGGTCTCCACGAGTTTCGTCGGAAGGGCCGCGTCCAGCTGGGACTTGAGGGCGGCCTGGCCGGTGCCGGGCTTCGCGGTCACGTCGATCTCGTCGTACGCGCCCTTCTTGCCGAACAGCTGCTGGGCGGTCGCCGTGTCGAACAGGGCGAGGCTGCCGCCGGCCGTGACGTTGCCGTCGTCGGTGGTGAAGATGCCGGCGATCCTCGGGGTGAGGACCGGGCCGTTCACCGAGATGCGCACGGTGTCGCCGACCTGGTAACCGGCCCGTTCGGCGGTCTTCGAGTCGATCAGCACCTCGTTCGCGCCGCTCGGCGCGTGGCCGCCGACCAGCGGGTAGCGGGCGTCCTTGGTGCCCCAGTAGTTGCCGCCCTCGGACTGCCAGCCGCCGCCGATCAGCTTGCCGTCCTTGTCGGCGATGGCGGTGAAGCCGGAGACGACCCCGGTGGCGGAGGCGGCCCCGGGGACCTTCCCGGCCTTGTCGAGCACCGCCTGGGTGAGGTCGGGCGTCCTGCCGACCTTGTCGCCCTTGGAGTCCTGGTACTTGGCGGTGACGGCGACGTCGACGCCCTTGAAGCCCTTGGCGGAGCTGTTCTGGTAGGCGTCCGAGATGGTGTTGGTGAAGACGAGGGTGCCGGAGACGAACGCGACGCCGAGCATGACGGCGAGCACGGTCATCAGCAGCCGGGCCTTGTGCGCGAGGACGTTGCGCAGGGCGGTGCGGAACATCAGCTGGTACGGCCCTTCGCGTCGAACTGCTTCATGAAGTCGAGCACGGTCTCGGCGGTCGGGCGGTACATCTCGTCGACGATCCGGCCGTCCGCCAGGAAGACCACGCGGTCCGCGTAGGCGGCGGCCACCGGGTCGTGGGTCACCATGACCACCGTCTGGCCGAGCTCGCGCACCGAGTTGCGCAGGAAGCCGAGCACCTCGGCGCCGGAGCGGGAGTCGAGGTTGCCGGTCGGCTCGTCACCGAAGATGATCTCCGGCCGGGAGGCCAGGGCGCGGGCGACGGCGACGCGCTGCTGCTGACCGCCGGAGAGCTGCGAGGGGCGGTGGCCGAGCCGGTCCTTGAGGCCGACCATCCCGATCACGCTGTCCAGCCACTCCTTGTCGGGCTTGCGACCCGCTATGTCCATCGGGAGGGTGATGTTCTCCAGGGCGGTCAGGGTCGGCAGCAGGTTGAAGGCCTGGAAGATGAACCCGATCTTGTCCCGGCGCAACCTGGTCAGCTGCTTGTCCTTCAGGGAGCCCAGTTCGGTGTCGCCGATCCGCACCGAACCCGAGGAGAAGGTGTCGAGGCCGGCCACGCAGTGCATCAGCGTGGACTTGCCGGAACCGGACGGCCCCATGATCGCGGTGAACTCGGCCTGCCGGAACTCGACGGTGACCCGGTCCAGGGCGACCACCTGGGTCTCGCCCTGGCCGTAGATCTTCGAGAGGTCCGTGGCGCGTGCGGCCACGGAGGTGGTCCGCCGGTCGGCGATGGGTGTGGTGGACACGGAAGGGTGCTCCTCGGGACGACGGCGTTCGGTCATGGGGACCGCACCATCGTCTCCGCTCCACCGGCGCGTGAAGTCAGCCGCAGTTCCCGTTCCGGGGGGCGACCGAGGTCGGACCGCAGGGCGCGATCTCATACCTGGGGATGACGGCCGACCCCGAGAGCGCGATCCGGGATCGCTCACTCCGGCGCGTCGAGAACAGGTGGAGCCCCCTTGTTCGGACGGTGAAATTCCGTCATTCCGCGTACGTGCGCACCCACCTCGCGTAACGCTATTGGCAAGTGCGGATGGCTCGTTCCGGCGGCTGATGCACCCTCAGACGTCAATAAAATAAGACAACATCGGGTCGCTCGTCCGCTGTTCGGGGGACGCCTCCCGATAGGGTCGGAGCCTCGTACGCGGAGCCCATGGCCTGCCCGGATGGTGGAATGCAGACACGGCGAGCTTAAACCTCGCTGCCCCTCGCGGGCGTACCGGTTCAAGTCCGGTTCCGGGCACTTCCCGCCCCCTCCGGGTGGCGTCGGCTCACCCCTCGTAGACCGTCAGGACCGCCCCGTCGACCTCGATGCGGCGGCCCGCGCGCATCCCGTTGCGGCGCAGGGCGCGCAGGCACTCCTCGAAGAGGGCGAGTTCGCCGGTGTCCAGAATGGCCGCCGCCAGGTCCAGGAGGTCGCTCACCGACGCGTCGGTGAGCACCTCGGGCAGTTCCCCGGACAGCAGGACGACGGACTCGCCGTCGGGGCCCCGGACCACGGCCGTGGCGGGTCCGCCGTGCACGAACAACACATTTCCCCCTGAGAGCCCGTGGACGTGCGGCTCTCGCCTGCCGGGCAGGACGAGAGACTAGTCCGGGAGCCTGGCGGTTTCGTGCGGAGTCGGATTCTTTACCCGGGTTGACGGAAATACACCCGGGAGTGTGACGGCGGCGGTCACTTCTCCCGCGGGGAGCGGTCCAGCAGCGACTCGACGAGGGCCGCGACGTGCCGGCGGTCGTCGGACGACAGCTTCTGGACGCTCGCGATCAGCAGGGCGACCTCGGGGTCGGCGGCGGGCGCGTTCGGGTCCGCGTCCGGCGAGGTGTCGTACACGTGGATCCCGCAGGCCTCGGCGGCGGCCCGGCGCACCGTCTCCAGCGGCAGTTCCAGCCCCTTGGCCAGGCCTTCCAGGGTCGTCGTCTGGGGCATGCGGACCACCCGTTCCGCGGTGGCCAGGTGGTGGACGGTGGAGCGGGGGACGGAGCCGCGGCGCGCCACGTCACCGTAGGACCAGCCCTTGCGGTCGAGGTGCTCACGGATCAACTGCTGCAGTGCGTTGGCCACTGACCGTCACTTCCTGCTCGCCGCGGGCGGAGTCCGCCATGTCGGGGCCGATTCTACGGTCGGGTAGCCGATCGGCCGAGAGGGTGATTTTCCGAAGGGGTTGCGCGAGGGGTCTCCGAGCCCGTAGTGTCCAATCTCGTTGGACAGCACGTCCGACCAGATTGGACAGAGTCCGGGGGGAACCTGACTCGGTCCGATCGGAAATGTTCTATCCCTGAGGGGGAAATGATCATGATGGACGCCCATGAGCTCGAGGCCGAGTCCGCGGAGCTGCTGCCGGGTCGTGAGGCCCTGGGCCGGCTGAAGTTCGGCTTCGGCAAGACGGTCAACGTCACCAAGCACGTCGCGAACATCAGCGCCCACAACGAGTCCGCCGCCCTGAACGACCACTCCTCGTGGTCGGTGGCCGACTCCGGCGCCGCCCAGACCATCAGCGTCACCCAGTAACACCGTCCCGGCGCCCGGCGCCGGGACCATCCGGACCCACACCGATCTCACCGCACACGCACCGAAAGGACATCCGTCATGAGCATGGACATGAACGAGCTGGAGAACGAGTCCGCCGAGCTGCTCCCCGGCCGTGAGGCCCTGGGCCGCCTGAAGTTCAGCTTCGGCAAGACGGTCAACGTCACCAAGCACGTCGCGAACATCAGCGCCCACAACGAGTCCGCCGCGCTGAACGACCACTCGGCCTGGTCGTCCGCCGAGTCGGCCGCCGCCCAGACGATCAGCGTCACCCAGTAGTCCCCGCGAGCGCCACCGCCGTCGCCCCGGCGGTGGCGCTCCTGGGTATCGGGGGGGAACTTCATGGGGGATCCGGGGGGAGACCACATATGACGGTGCTCGGAGACGGGACCGCCGCGCTGTACGACACGGGCCCGGTGCCCGGACCCGGCGGCTGGCCGGTGACCTACGAGCAGGTGGCGACGGGCAACCTGCCGGTGGTGGAGGCACCGTCGCCGGTCCCGCGGCTGAGCGCGGGACTGCGGCTGCACGGCGAGTACCAGGGGTCGGGATTCACCGAGCCCAAGTACATCGCCCGTCGGGGGGACGGGCAGGTCGTGCAGCTGTCCAGGCTGCTGTACCTGGTGGCGTCGTCGGTCGACGGCGTCCGCGATGCCGAGGCCATCGCGCACCGGGTCAGCGCCCGCTTCGGCCGCGAGGTCAGCGGGGAGAACATCCGCTTCCTCGTCGAGAAGAAGCTCCAGCCGCTGGGTGTGACGGTCCCGGAGGGCCAGGAGGACGACGAGGTCGACGCCCCGCGCTCCGACCTGCTGCTCGCCCTCAAGGGCCACCGGGTCATCTTCGACGAGCGGCGCACGATGAAGATCGCGCGGTCGCTGGCGTGGCTGCACCGGCCGGCCGTGGTCGCGCTGGTGCTGGGCTCGGCCGTCGCCATGGACGTCTGGCTGTTCGGGTTCTTCGGGGCGATCGAGCCCGTCCTGCAGGTGCTCGACCAGCCGGTGCTGATCCTCGTCGTCTTCGTGCTCACCGTGGCCTCCCTCGTCTTCCACGAGTTCGGTCACGCCTCCGCGTGCAGATACGGCGGAGCCCGCCCCGGTTGCATCGGGTGCGGGCTCTTCCTCATCTGGCCCTCCATGTACACGGACGTCACCGACGTCTACCGGATCGGACGGGCCGGCCGGCTCCGCACCGACCTGGGCGGCGTGTACTTCAACGTCGTCTTCATGCTGGCCATGGCCGGCGCCTACTTCGCCACCGGGGCCCAGTTCTTCCTGGCCGCGGTGTACCTAGGGCACTTCGAGATCATGGAACAGCTGATGCCGGCCGTACGGCTGGACGGCTACTACATCCTCGGCGACCTGGCCGGTGTCCCGGACCTGTACGGCAAGATCAGACCGATCCTGCTGGCCCTGGTCCCGGGAGCGAAGGGGGACAAGGCCCGCGAGGAGGTCGCCGGGCTGAAGAAGTCGGCGCGCGCCATCGTCGCCACCTGGGTGCTGACGATGGTCCCGCTGATCATCGGCGAACTCGGCTACGCGCTGTGGAACCTGCCCAGGATCCTCACCACGATGACCCGCTCGCTGACCGAGCAACTGCTCGGCACCGGCTCGGCGTTCGTGGACGGGAAGATCGTCGAGGGGCTGGTCGGGACGATCGGCTGCGTGATGCTGCTCTGCCCGATGGCCGGTGTCGTCTACCTGTCCGTGAAGATCGGCGGGCGGATCTTCCGGGCCGCGAAGCGGTCGACGGACGGCCGCCCCGGACTCCGGCTCGTGGTCTGCGCGCTCGCCCTGGCCACACTCACCGGGCTCAGCTACGCCTGGGTGTCCGGGGTGACGCCGAAGCCGCTGCCCAAGCAGCCGCCGATCGCGCCGATCCTGCAGCCCGGGGTGCCGACCACGGCGCCGCCCACCCCGCGGGCCTCGGCCCCCGACCAGCCGTCCGGCGGTTCGGGCCGGCCCTCGGACACGGTGTCCGGGACCCCGGCGGCCTCGGCCGGGCCGAGCGGCGCGCCCTCGGACGAGCAGACGTCGCGCGGCGCCTTGGCCTCGGCGTCGCCGTCCGCCTCGGTGCCGGTCCGTCCCGGCGCCGGGACCAGCACGTCGCCGACACCCTCCAGCGGGGGTACGGCCACCGGGCCGACGCCCGTCCCGTCGGAGAGCGTCGCGGTGACGCCGACGCCCACCCCGTCGGAGAGCGTCCCGGTGTCGCCGCCGCCCAGCGTCTCCCCGCCACCGGCCAGCGACCCGCCGAGCCCGGCCCCGGCGACGTCCTGACGACGGCGGCACCGGTGCCGCCGTACGGCATCCGCCGGCACCGGGCCGTCGTCCCACTCATCGCTTACCGCAGCAGTACAGGAGCACAGGAGCACTCCATGAGCAGTCACCGAAAACCACCCGCGACCACCAGTCCGCTCACCCGGCGGGCCCTCCGGATCGGCCTGTTCGCCGCCGGGCTCGCGGGTGCGGCCACCGCCGTGCCCGCCCAGGCCGCCACCGCGGCGACGCACGCCGCGTTCGCCTCCGACCACGTGTTCAGCCACGCCGACCGAGGCCACCACACCCAGGCCCGGGACTCGTTCACGGTCCGTCAGTTCGGCACCGTGAACGCCGCGGCCGCCCGCAACCAGGCCAACGCCGTCTCGGCCGGCTGCTCCGCGGACGACCACTGCCGTTCGGTCGCGCTGTCCTTCCAGATCGTCACGATCGCCGGGGAGCACACGCACCTCAACGCCGTGAACCTCAGCGACGCCGCCAACAAGGAGTGCACGGGCTGCCAGACCCTCGCGGGCGCCTACCAGTTCGTGGTCTCCACGCCGACCGCACTGCGCTTCGACCAGGCCACCCAGGACAAGCTCGCCGACATCCACCGCCGGCTCGACGCGCTGACCCGGTCCACCCTGCCCGCCGCCGACCTGCGCACCCAGGTCGACGGGCTCGCCGGTGAGGTCACCGCCGTGCTGCACGACGCGGTCGCGAACGCCCCCAAGGGCGACCCGAAGACCGACGTCACGCTCCACCGCCACCTGGACGGCTGGCCCCAGGGCCGCTGACCCCCGCGCCCCGCCGCCGCACGGCAACCACACATCGCGCACCGCACACCGGCCGCCGGGTCCACGACCGCCTCTCGTGGACCCGGCGGCCGGCCGTGTCCATTGACACGGGGTACGGCCGGAAGGAGACTTCGAGGATCTCAGTGAAGGAAATTTCACCACGCGAACAGACGGGGTGAACGGACGGAAGGGAACGACCGATGCGCACCACCGTCGGCATCATCGGAGCCGGACCCGCCGGGCTCCTCCTCGCCCGGCTGCTGCACAACGCGGGCATCGACTCGGTCGTCCTGGAGAGCCGCGACCGCGCCTACGTCGAGCACCGCCAGCGCGCCGGGATCCTGGAGCAGGGCACGGTGGACGTGCTGCGCGCGGCCGGCGCCGGGGAGCGCATGGACCGCGAGGGGCTGCGCCACGACGGCATCGAGCTGCGGTTCGCCGGGCAGCGTCACCGCGTGGACTTCCCCGGCCTGACCGGCGGGCGGTCCGTGACCGTCTACGCCCAGACCGAGGTCTGCAAGGACCTCATCGCCCTCCAGCTGGCGGAGGGCGGCCCGCTGCTCTTCGAGGCGGAGGCGCTGGCGGTGGAGGACGCCGAGGGCGAGCGGCCCCGGGTGCGGTTCCGGCACGAGGGCCGGGAGGACGTCCTGGAGTGCGCGTACGTCGTCGGCTGCGACGGCTTCTGGGGAGTGGCCCGCACCGCGTTCCCCGAGTCCCTCTCCAGGGTCTTCGAGCGGACGTACCCCTACGCCTGGCTGGGCATCCTCGCCGACGTCGCGCCCTCCCACGACGAGTTGGTCTACGCCCGCCACGAGCGCGGCTTCGCCCTGCTCTCCATGCGCTCCCCGGCCGTCTCCCGCCTCTACCTCCAGGTGCCGGCGGACACCGACGCGCAGAGCTGGAGCGACGAGGCGATCTGGGACGAGCTGGAGCGGCGCTTCGAGACCGACGACGACTGGCGTCTCGAGCGCGGCCCGATCACCCAGAAGTCGGTCACCCCCATGCGGTCCCACGTCCACGAGCCCATGCGGCACGGACGGCTCTTCCTCGCCGGGGACGCCGCCCACATCGTGCCGCCGACCGGCGCCAAGGGGCTGAACCTGGCGGTCGGCGACGTCGTGACCTTCGCACGGGCCCTCGTGCACGAGAAGGAGACGGGTTCACCGGAGCTGCTCGACGCCTACTCGGCGACCTGCCTGCGCCGGGTCTGGCAGGCCGAGCGGTTCTCCTACGACATGACGACGCTGCTCCACCCCGGCCCCGACGACTCGCCGTTCGACGCCCGCCTCCAGCTGGCCCGGCTCGGCCGGATCGCCTCCTCCCGGGCGGCCGAGACCGACCTCGCTGAGGCGTACACCGGGTTTCCCCTGGAATGAAGCCCTCCGTGGCCGGGAATGAGGGGTCCGCACGGCGTGTTGCGCAGCACGGCGGGGGAAAGATCCTCCCCAGGTAGCATGGCAGACTTTTGCCAATCCATTACTCTTGACGCCAAGGCCACGCACGGTGGCTATGGAGGAGTGAAATGAGGAGCAGCAACCCGGTCTTCTCGCGACGGGGCTTCAGCCGCGACAACGGCTACGCGGGCTTCAACGCCGCGCCGCAGGCCGGGTACGCACAGGGCAACCCGTACGCGCAGAACCCGTACGCGAACAACCCCTACGCCCAAGCGGACGTCCAGCAGGGCGCCCCGCCGCAGGCCCCGGCCACCACCGGCCGCATGACCATGGACGACGTGGTCCTGCGCTCGGCCATGACGCTGGGCACGGTCGCCGTCGGCGCGGTCCTCGCCTGGGCCCTGCTGCCGGTCTCCAGCACCAGCTTCGGCCTGGCCTTCGGTTCCGCGATCGTCGCGATGGTCCTGGCCCTGATCCAGAGCTTCAAGCGCACCCCGGTGCCCGCGCTGATCCTCGGCTACGCCGCGTTCGAGGGTGTCTTCCTCGGCGTCATCAGCGAGATGTACAACAGCCAGTGGAGCGGCGCCCCGTTCCAGGCGGTGCTCGGCACCATGGCGGTCTCGGCCGCCACCCTGCTGGTCTACCGGGCCGGCTGGATCCGGGTCACCGCCCGCTACGCCCGGATCGGCATGGCCATCGCCATCGCCTTCGTGCTGGTCATGGCGGTCAACCTGCTGCTGGTGGCGTTCGGCGTCGCCGGGGACGGCGGGCTGCGCAGCTTCGGCCCGCTCGGCGCGATCGTCGGCATCATCGCGATCCTGCTCGGCGCTTTCTTCCTGACCCTCGACTTCAAGCAGATCGAGGACGGCATCGCGTACGGCGCCCCGAAGAACGAGGCCTGGCTGGCCGCGTTCGGCCTCACCATGACGCTGGTGTGGATCTACGTCGAGATGCTGCGCCTGGTGGCGATCTTCAGCAGTAACGACTAGCCAGTGAGCCGAGAAGGGCCCCGGGGCACCGCCCCGGGGCCCTTCGCCGTCTGTTGTGGGCGCCTACAGGAGTTTGCGCGCCGCCCTCCTCAGGTCGTACTCGTGGATCAGCGCCTTCGCGTGGCCGTAGGCGAGGTTGTGTTCGTGGCGGAGCCAGCTGACCTTTTCCTCGAAGCGGAAGAGGGACGGGCCTTCGTCGACGGTGCGCAGCCAGTCGGACACTTCACGACCGGTGCAGTGGGGGATGCGGGCGAGCATGTTGCGATGGGTCTCCTCGGAGAAGACTTGGGACATCGGCGCCTCCGGTGCGCAAAGGGGGTTGTAGCCGGTCCTTCACGTCACCGTGCCTGAGTGTTGGCGCGTTGGCAACAGTCGCGACGCGTCCTGGCCGAAGAGCCGACGGGACGCGTTACGCTCGCGGCGTGGTTGATACGACGCCTCTGACCCGTGCCGTGGAGCATTTCGCCGACAAGTTGAGGGCGGCGCCCCAGAGTCGCTTGCAGAGAGGGGCGGCCGCGGAGGCGCTGGCGCTGGCCCGGCAGTTGGCCGACTGGGCGCAGTCCTTGGAGGAGCCGGGCGGCACGGTCCGGGAGATGCCGGACGCGGGGATGTTCGCGGTGGCCGACCAAATCACGGTGGCCGGGAACGACTTGGCGGTGGTGCTGGAGAGCGACGCCGAGGTCGGGGACGCGGTGCGGATGGTGGAGGCCGCGCAGAAGAGGGCGGGGGTGTGAGCCGAGCGTTCCAGGGTGCGGGTGCGTGGGGGCTGCTCGCACAGTTCCCCGTGCCCCTTCAGGGGCGCTCACGTCGACGCCCCTGAAGGGGCACGGGGAACTGTGCGACCGGCCACGATGGCGCCGCACTCGACGACGCACCCCGGACCCTCAGAGCGACGCTATGACGCGGTCCGCCAGGATGTACACGTTCTCTTCGCCGCACGCGAACGTCAGCGTGTACGCGCCCGAGATCCCCGACCCGCCCAGCAGGTACGGCGTCTCCCCGGCGCCCAGGGCGGCAGCCAACCGCTCCGCCGTCTCCCGGTGCCCCGGCGTCATGCACAGGGTCGTGCCGTCGGCGAAGACATAGACGTCCAGCGTCCCCAGCGGACCCGGCCGCACGTCGGAGAGCTCGATCTGGGACTCGGCGAGCTGCTCCAGCGTCGCGACCGTGCGCTCGTGGTCGTTCACCATCGGCGACTGCACCGGTACGAAGTCCGGGTGGGACGGGTGCCGGCGCCGTGCCGCGGCCAGCTCGGGGGAGTCCCCGGTGAACTCGTCGGGCTCCGCCGCCGGCTCGGCGACCGGCTCCAGCCCGACGAAGTCGGCCTGCCGGGGCAGGAACAGCTCGCCGTCCGCCAGGCCCAGCAGCGACGGCGCGTCGGACGTGTCGCGGGCCTCCTGCGCGGCCCAGAAGGCACGTGCCTCGGCCAGCTCCCGCTCCCGCTCCTCGGCCAGCGCCTCCGCCACCGCGGCCCGTATCGCCTCGGCGTCGGTGTGGCTACGGGCGGCGGGCAGCAGGGCGCGCATGGCGGCGGCCTGGTTCTGGGCAAGCTGGGTGTGCAGCTCGGCGAGCTGGCGGCGCAGCTTCAGTACGGTGCGCAGGACAGCGACGCCCACGGCGCCCGTGGCGGCCGTGGTGAGCAGCAAGGCGATCGGCATGGCGCTCACTGACGTACTCCTGGTTCAAAGTCGACCCCCGACTTCCTACATCAGCTTGAAGGGCGGACTACCAAGCTGTCAGTGCGTAACGTCACGAAACGGACAGGGAATTGGTCCGGGGGTCTCTCGGTGCTCCGCTCTGACCTGCTGTGATACCTCCGCGAGGGAGATAGGTCACATCCTGAGGGAGATTGGATCACAAATCGGCCCGGCGTTCGGGGGTTTCTCGAACACCGGGCCGTAACGTCACGGTCGGTTCCGTGACGGTCACTCAGAGGTCAGCTCAGGCGCTCGATGACCATCGCCATGCCCTGGCCGCCGCCGACGCACATGGTCTCCAGGCCGAACTGCTTGTCGTGGAACTGGAGGGAGTTGATCAGCGTGCCGGTGATGCGGGCGCCGGTCATGCCGAAGGGGTGGCCGACGGCGATGGCGCCGCCGTTCACGTTCAGCTTCTCCAGCGGGATGTCCAGGTCGCGGTAGGAGGGGATCACCTGGGCGGCGAACGCCTCGTTGATCTCGACCAGGTCGATGTCGTCGATGGTGAGGCCCGCGCGGCGCAGGGCCTGCTTGCTCGCCTCCACCGGGCCGAGGCCCATGATCTCGGGGGAGAGGCCGGTGACACCGGTCGACACGATGCGGGCGAGCGGGGTGAGGCCCAGCTCACGGGCCTTGGTGTCGCTCATGATGACGACCGCGGCGGCGCCGTCGTTGAGCGGGCAGCAGTTGCCCGCGGTGACCAGTCCGTCGGGGCGGAAGACCGGCTTGAGGCCCGCGACGCCCCCCAGGGTGACGCCGGCGCGCGGGCCGTCGTCCTTGCTGACCACCGTGCCGTCGGGGAGGGTGACCGGAGTGATCTCGCGCTCCCAGAAGCCGTTCTTGATGGCTTCCTCGGCGAGGTTCTGGGAGCGGACGCCGAACTCGTCCATGTCCTGGCGGGTGACGCCCTTGATCCGGGCCAGGTTCTCGGCGGTCTGGCCCATCGCGATGTACGGGTCGGGGAGCAGGCCGTCCTCACGCGGGTCGTGCCAGGTGGAGCCGGTCGAGGCGGCGGTGGCGGCGGTGCGCTCCTGGGCCTCGGCGAAGAGCGGGTTCATGGTGTCCGGGAGGCCGTCCGAGCTGCCCTTGGCGTAATGGGAGACCATCTCGACGCCGGCCGAGATGAAGACGTCGCCCTCGCCGGCCTTGATCGCGTGCAGGGCCATGCGGCTGGTCTGCAGCGACGAGGAACAGTAGCGGGTGATCGTGGTGCCGGGCAGGTGGTCCATGCCCATCTGCACGGCGACGATCCGGCCGAGGTTGTAGCCCTGCTCGCCGCCGGGGAGGCCGCAGCCGAGCATCAGGTCGTCGATGTCCCTCGGGTCCAGCTCGGGGACCTTGGCCAGGGCGGCCTGGATGATCGTCGCGGTGAGGTCGTCGGGGCGCAGGTCCTTCAGGGAGCCCTTGACGGCACGGCCGATCGGGGAACGGGCGGTCGAGACGATGACGGCTTCGGGCATCACGGCTCCAATGAGGGGGTCGGCAGGGCCGCTTCGGAAGTTACCTGTACGTATCTCATCGGTCACCGGTGTCGGAGTGTGACACTGACCGCACTTTCTAAGCGCTTGCTTTCCATCTGGGGGTGCGTCGTCGTGCGCGGGCGGACTGATCACGACTCGGCTCCCCGCCCGCACCGGCACCGCCCCCTACTCGGCTGTACCCGCCCTCGACCTCGCCTCCCCGGAAGCCTGGTCGGACGGAAGCGGCTCCACCTGCTGGCGCCGGCGGCGTTTCAGCAGGGCCCAGGGGCCACGCGGGCCCGTCGGCATGGCCGCCGTGACCTCGGTGCCGGCCTCGGCTGCCGCCTCCGCCGCGGCGCGGGCCACCGGGAGGAAGCCCTCGCGGCGGGTGACGTCGGGGCGCTCCTCCTCCGCCGGCCACAGGCCGAGGGCCGCGCAGACGGTGGGCAGTACGGCCATCGCCGCCGTGGCGTAGCCCTCCGCGGAGGGGTGGTAGTTGTCGGGACCGAACAGCTCGCGCGGGTTCGCCGCGAACTCGGGGCCCAGCAGGTCACCGAGCGACACCGTGCGGCCGCCCTGCTCCACCGTGCCGATCGTCTGGGCCGCCGCCAGCTGCCGGGAGGCCCGCCGGGCCAGCCAGCGCAACGGCTGCCGTACCGGCTCGATCGTGCCCAGGTCGGGACAGGTGCCGACCACCACCTCGGCGCCGGCCGTGCGCAGCCGGCGGACCGCCGCCGACAGGTGCCGGACCGAGCGGGTGGGCGGCATGCGGCGCGTGACGTCGTTCGCGCCGATCATGATCACGCAGACGTCGGGGACCGGCGAGCCGGCGGCCAGGACCAGTGCCACCTGGCGGTCGAGGTCGTCGGACTGGGCGCCGGGCAGCGCCACGTTGGTGAGGTCGACCGGGCGTTCCGCGACGGCCGCCAGGCCCGACGCCAGCAGGGCGCCCGGCGTCTGGGCGGCCCGGTGCACCCCCTGGCCCGCAGCCGTGGAGTCGCCCAGCATGGTCAGCCGCAGCGGCGGCTCACCGGCCGCGTCGTATCCGACGCCGTACCGGCCGTCGGCGGTCGGCACCCGTCCGCCGCTGTGGCCGTTGTGCACCGCCGCCTGGGCCATCCGCACCTCGGCCAGCACCAGCCCCACCGCGGCCGCGCCGACCAGCCCGATCCCGCCTCCGCCGTACGCCGCACCGGCCGCGATCCGCCGGGCCACCCGCGCCCTCGACATGTTCGTCATGCGTCGCCGCCACCTCCTCGTTGCCGTCCATCCACTCCTTGCCCCGTACCGCCCGTCCGCCAATCTCAACAGGGAGTGAACCTCCGGCATGCCCCGTAGGCTGGCCGCACCACCAGGACCACCTGTATGCAAGCGACCGGAGACAACGGTGCAATACCACGACTCGATGATCAGCCTCGTCGGCAACACCCCGCTCGTGAGGCTCAACAGCGTCACCCAGGGCATCTCGGCCACCGTGCTCGCCAAGGTCGAGTACTTCAACCCGGGCGGGTCCGTGAAGGACCGCATCGCGCTGCGGATGATCGAGGCCGCCGAGAAGAGCGGGGAGCTGCGGCCGGGCGGCACCATCGTTGAGCCGACCAGCGGTAACACCGGCGTGGGGCTTGCGATCGTGGCCCAGCAGAAGGGCTACAAGTGCATCTTCGTGTGCCCCGACAAGGTGAGCACCGACAAGATCAACGTGCTCCGCGCGTACGGCGCCGAGGTCGTGGTCTGCCCGACCGCCGTCGACCCCGAGCACCCGGACTCGTACTACAACGTCTCCGACCGGCTGGTCCGCGAGACGCCGGGCGCCTGGAAGCCGGACCAGTACTCCAACCCCAACAACCCCCTCTCGCACTATCACTCGACCGGCCCCGAGCTGTGGGAGCAGACCGAAGGGAAGATCACCCATTTCGTCGCGGGCGTCGGCACCGGCGGCACCATCTCCGGCACCGGGCGCTACCTGAAGGACGCCAGCGAAGGACGCGTCCGGGTGGTCGGCGCGGACCCGGAGGGCTCCGTGTACTCCGGCGGCTCCGGACGGCCGTACCTCGTCGAGGGCGTCGGTGAGGACTTCTGGCCCACCGCCTACGACCGGACCGTCGCCGACGAGATCGTCGCGGTGTCCGACAAGGACTCCTTCCAGATGACCCGGCGCCTCGCGAAGGAGGAGGGCCTGCTGGTCGGCGGCTCCTGCGGGATGGCGGTCGTGGCCGCGCTGCGGGTGGCCGAGCGGCTCGGCCCGGACGACGTGGTCGTCGTCCTGCTCCCGGACAGCGGCCGCGGTTACCTCAGCAAGATCTTCAACGACGAGTGGATGGCCGACTACGGCTTCCTGGAGGACGAGGGCCCCAGCGCCCGCGTCGGCGACGTGCTCAGCGACAAGGCGGCCGGCGCCATCCCCTCCCTCGTCCACATGCACCCCGAGGAGACCGTCGGCCAGGCCATCGAGGTGCTCCGCGAGTACGGCGTCTCGCAGATGCCCGTCGTCAAGCCGGGCGCCGGGCACCCGGACGTGATGGCCGCCGAGGTCGTCGGTTCGGTCGTCGAACGGGAGCTGCTGGACGCGCTGTTCAGCAAGCGTGCCTCCCTGGAGGACCCGCTGGAGAAGCACATGTGCGCCCCGCTGCCGCAGGTCGGCTCCGGTGAGCCGGTCGGGGACCTGATGACGGTGCTGGGCTCGGCGGACGCGGCGATCGTCCTGGTCGAGGGCAAGCCCACCGGCGTGGTCAGCCGGCAGGACCTGCTGGCGTTCCTCGCCAAGGGCGGGAAGCAGTAGCGAATCCACGGTGAACGGCCCGTGAACCGGCGGGACTTCCCGTTTCCCCGGCGAGGTGGTGGACTTCGCGGAAGTGGTACGAGCGTGTCACGTACACGCAGCACACGCTTAACACGGGTCCGGCACATTAGTGGGTGTCGGCAGGGCGGGAGCGGCTCCCCGCCCCAGCCGGCGCCGAACGTCCAAGGACCTCCGGAGCGGCTCCCGGACCTCCATGGACGCCGGACGTGAGACCCGGCCCTGACCCGGTCAGCGTCCCTCGCGGGGACCGCCGTCGTCCCGCCCCCCGTCAAGGGGGTGCGGCGGTCCCCGCGCACAAACCTCCCGGCGGCCTCAGCCCGCCGTCGTCGCCCGCCAACTGCCGAGCAGCGCCAGCCGCTCCGCCGTCTCCGAGCCCGGCTCGGGTGTGTACGCGACGAGCGTCTGGTCCGGGTCCTCGGGCACCGTCAGGGTCTCGTAGGGCAGCGTGAGCAGGCCCGCCACCGGGTGCCGGACGCGTTTCACGCCGTACGCGCACGCCTTGACCTCGTGGTCCGCCCACAGCCTGCGGAAGTCCGCGCTCTTGACGGAGAGTTCGCCGACCAGGGCGGTCAGGGCGGGGTCGTCGGGGTGCAGGCCCGCGCTGATGCGCAGGTTGGCGACGGTCTGCGCGGCGATCGCCGCCCACTCGGGGTAGAGGTCGGCCGCGGCCGGGTCCAGGAAGACCATCCGGGGCATGCTGCGGGCGGCCGGGTCCAGCGCGCCGAAACCGAGCAGCGCGTCGGCGAGCGCGTTCCAGGCCAGCACCTCCATCCGGCGGCCCAGCACGAACGCCGGGGACCGCTCCATGGCGTCCAGCAGCAACTGCACCCCGGGCCGCACCCGCGGCGCCGAGGGGCGCCGGGCACCCCTGCCCGGCTGCGGGCGAGCCACCGTACGCAGATACGCGTGCTCGGTCTCGTCCAGCCGCAGCACCCGCGCGACCGCGTCCAGCACGGCGTCGGAGACGCTGATCCCCCGCCCCTGCTCCAGCCGGATGTAGTAGTCGACGCTCACCCCCGCCAGCTGCGCCACCTCCTCGCGGCGCAGCCCCGGTACGCGGCGCCGCCCGTACGAGGGCAGCCCCACCTCCTCGGGCCGGATGCGGGCGCGGCGCGAGCGCAGGAAGTCTCCGAGGTCCCCGTCCATGGGGTCGATCGTAGGGGAGCGGCCGCCGCCCAACCTGGTACTGGTGGACCCAGGAAAAGCGTCGCCCTGGGTAGGGCCGCCGGACCGGTCGAGGGTGGAGACACGCCACCGGGACCGACCCGGCGGCACCGACCAGGGAGCACCTCATGTCGTACGACAGCCTGTCCGGCCGTACCGCCGTCGTCACCGGAGCCGCCAGCGGGATCGGGGAGGCCGTGGCCCTGCGGCTCGCCGAGGAGGGCGCCCGGGTGGCGCTGCTCGCCCGCCGCGCCGACCGGCTGGAGGCGGTGGTGGCGAAGATCCGGGCGGCCGGCGGCGAGGCCCTCGCCGTGACCGCCGACGTCACCGACGACGCCTCCGTGCAGGGGGCGGCGGACGCCGTGCACGAGACCTTCGGCACCGTGGACCTCGTCGTCAACAACGCCGGTGTGATGCTGCCGCACCCGGTCGACGACGGCCGCCTCGACGAGTGGCAGCGCATGATCGACACCAATGTGACCGGCGTGCTGCGGGTGCTGCGGGCCTTCACCGGGGACCTGGTGGCGGCCGCCGCGCGGGGCCGTACCGCCGACCTCGTCAACATCTCGTCCATCGGCGCGCACCTCGTCTTCCCCACCTACGCCGTGTACAGCGCCACCAAGGCCGCCGTCACCCAGCTCTCGCAGGCGCTGCGCGCCGAGTTCGGGCCGCGTGACGTGCGGGTCACCAACGTCGAGCCGGGCCTCACGGAGACCGAACTGGCCGACCACATCGGGTCGGCCGAGGGGCGTGCGCAGGTCGACGGCATGCTGGCGCAGATGGTCTCGTTGGCCGCCGCGGACCTCGCCGACCTGGTGGGCTACGTGACCAGCCGGCCCCGGCACGTCAACCTGAGCCAGGTCGTCGTCCTGCCGACCCGTCAGGCCTGACCGGGCGCGGTACGACCGGGGGAGGCCGGCTCAGTCCTCGCGGCCGGGGCCGCGGAACAGGCCGGGGTTGAGGCGGACCGCCTGGGCCATGTTGACGCCGACGATGCCGACCCAGGCGGCGATCAGGCCGGTCATGCCCGCGAACGCGCCGCCGATCGCGGACAGCGGGATCGCCATCACCAGCGAGACGATCCCGAAGCCGAACCGCTCGCCCCAGGAGTCGGTGCCCCGGGGCCGCCGGGCCCCGCGGGCCGCCTGCATCTGCTGCTCGGCCAGGCCCCTGCGCAGCCGGCGCTCCACCGCGCCGTCGATCCGGCTGTCGATCTTCTCCAGGAAGGAGTCGACCAGCTCCGACTCGTACTCCGGCCCCAGGTCCCCGCGGGCGTGCAGGGTGGCGGCGAGGTCCTTCTTCAGATCGGTGTCACGCGCGTCCGTCATGGGGCCCACGGTAGGCAGCCGGGACGCCGGGCGCACTGGGGAAAGCCCCCGCATCGCACCGGGGGCCGCCCCTCAGGGCAGCAGCGACACGAGGCCGCAGGCCGGGTCGAACCGCGCCGCGACCACCGACGCCCCCGCGAACGCGGAGTCCGCCCGGATCGCGTCCCGCACCCACACCGCGTGGGCCCGCACGGTGTGGGCGGCCCAGTCCCCGGGCAGCGCCCTGGTGCGGCGGGCGGCCGGGGCGATCTCCTCGACGAGGAGCTGCAGGTGACCGGGGACGGGCGCACCGGTGCGGAGCCGGCCGAGGGTGGCGGCGACCGCCCCGCAGCCCTCGTGGCCGAGGACCACGACCAGCGGGACGCGCAGTTCGGCCACCGCGTACTGGATGGAGCCGAGCACCGCCTCGTCCAGCACCTGCCCGGCCGTCCTTATGCACAGCAGGTCGCCGAGGTCCTGGTCGAAGACCAGCTCGGGCAGGATCCCGGAGTCGATGCAGTCCAGGACGACGGCGAAGGGCCGCTGGGCGGAGATACGCCCGCGGCGCGCGCGTCCGGTGGCGTAGCGCCGGTTGCCCTCCAGCAGTTCGTCGAGGGCGGCGCTGGTCGAGCAGCGGGCGGCGGCCGGTGCGCCGACGGCGGTGGCCGCCGGTAGGGCCCGGGGGTTCGAGGCCATGACGCTTCCTCAGGTGGGGTGCCTGTCGAGCTTCATCACTGTACGCGGCGGAAACGTTACTCTCTGTTCCTATTTAACGATCCTTGGCCGTATCATCGACCGCGCGATACCCGGCACGGAGGGGCGCCAGAGTGCCATGACCGGTGGGTCAGGGGGCGAGGGTTTCGCGGTGGCCGTGTTCCGCTGTCGACTTGATCGCGTCCAGCAGGCGGTGGGTGCGTACCGCAGTGGTGAAGTCCGGGCCGGACGCGTCTCCCGTACGGATCGCGGCGGCGAGGTCGCTGTACACCTGGGCCACGTTGCTCACCGGCGAGGGCGGCCCGGGCAGCAGCGGCCGGTAGGCGTCCGGCACCGGTACCTCCACCGCGGGCGTGCCGTTCGCCGTGGCGTGGGTCAGCGTGAACCGCGGGCCGACCAGCGAGTCGTCCGAGGAGATCAGGACCAGCCGGCCGGCCCGGCCGTGCACCTCGATACGGAAGCCGTCACCGCGCGGACCGCCCGTCATGAAGTGCGCCGACGCCGCCGCGCCCGAGCGCAGCAGGCCGCCGGCCACGATCTGGTCCGGCGAGGTGACCTCGATGCGCTCGCCCGTCTCCTCCATCGTCACCCGGTCGATCCGGGTGGTGAGCGTCGCGGAGACCTCGGCGAACTCACCGACGACGTACTGGAACATGTCCAGCGAGTGGCCCCCGACCACCGCCACGTGGTTGACGCCCTGCGTCCGGTCGAACAGGGCCGCGTACCGCGTCGACCACACCTCCGGGGTGCTCAGCGAGTACAGCAGCGACGCCGACAGCACCTCGCCGATCAGCCCCTGCGCCAGCAGGTCCCGCAGCAGCCGTACCGCCGGGTGGTTCCTGCTCTGCAGCCCCACCGCGTGCCGCACCCCGGCGGCCCGTGCCTTCGCCTCGAAGTGCTCGGCGGTCGCCGCGTCCCGGGCCAGCGGCCATTCGCAGTAGACGTGCTTGCCCGCCTCGATCGCGGCCTCCACCAGGCCGTCGCGGCGCGGCAGTTGCACGGCGACGGTGACCAGCTCGACGTCCGGGTCGGCCAGCAGGGCGTGGGCGTCGTCGTAGGCCCGCCCGGCGCCCCACACCGCGGCCGCCGCCCGCGCGGAACCGCCGCTGGTGCCGGCTACGGCGACGATCTCGAAGTCGTCCAGCGCCGACAGCGCCGGCAGATGGATGCCCCGCGCCCAGCCCCGTTCGGCGTGCGCGCCGACGACTCCCACTCGGATCCTGTCCGCCACGGTGCAACCTCTTTCGTAGTGAGTGGATTCCGCTCTGTGGATCAGACCGGTCCGCGCGACCGTCGCGCGCGGACACGCGTCGGAGCGTGACTCGTCGTCACATCGGGGACGTGGCTCGGTCTTCACGGGGCGCGCCGCGGAGAAATCCCGCAATGGCACGCCGATTGACGGACACGGCTTCCCAAGGGCCGAGCGGATGTCATCGCACGATGGACCACACCCCCGTCGACCGCGGTGGCTGAGACCGCTTCCGCGACGCACCCCTGCAGTAAAAAACCACCTGACCTGTTTGTCAAGGTCGACGGCGGCCCGCGAGGTGAGCGTCAAGAGAGGAATATATGCAGTTCAGATGCCCTGCTGGCGTAGATTTTGCGAGCCCTTGCTTGAGGGGATCTCGACGGTTTCTGGCGCGGAACGTTCCGTTCCGCCCTCGAGAGGGCCCCTCCGGATCCGATGATCCGTCAGTTGCCGACCGGTGTGCGCGGAGAAACCGGGACCCCTGAGGGGTTGCTGACTCCGGCCAGTGAATCCGGTCGAACGTGCCGATCGGGAAGCGGAATTGAAACGAATACTCGGCGAATGCGCGGCAGGAAAGGGTGCCGTCGTATTGCACGTCCGACGCTGCCGCGCGGGGGACTGGCTGAAGGGAGAGCTCCGGAACGGCGAACGACGCGGAGTCTGTCTGACCTCCACAAACGTCGAGATGGACGCACTGGGGGGCGGGAGAAGCGTCGCGAAAAACAGTACCAGTTAGTTGGTTTTTTGTATGGAGGGCAGGCAAACTTGTGACCAGGAGTGGGCCGCGATCTACCCGAGGGGAGGACGACGCGGCGACAGCTCCGAACGCGTAGTGAAGGGGTTGGACCATGGCCAGGCAGGAACGCGCGGAGGTCACCCGTGCCGCCATCCTGGAAGGCGCCGCGCGCGCCTTCGACGCGGAGGGGTACCACGGCACGACCCTCGGCGACATCGTCAAGGAGTCCGGGGTGACGAAGGGGGCTCTCTACTTCCACTTCACGTCGAAGGAGGAGCTGGCCCAGGTCCTCATCGACGAGCAGTTCTCCGTCCTGGACTCGGTCGCGGACGTCGGCGGTCTCGGTGTGCAGTCCGTCATCGACATACTGCACCGCATGGCACGGCAGCTGGTGGAGAACGTCCAGGTGCGCGCGGGCATCCGGCTGGTGACCGACCAGAGTTCCAAGACCGGGATCGTCAGTGAGCCGTACACGAAGTGGATCGAGATCTTCCGCCAGTGTCTGGCCGAGGCCCAGCAGCGCGGTGACGTCAAGGCCGACATCGACTGCGAGCGGCTGGCCGCACTGATCGTCGGCTCCTGGACCGGGCTCCAGCTCAGCTCCCAGGTGCTGTGCGGGCGCAAGGACCTCCCCGAGCGGACGACCCTGATGTGGCAGTTGCTGCTGCCCAGCATCGTGCCGCCGCGCAGGCTGGGCCGCTTCCACCCCGAGGGCAGCGCCCGTGTCGCCGGACAACCCCCGGCGACCGTCGAGTAGAACGCCCGCCCCCTCGTGACCCGCCCGCTTCCTGGATGCCGAGGCAGGTGCCGAGGCGCGGCCCACCTCGTCGACGGGTCCGCGGCGGCGCCGTACGACCCGGTGCCGACAGCGCCCCGGACGCACCCCTGAGGACCACGGCGCGCACGACGGCGGACGAGAAGGCGGGGGCTGTCTGAGCCGCCCCGAACCCCGCCGTCCGGCCCGGCCCTGTCGTCAGGCCAGGCCGTGCTGCCTGGCGTAGGCGTTCGCCACGTCCTCCGGGTCCTTCTTGTCGTTGTCGACCTGGCTGTTGAGCTGGGTGAGCTGGTCGGTGGTGAGGATGCTGCCGAGCCGGGCGAGGGCCTTGCGGACGGTGTCGTCGGCCTTGCGGTCGGCGATCAGCGGCACGATGTGCTGGCTGGGGATCAGGTTCTTGGGGTCGGTCAGCACCACCCAGCCGTTGGCCGCGATGTCGGTGTCGGTGGTGAACAGGTTCGCCACGTCCACGTCGCCCTTCTTCAGCGCGCCCTTGACCAGCGGGCCGTCCGAGTCGAGCGACTTGAACTCCTTGAACTCGACGCCGTACACCTCTCGCAGCCCGACCGCGCCCACCCGGCGCTTCTTCACCTCGGGTGCGGCCCCGACGACCAGCTTCCCGTTCTGCCGGGCGAGGTCGGCGAGGGAGGTCAGGCCGTACTTCCGCGCGGTCGCCCGGGTGACCACGAAGCAGTCGGAGTCGGCGGCCTGACCGTAGGGCAGCACCTGGAGCCCGGCCGGCAGCGCCAGCGTGAGCGCGTTCTGCATGGTGCCGGGCTCGGACGAGTCGTCCTTCGGGGCCAGGTAGTTGAGCAGGGCGCCCTGGTACTCGGGCAGCAGGTCGATGTCCCCGGCCCTGAGCGCGGGGATCACGATCTCCCGGGTGCCGAGGTTCGGGCGGACCTTCACCTTCACGCCCGCCTTCTGGAGCGCGGCCGCGTAGAGGTAGCCGAGCACCTGGTTCTCGGTGAAGTTGGCGGTGCCGATGGTGATCCCGCCCTTGCTGGAGCCGCCGCCGGCGGCCGAGCCGCTGCTCTCGTTCAGCGAGGTGATGCCGCTGGAGCAGGCGGCGAGGGCGGGGACGGAGCCGGCGGCGAGCAGGCCACCGAGGAGGGTGCGACGGTTCATCTTCGGGTTCCCTAGGCGGTGCGGGTGGGGGTCCCCCCGCTCGAGCGAAGTCGAGAGTGGGGGAGGAAGAGGAAGCGCTGGAGGGTGCTGAGGAGCAGGTCGAGGACGACGGCGACGAGCGCGACCAGGACCGCGCGTCGAGCACCTGGACGAGGTCGCGCTGGGCGAGTCCGTCGAAGACGTAGCGGCCGAGACCGCCGAAGGAGACGTACGCGGCGATGGTGGCGGTGGCGACGACCTGGATCAGCGCGAGCCGCAGGCCGGTCATGATGAGGGGGAGGGCCAGCGGCAACTCGACCTGGAGGAGGACCTGGTGGCCGCGCATGCCCTGGCCGCGGGCGGCGTCGCGGACGTCCGGGTCGACGGCCGTCATCCCGGCGTAGGTGTTGGTGACGATCGCCGGGACCGCGAGGGCCACCAGCGCCACGTACACCGGCAGCATGGACAGGCCGCCCGCCAGGAAGACCAGGACGACCAGGCCGACGGTCGGCAGCGCGCGCCCGAAGGACGCCAGGTTGATGGCGACGAACGCGCCCTTGCCGGTGTGCCCGATCAGCAGTCCGACGGGGAGGCCGATCGCGGCGGCGATCAGGGTGGCGAGCAGCGAGTACTGGAGGTGCTCGGCGAGGCGGTGGGCGATGCCGTCCTGGCCGGCCCACTGGGCGCCGCTGATCAGCCAGGTGCCGAGGTTCTTGAAGAGTTCGAACATCTCAGGCTCGCCTCCTGCGCCACGGGGTGAGGACGTACTGCAGGGCCACCAGCAGCGCGTCCGCGACCACGGAGAGCAGGATCGTGAGCGCCACGCCCGCGATCACCGGGGTCGGGAAGTCGCGCTGGAAGCCGTCGGTGAAGAGCTGGCCGAGGCCGCCGTCGCCGATGTAGGTGGCGACGGACACGAGGGAGATCGACATGACGGTGGCGATCCGGACACCCGCGAAGATCACGGGCAGGGCGAGCGGGAACTCGACGGTGAGCAGGGTGCGCAGCGGGCGGGTGCCCATCGCCTTCGCCGCCTCCTTGGTCTTCGCCGGGACCGAGTCCAGGCCCTCGACCGTGTTCCGCAGCAGCACGACCAGGGTGTAGACGGTCAGCCCGATGACGGTGGTGGTCCGCGTCAGGCCGCTGACCGGCAGCAGCAGGACGAAGATCGCGATCGAGGGGATCGTGAAGAGGACGTTGGACAGGCCCAGCAGGAAGCCGCGCAGCGGGCGGACCCGGTGGGCGAGCACCGCGAGCGGGAGCGAGATCACCAGGCCGAAGAAGACGGCGGTCATGGCGGCCTGGAGGTGGGAGAGGGTGAGGCTGGTCAGATCGTCGGTGTGGTCGCCTATCCACGACCAGTCGACGGTCATGCGGCCACCGTCCGCGCCTCGGTGTGGGCCCGGCCCGCGTGGACGTGGATGTCGTCGCGCGAGGAGACGCCGGTGAGGGCACCGGACGCGTCGACCCGGGCGACGAGCCCGGCCGGGGAGGCGATCGACTCGTCGAGGGCCGAGAGAAGCGAGTCCCCGTCGCGCAGCGGCCGTACCGGGAGTTCGGCGTCCGTGGCGGTCGAGGCCCAGCGCAGGGGCCTGCGCGCGGCGTCGAGTACGAGCGTCCAGGCGCCGCCCTCGGGAGCCGGGCCCTGCGGGACACCGGCCAGGGTCTTCAGCGAGAGCAGCTTCAGTCCGCGCTCGGCGCCGAGGAAGTCGGCCACGAAGTCGTCGGCGGGGCGGGCCAGGAGTTCGGCGGGCGGGGCGCACTGGACGAGGTGGCCGCCGGTGCGGAAGACGGCGATCCGGTCGCCGAGCCGGACCGCCTCGTCGATGTCGTGCGTGACGAAGACGATGGTCTTGTTCAACTCCTTCTGGAGTCGCAGCAGTTCGTCCTGGAGCTGGCTGCGCACCACCGGGTCGACGGCGCCTGGGGGCACCTCCCACGCCCGTTCAGGGCAGTGGGGGAGGCTCGTCCATCAGCAGCACGGGCGGGTCGGCGGCGAGCGCGCGGGCCACCCCGACGCTCCCCCACTGCCTCAAGGGCGTGGGGGGACCCCCAGCTGCTGGCCGCCGGAGAGCTGGTGCGGGTAGCGCTTGCCCGCGTCGGCGGCGAGGCCGACGGTCTCCAGGAGTTCGGCGGCGCGGGCGCGGGCCTTCTTCCGGTTCCAGCCGAGCAGCAGCGGGACGGTGGCGATGTTGTCGAGCACCGTGCGGTGCGGGAAGAGCCCGGCCTGCTGGATGACGTACCCGATGGAGCGGCGCAGTTCGGCGGCGTCCTGGCGGGTGACGTCCTCGCCGTTCACCCTGATCGTGCCGGAGGTCGGCTCGACCATTCGGTTGATCATCCGCAGGGTGGTGGTCTTGCCGCAGCCGGAGGAGCCGACCAGGACGGTGACCCCGCCCTCGGGCATCTCCAAGGAGAGATCATGGACTGCTGTCGTGCCGTTGGGGAAGCGCTTGTGGACCGCGTCGAACTGGATCATGAGATGTCCCTTGCCCGACTGTATAACGTCATGCAGAGTTCTTGGTGTGTGAATAGCTTGTCAATGATCTGGCGTTAATCCGACGTAACAGATGACCGAAGAGCAAGGTCCGATGTCCGGGTTGAGGGGAGTTTGGGCGTGATGTCGTCTCGCATCGTGGACGAGGTCGGAATAGCTCATTCCGGTTTGGTGGTCCTCGACGGCATCGGCATGGGGGTCGACGACGTCGTACGCCTCGCCGACGGCACCGCCCGGCCGGTCCCCGGCACGGACGCGATGCGCCGCGCGGAGGAGTCCTGGGACGCCGCCCGCCGGATCGCCGCGACCGGCCGCGTCTACGGCCGTTCCACCGGCGTCGGCGCCAACCGCAGCGAGGACGTGCCCACCGAGGCCGCCGCCGGACACGGCCTGCGGCTGCTGCGCAGCCACGCCGGCGCCATCGGCGACGAACTGCCCGCCCGGCAGGTGCGCGCGATGCTCGCCGTGCGCGCCAACCAGCTGCTGGCGGGCGGCGCCGGCCTCAGGCCGAGCGTCGTCACCGCCCTGTGCGAGGCGCTGGAGTCCGGCGCGTACCCGGTCGTCAACGAGTTCGGTTCGGTCGGCACCGGGGACATCGCGGCGCTGGCGCAGATGGGCCTCGCCCTGGCCGGGGAGCACCCCTGGCGGGGCGAGGCGCCGCCCGGGCCGCAGCCCCTCGACAACAACGACGCCCTCGCCCTGATCAGCAGCAACGCCCTCACCCTCGGTCAGTCCGCGCTCGCCCTGCACGAACTGCGCGGCCTGATCGAGGCCACCCAGGTGGTGGCGGCCCTGTCCCTGCTCGCCGTCGACGGCTCCCACGAGGCGTACGCGGCCCCCGTGCACGCGGCCCGCCCGCACCGGGGCAGCACCGAGGTCGCCCGCCGGATGCGGGAGCTGATCGGCGCCGCCGACCGGCCCGTCCCGCCACTCGGCCGGATCCAGGACCCGTACGGCTTCCGCTGCCTGCCCCAGATCCACGGCCCCGCCCACGACGCCGCCGACGCCCTCGAACAGGTGCTGGGGATCGAGATCAACGCCGCCGCCGAGAACCCCCTCATCTCCGTCGAGGACCTCGCCGCCTACCACCACGGCGGCTTCTACCAGGCCCAACTCGCCCTCGCCCTGGACCACTTCCGGCTCGCCGTCACCCAGGTCGCGCGCCTGTCCACGTCCCGCCTGTCCACCCTCAACGAGCCCGCCTACACCCGCCTGCGCCCCTTCCTCGCCGACCACGAGGCCGCGTCCTCCGGCGTGATGATCCTGGAGTACGCCGCGGCCGCCGCCCTCGGCGACCTGCGCGCCTTCTCCGCGCCCGCCTCCCTCGGGCACGCTGTACTCTCCCGAGGCGTCGAGGAGCAGGCCAGTTTCGCCTCGCTCGCCGCCCGTCAAACGCTGCGCGCCTGCCGTGCGTACCGTCTGGTGGTCGGCTGCGAACTCGTCGCCGCCGTGCGGGCGCTGCGCCAGCGCGACCTCAGGCCCGAACCCGGGCTCGGGGCGGGCCTGGCGCTGGAGCTCGCAGAGGCGGCGCTGGAGGCGGACCCGGCCGACCGGCCGCTCACCGACGACGTCACGGTGGCGGCCGACCTGCTCGACCGGTTCACGGACATCTGGAGGGGGAGCACGTCATGAGCGTGACCGACAGCCCTGCGACACGGTTGCAGGCGCTCTTCGAGGGGCACCGGCTCACGCCGACCCAGCGGCGCATCGCGCACAGCATGGTGCGGCGCGCCGCCGACGTGCCCTTCCTGTCCAGCGTGGAGCTGGCCGAACTGGCCGGCGTCAGCCAGCCCTCCGTGACCCGGTTCGCGGTCGCCCTCGGCTTCGACGGCTACCCGGCGCTGCGCAAGCACCTGCGCGAGGTGGTGCCCGCCGAGCAGACGCCGGGCAACGGCGCGTACAACGAGTACCAGCAGGCCGTCGAGGCCGAGATCGAGAACCTCCGGCACCTCGCCGAGGTGCTCGCCGACCCCCGCCCCGTGCAGCAGGCGGGGCGGCTGCTGGCCGCCTCCCGGCCGCTGCCGGTGCTCGGCCTGCGCGCCGCCGCCTCCCAGGCGTACGGCTTCGCCTACTTCGCCGCCAAGGTCCACCCGGACGTCCGGCTGCTCAACGAGGGCGGCACGATGATCCACGACCGCATCGACGCGGCCGTCCTCGCCGGCGCCTCCGCCCTGCTCTGCTTCGCGCTGCCCCGCCACCCCCGCGAGGTCGTGGACACCCTCGGCTACGCCAAGGAGGCCGGGCTGACCGTCGTCACCGTCGCCGACTCCGCCTTCGCGCCCGTGGCCAAGGTCTCCGACCTGCTGCTGCCGGCCGCCGTCGGCACCGGGCTCGCCTTCGACACGGCGTGCGCGCCGATGCTGCTCGGCCGGGTGCTCCTGGAGGCGATGTGCGACGACCTGCCGGACGCACAGGTCCGCCTGGAGGAGTTCGACGCGCGGGCGGCGGCCCGGGGCCTGTTCGTCGAGTAGGCCTTCAAGAGTCGAGTAGGCCTTCAAGAGTCGATCAGGCCTTCAAGAGTCGAGCAGGACTTTAAGACTCGTCTCACGTTCGGTCGTTACCGTCCCGCCCTACGGACGGACCGACACCGGCGAGGAGGCTGCGGACATGGCGCGTGGGGGACGGGAAGGGCGCGGCGGACAGGGACTGGCCCGGGTGGCCGTGGTCGTACGGGCCGGGGCCGCGCCCCTGTGGTGGGCCGGGGTGTTCGCGGCGGGCGTCGGCGTACTGCCCGCGGGGATCACCGGGCGCCGGATCGGCGTGCTGGCCGGGGCCGCGCTGTTCGTCGTCGGCGCCGCGGTCGTGGCCCTCGTCCGGCGCGGGCGGTACACCGAGCTGCTGCGCGGCGCCGCCCGGGCCGGCAGGCACGACGTGCTCCAGGACCGGGCCGTGACCGTGCGCAACTGGCGCCGCGGCCACCGCTGGTGGCTGCTGCTCGCCTTCGCCGTCGCCCTCGGCAGCTCCTTCGCGGTGCCCGCGGCGGGCGGCCTGCTGCTCGCCGGGACCGGTACCGGACTGCGCCTGAAGGCGGTTTGGCTGGGCCGTCGGGAGAAGGCCGCGGACCAGCTGGTGTGGGTGCGTGTCGACTGGCTCGACGGGCGCGGCGGCCGTCCGGCGGGCAAGGCCGTCAAGGCGTACCGCGGTACCGGCATCGCGGCGGGCGACGCGTCCCCGGGCGGGGCCCGCCGCCGCACCGCGGCGCTGGTCTGAGGCCGGTCAGACCTCCAGGTCCTCCTCGATCTTCTTCAGCTGGTGCCGGGCCATCGCCAGGTTGGCGCGGGAGGCGTCCAGCACCAGGTAGAGGAAGAGGCCGTTGCCGCCGCGGCCCTTGAGCAGGCGGATCAGGTGGTACGCGTTGGACAGCGTGATCAGGATGTCCTCGATCTCGCCCTTGAGGCCGAGGTGCTCCATGGTGCGCATCTTGGCGCGGATCACGTCGGTGTTGCCCGCGGCGGCCACGTTCAGGTCGAAGGTCTTGCTGCCGCCCATCGTGCCCAGCGCCATCCCGCTGGTGTAGTCGACGAGCGCGACGCCGGTGGCTCCCTCGATGGAGGTGAGGCACTCTTTCAGCGCGGTTTCGGTGTTGGCCATGACGTTCTGGTTCCTTTCAACTGTCGGTTGCGGTGCGCGCGTCGGTGGTGGTGCTGGTGCGTGGCGTGCGCGTGGTTCTGGTCCGTGTGGTGGTGGCGCGGGCCGGTCGCAGGGCCTTGGCGGCGGCCTCGGCGGCGTCGACCAGCTCTCCGATCCGGGCGGCGGCCCGGCGGCCCTCCAGGTGCAGCCGGCCGACGTTCACCCGGTCCTCGGCGAGCAGGGTGAGCACGGCGCTGCGGCCGGCCGCGTAGGTGGCGACATAGCCGTCCTCGCCGCGCACCAGCAGCTCCTTGAGCTCGCCCTTCCCGGTGGCGTCGGCGACCCGCACGGCGACGCCGAGCTCGGCCGCGGTCAGAGCGGACAGGCCCTCCGGGTCGACGCCCGGACAGTCGTGGGCGACGACCAGGCCGTCCACGCCGGCCGCGAGGGCGCCGGTGAGCTGGGGCATCCGGGTGCGCAGCCGGTGCAGTTCGTCGAGGACGGCTGCTCTGTCGGAGCTGCCGGATTCTGCCGCCATCAGCTGTCTCCTCTCGGCGGGGCGGTGCCGTTCAAAGGGCCTCCAGCGCATCCCTGAGCCTCTTCAGCAGCGCGATGTCGGGGTCGGTGACCGGGGGGAGCCGGGGTGGCGCGGGGGTCCTGGTGCGCCCCGGGACGAGGAGCCCGGCCGCCGCCAGCCGGCGTACGTCCACCAGCGTGTGGAAGGCCGGCCGGCCCAGTTCCCGGGCGATCTCCGGGGCCGTGCGGACGCCGTCCACCCTGCGCAGGACGGCCCGCTGGCGGGGCGTGACCGGCGGGGGCGCGACCGGGTCGGCCCGGATCAGCGGCGCTTCGTCGGTGGCGGGGTCGGGCCAGACGCGGTGCAGCAGGTCGCGGCGGCGCCGGGTCTCGCGTTCGAGGGCGGCGACCGGCACGGCCCGCAGAGGGCTCGCGACGGCCGGGGTGCCGTAGCGGAAGCGGCCCGGGGTGCTGCTGGGGGCGAGCGCGAAGTACCCGGCGTCGTACAGCGCGCCGAGCCGGCACACCTCCAGGGCGCCCCGGGGCAGCAGGCCGGCGGTGAACAGCCGGTGGGTGGCGGCGGCCATGTCCTCGGTCCAGGGCCAGGCCGCCGCGTCGAGCGTGCCGTGGGCCGTGAGGAGCACGTCGAGGCCGGGGGCTAGGGGGCTCTCGGCGTGCACCACGCGGCCCTCGGCCAGGTGCAGGCTGCCGTGCTCGCGGACCAGGACACCGGTGGCCCGCTCCTCGGCGAGCCGTATCAGCATCGGGGACAGCGCGCCGGGCGCCCGTTCGGGTGCGGTCGCCCGGTCCCGGACCGGAAGCGGCGGGGGTGTCCTGACCACGGTCATCCCAGCACCAGCCGCTCGGCCATCTCGCCGAGCCGGATCCGGGCGAGGGCCAGATTGCCGTCCTCACGGGTCAGCCACAGATGCAGGAAGACCGTGGCGTCGAAGGACGTCACCACGAACCGCAGCAGGTGGTAGCTGTCCCGGTTGCTGACGATCAGGTCCTCCACCGGTGGGCTGATCTCGGTGTCGTCGTCCGTGCTGAACGCCCCGTGCTCGGCGGCCAGCCTCGCCAGCTCGGCCGCCTCCGCCGCGGTGGTCTCGTGGTCACCGCCGGGCGCCTCCCCGACCGTGCCCAGGGCCAGTCCGCTGGTCCAGTCGACCAACGCCGCACCCCGCGCACCGGGCAGTCGCATCGCTTCCAGTAAGCACTCGTCGATTCCGGGCACCGTGGCTCCCCTCCCGCCGCCTGGGACTCCGGTTGAGTGACGCCGACACTACGCATCGTGTGCGCGAGGGGTGAGTCGTTTGGCATTTTCCAGTGGAACATGCGGCCGGCAGGCTAGTGTTGGTCAACTGAGCTGCTTTTCGCACCAGTTGATCCCTGTGTCCCAGCCGTCTCAACGGCTCCCTGTTGCGCGCAGGGTGGTGAGCGCGTCGGCGTGCGCCCCTCCGGATTCGGCCACGATCTCCGTGACGGACTGCGGCTCGCGTACGACGGCGAACGCCACGCCCCCGCCGCCGTCCGGCACGAAGCCGTAAACCCCCGGCCTGGCAAGGGAGTTGTAGGAGTAGTGGCTGCCGAAGTAGTACGCCCCGGTGTCCAGCGCCGCCGCGAGGTCGCCCTGCTCCAGCAGCGGCAGCGCGCGCCCCTCGGCGAGCAGGTCGCCCGAGAAACAGGCCGGCCCCGCCACGTCCTGCACCACCGGCGCCCCCTCCTTCGGTCGCCCCTTGCCGTCGTAGGCGGCGATCCTGAGCGGCCAGGCCTCCGGCACGTACACCGTCCGCGGCGCCACCTGCACCCCGGCGTGCGTCACCGCGATCCGCCGGCCGCCGGAACTCTTGACGTACTCCACCCGGGCCAGCACCGTCCCGTGCCGGGCCAGCAGCGACCGCCCGAACTCGGTCACCAGCCCGTACCGCCCGTCGAAGAGTCCCGGCACCACCTCCGCGAGCAGCCGCGCGTACTGCCCGAACGTCGGCTCGGCCGTCTCCGACGTGAAGGTGACCGACAGCCCGCCCCCGATGTCGAGGGTGTCGATCTGTCGCCGCCCGACACGCGCGTTGACCTCCTCGGCCAGCGCGTACGTCTCCGCCACCCCGCGCGCCAGCAGCGACAGCGGGATCCCCTGCGACCCGGTGTGCGCGTGCAGTCGCGTCAGCCACGGCCGCTCCGCGAACGCCCGTACCACCCACTCCCGGGCCCCCTCGTCCCGCAGTCCCACCCCGAACTTCGAGGTCGCGGTGGCCGTCGACGTGGCCTCGATGGTCCCCGCCCCGATCTGCGGGTTGACCCTGATGCCGAGCGGCGAGCGGGTGCCGCCGTCGTCCCGCAGCGCGTCGATCCTGGCCAGCTCCTGCGGGTTGTCCGCGTTCACGGCGACGCCCAGCGCCAGCGCCTCGCGCAGTTCCGCCCCGGTCTTCGCGGGCGCGTCGAACACCGTCCGCGCCACCGGCACCCCGGCCGCCCGCGCCAGCGCCAGTTCGCCCGCGCTGGCCACCTCCGCGCCGAGGCCCTCCTCGGCCAGCAGCCGCACCACCGGCACCAGCGGGTTCGCCTTCACCGCGAAGGCGTGCAGGATCTCCGTCCCCGGCGCCGCCACCGCCGCGAACGCCCGGCGCAGCGCCGCCGCCGACGCGCGGATGCCCGTCACGTCCAGCAGCCCCACGATCGGCGCCTGTGGCCCCAGCAGTCCCTGCTCCACCGCGGCCCGCACGGCGTCGTCCCGCCGTGCCACCCGCCCGCCGTCGTCCTCGCGTCCGTCCACGACGTCCGCCGGCATGTCGTCGTCCACACCCTTAAGACCCATAAGTCCAGCCAAACATCCCGAGTGCGGCCGGTGTCGGCGGACCGATGTATTGACTAGTTCTATTCAGGAAGTCAGGATGTGAATAACGACAGTGCTAAGAGCCCTGATCCGCTGGGAGGCAGACCATGTCAGGACCCCGCCCCGTACGAGCGCCGCGCGGTACGGAACTGAGCGCCCTGGGATGGCAGCAGGAAGCCGCCCTGCGGATGCTCCAGAACAACCTCGACCCCGAGGTCGCCGAGCACCCCGACAAGCTCGTCGTCTACGGCGGCACCGGCAAGGCCGCCCGGGACTGGCGCTCCTTCGACGCCATGGTGCGGACCCTGCGCACCCTCAAGCAGGACGAGACCATGCTGGTCCAGTCCGGCCGCCCGGTCGGCGTCATGCAGACCCACGAGTGGGCCCCGCGCGTGCTCATCGCCAACTCCAACCTCGTCGGCGACTGGGCCAACTGGGAGGAGTTCCGCCGCCTGGAGGCCCTCGGCCTGACCATGTACGGCCAGATGACCGCCGGCTCCTGGATCTACATCGGCACCCAGGGCATCCTCCAGGGCACCTACGAGACCTTCGCCGCCGTCGCCGCGAAGAAGTTCAACGGCACCCTCGCCGGCACGATCACCCTCACCGCCGGCCTCGGCGGCATGGGCGGCGCCCAGCCCCTCGCGGTCACCATGAACGACGGCGTCGCGATCTGCATCGACTGCGACCCGCGTGCCATCGAACGCCGCATCGAGCACCGCTACCTCGACGTGAAGGCCGACAGCCTGGAGCACGCCCTCCAGCTGGCCACCGAGGCCCGGGACGCCCGCCGCCCGCTCTCCATCGGCCTGCTGGGCAACGCCGCCGAGCTGCTGCCGCGGATGCTCGCCGAGGGCGCCCCCATCGACATCGTCACCGACCAGACCTCCGCGCACGACCCGCTGTCCTACCTGCCGGTCGGCGTGGCCTTCGAGGACATGGCCGACGCCGCGGCCAAGGACCCGGCCGGCTTCACCACCCGCGCCCGCGAGTCGATGGCGAAGCACGTCGAGGCCATGGTCGGCTTCCTGGACGCCGGCGCCGAGGTCTTCGACTACGGCAACTCCATCCGCGGCGAGGCGCAGCTCGCGGGCTACGAGCGGGCGTTCGCCTTCCCCGGCTTCGTCCCCGCCTACATCCGCCCGCTCTTCTGCGAGGGCAAGGGCCCCTTCCGCTGGGCCGCCCTGTCCGGCGACCCCGCCGACATCGCCAAGACGGACAAGGCGATCCTCGACCTCTTCCCGGAGAACGAGTCCCTCGCCCGCTGGATCAAGCTGGCCGGTGAGCGGGTCCACTTCCAGGGCCTGCCCGCGCGCATCTGCTGGCTCGGCTACGGCGAGCGGGACAAGGCCGGCGAGCGCTTCAACGACATGGTGGCGAGCGGGGAGCTGGCGGCACCGCTGGCGATCGGCCGCGACCACCTCGACTGCGGCTCCGTGGCCTCCCCCTACCGGGAGACCGAGGCCATGCTGGACGGCTCCGACGCGATCGCCGACTGGCCGCTGCTGAACGCGATGGTGAACGTGGCCTCGGGCGCGTCCTGGGTCTCCCTCCACCACGGCGGCGGGGTCGGCATGGGCCGGTCCATCCACGCCGGCCAGGTCACGGTCGCCGACGGCACGAAGCTCGCCGGTGAGAAGATCCGCCGGGTCCTGACCAACGACCCCGGCATGGGCGTGATCCGGCACGTGGACGCCGGGTACGACATCGCGGAGTCGGTCGCCGACGAGCGGGGCGTGCGGGTGCCGATGCGCGAAGGTGAGTCGGCGTGACGAACGGCGACTCTCCGGCGGGGGCCGGGCTCTCGTCGCCGGATGCGGGTCCGGCGGCGTGGGACGCAGGGGCGCAGGCTGTGCGAAGCGGCCCCTCCTTCCACGAGATGTGGCGTGAGCTGCTCCCCGTCGGCCGGCACGCCGCATCCCGTGGCTACCGGCGGTTCGCCTGGACCGGGGCCGACGCCGAGTGCCGGGCCTGGTTCCAGGAGCAGGCCGAGGCGCGCGGGCTCGTCCACGAGGTCGACCGGAACGGGAACCAGTGGGCCTGGCTCGGGGACCCCACCGCCGGGGACGCCGTCGTCACCGGGTCGCACCTGGACTCCGTGCCGGACGGCGGCGCCTTCGACGGACCCCTCGGTGTCGTGTCCTCCTTCGCCGCGCTCGACGAACTGCGCGCGCGTGGCGTGGAGTTCACCAGGCCCCTCGCCATCGTCAACTTCGGCGACGAGGAGGGCGCCCGGTTCGGGCTCGCCTGCGTCGGCTCACGGCTCACCGCCGGACAGCTCACCGTCGAGCAGGCGCACCGCCTGACCGACGCCGACGGGGTCACGCTGCCCCGCGCCATGGAGGCCGCCGGTCACGACCCCGACGCCATCGGCGCCGACCCCGAGCGGCTCGCCCGCATCGGTGCCTTCGTCGAACTGCACGTGGAGCAGGGCCGGGCGCTGGACCTGTCCGGCGACCGGGTCGGCATCGCCAGCGCCATCTGGCCGCACGGACGCTGGCGGTTCGACTTCCGGGGCGAGGCCAACCACGCGGGCACCACCCGGCTGGCCGACCGGCGCGACCCCATGCTGTCGTACGCCGAGACCGTGCTCGCCGCCCGTCGCGAGGCCGAACTCGCCGGTGCGGTCGCCACCTTCGGCAAGATCGCCGTCGAGCCCAACGGCGTCAACGCCATCCCCTCACTGGTGCGCGGCTGGCTCGACTCCCGCGCCGCCGACCAGGCCACCCTCGACACCGTCGTCGGCGGCATCGAGCAGGCGGCCCGGGAGCACGCGCGGGCCCACGGCATCGACCTCGACGTCGTCCGGGAGTCCTTCACCCCCGTCGTCGAGTTCGACCACGCCCTGCGCGACGAACTCGGCCGCATCCTCGGCAAGGACACCGGTCTCACCGTGCCCGTCCTGGGCACCGGCGCGGGACACGACGCCGGGATCCTCTCCGCGAGCATCCCGACCGCCATGCTGTTCGTACGCAACCCCACCGGCGTCTCGCACTCCCCGGCCGAGTTCGCGGCCGAGGACGACTGCGTGGCCGGGGTGAACGCGCTCGCCGACGTACTGGAAGGGCTGGTCCGCGCGTGACGACACGGACGACGTACTGGTTGGAGTACGCCTGGCTGGACACGAACGTCGAGCCCGGCGTCACCGTGGAGGTGACCGACGGACGGATCACCGCGGTGCGGACCCAGGTGCCCGCCCCGCCGCCCGGCGCCGAGGTGCTGCGCGGCCTCACCCTCCCCGGCCTGGCCAACGCCCACTCGCACGCCTTCCACCGGGCCCTGCGCGGCACCGTCCAGGTCGGCTCCGGGACCTTCTGGACCTGGCGCGAACTCATGTACTCCTTCGCCGACAGGCTGACCCCGGACACCTACCACGCGCTCGCCCGCGCGGTGTACGCCGAGATGGCGCTGGCGGGCGTCGCCTGCGTCGGCGAGTTCCACTACGTCCACCACGCCCCCGGCGGCACCCGCTACACCGACCCCAACGCCATGGGCGAGGCACTGATCGCGGCCGCCGCCGACGCCGGGATCAGGATCACCCTCCTCGACACCGCCTACCTGTCCTCGGGCATCTCGAACCGGCGCGGCGGCGAGCCGCCCAACACCCACCAGCTGCGCTTCTCCGACGGCAGCGCACAGGCCTGGGCCGAACGCTGTTCAGTTCTCAAGGAACGGGATCACGCACGGATCGGAGCGGCGATCCACTCCGTACGGGCGGTGCCCGCCGAGCAGTTGGCGACCGTGGCCGGCTGGGCCGAGGAACGGCGGGCCCCGCTGCACGTGCACCTGTCCGAGCAGACCGCGGAGAACGACGCCTGCCTGGCCGCCCACGGGGTCACCCCCACCCGGCTGCTCGCCGACCACGGCGTCCTCGGCCCGCGCACCACCGGCGTCCACAACACCCACCTCACCGACGAGGACATCGCCCTGCTCGGCGGCAGCGGGACCGGCACCTGCATGTGCCCGACGACCGAACGGGACCTGGCCGACGGCATCGGACCCGCCGTCGCCCTCCAGCGCGCGGGCTCACCGCTCTCCCTCGGCTCCGACAGCCACGCCGTCATCGACCTGCTCGAAGAGGCGCGCGCGATGGAGCTGAACGAGCGGCTGCGCACCCGCACCCGGGGCCACTGGACGGCCGCCGCACTGCTGCGCGCCGCCTCCGCCGACGGCCACGCCGCCCTCGGCTGGGACGACGCCGGCGCCATCGGGACCGGCATGCTCGCCGACCTGACGACGATCGCCCTCGACTCGGTCAGAACGGCAGGGCCGCTGCCCCGACTGGGCGCCGAGACCGCCGTATTCGCCGCGACCGCGGCGGACGTACGGCACACGGTCGTCGCGGGCCGCCACGTCGTACGCGACGGCGCGCACACGCTCGTACCGGACGTGCCGACAGCACTCGCGGACGCGATCGACGCCCTCCGCGCCTGACGACCCTCCACGAGGACACCATGAGCAGCAGCACCGCCATCACCAACATCGCCACGCTGGTCACCAACGACCCCTCCCTCGGTGACAACTCCCCTCTCGGTCTGGTCCAGGACGCGGCCGTCGTCATCGAAGGCGACCGTGTCGTGTGGACCGGTGAATCCAGCAAAGCACCCGCCACTGACAACCGGGTCGACGCGGACGGCCGGGCGGTGCTGCCGGGCTTCGTGGACTCCCACTCCCACCTGGTCTTCGCGGGCGACCGCACCCAGGAGTTCAACGCCCGGATGTCCGGCCGCCCGTACACCGCGGGCGGCATCCGCACCACGGTCGCGGCGACCCGGGCGGCGACGGACGAGGCGCTGGAGCACAACCTCACCCGTCACCTCGCCGAGGCGCTCCGCCAGGGCACCACGACCTTCGAGACCAAGTCGGGCTACGGCCTGACGGTCGAGGACGAGGCGAGGGCCCTGCGCATCGCGGCCGCCCACACCGACGAGGTCACCTACCTCGGCGCGCACATCGTCCCCCCGGACCACGCGGACGACCCGGCCGCCTACGTCTCCCTCGTCACCGGCGAGATGCTGGACGCCTGCGCCCCGTACGCCCGCTGGATCGACGTCTTCTGCGAGAGGGGTGCCTTCGACGGCGACCAGGCCCGCGCGATCCTCACGGCCGGCCGGGCGAAGGGCCTGACCCCGCGCGTCCACGCCAACCAGCTCTCCTACGGCCCCGGCGTCCAGCTGGCCGTGGAACTGGACGCGGCGAGCGCCGACCACTGCACCCACCTGACGGACGCGGACGTCGACGCCCTCGCCCAGGGCCGGACCGTCGCCACCCTGCTCCCCGGAGCCGAGTTCTCCACCCGGGCCGAGTGGCCCGACGCCCGCCGACTCCTCGACGCGGGCGTGACCGTCGCCCTCTCCACCGACTGCAACCCCGGCTCGTCCTACACCTCCTCCGTCCCCTTCTGCATCGCCCTGGCCGTCCGCGACATGCGCATGACCCCCGACGAGGCGGTCTGGTCGGCCACGGCGGGCGGCGCGGCGGCCCTGCGCCGCGACGACGTCGGCCGCCTCGCCCCCGGCGCCCGCGCCGACCTCCTCCTCCTCGACGCCCCCAGCCACGTCCACCTCGCCTACCGCCCGGGCGTCCCGCTGGTCGGGGCGGTGTGGCGGCGGGGCGTGCGGGTCGTCGGCTGAGCCGGGCGGCCCCTGCCCGGTCGCGGTCGTCGGGGGCGCCGTCAGTGAGGCAGGGTGACGAGCCCCGCCTCGTAGGCGGTGATGACCAGCTGGACCCGGTCCCGGGCGCCCAGTTTGGCGAGCAGTCGTGAGACGTGCGACTTGGCGGTGGCCACCGTGATGAAGAGGTCCTCGGCTATCTCGCTGTTCGACCGGCCGCGTCCGACCAGGGTCAGCACTTCCCGTTCCCGCTCGGTGATGCCCTCGACCCGCCGTACGGAGCGCTCCGGGACAGCCGCGGGCCGCTGCCCGACGAGGTCCGCGATCAGACGGCGCGTCACCCCCGGCGCGAGCAGCGCGTCACCGGAGGCGACGACCCGGATCGCCGCGACGATGTCGTCCAGCGCCATGTCCTTGACCACGAAGCCGCTCGCGCCGGCCCGGAGCGCGCCGTGGACATGGTCGTCCTCGTCGAAGGTGGTCAGGACGAGGACGCGGGTGGTCGCCGGACCGGCCGTGATCAGGCGGGTGGCCTCGATCCCGTCCATATCGGGCATCCGGATGTCCATGACCACGACATCGGGGTCGATGTCCCTGACCAGTCGCACGGCCTCGGCTCCGGTGCCGGCTTCACCGACGACCTCCAGATCGGGTTGCTCGGACAGGATCACGCGCAGACCGGACCGGACCAGCGGCTGGTCGTCGGCGAGCACCACACGGACGCTCACGGGGCCTCCACCGGCACACCGGCGGGCGCGGGCAGCGGCAGCCGGGCCACCACCCGGAAACCGCCCTCGGGACGCGGCCCGGCGCTGAGACGGCCGCCCAGCAGGCCGGCCCGCTCCCGCATCCCGACCAGACCGAAGCCGTGGCCCGAGCCGTCCCCGCACGCGCCACGCCCGTCGTCGACGACCTCCACGGTCAGCTCCTCGTCCCCGTAGCCGATGGCCACCCGGCAACGCCCGGTGCGCGCGTGCCGGACCACGTTGGTCAGCGCCTCCTGCACGATGCGGTAGGCGGACAGGTCGATGTCGGCCGGCACAGGCCGCTGCTCCCCGGTGCGGCGCACGTCCACGCGCACGCCCGCACCCGCGGTCGCCGCAGCCAGCCGATCGAGGTCCGCCAACCCTGGCGACGGTGAGCGTGGTGACTGCTCCGAGCCGGTCGCGTCCCGGTCGGCCTGACGCAGTGACACCAGTGTGCGGCGAAGACCCGACAGGGTCTCTCTGCTGGTGGCCTCGATGACGCGCAGGGCCTCGCGCGCCTCGGCCGGCTGCGTCCGGATGACCCGGCTGCCCACACCGGCCTGGATCGCGATGATGCCGATGCTGTGCGCGACCATGTCGTGCAACTCCCGCGCGATCCTGAGCCGTTCGGCGGTCACCGCCTCGGCGGCCGCCTGCGCCCGCAGCGCCACCGCGTGCTGCCGGCGCTCGTGGCTCAACAGACCGGCCATGCATGACGCGGCCAGCATCAGCAGGGCGATCAGGCCGTTGACGGCCAGGCCGTCCCCGTGTGAAAAGCCGCCGATCGCAAGCAGTTGCACCGTGCAGGACACGACGACGGCGACAGCCGCAGCACGCCGTGCGGACGTGGCGACGATGACACCGAGGACGAGATCCACCGCCAGATACGACAGGAACTGGCCCTGGTACGACGCCGCCCGGCTCTCCTGTACGGAACCCGGCGGGCCCACCACCACGGCGGTGGATCCGAACAGCGCCATGGCCAGAGCCGCCGACGGCGTCCGTCGCACCAAGCCCGCGAGCAGGCTCACCGCCAGCAGCGCCCCGACGCCATGGACCGTGCCCGACGCCCGCGGCGCGGCTCCCACCAGCAGACCCACCATGAGGAGGTAGGAGGCGGCCCCGGACCAGGCAACGGCCCTCGTGGGCAACGAAACGGTCGTCTTGGGGTTCACGCCGGGAGACTAACCGGGCCACCGGCAGCGCGGCATCAGCCCGGGGACGTACGCCCACGGGCCGACCGGATCGCACGATTGCCGCCCACGGCCCCATGCCCGGACGGCCTCCGCACGGCAGCGTGGACGCCGTGATCGAAGTCAGCGAACTCACCAAGCGCTACGCAAACAGGACGGTCGTCGACCATCTGTCCTTCACTGTGCGGCCGGGCCAGGTCACCGGGTTCCTCGGCCCCAACGGAGCCGGCAAGTCCACCACCCTGCGGATGATCCTCGGCCTGGACGCGCCCACCACCGGCGCCGCCACCGTCAGCGGAGTCCCGTTCCACAGCCACCCACGTGGCCTGCGGCACATCGGTGCCCTCCTCGACGCCGGACAGGTCCACGGCGGACGCAGCGCTGCGGCCCACCTGTCCGCTCTCGCCCGCAGCAACGGCATCCCGCAGCGCCGGGTGAGCGAGGTGCTTCACGAGGTGGGGCTGGCCGCGGTGGCGAACCGCCGCATCAGCGGGTTCTCCCTCGGCATGAAGCAGCGCCTCGGCATCGCCACCGCCCTGCTCGGCGACCCACCCGTGCTCGTGTTCGACGAGCCGGTCAACGGCATGGACCCGGAGGGCGTCCTCTGGGTCCGCCGGCTCTTCCGGCGCCTGGCCGCCGAGGGACGCACGGTCTTCCTCTCCAGTCACCTGATGTCAGAGCTGGAGAACACCGCAGACCAACTGGTGGTCATCGGCCGGGGCCGCCTCATCGCCGCCGAGTCGGTACGGGACTTCGCCGCCCGCGGCGCCCCGGGCAGCGTGCTCGTGGAGACCCCCCGGGCCGCCGAACTCGCGGCTGTGCTGGCGGCGGTGGGCGCCTCGGTCACGTCGGAGGGCGCGACGGGCGTCGGGAGGCTCGTCGTGACCGGGCTCCCGGCCGACCGCGTCGGAGCGCTCGCCTTCGAGAACGGGATCCAGCTGCACGAGCTGAACACCCGTACCGCCTCCCTGGAGGCGACCTTCATGGAACTCACCGCCGACAGCACCGAACACCAGGCAGGCCAGCCCCGATGACCACGCCCACCGCCGTCCCCGCGACTACTCCCGGCACAGCGCCCCCCGCCCGCTTCCGCGACCTGCTCGCCGCCGAGTGGATCAAGACAGGGTCACTGCGGTCCACACCGTGGACGATCGCACTCACCCTCCTGTTCGTCGTCGGGTCCACCGCCGTGGCCACGCTGGCGGACCGGTCGGCGCCCTCCGGCCCGGCTGGTTTCCGGCCCTACGACGCGTACCCGCCGGCCGGCTACTGGACGTTGATCCTCGTCGCCGCCACCATGGGCGCCCTCACTGTGGTGAGCGAGTACAGCAGTGGCCTGATCCGCACCACCACCGTGGCCGTACCGGCCCGCGGTTCGGTCGTGCTGGCCAAGGCGGCCGTCACCGCCGCACTGTGGACCGCGGTCGGCACGGCCGCCGCCACCGGTTCCTTCCTGCTCTCCCAGGCCCTCCTGGACAGGCACCACGCCGGCGTCGCGATCACCTACCCCGGGGCGTTCCGGGCGGTGGTGGCATCCGCGTTGCTGGCTCCGGTCTGCGCTCTGGTCGGTCTGGGCCTCGGCGTTCTGCTCCGGCATGCCGCCGCCACCGTGGTCGTCGGCGTCTTCACGCTGGTGATGCTGCCTCCGATGTTCTCGGAGACCAGCCGCTGGTCGGCGGACATCAGACACGCGCTGGTGTCGGCAGCCTGGAATCGTTTGATCCGACCCTGGGGACCGGAGCCCGCGTCCTTGGGCTACACCGCCACCGTCCCCGGCTCGTGGCTCGTGTACGCGCTCTGGCCACTGCTCACGGTCACCCTCGCCGTTGTCGTCGTGCGCCGCCGCGACGTGTGAGCGCGCCGCCACCTCCGTCCTGTGGTGCGTGCTCGGTGTCAGTCGCCGTACTGAGGACTGTGCCAGCGCTGGGCCGTGCTGTCGTCCGCCGGGGCGAGGGTGAGGCGGTCGTCTCCGTTCGGGGTGAGGGCCGTGCCGATGGCGATGGCCGGGTGGATCGTGCCGTCCGGGTCGACGGTGAAGCGGAGGTTGGCGCCGTGGTCGCCGTCCACCGAGGAGCACTGCCAGATGCTGACGCCGTTGTTGACCGAGCCGCGGCTGTCCAGGCAGAAGTCGGGATCCGCGGCGGACTGCACGACACCTCGGCCGGTGTCCACCCGCCAGCGCTGGGAGGCGGCGCCGGAGCAGGAGGCGGTGACGACGTCGGTGCCGTTGTCGAAGTCGGCGTCGCGCACGTCCAGGCAGCGGCCGGTGGCGGCGTTCACGACCTGGGCGTAGGCGCCACCTGGCGGCTTCGCGGCGGGCGAGGGGGACCGGGACGCGGGCGTGGCGGACGCGGATCGCGTCGGGGCCGGGCTGGGGGACGGACGGGCGGGCGCGGGGGAGACGGGCGCGGGGGAGACGGTCGCCGTCACCGTCACCCGCGGGGTCGCGGCGGGCGGGGTCGCGGCCACCGGATCCCGGGGGTGCGCGGCCGGACGGTCGAGGAGCAGGAGCAGCAGCGGCACGAGGGCCACGCCCAGGGCTGCCGAGGTGAGCAGCAGCCGGCGGCGGGACGGCCGCCGCCGCCCGCCCCGAGGCCCGGGCTCGGCGGGCGGCGCCGAGGCGACGTGCCGGCGTGCGTACGCCGTACCGCCCCACGGCAGCAGCCCCTCCGCCAGCGCCTCGCGCGGGGTGTCGCGGAGCGCGACGACGTCCTCGAACGCCGCCGTGCAGTGCGGGCAGTGGGTCATGTGGGCGTGCAGGTCGGCGCTGTGGCGGGGGTTCTCCGGACGGACCGCCTCCTCGATGAGACGGCGGAAGTCGGCGCAGCGCGGGTCGTCGGAGGCGGCCAGCCGGACGCGGAGGCACGCCTGCGCCAACGACTGGAGGGCGGGCGGGACGCCGTACCGGACGTCCTCGGGGGTCAGGCCGAGGTGGGCGGCGGTTTGGGCGGTGGGCTCCTGGTCCAGCACGCCGTACCAGAGCAGGCCCTGGGAGCGCGACGGGAGCGTCTGGAACGCCGTGAGCAGCGGCGGGGTGGGCGGCCCGGAAGCGCCCGTGGAGTTCAGGACCAGCAGCAGGGCGGGATCCAGGGCGGCGGCGCGTTCGTCGTGCGCCCAGGCGGCGGCCAGCCGTGCGGTCAGCAGGAGCAGATGGTGGCGCAGGGGTACGACCGGCTCGGCGCCGCGGGCGATGTCGCGGGCGGCGCCGGTGAAGGTCTCCGCGGTGAGCCGGCGGGCCGCCGCGTCGCCGGTCGTGCAGCACAGGGCGTACGCGAGGACTGCTGGGTGATGGCGGGAGCGGAGTTCCTGGAGGGCCGGATAGGCGGTGGCGGTGGGGCTGCGCAGGAGTTCGGTCAGGCGCGCGTCCGGTGGAGCAGGGTCGCCTGGTGTCATGCCTCACCCCTCGGTGCCGCGTCCCTTCCTGACGTACCGGCCAGTCTGGAGGGTGCGCGGGGGCAGTGGGGCGCCTTTGCCGAAAGTGCCGCACGTGCGGTACGTGCGGTACGTGCCACGCGTGCGGAGAGCGCCCGCAGCCCGCAGCCCGCAGCCCGCGGCCGTGGTCGGCCGGCGGACGGGCGGGCGGGCGTCGGGGCGGGCGGGCGTCGGTCCTACTCCTCCAGCGTCAGCGCCTTGCGCAGCCGGACCAGCGTCCGGGACAGCAGCCGGGACACGTGCATCTGGGAGATGCCGAGTTCCTCGCCGATCTCCGACTGGGTCAGGCCCGCCACGAAGCGCAGCGAGAGGATCCTGCGGTCCCGGGAGGGGAGCTCGGCGATCAGCGGCTTGAGGGACTCGATGTACTCGATGCCCTCCAGGCCGTGGTCCTCGTACCCGATCCGGTCCGCCAGCGCGCCCTCGGAGTCGTCCTCGTCGGGCTGCGCGTCCAGGGAGGAGGCGGTGTACGCGTTGGCGGCCGCCATGCCCTCGACCACCTCTTCCTTCGAGATGCCGAGGCGTTCCGCGAGTTCCGCGACGGTGGGGGAGCGGTCCAGCTTCTGGGCCAGTTCGTCGCCCGCCTTGGCCAGGTCGAGCCGCAGTTCCTGGAGGCGGCGCGGGACCCGTACCGACCACGACGTGTCGCGGAAGAAGCGCTTGATCTCGCCGATGATCGTCGGCATCGCGAAGGTGGGGAACTCGACGCCGCGGGACAGTTCGAAGCGGTCGATCGCCTTGATCAGGCCGATCGTGCCGACCTGGATGATGTCCTCCATCGGTTCGCTGCGGGTGCGGAACCGGGAGGCGGCGAACTTGACCAGCGCGAGGTTCAGTTCGACGAGCGTGTTGCGCACGTACGAGTACTCGTACGTGCCTTCCTCCAGCGACTCCAGCCGCTCGAAGAGGGTCTTGGACAACGCGCGCGCGTCGACCGCGTCGACCTCGTCGTAAGGGGGGATCTCGGGCAGGTCCGCGATCAGTCCCTCGATGGCATCCAGTTGTTCCGGTGGGGGTGTCGACGTCGCCGTCCGGGTATGCGAGGCGTCGAGCCGGGGTGACATGGTGTCCTCCATCGTTCTCGGCATATGGCTGCCGAAGCCGTACGTGCACTGCGGTGTGCGGCGCCTCCAAAGCCGGCCGTGTCGGTTCAGGTGTCGGTACTAGCCCTACCCGCTCCGTCGAGCCGATCGCAAGTCCGTTCTATTGTGATTTGTCCAGTTAGGGGGGGTTGTTCGGGTGTCGGAGTCCGTGGAGAAGGCGTAATGTTCGAGGGCGTCGGCAAGGCGTTCGGCGGACATCGGCGAGCATCGTCAGGCATCGGTCAGGCGATGACAAAGCGGTCACAACCTCGGGAGAGAGACGGCAATGGACCACGGGACGGTCGGCAGCGCACAGTCGGGCCGGCTTCTGGTGGAGGTGCGAGAAGAGGGTTCCAGCGCCGTGGTGACTCCGGCTGGTGAGCTCGATCACCACACCGCGGATCTGTTGCGCGAGCCACTCGACGATCTCCTCGACAAGGGTTTCTCGCGCCTCGTCGTCGACTGCTCACGCCTTGAGTTCTGCGACTCGACCGGGCTGAACGTGCTGCTCGGCACCAGGCTGCGGGCCGAGGCGGCGGGCGGCGGGGTGCACCTCGCCTCGATGCAGCCCGTCGTCGCCCGGGTGTTCGAGATCACCGGGGCCGAGGCGGTCTTCACCGTCCACGACTCCGTGGCGGCGGCTCTGGCCGACGGGACCGACGGCAAGACCGACGACGAGGGCTGAGTCCCGACCCTGCCGTCCGGAACCGGGGGGTGTTCCCGCCGATCGGTCGGGCAGGAGTGATTCTGGATCTGTCGGCGCCCGGCCCGGGCACGCCCGGGTGGATCAGGCCGACAGGACCGTACGAACTGCAAGAACGCGAATTCTGAATCGTGAACCGGTGAAACGGTGAGGTGAAGCGCTGATGAGCACCACCCGGCCTTACCCGCCGGGCGACCGCGGCCCGGAGCCCAGCGGCGCTTCCGGGATGTCCGAGACGGCGGCGTCCGGTGTGCCGCCCGCCTCGTCGGGGGGTCGTCAGGTCCGCAGTGTGCGCCTCGAAGGGGAGAGCGGGGTGGTGCCGCTCGCCCGCGACTTCACCCGCGAGGCGCTGCACGCGTGGGGGTGGCTGCCGGCCGCCACCGCCGACCGCAGGGCCGCCGCGGAGGACGTGCTGCTCGTGGTGTCCGAGCTGGTCACCAACGCCTGTCTGCATGCCGAGGGGCCCGACGAGCTGTTCCTGTCCTGCGACAACAAGGTGATCCGGGTGGAGGTGTCGGACCGCGGGAACGGTCAGCCCGCGCCGCGTACCCCGCACCGCGCGGGGCGGCCCGGGGGGCACGGGATGTTCATCGTGCAGCGGCTGTGTCTCGACTGGGGGGTCGTACGGACGCCGGGGGCGGCCGGGAAGACCGTCTGGGCGGAACTCGGGGCGCCGGCGTAGGGAGCCCCGCTCCGTCGGCATCCCCACACTTCCGCCACTCCCTTTCTCTTCCCTCCTCTTGAGCCCCGGCGTACCTTGACGGCCCATCTGATATGCCGTCAGGAACGAGGTGGACCGTGCCGTCCTCCAAACGAACCGCCGCGCTCGCGTCCGCCGCCGCCCTGGCCGGCTCGGCCGTACTGCTCGCCGCCCCGGCCGCGCACGCCACCGTCGTCGACGTCGACTACCAGTGCCAGACGCCGATCGGCCAGAAGAGCGCGGTCTCCCCGATCGACATCAAGGGCGTCCGCAGCGGCAGCGGCTACTCGATCACCATGTCCTGGCAGAAGGGCGTCTCCTCCAGTCCCGTGGAACTCGGCAAGGGCGCGATGAGCCCGAGCGCCACCATCACGCTCGGCGGCGCCGAGACCGGGACCCTGAACGTCACCGGCCCCGCCAACCAGGCCGCGATCCCCGCCAACACCCCGATCAAGATCAGCGACCTGAGCGGCACCTACACCCCGAAGAAGTCCGGCAAGGTGACCTTCACCCCGGGCACGCTCGTCATCAAGGCGCTCGGTACGACGACGAAGTGCAACCCCACCAACAACCCCGGACCCGCCCTGACCCTGGACGTGACGGCGTCGGGCGGCGGTTCGAGCGGCGGTTCGAGTGGCGGTTCGAGCAGCTCCGGCTCCTCGTCCGGCGGCACGGGCACCGACTCCGGCGGCACCCTTCCGAAGACCGGCCCCGAGGACTCGTTCGTCGCGCTCGGCACCCTCGGCGGGACCGTGCTGCTCGCGGGCGCGGCCGGCACCCTCTGGCTGACCCGGCGGAACCAGACCGCACGCCGCTGACCCACCGGGTCCGACCGCTGGAGCCGCCCATGCCACCGACCCGCTCCGCACGCCCCACGTCCCTCATCCACCCCATCCGCTCCGGGCGCCCCGCGAGCCCCGTGCGCCCTGCCCGGATCGCCCTCCGGACTCTCGGGCTCGCTGGGACGGTGCTGCTCCTCGTCGCTCCGCGTGCGGTGGCGGTCGGGGGGTGGTCGGTCGGGCCCGGAGGCGGTGGGCGGCCCTCCTTCTACGCCGAGGGCGTCCCGGGGGCGGTCCTCCAGGACACCGTGTCGGTGACCAACTCCGGTCGGCATCCGGTGACGGTACGGCTGACCGGCACCGGGGTCCCGGTCACCCTCGCCGAGCGCAGCGTCCGCGTCCCCGCCCGCACCCGTGCCGACGTCCCCTTCACGGTGACCGTCCCGGCGGACGCGGCCCCCGGCGACCGCTCCGGCACCCTCGTCGCGAAAGACGCCGACGGCCGCACCGCCACCGTCCGCATCCGGCTGCGCGTCGGCGGCCCCGCCCTGACCGCCCTGACCGTCGAACACCTGGCCGTCCACGGCGACCGCATCACCTACGAGCTGGTCAACCGCGGTACGACCGCCCTCGTACCGAAGCTCGCGGTGCACGCCGACGGGATCTTCGGCCGGGTCCTCATGGACCGCGCCCCGCGCACCCTCCCGGTCCGCCTCGCCCCCGGCACCCGCACCGAACTGAGCGAGCCGTGGCCCGGCCGGCCCGCGCTGGACGCCGTCCACGTCCGGCTGACGGCGACGGCGGCCGGCGGCGCGCACGCCACGGCGAGCACCCGGGCCCACTTCGTGCCCTGGGGCGCGGTGGCGGGGACCGCGGCCGCGCTGACGGCGGCGGCCGCCGTGACCGTCGTACGACTGCGCGGGCGCCGTGTCGAACCGGTGGCCGAACCCCATTCCCCGGACGTCGAGTTGACGGGAGCAGCGAGGTGAGGGCGCGAGCGTTCCCGGTACTGGCGGCGGTGTTCGCGCTGCTGATGACCCCCCTGGCGGCGGCCGCCGCCGACGGGCCGGCCGTCAAGGTGTCCACGACGCAGGCGGGCACCGGCGGTTCCGTCACCGTCAGCGGCACCGGCTGGCGTCCGGGCACCCTGCTGATGATGCTCATCTGCGGCCAGGCCACCCCTGCCCGGGGCGTGATCGACGGCACCAACTCCTGTGCCAACTCCGCCGGACGGGCCGTCACCACTGACGCGGACGGCCGCTTCAGCAGGCAACTCCCGGTCGCCGAACCGCCGGTGCCCTGCCCCTGCGTCGTCCACGTGGCCACCGTGACCGGCGCCGCGGCCGACGCGGACGCCGCCTTCCAGGTCGCCGGACACGCCGTGAAGCCGCTGCCCGCCGCGACCACCGACGGCCGCCTCTCGATGCTCACCGACACCCGCCTGGAGGGCTCCTCCGGCCTGCTGACCTGGTTCGGCGCACCTCCCTCCCGCACCCTCGTCTTCACCATCGGCAACGCCGGGTCGGCCCCGCTCAAGGACCCCGTCTTCCAGGTGGGCACCGCCCACGGCCTGTTCGCGCCCCAGTGGGACGAGCAGCAGTGGCACGGCACCCTCGCGCCCGGTGAAAAGGCCCAGATCCGGCTGCCCTTCGAGCTCTCCGCGGGGGCGCACGGCGACTACACCGTCTCCCTGAGGTACGACGGCAAGACCCTCGCCGAACAGCCCTGGGGCGTCGGCCGCCCCTGGGGGGTGACCCTGTTCTGGCTCCTGCTCTGCGTGGTCGTACCGACCGCCGTCTTCCGCATCGGCATGGCCGTCGTGGACCGGGTACGACCGCCCCGCGGCCACCGGCCGGCACCACGCCCTGCCTTCCGCGTCCCCCGCCTGCGACGCGCGCCCGCGCCCGACCCCGGGCCCGCCACGACCTCGACCCTGCCGTGGTTCACCCCGGACGACGATCCGGGTGCGACGGCCGGTCGGCTCTCCGCACCGCACGACGACAACCCGGCGAGTCCCACGACTCCCACGCCACCCACGACTCCCACCACGAAAGGACCCACGTGAGCATGCGAAGGAGAGTGACACCGGTCAGAGCGGGCGCGGCGGCGGCCGCGCTGGTCCTCGGCGGGGCGGGTGTCCTGCTCGGCGCGGCCGCCGGTACCGCCCAGGCCGCCGAGGTGTCGTACGCGACGCACTGCGTTCCGCCCGCCGGGGTCGCCGACCCGATCGACGGGACCACGAAGGTCGGGATCACCGCGCCCGCCACCGCCAAGGTCGGCGACACGGTCGACGTCACCTGGAAGTTCGTTCAGGCCGCGTCCAAGAACCCGAACATCATCGACCTGCCCGCCGACACGGTCCAGCCGTCCGGCACCCTCAAGGCGGCCGGCGCCCAGAGCGCCGACATCGCGATGCAGGGACCGCGCAAGAACCCGGCGATCCCCAAGGGCGGCGACATGGTGCTGTCCGACATGACGGGCACGCTGAAACTGACGTCCCCCGGCGAGGTGACGCTCACCCCGGACGCGTACACGGTCAACGCGTACGGCACCAACACCGTGTGCACCCCTTCCGGGTCGGTCCCGAAGGCGGCGACGATCGAGGTGACCGGAACCGGTCCGACCGGCTCGGCGAGCCCGACGGACACCACGTCCGCCTCCCCCTCCGCCTCACCCTCCGGCCCGGCGAGCCCCTCCGACTCCGCGTCGGCGTCCGCGTCGGCCTCCGCGTCCGCGTCCGCCTCCGACGGCACGGGCAGCGGCCAGACCGACTTCACGGGCAAGGAGGTCGACATCCCCTACGCCTGCAAGACGCCCATCGGCGACAAGAGTGCGACCTCGCCGGTGCAGATCAACGCCAAGAAGGACGGCGGCGGTTTCGACCTCACCGTGCAGTTCAAGAAGTCGGTGATGGACAGCCCGGTGGACATCCCGGCGGACTCGGTGAAGCCGTCGATGGAGGTGGTCCTGGGCGGCGCCGACAAGGGCACGGTCCACGTGGAGGGCCCCACCAACTCCACCGCGATCAAGTCCGGCGCCCCCATCGAGATCCCGGACCTGACGGGCACGTACAAGCCGGGCGCGAGCGGTACGTCGACGCTGTCACCGGGCGTCCTGACGGTCCAGGCCCTCGGCACGACCACCACGTGCACACCGACGAAGACGCAGGTCTCGCTGACGTTGGACACGACGCAGCAGGCGAGCGGAGCGTCGGGCGGCACGTCGACCTCAGGCGGCTCATCGTCATCGAGCAGCGGCGGCCTGGCGGAGACCGGTGACAACAGCAATGGCGCACTGAAGGCGCTGGGTCTGGTGGCGGGAACGGCGATCCTGCTGGGCGGCGCGGTGTTCACCTTCATGCCAAAACGAAGGACGCGATGAGAAACCCAGGGGCGCGGGGAACTGCGCGCTCAGCCCCCACGAACCGTTAGTCGAAAACGTAAGAGGGCCACCGGAATCCAGAATCCCGGTGGCCCTCCGTCAGAAGACGATCAGTGAACGTCGCCCATCAGCTCGCGGACCTTCTTCCGGTACATCCACACGGCCGCACCGGCCAGCACCGCCAGCGCCGCCTGGAGCGCCACGATCCCCGTCTTGTTCAGGTCGACCCCGGCGATCGACAGCAACCCGGTCGTCGCGTCGCCCGCGGTCACCGCGAGGAACCACACACCCATCATCTGGGACGCGTACTTCGCCGGAGCCATCTTCGTCGTCACGGACAGACCCACCGGGGACAGCATCAGCTCACCCACGGTCTGGACGAAGTAGATCCCCACCAGCCACATCGCCGCGGCCTTGTGACCGCCGTCGGCGATCGACAGCGGCGCGAGGAACAGGAAGAACGACGCACCGATCAGCACCAGACCACCGGCGAACTTCACGGCGGTGCTCGGCTCCTTGCCCCGGCGGGCCAGCGCCAGCCACGCCCAGGCGAACACCGGCGCCAACGCCATGATCATGACCGGGTTGACGGACTGGTACCAGGAGACCGGGAAGTTCCAGCCGAAGATCGTGTTCTTCGCGGAGGCGTCGGCGAACAGGGAGACGGTCGAGCCACCCTGGTCGTAGATCATCCAGAAGACCGCGGCGGCCACGAAGAACCAGATGTACGCGCTCATCTTGGACTGCTCGGCGCGGTCCAGGTCCTTGTCCCGCTTGATGCGGGCGATGACGAACACCGGGATCAGCAGACCGGCGATCGTGATCGGGACCAGCAGCCAGTTCAGCGTGTAGACGCCGGAGACACCCACGACCAGGTAGAAGACCGCGGCGACGGCGGCCCAGAGGCCGGCCTTCGTCAACGTCGCCTTCTTCTCCGCGGCGGACAGCGGCGTCGGGACGATGTCCGAACGCGAGCTCAGGTGGCGGGTGCCCAGCAGGAACTGGGCGAGGCCCAGTGCCATGCCGACCGCGGCCAGCGCGAAGCCGAGGTGCCAGTTGTAGCTCTCGCCGACGGTGCCGATGACCAGCGGCGCGGCGAACGCGCCCAGGTTGATGCCGATGTAGAAGAGCGTGAAGCCACCGTCACGGCGCGGGTCGTCCGGGCCGTCGTACAGGTGGCCGACCATCGTGGAGATGTTGGCCTTCAGCAGACCGGAACCGATCGCGACCAGGCCGAGGCCCGCGAAGAACGTGCCGGCGCTGGGCAGCGCCAGCGTCAGGTGGCCGAGCATGATGACCGTACCCGCGACGGCGACCGTCTTGCGGGGGCCGAGGACGCGGTCGGCGAACCAGCCGCCCGGCAGGGCGAGCAGGTACACGAGCGACAGGTACACCGAGTAGATCGCCGTCGCCGTGGCCGCGCTCATGTGCAGGCCGCCGGGAGCGACCAGGTACAGCGGGAGCAGGGCCTTCATGCCGTAGTAGGAGAATCGCTCCCACATCTCGGTCATGAAGAGGGTGGCCAGTCCGCGGGGGTGGCCGAAGAAGGTCTTCTCGGAACCGGGGGTGCCCGGTCGGACCGAGTCCTTCGTCAGGCTGGACGCCATGGTCGTTCCTTGCTGGTCGGAGCGCGCGGCGGGGCTTTGCGCGCCCGTGGGGGGAGCGGCCGGCACCGGCGGGTCGGACCGTCCACCCCACGCCCGGGGGGAGCCCGTCCCGGGTCGCGGGGCGGCGGACGGCGACCACCGGGATCCACGCCCCGTGACGCTGCGTCGCGTCCGGGGCCCGGCCAGAGGTCATTCCTTTCGAGGCCGGATCGAACCGGCCCGCACACAAAAGAGACCTTCAGCGACGAGATGCCCGCCAAAGGTCCCCGGTGTACTACAGGCGTTCACTTCACTCTACGTCAGGACACTGCCGGATATGGAAGGACTTGAGACACGGATCACAGGTGTCGGGGGAACCTCAGGACGGGTTTCGAAGGTCCCTTCTACGATCGCACCCTTCACCCACAGGTTCGTACCACTGTGCCCCAAGGTAAGAATCCCGGGTGCCGATCACACTCCTTTACAGCGCGTGAGCGGTCTACCATCAGCTCATGACCCGTGTACTGCTCGCCGAGGACGACGCGTCCATCTCGGAGCCGCTGGCCCGCGCCCTGCGCCGGGAAGGTTACGAGGTCGAGGTGCGCGAGGACGGACCGACCGCGCTCGACGCCGGAATGCAGGGCGGCATCGATCTGGTCGTCCTGGACCTCGGGCTGCCCGGCATGGACGGCCTGGAGGTCGCGCGCCGGCTGCGGGCCGAGGGCCACGCCGTGCCGATCCTCATCCTGACCGCGCGGGCCGACGAGGTGGACACCGTCGTCGGTCTCGACGCGGGCGCCGACGACTACGTCACCAAGCCGTTCCGGCTCGCCGAACTGCTCGCCCGGGTGCGGGCGCTGCTGCGCAGGGGCGCCACGGAGCCCGCGCAGCCGCCGGCCACGCACGGTGTGCGCATCGACGTGGAGTCGCACCGGGCCTGGATGGGGGACGAGGAACTCCAGCTCACCGCCAAGGAGTTCGACCTGTTGCGGGTGCTGGTGCGGGACGCCGGCCGGGTGGTGACCAGGGACCAGCTGATGCGCGAGGTCTGGGACACGACGTGGTGGTCGTCCACCAAGACGCTCGACATGCACATCTCGTGGCTGCGCAAGAAGCTCGGCGACGACGCCGCGAACCCGCGGTACATCGCCACCGTGCGGGGCGTCGGGTTCCGTTTCGAGAAGAGCTAGGTCGGTCACGCCGCGCGCCCCCTCCCGGGGTGCTGATGTGGTCGTTTCCCGGAGAGTGCCGTGCGTCGTCGTCTGATCCAGTCCACCCTCGCCGTCGTACTCGTCGTCATCGCCGTGTTCGGCGTCTCTCTCGTGATCGTCGAGTCGCGGACCATCAGCAACAGCGCCCAGGAGCGCGTCGACTCCGAGGCGCTGCGGCTCGCCAGCATCGTGGACAGCCGGATCCTCGGGGACGAGGACGTGACCGCCGAGATACTGCGCAGCCAGGTCTCCAAGGAGCAGTACGCCGTCATCCGGATCCCGGGGAAGCCGGTGATCGAGCTCGGCACGAAGCCCGAGGGCGACGTCATCCACTTCACCGCCGACGGTGAGGAGGGCGAGACGGTCACCGTCCAGGAGCCGCGCTCCACGGTGACCCGGGAGGTCGGCCGTACGCTGCTGATCATCGCGGCGGTCGCGCTGCTCGCCGTGATCGCCGCCGTGCTGCTGGCCATCCGGCAGGCCAACCGGCTCGCCTCCCCGCTCACCGACCTCGCGGAGACCGCGGAGCGGCTGGGCTCCGGCGACCCGCGGCCCCGCCACAAGCGGTACGGCGTTCCCGAGCTGGACCGGGTCGCCGACGTCCTGGACTCCTCCGCCGAGCGGATCGGGCGGATGCTCACCGCCGAGCGGCGGCTCGCCGCCGACGCCTCCCACCAGCTGCGCACCCCGCTCACCGCGCTGTCCATGCGCCTCGAGGAGATCACCCTCACGGATGACCCGGACATCGTGAAGGAGGAGGCGAACGTGGCGCTCACGCAGGTCGAGCGGCTCACGGACGTCGTCGAGCGGCTGCTGACGAACTCCCGCGACCCGCGCACCGGCTCCGCCGTCTCCTTCGACCTGGACGAGGTCATCCAGCAGCAGCTCGCCGAGTGGCGGCCCGCCTACCGCGGGGTGGGCCGGGCGATCGTCAGCTCGGGCAAACGGCATCTGCGGGCCGTGGGGACGCCGGGTGCGGTGGCGCAGGTGCTGGCCGCGCTGATCGAGAACTCGCTGATGCACGGCGGCGGCACGGTCGCGCTGCGCACCCGGGTCACCGGCAACCAGGCCGTGGTCGAGGTGACCGACGAGGGTTCCGGGGTCCCCGCCGACCTCGGCAACCGGATCTTCGAGCGGACCATCAGCGGCCGCAACTCCACCGGGATCGGGCTGGCCGTCGCCCGCGACCTCGCCGAGGCGGACGGCGGCCGCCTCGAACTGCTCCAGGCCCAGCCCCCGGTGTTCGGCCTGTTCCTCTCCCGAACCCCACCCCAGCACAAACCCGACGACGGCCTCCCGACGGTCCGCTAGCGGACCCGTTGCCTGGGGTTCCGTGAGTCGGCGGCTTGCTCCAGGATGGCCTCCGCGTCCGCGACCGTCTCCCGGGCCGGCAGCGTCTTGAACACCCAGCTGCGGTACGACCAGAAGCGGAACAACGTCGCCACGCCGATGCCGACGAACTTGAAGACGTTGCTCTGCAGCGGGCTGTCCCAGCCGAACCCGTAGGTCGCCAGGTACAGCACACCGTTCTCGATCACCAGACCGACCGCGCTGAACAGCAGGAACAGTGTGAGTTCCCGGGTGCGGCCGCCCTTGTCACGGTCCCGGTACGTCCAGTAGCGGAAGCCCAGGTAGTTGAAGACGATGGCGACGACGGTGGCTATGACACTCGCACGCACCACCGGCAGCTCGGTGACGTGCCGGACCAGGTTGAAGACGCCGAGATTGACGAGAATTCCGGCCCCGCCGACGGCGCCGAACTTGGCGACCTCTCGTACGAGCCGTTGCAGCCCCGAGGAACGACGTTCCATGGTTGTGCGGGCTCCCGTCCGTAGGTGTTGGCGACCCAGCCATGCTAACGACCCCGGGTGGTCCGTGCCTGTGGATGGCGACACAGCTGGGGAACGGCTTGGGAAGAAGACCGGAAAACCGGGGCAAGAGGCGGCGAAGCGGCGGGTAAGAGCGCCGGTCGGGGGCGTGCGATCCGGCCACCCCGGCGCGGCCGATACCCTGAGGGTGTGACGTTCCCGGTAGTAGGCATGGTCGGCGGGGGGCAGCTCGCGCGTATGACGCACGAGGCGGGCATCCCGCTGGGCATCAGGTTCAAGCTCCTCAGTGACACCCCTCAGGACTCGGCGGCCCAGGTGGTGAGCGATGTCGTCGTCGGCGACTACCGCGACCTGGACACGCTGCGTGAGTTCGCGCGCGGCTGCGACGTGATCACCTTCGATCACGAGCACGTCCCCACCGAGCACCTGCGGGCCCTGGAGGCGGACGGCATCCCCGTGCGCCCCGGCCCCGACGCGCTGGTGCACGCCCAGGACAAGGGCGTGATGCGGGCGAAGCTCACCGAGATCGGCGTGCCGTGCCCACGGCACCGGATCGTGGCCGACCAGGAGGACGTGGTCCGGTTCGCGGCCGAGGGCGACGGCTTCCCCGTCGTCCTCAAGACGGTCCGCGGCGGCTACGACGGCAAGGGCGTGTGGGTCGTGGAGACGGCCGAGGAGGCCGCCGACCCGTTCCGGGCCGGCGTGCCGGTCCTCGCCGAGGAGAAGGTCGACTACGTCCGCGAGCTCGCCGCCAACGTCGTACGCTCCCCGCACGGCCAGGCCGTCGCCTACCCGGTGGTCGAGTCCCAGCAGGTGAACGGCGTCTGCGACACGGTGATCGCCCCCGCCCCCGACCTGGACGAGGACCTCGCGCTGCGGGCCGAGGAGATGGCCCTGACCATCGCCAAGGAACTCGGTGTCGTCGGTCACCTGGCCGTGGAGCTGTTCCAGACCCGCGACGGCCGCATCCTCGTCAACGAACTGGCGATGCGCCCCCACAACTCCGGGCACTGGACCCAGGACGGCGCGATCACCTCCCAGTTCGCCAATCACGTCCGCGCGGTCCTGGACCTGCCCCTGGGCGACCCGCGTCCGCGCGCGCAGTGGACCGTCATGGTCAACGTCCTGGGCGGCGACTACCCCGACATGTACTCCGCGTACCTGCACTGCATGGCCCGCGACCCCAAACTGAAGATCCACATGTACGGCAAGGACGTGAAGCCCGGCCGCAAGGTCGGCCACGTCAACACCTACGGCGACGACCTGGACGACGTACTCGACCGCGCACGTCACGCAGCCGGCTACCTGAGAGGCACGATCACCGAATGAGCCCCGTTGTTGGCATCGTGATGGGTTCCGACTCCGACTGGCCCGTCATGGAGGCCGCCGCCAAGGCCCTGGACGAGTTCGAGATCGGGTACGAGGTCGATGTCGTCTCCGCGCACCGCATGCCGCGCGAGATGATCACGTACGGTGAGCGGGCCGCCGACCGCGGGCTGAAGGTGATCATCGCGGGCGCCGGGGGAGCGGCACACCTCCCGGGCATGCTCGCCTCGGTCACGCCCCTCCCGGTCATCGGCGTGCCGGTCCCGCTGAAGTACCTCGACGGCATGGACTCCCTGCTCTCCATCGTGCAGATGCCGGCGGGTGTCCCGGTCGCCACCGTCTCCGTCGCCGGCGCCCGCAACGCCGGTCTGCTGGCCGCCCGCATCCTCGCCGCGCACGACGAGGACCTCCTGCAGCGGATGCGCGAGTTCCAGCAGGACCTCAACGACCAGGCGACGGAGAAGGGCAAGCGCCTGCGGTCCAAGGTCGAGGGCACGGCCGGCTTCGGCTTCGGCAAGTAGGACTCCGGGAAGCAATACGCAATGACCTCTCTCGACGAAGCCCGGTCCCTGCTGCGCGAGTTCCCGGTCGTCGACGGCCACAACGACCTGCCGTACGCACTGCGCGAGCAGGTCCGCTACGACCTCGACGCCCGCGACATCGCCACCCACCAGAACGCCCACCTGCACACCGACATCCCGCGCCTGCGCGAGGGCGGGGTCGGCGCGCAGTACTGGTCGGTGTACGTCCGCTCGGACCTGCCGGGCGCGGTCCCGGCGACCCTCGAACAGATCGACTGCGTCCGGCAGTTGATCGCCCGTTACCCCGCCGACCTGCGGGCCGCGCTGACCGCCGCGGACATGGAGGCGGCGCGCGCGGAAGGCCGTATCGCGTCCCTCATGGGCGCGGAGGGCGGCCACTCGATCGACAACTCGCTGGGCACCCTGCGCGGTCTGTACGAGCTGGGCGTGCGCTACATGACGCTCACCCACAACGACAACAACGACTGGGCGGACTCGGCGACCGACGAGCCGAACGTCGGCGGCCTGTCCGCGTTCGGCCGTGAGGTGGTCCGGGAGATGAACCGCCTGGGCATGCTGGTGGACCTCTCCCACGTCGCGGCCACGACGATGCGCGCGGCCCTGGACACGACCACCGCCCCGGTGATCTTCTCCCACTCCTCCGCCCGGGCCGTCTGCGACCACCCCCGCAACATCCCGGACGACGTCCTCGAACGCCTCCCCGCCAACGGCGGCATGGCGATGGTGACGTTCGTGCCGAAGTTCGTGCTCCAGGCGGCGGTCGACTGGACGTCGGCGGCCGACGACAACATGCGCGCCCACGGCTTCCACCACCTCGACACCACCGAGGCGGCGATGAAGGTGCACCGCGCCTTCGAGGAGAGCAACCCCCGCCCGGTCGCGACCACCGCCACGGTCGCCGACCACCTCGACCACATGCGCGAGGTCGCCGGCATCGACCACCTCGGCATCGGCGGAGACTACGACGGCACGGCCTTCACCCCCGACGGCCTGAACGACGTCTCCGGCTACCCCAACCTCCTCGCCGAACTCCTCGACCGCGGCTGGTCCACGTCCGACCTGGCCAAGCTGACCTGGCAGAACGCGGTCCGCGTGCTCGGCGCGGCAGAGGACGTGGCCCGCGATCTCCAGGCGACCCGCGGTCCCTCCCACGCCACGATCGAGTCCCTGGACGGCTGACCCCCGGCCCGGCTCGCGGCGGCTCACGCCCGGCGGGGACGGCGCGGCCCCGGCCCCGCACGCCCCCGTACGGGTGCCGCGGCGGCGATACCCCGAACGCCCCGTCCACCAGGAACCCTTCCGGCCGGGCGTGCGACGGTGGACTACAGCCCCTTCACGACGTAGCCCACGACGACGTACGGAGCCCCCATGGCCGACCTCCAGAACGACGTCCCCGCCGCGACCGAGGTCGGTCGGGGCGACTGGCTCCCGGACGATCCGTTCCCGGCGGAGACCGACCGCGAACTCCTGGGACGGGCGCACGCCCTGCTGGCCGAGCACCCGGTCGCGGACGGCTACAGCGGGCTGCCGCGGGCACTGGAACCACTGCCCTGGTACGACCTGGAGCTGGGCGAGGCCGCCGTGGACACGGACGTGCCCCGGCTGCGCGAAGGGCACGTCGGCGCCCTGTTCTGGTCGTTGCAGGTGGCGCCGGACGAGCGGGCCGTGGGCGCCACGCTGGAGCAGCTGGACCTGGCCCGCCGGGTCGTCGAGGCACATCCGGAGGGCCTGCGGATGGTGCGCTCCGCCGGGCAGATCATCGACGCCCGGCACTGCGGCCGGGTCGCCGTGGTGCTCGGGCCGGCCTCCGCCGCCGCCGTCGACGACTCCCTCGGCATCCTGCGGGTCCTGCACTCCCTCGGCCTGCGCGTGCTCTCCCTCGCGGGCGCCGACTGGGCGGGTGAGGAGGGGCTGACCCGGTTCGGCGAGGAGGTGGTGCGGGAGATGAACCGGCTCGGGGTGCTCGCCGACCTGTCCGGTGCCCCGGAGGCCGCCCTCGCCCGGGTGCTCGCCCTCTCCAAGACACCGGTCCTGTGCACCCGCTCCGCGGCCGCGGCGGTACGCCCGCACCCCGCCAACCTCTCCGACGACCTGCTCGTGCGGCTGGGGGAGCACAAGGGTGTGTGCATGGTGCCGCTGACCGCCGAGCAGACCGGGCCGACGCTCCCGGACGTCGCCGACCACCTCGACCACCTCCGGGTGGTGGCCGGCCCCGAGTGCGTCGCCCTGTCCGGCACCTACGACTCGGGCGCCGCCCACCCCCGCGACCTCGCCGACACCTCGTGCTACCCCCGGCTGATCGCCGAACTGCTCGGACGCGGCTGGTCCGAGCCGGAACTGGCCCTGCTGACCTGGGGAAACGTCCAGCGGGCCCTACGCAGCGCCGACTTCACAGCCCGCGCGTCGCAACGCCGCCGGGACCCGAACCAGCCCCGCCCGACCGACCCGGAGGAGTGACCGACCACGCCGGGCGGCCGACGGACCGCGTCCCCGGTCAGTCGATGCGGCAGAGGCAGAACGGGTGTCCGGCCGGGTCGGCGTACACCCGGAAGTCCTCGGCTTCGGGATCCTCCTCCCCCCTCAGCAGCCGGGCCCCGAGCGCCAGCACCTGCTTCTCGGCCGCGTCGACGTCCTCCCACGTCGGCCCCGCGTCGAAGTCGAGGTGGAACTGCTGGGAGTCGCGGTCGGCGCGCGGCCACTGCGGCGGGGTGTACTCCTCGGCCCGCTGGAAGCACAGCCGCAGCCCGTCCGGCAGCTTCAGCACCACCCAGTCGCCCTCCGCCGCCGCCGGGGAGCCGCCGGCCACGGCCGCGTAGAACTCGGCCAGGGCGAGCGGGTCGGGACAGTCGATCACTACGTTGCGCAGTCGGGCGATGGACGCCATGGGTCCGCCTCTCTCTTATCTCAGCAGGCGCAGAGGCAGAACGGGTGCCCCGCCGGGTCGGCGTACACCCGGAAACTGCGGGTCCGGTCCGTCGCGTCCAGCGGCTTCGCGCCCAGCTCCAGCACCCCCTTCTCGGCCGCGTCCAGGTCCGGCACCACCAGGTCCAGGTGGAACTGCTGCGAGTCGTCGGGCGCGGGCCACTTCGGCGGCACGTGACCGGGCGCCTTCTGGAACGCCAGCGCCTGCCCGCCGGGCACCTTCAGGTCCACCCAGTCGCCCTCTCCCTCCACGCTTCCGCCCAGCACCCCGGCGTAGAAACCGGCGAGCGCGGCGGGGTCGGGACAGTCCAGGACGACGACACCGAGCTTGGCGAGAGCCATGACTTCCTCCTTGGGTCCGAGTTACCTGTAATGGCGGGTAACCAGTAACGGTTACCGCATGCTCCCGCAGTGGAGGTAACGTCGCAAGGAGATTGCGGAGGTGACGCGCGGGGATGAGTGGAAGATCGCCGGCGCCGGGCGGCCTGGCCCTGGTGGAGTCCCTGGTGAACACCCTGGACCTGGAGTCCGGCGCCGACGCCCTGGACACGCCGGACGGCAGGGCGGGCCTCGGCATCACGGAGGCCGAGCTCGCGGCCGCCCGCACCCTGCGCGAGTCCCTGCGCGCCACGCTCCTCGCCCACGCCGGCCACCCGCCGCACCGCGAGGTCACCCCGCTGGGCGACCTGCTGGCCGCCGCCCCCCTCCACGTCGCCGTGGACCCCGCGGACGGCTCGGCGACCCTCGCCCCCGCCGACTCCGGCCCCCTGGTCTCCCGGGTGGCCGCAGCGGTCGCCGACGCCCTGGTCGAGGGCACCTGGACCCGGCTCAAGGCGTGCGAGGACGACACCTGCCACTGGGCGTACTACGACCGCAGCCCGGCCGGACGTGGCCGCTGGTGCTCCATGCAGGTGTGCGGGTCGCGCGCGAAGATGCGCCGCTACCGGGCCAAGGACCGGTAACGCACAGCCGGTTCACCGCTCACGCCCGTGCCGCGTGGTGCAGAATGCAACAAGACACCGGTTCGGCCGACTGAGCCTCGGCCGAACCGGTGTCGTCCGCTGTGAACACCGTGCGCGGGTCCGCACCCGCCGTACTACGCCGTGGGACGTCCCATGGCGCGGTACGTCCACCCGGCCCGCCGCCAGACCTCCGGGTCCAGCGCGTTCCGCCCGTCCAGGATCACCTTCGCCGCGGTCACCTCCCCCAGCACCGCCGGATCCAGCTCCCGGAACTCCCGCCATTCGGTCAGGTGCAGCACGACATGCGCCCCCCGCACGGCCTCCAGCGCGGACTCCGCATACCCCAGCGTCGGAAACAGCTTCCGCGCGTTCCTCATCCCCTTCGGGTCGTACACCGTCACCTGGCCGCCCTGCAGATGGATCTGCCCCGCCACGTTCAGCGCGGGCGAGTCCCGTACGTCGTCCGAGTCCGGCTTGAAGGCCGCGCCCAGCACCGCGACCCGCTTCCCGAGGAACGACCCCCCGCCCAGCGCCTCCCGGGCCATCTCGACCATCTGCCCGCGGCGCCGCATGTTGATGGAGTCGATCTCGCGCAGGAAGGTCAGCGCCTGGTCGGCGCCGAGCTCACCGGCCCGGGCCATGAAGGCGCGGATGTCCTTCGGCAGGCACCCGCCGCCGAACCCGATCCCGGCCCGCAGGAACTTCTTCCCGATCCGGTCGTCGTACCCGATCGCCTCCGCCAGCTTCACCACGTCACCGCCGCCGGCCTCACAGACCTCCGCCATCGCGTTGATGAAGGAGATCTTCGTGGCGAGGAAGGAGTTCGCCGAGGTCTTCACCAGCTCGGCGGTCGGGAAGTCCGTCACCACGAACGGTGTGCCCTCGCCCACCGGCGTCGCGTACACCTCGCGCAGCAGCTTCTCCGCGCGCTCGCTGCGCACACCCACCACGACCCGGTCCGGGTGCAGGGTGTCCTGCACGGCGAAGCCCTCGCGCAGGAACTCCGGGTTCCAGGCCAGTTCGGCATCGGCGCCGGCGGGCGCGTTCTCGGCGAGGTACGCGGCGAGCCGGTCCGCCGAGCCGACGGGCACCGTCGACTTGCCGACGACCAGCGCGGGCCCGGTGAGATGCGGGGCGAGCGAGGCGATCGCGGAGTCGACGTACGACATGTCGCACGCGTACTCGCCGTGCTTCTGCGGTGTGTTCACACAGACGAAGTGGACGTCGCCGAAGGCGCCGACCTCGGCCCAGTCGGTGGTGAAGCGCAGCCGCCCGGTGGAGCCCTCGAACCCGGCCACGTGCCGGCGCAGCAACTCGTCGAGCCCCGGTTCGTACATCGGGGTCTCGCCGCGCTCCAGCATCGCGATCTTCTCGGGTACGACGTCCAGTCCGAGCACCTCGAAGCCCAGCTCGGCCATGGCCGCGGCATGGGTGGCGCCGAGATAGCCGGTGCCGATCACGGTGATCTTGAGGCTCATTGATGCTCCAGCTCGGGGACGTGGGTGCGGGCTGCGGCCCGAGCATAACCGGGCCGTGTTCCGGGCAACTTTCCCGCTGTCACCAAGCTCACGTCACCTCTGCGTGGGCGACGTTCTAAACTTTGAGTTACTTAACAGTAATTAGCGTCAGCACCACTGCGTCTGGAGTGAGAGACCTTGGCCGGATCGGCTGACTTCGACCTGTACCGCCCGTCCGAGGAGCACGACATGCTCCGTGACGTCGTCCGTGCGCTGGTCGAGGCGAAGATCGCCCCGTACGCGGCCGCGGTGGACGAGGAGGCCCGCTTCCCGCAGGAGGCGCTGGACGCGCTGGTCGCCAACGACCTGCACGCGGTGCACGTGCCCGAGGAGTACGGCGGCTCCGGCGCGGACGCGCTCGCCACCGTCATCGTGATCGAGGAGGTGGCCCGCGCCTGCGTCTCCTCGTCCCTGATCCCCGCCGTGAACAAGCTGGGCTCGCTCCCGGTGATCCTGTCCGGCGGCGAGGACCTGAAGAAGAAGTACCTCACCCCGCTCGCCAAGGGCGACGCGATGTTCTCGTACTGCCTCTCCGAGCCGGACGCGGGCTCCGACGCGGGCGGCATGAAGACGAAGGCGGTCCGCGACGGTGACCACTACGTCCTCAACGGCGTGAAGCGCTGGATCACCAACGCGGGCGTCTCCGACTACTACACGGTCATGGCGGTCACCGACCCGACCAAGCGCAGCAAGGGGATCTCCGCCTTCGTCGTCGAGAAGTCCGACGAGGGCGTCTCCTTCGGCGCGCCGGAGAAGAAGCTCGGCATCAAGGGCTCGCCGACCCGCGAGGTCTACTTCGACAACGTCCGCATCCCCGCCGACCGCATGATCGGCGCGGAGGGCACCGGTTTCGCCACCGCGATGAAGACCCTGGACCACACCCGGATCACCATCGCCGCCCAGGCGCTCGGCGTCGCCCAGGGCGCCCTCGACTACGCCAAGGGCTACGTCCAGGAGCGCAAGCAGTTCGGCAAGCCGATCGCCGACTTCCAGGGCATCCAGTTCATGCTCGCCGACATGGCCATGAAGATCGCCGCCGCCCGCGCCCTCACCTACCAGGCCGCGGCCGCCTCCGAGCGCGGCGACGCCGACCTCACCTTCCAGGGCGCGGCGGCCAAGTGCTTCGCCTCGGACGTCGCCATGGAGGTCACCACGGACGCCGTCCAACTCCTCGGCGGCTACGGCTACACCCGCGACTACCCGGTGGAGCGCATGATGCGCGACGCGAAGATCACCCAGATTTATGAGGGCACGAACCAAGTCCAGCGGATCGTGATGGCAAGGAACCTTCCCTAACAGGGTGTGGACAGCACAGCCCCCGGCGCAACGCCGGGGGCTGTCGTCGTACGCGCACCGGGCGGCCTCTGATCGCCGGGGTCCATACTCTGAATCCGTCCGCACTGTCGGGGACAGCCATGACAAGCAGGTTCACCGAGTTGGTCGTTGACTGCCGTGATCCGGAGAGGCTCGCGGCCTTCTGGTGCGAGGTTCTGGACTTCAAGGTGATCGACCGGAGCGAGGGCAAGGTCGAGATCGGCTCCTGGACGCCGACCATCGAGGATGTTCGGGCCCGCCAGATGCCTCCCACCCTGGTGTTCATCCAGGTGCCCGAGGACAAGACGGTGAAGAACCGGCTTCACCTCGACGTCAGCCCGATCGACGGCAGCACCGAGGACGAGGTGGCCAGATTGCTCGGCCTCGGCGCCACCAGGACGGATGTGGGCCAGGGCTCGGACCGAAGGTGGGTGGTCATGGCAGACCCCGAGGGCAACGAGTTCGACGTCGTCCGCACCCTGGCACCGTAGAACCAGCCCGCGAAAGGCACCCGCACGTCGCCGAGCGGCCGATGCCAACCTTCACGGTCTTGCGGACGCGCTTCCGCACGCCTCATGTGCCGCTCTCGTCCCCAATGCCACGGCTGAATGGCACTACCGCCCGGTCGGGCTTAGGACGGGAACCACACGGGGACCGCCCCGGACCCCTCTCCCCTCCCTGGAGGAGCCATGACCCAGACCCCCATGAAGGCCATGAGCAAGCAGATGCAGGAGTGCGTCAACATGTGCATGGCGATGCACACGATGTGCGAGGAGACCCTGAGCTCCTGCATGTCCATGGAGGGCGGACAGGCCCACATGCGCATCATGCGCGCCCTGATGGACTGCTCCGAGATGACCCGGATGTGCGCCGACATGATGATGCGGCGCTCGCCGCTGTCGGCCGAGATGTGCGCGATGTGCGCCAAGGCCTGCGACATGTGCGCCGAGGCGTGTATGTCCATGCCGGACGACCCGCAGCTGAAGCGCTGTGCGGAGATGAGCCGCAACTGCGCCGAGAAGTGCCGCTCGATGTCCGGCGTGGCGATGTGACGTCCGCCTGAACCAAGGCGCGCCACGGCGGAGCCAAGGCAAGAGGGGCATCCCGAGCGGGTGCCCCTCTTGAGGAAGTTCTGCCGGCGTCGCCTAGTTGCCGGAGACGGTGACCTTCTGGTCGTTCTTCAGCTCGGTCACCAGGGTCTGCACCTTCGCCTTGTCCCAGACGAGGTTGCCGCCCGCGGAACCCGAGATCGGCATGTTCATGGAGACGCCGTTGCCGCCGTTGACGTCCTTCATCGCGAAGAACATCGACGCCAGGTCCCACAGGCTCATGTCCTTGTCGACGGTCAGGGAGTCCAGGCCCGCGCCGAGGGTGGGGTAGAGCTTGAACGGGTTGAGGACCGTCGAGGGGGTGGCCACCTCGTGCGCCAGAGCCGCCAGGAACTTCTGCTGGTTCTTGGTGCGCTGCAGGTCGGACGCCGCGAAGGCGTGCCGGGTCCGGACGAAGGCGAGGGCCTCCTCCCCGTTCAGGGTCTGCTTGCCCGCCTTGAAGTCCGCGCCCGAGTACTTGTCCTTGAAGCCCTTGTCGATGTCGATGGTGACCCCGCCGACCGCGTCCACGATGTTCGCGAAGCCGGCGAAGCCGATCTCCACGTAGTGGTCGATGTGCAGCCCGGTGTTGTACTCGACCGTGCGCACCAGCAGGGTCGGGCCGTCGTACGCGTAGGCCGCGTTCAGCTTGTTCGTGCCGAGCGGACCCTTGAGCTTCCCGGACTCGGACCCGCGGAACGTCGGGATCGTGACGTTCGAGTCGCGGGGGAGGGAGATCAGGGTGTCGCCGTTGTCCCCGACGTGCAGGATCATCATCGAGTCCGTGCGCGAGCCCTGGGCCGACCCCGTGTGCAGCTTCTTCTTCTCCGCGTCCGACATGCCCGCGCGGCTGTCGGAACCGACGATCAGGTAGTTGGTGCCCTTGCCCGTCGCGGGGCGGTCGATCACCTTCGACAGGTCGACGTCCCGGTGCAGCTTGGAGTCGGCCCAGAAGTAGGTCGCGACCGACGTGACGATCAGCACACCGGCGACCGTGATCGCCGTCCACTTGATCCGCTTGCGCCAGTTGGGAGCCGACCGCGGCCCCCGCTCGCGCAGGCCGCCGGGTCCCCCGCCCCCGGGGCCGCCGCCGTAGACCTGGCCGGTGTTGTAGCCGCTGTCGTAGCTGTCGTACCCGCCGCCGTCGGCGTACCCGTCGCCGCCGTACGACGGCTGCTGCGGGACCCCGCCGTAACCGCCGCCGCCCTGCTGCGGGCTGCCGTACGGCGGTGCCGACGGCTCCTGGCGCCGTACCTGGCGCATCACGCGGGCGCCCTCAGGCTGCGCGCCGGCGCTGCCGCGGCCGTACCGGTTTCCGCGGCTGTCGTTCGACCATCCCTCGGGCCATTCGTTCATGGGCCCCAGTGTGCAGGCAGCGCCGGTACCTCTTACAAGGGTCGTCGGGAAATCAGGTCGTCCCTGTTGCCAAGCCGACACAAATTCCGTGATTGTCCGTTCGGCATAAGGTGGGGGCCATGACAGACCAGGCCCCCGAGGCGGATTCCGACATCCCCGGCAAGCCGACCTCCGCTTCCCGGACCACCCTGAGCCACATCATGACCCACAACGACACCAACCTGCTGGGCACGGTGCACGGCGGTGTGATCATGAAGCTCGTCGACGACGCGGCGGGCGCGGTCGCCGGGCGCCACTCGGGCGGTCCCGCCGTCACCGCGTCCATGGACGAGATGGCGTTCCTGGAGCCGGTCCGCGTCGGTGACCTGGTCCACGTCAAGGCGCAGGTCAACTGGACCGGCCGGACCTCCATGGAGGTGGGCGTACGAGTCCTCGCCGAGCGCTGGAACGAGTCGGCGCCCGCCACCCAGGTCGGCTCCGCGTACCTGGTCTTCGCGGCGGTGGACGCCGACGGGAAGCCGCGCCGGGTGCCGCCGGTGATACCGGAGACGGACAAGGACCGGCGCCGCTACCAGGAGGCCCAGATCAGGCGGACGCACCGGCTGGCGAGGCGCCGGGAGATCAGGGAGCTGCGCGAACGCAGGGTGGCCGAGGGGTACGCGGACTGAGCGGGGCCCGAAAGGGCGCCCATGACAGGGGCGTCGGCACCCGCGCCCCTCAGGGGCGCGGGGTCAGCACACCGACTCGTTCCCCCGCATCACGGACACCTCCCCCTGCGGCGCCGGGTCGTCGAAGCGCACCTTGCGCACCGCCCCCTTGAAGTCCGCCCCGACCGTCACCCGCATCGTCTGCCCCAGCCCGGGCACGGCCCGCAGCTCACTCCCCGGCAGCGCGGCCGCCAGTGACCGCGCCGAGCGGTCCCAGCGCGGGTCGAACGAGATCACCGTCCGCTTCACGTCGTGCCGCGCCGCCGTCACCGGCTGCCGGGTCGTCGCGAACCCCGTGCCGGCCAGCGCCGCGTCCATCCGCCGGGCCAGCCCGGCCGTCCCGGTGCCGTTCTCCACCTGCACCCGGATCCGCTCCGGTGCCACCTCCACGCCCACCGGCGCGGGCCCCGCCTGCCGCTTCGGCGCCGCCGGCGCGGTCAGCTGCCGGTCGTCGCGCAGGGCCTGGAACAGCTGGTCGGACCTGGCCTGGTCCCACTTCAGGGTCGAACCGATGCCCTTCACCGGATAGGCCAGCTGTCCGATGGGGACGGTCGTGAACTCGGACGAGGACGGCGAGAAGTTCCGCATCGCCCGCCCGAGGTCCAGCAGCTCGTCCGTGCCGAAGCCCGTGTCGGCCCGGACCGACCCGAGCACCGCCCGGGTCACGTCCCGGAACCTGATCGGGTTGAGCAGCACCCCGGACGACGCCGCCCGTTCGATCAACGAGGCCAGGAACCGCTGCTGCCGCTTCATCCGCCCCAGGTCGCTCGCCCCGTCGACGTGCCGGGAGCGGACGTACTGGAGGGCCTGGCCGCCGTTGAGGAGGTGGCTGCCGGGGGAGAGGTCGAGCCCGGTGTACGAGTCCTTCAGCGGCTGGGCCGTGCAGACCCGGACCCCGCCGAGCACGTCGACGGTCCGCATGAAGGTGATGAAGTCGACCTCCAGATAGTGGTCGATCTTCAGATGGGTCATGTTCTCGACGGTGCGGACGGTCAGCTGCGGGCCGCCCTCCGCGTAGGCCGCGTTCAGCTTGATCGGGTGGGCGGCGTGCTGCTGCCCGGTCGTCTCGTCGACGTGCGCGGGGGCCTCGGCGTACGAGTCGCGGGGCAGGCTGACCACGGTGGCCCGCTCCCGGTCCGCCGAGATGTGCACGATCATGATCGTGTCGGTGCAGTGGCAGGGCGCCCCGCCGAGGCGGTACTTCCGCCGCTCCCGTTCGGTGATCTTGTCGCGGCCGTCGGTGCCGACCAGCAGGACGTTCATGCCGTGACCCGCGCGGGGCCGGTTCTTCATGTCCTTGAAGGGGTCGACGCGCGCGATGTCCGCGTCCAGGCTGGCCATCACCGAGTGTCCGATCCCGGCCGACGCCAGCACCACCACCGAGAGTGTGGTCACGGCCCGCATGGCCCAGCGCGGCCGCCGGGGCCTGGTGGGTCGTACCGGCGGCCGCGGGGCCTGACGGGTGGGCTGTGGTCGACGCTGCGGCCGGGCGGGCCGGGCGGGCCGGGCGGGGGACCGGGGCGGGCTGGCGGGCAAGGGACACCTCCGGACGAGGCCGTACGTGGGATCCATGAGCACGGTAGGCCGATACGACCTTCAGCCCGCGGTGTGGCCCCGGCGGCGCGCACCGCTGTCCCCCGTTCGCGGTAACGTGAGCCCCCTATGAACGCCAAGCCCGACGTGCGGCACCCCGCAGTTTCTGTGATCATGCCCGTCCTCAATGAGGAGCGGCACCTGCGCGGGGCCGTCCAAGCGATCCTCGCGCAGGAGTACGCCGGCGAGCTGGAGGTCGTCATCGCCCTCGGTCCGTCCACGGACCGCACGGACGAGATAGCGGCCCGGCTCGTGGCGGAAGACGCGCGCGTGCACACCGTCCCGAACCCGACCGGGCGCACCCCGGCCGCGCTGAACGCCGCGATCAAGGCCTCCCGGCACCCGATCGTGGTCCGCGTCGACGGCCACGGCATGCTCTCGCCGAACTACATCACCACCGCCGTACGGCTCCTGGAGGAGACCGGCGCGCAGAACGTCGGCGGCATCATGCACGCCGAGGGCGAGAACGCCTGGGAGCAGGCGGTCGCGGCGGCCATGACCTCGAAGATCGGTGTCGGCAACGCGGCCTTCCACACGGGCGGAGAGGCGGCGCCCGCCGAGACCGTCTACCTGGGTGTCTTCCGCCGCGAGGCGCTGGAGCGGCTGGGCGGCTACAACGAGGAGTTCATCCGCGCCCAGGACTGGGAGCTGAACTTCCGCATCCGCGAGGCCGGCGGGCTGATCTGGTTCTCTCCGGAGCTGAGGGTGTCGTACCGGCCGCGGCCGAGCGTGCGGGCGCTGGCCAAGCAGTACAAGGACTACGGCCGCTGGCGGCACGTCGTCGCCCGCTTCCACGAGGGCTCCATCAACCTGCGCTACCTCGCCCCGCCGGCCGCGGTGTGCGCGATGGCGGCCGGGATCGTGGTCGGCGCCCTGGTGACCCCGTTCGGTTTCGTGGTGCCCGGCGCCTACCTCGCGGCGATCGTCGCCGGGTCCGTCCCGGCCGGCAAGGGGCTGCCGCTCAAGGCGCGGCTGCAGATCCCGCTGGCCCTCGCCACCATGCACATGTCGTGGGGGTACGGCTTCCTGACCAGCCCGAAGTCGCTGGCGAAGCGGGTCATCGCGTCCCGTCGCCCGGCGGTGCTCAGCCCTGCGGCCGACTGAGCACCGACGGTCGTACGACCGGGACGCGACCCCCGGCCGTCCGCGTCACCAGCGGTAGGGGCCGTACACGTCCATGCACTGCTTGGTGTCGGAGCCGTTGATGGCGTCGGCGTTCTCGGGCAGGTCACCGGCCTTGGGCGCGGACTGCTTCGGGTACGCCGTCCCGTCCCGCCAGTCGGAGCCGACGACGAGCGTGACGCCCGACACGTCGGTGGTCTGCTTGACCTGGGCCGCCGGGATCCCCAGCGCCTTGGCGACCGCCTGGGCATCGCCCTGGAGGTCGGCGCTCGGGTACTGCACGACGGTCTTCTCCGCCGCCTCCGCGGCCGTGGAGGAGTCCGCCGCCGCGCCGGTGTAGCCCTTGGCCGCCAGTTCCCGGGCGAGCGTCCGGGCCCGGCCGGGGACCGGCGCCTCGGTCGAGGTCCGGGTGGCGTTGCGCACCAGCACGCCGAGGCTCGCGGGGGAGACGGACGGCTCCTTGGCGGGTTGGGTGCTCGCCTGGGTCGTCTTCGCGCCGGAGGTGCCCGAGGCCTTGCCGTTCTTGTCGAACGACACGTCGTCGCGCAGCATCTGCCACAGCTTGTCGGCGTTGGCGCCGTCCGGCACGAGGTGGTCCTTGTTCTGCGGGTCCTGGAGGTTCGGCATCGTCAGGGAGGTGATGCGGTCCGTGGGCACCGACTTGAGCTGCATGCCCAGGTCGTAGAGCTTCTTCGGGGTGCCGATCTCCTCGGAGACCGTCAGCGACTTGGTGGCCGCCTCCGCCAGGTCCATCAGTCTGCCGGTGTCGGTGAAGACGTTCTGCCCTTTCAGCGTGCGGATCATCGAGTTGAGGTACATGTGCTGGGCCTTGGCCCGCAGCGGGTCGCTGCCCCAGGCGTGCCGGGTGCGCAGCCACTGCAGGGCCTGCTCACCCTTCACCATGTGCGTGCCGGCCGTCATTTTCAGCCCGGAGCCGCCGGGCACCGCGGCCGTCGGCCGGTCCCACACGTTCTGCTTCACACAGACGTCGACGCCGCCGATGGCGTCCGCCATGTTCACCACGCCCGAGAAGTCGATCGTGATCCAGTGGTCGATGTAGACCCCGGTGAGGTTCTCCCAGGTGGCCAGCGTGCAGCCGGCGCCGCCGCGGGCCAGCGACTCGTTGATGATGGTGTTGGTCGCCGGGTACACCTTGCCGGTCTTGGGGTCCGTGCACTTGGGTATGTCGACCCGGGTGTCCCGGGGGATGCTCACCATCGCGGCGCTCTTGCGGTCCGCCGACAGGTGGATCAGCATCTGCACGTCGCCGAGCGGCGGGCTGCCCCGGTCGTACTTGGCGCCGCCGAGCTTCACGTTCTCGTCGGAGTTACGGCTGTCGGAGCCGATCAGCAGGATGTTCAGCGGGGTCTGTCCGGCCGCGTTGGCCGCGCTCCTCTGCGCCTTGGCGTCCCCGATATCGCGCCGGCCCTTGTGGATGTTGCCGTTCAGGTGCTGGTAGTAGAGGTAGCCGGCACCGGCCGTGCCGAGGATCACCACCGACAGCACGGCCGCCGACCAGCGCAGCACCCGTCGGCCGCCGCGCGAGCCGTCCGGGGCCGGCGAGCCGCTCGTGCGCCGTCTGCCGCGTCCAGGCGTGGCAGGAGCCTTCGGTGCGAGGGACATCGTGTCCTCGACCGCAGGCACCTCCCCCCGCACATCGCTCTGCGTCAACTCCCTGCCCTCCCCACCCTGCGCCCTGCGCGCACAGGCCCGCCGCCACGCCCCCCGTCGGACGTCCCACGGACCGCACGGGTCCGCCCCGCGCCCGGTTAGACGCGTGACGGACCCATAGGGTTACCTACTTATTTGGTGTGACTTGGTGTCACCCGAGGGCAACTACGAGCAACCGGGCGCCATTTGCGGACAACTTCGCGCTTACGGACGCCCGAAGCCGTTCGCTACTTGGCGCAGGTCACCTTGTCGGCGGTGGTCTTGCTGTCCACGTCCGGCGCCTTCGTCGGAGTGGTGAGGGAGACCCCGGCCCCCTGGAAGTCCTTGCCCAGGGTGAGCGTGATCGCGGGCAGCCCCTGGGAGTTGACCACGCTCTTGCCCGGCTTCATCGCCGAGCCGGACAGGCCCATCAGGCTGGCCAGTTCACGGGCCTGGTCGGCCTGGGCGGGCGCGTACTCCAGGGTCGTCCTGGCGAGTTCGGCGGGCGCGTTGCCGGCGTTCTCCGACTTGAGGACGCCCTCGTCGTTCTGCAGCCAGCTGAGGGTCTCCTGGGCGCTTCCGGCCACGGCCCCGCCGTTGAGGATCCGCACCCGCACCTCGGAAGCCGCGGACTTGCTGCCCTCCAGCCGGGCGGCCACGGCGTCCTTGCTGGCCTGCGCCTGCTTCTTCTTGACCTGGGTGAAGGAGACGTCGTCCTTGATGGCCTGGAAGACCGCGGGCGCCTTCGACTCGTTGAGCACGACCGTCGCCTTCACCTTCTCCGCCGGGTTGTCCAGCACCGGGATGGTGGTGAAGGTCAGGTTCTTCGGGTTCAGCTTGCCGAGCTCCAGACCCAGGTCCTTCAGCTTGCCGATGCTGTCCAGCTGCGAGTCGACGGTGAGCGCCTTGGTGCCGACCTCGGCCAGCTTCAGCAGCTTCGTCGGGCTGGAGAGCGTCGAGTTGGAGCTGAGCTTGCGCATCAGAGCGCTCAGGAACTGCTGCTGGAGCTGGATCCGGCTCAGGTCGCCGCCGAAGCCGACCGAGTGCCGGGTGCGCACGAACGCCAGCGCGGTCTCGCCGGAGATGTTGTGGGTGCCCTCGGACAGCTTCAGGTGCGACTGCTTGTCGTCGATGTTCTTGCCGAGACAGACCTCGACCCCGCCGACCGCGTCGGTCAGCGTCTTGACCGCGTTGAAGTCGGCCACCATGAAGTTGTCCGGCTGGATCCCGGTCAGCTCCGTCACCGTGCGCACGGTGCAGCTGGGCGTACGGCCGTCCTGGCCGAGGCTGGTGTTGAACCGGACGTTCTGGGTGCCCGCGATGACCTTCGTGGTGCCGTCGGACTGCTCGGTCGGGCAGTCCGGGACGTCCACGATCAGGTCACGCGGGATGCTCAGCGCGGTGGCGTTCGAGCGGTCCTTGGAGATGTGCAGCAGGATGTTGGTGTCGGCGTGCCCGACGCTGCCTGTGTCGCCGTAGCCCTCGTTGCCCTTGCCGGTGCGCTTGTCGGTACCGATGATCAGCAGGTTGATCGCTTTGTCCTTGCTGAAGCCACCGGTGCTCGCGCCGTCGTCGGAGACGGACGTGATGTTGTCGTTGAGGTGCTTGATGTACAGGTAGCCGGCGGCCGAGACGGCGACCAGCACGAAGGCCATCGACCCGCCGGTCCACAGCAGCGCCTTCTTGGCCTTCGACTTCTTCTGCACCGGCTGCCGCCGGGAGCGGCGGCCGGGCGGCGGCTCGGGCTCGCCGCGCCGCCTGCGCTGCCCGGGCACCTCGGGCGTGCCGCTCGGGGCGGTGCGGGTCGGGGCCGTCGGGGCCGACGGCCTGCGCGGGCCCGGTACCGCCGCCTGCGGCGCCGCCGACTGCGGTGCGGAAGGCGTCAGTCGCAGTTCGTATTCGCCGGTGTCCGGATTGAGCACCCACTGGTCTGCGGGATCGATGTTGTCCGCCCGCCCACGGCCTTGCGCGTCCACGGTTGTCCGAATCCTCCGTCGGGGCCACGCGGCGCCTTCCCCCCACCAAGGCGCTCGGTCACGTATTGCAGTGCACGACCCCAGGACGGACCTCGTGGCCGGGTGCACCGGAACGCTCACACTATCCGCCCGGTTCGGCGACGAGTGACGCCAGTGACAAATTCCTCCTCCCTACAAGCGGGCAATCCCGTCCATTTAACTGACAACGAACGGCACGGAAGTTCGCCGCCTTGGCGAGTGCTTTACTCGCAACTGTCCTCGGCGGCGGTGTTCCCGCGAAACGCGGGCGCCGGAGAGCCACCGGGCTTCCCGCCCGAACCCCCGCCCTGCTCGCCGACCTGTACGGGCCGGTCGGCCCGCAGCAGCGCGAACAGCGCGTCCGCCCGCGCCGCCAGGAGCTGGTCGCGATCGGAGTCGTACACATACGGCTCCCGCGGCACGGTGAGGAACTGCATGTGCTCGGTGGGAATGCCCCGGAGTCCCCGCACGAGCTGGTAGAGGCCGCGCAGACTGGCCAGTTCGGGGTCGGTGGTGAGGGCGGAGGTCGCCGCGACCAGCAAGGGGTAGAGCTTCGCCGGGTTCAGCAGGACGCCGCCGCTCTGCACCTTGTCGACGAGCGCCCCCAGGAACCGCTGCTGACGGTCCATCCGGCCGGTGTCGCTGCCGTCCCCCAGCGACTTGCGCGCCCGTACGTACCCCAGTGCCTGCTCTCCGTCGAGCGTGACCCGCCCGGCGGGCAGCCGCAGTTTCGCCGCCTCGTCGTGGATCGGCTTCGGCAGGCACACCTGCACCCCGCCGACGGCGTCGACCACGTCCTTGAACCCGCTGAAGTCGACGACCGCGTAGTGGTCGATCCGGATGTCCGTCAGCTTCTCGACGGTACGCACGGTGCAGGCCGAACCTCCCACCGCAAAAGCCGAGTTGAGCAACGTGAACGAGGGCTCGCTGCGCCGCCCGTCGCGCCGCAGGCACCCGGGCACGTGCACCATGAGGTCCCGGGGCAGCGACACGGCGGTGGCGGTGCGCCGGCCGGCGGCCAGATGGAGCAGGATCGTGGTGTCGGACCGCTCGGTGCCCGAGTCCCTGCCGTAGCGGCGGTTCCCGTCGCCCGTGCGCGTGTCCGACCCGATCACCAGGATGTTCTGCGCGCCCCGCACCAGCGCGGTGGGCCGCTCCCGCTCGTACCGGGCGAGCTCGGCGGCGGCCGCCTCGTCGGCGGTGATGTTGTCGCTGAGTCCGGCGTAGAGCGCCCAGCCCCCGCCGACGGTACCGAGGGTGAGCACCCCCATGGCGAGCGCCGTACCGCGGAGCAGGCGCCGACGCCGTCGCCGGGCGAGCCCGGACCCGGTGGCGGATGCCCCTACGACGTCGGTCACGGTTCCACAGTGCCCCGGGGCGGGAGGTGACGGCGGTGGCGGCTACGCCACTTGGACGAGCGGTCCGCCCCGCTTCATCCGCCCTGCTTCAGGGGCGGCTCCCGCACGACGGCCTCAGCGCGCGGAGGCCGTGACCCGCTCGCTCTCGATCCGCTTGGCGACCCCTTCCTCGCCCAACTCGTCCAGGTGCCGGCACAGGACCACGGATCCCCCGACGGCCAGCGGCGCGTACAACCCCGCGCTCAGCCCCTCCCACGTGTCGAACCCCAGCCCCGAGAGCATCCGGGACCCGGGCCCGGTCAGATCGAGCCCCGGCGCGTCACCGACCGCCCGCTCCACCACCTCGGCCCCGCTCATCTCCGCCCCGGCGACGATCAGCGCGGGCCCGTCCGGGTCGACGGGCGAGAACGGCACGAACCGGTCCCCCTGGCTCGGCACCTCGACGGCGTAGTCGACGAAGCCCTCCGGCGTCCGCGGGAACCGCCCGCCCAGCGGCCGCAGCGCGAGGGCGACCCGCTCCCCCCGGCAGGCCCGGGCCGCCTCCAGCGCGTCCGGTCCGCTCACCACCACGTCGGCCGCCGCCGGCTCCCCGGCCACGTCGGCGATCACCCCCACCGACGAACAGGCCAGCAACCACACGGCCGTCTGCCAGTGCGCGGGCAGCAGCAGCGCCACCCGGTCGCCGGGCTGCACCGCGAGATCCGACTGCAACAGGTTCGCGGTCTTGGCCACCCAATTGGCGAAGGTGGCCACGGACAATTCGACGCGTTCGCCCGTCGCGTCGTCGTAGAAGGTCACCAGGGGGCGTCCGGGGTCCGCGGCGAGCGCGGAACGCAGCAGGTCGGCAGGGGTGCGATCGGTGGCGTTCACCCGCGCAAGGGTACGCCGCGGCCGCCGTCCGCACCGGCCGCCGACGCCACCGGTTCGGCGCAACCGCGTCCGACGGACCGTCACATCCGCAATAGACATATTTGTCATACTGTGTTCAACATCAGGGGCATGCGTGGATACCTGACTTCCTCGATCGGCATCACCTGCGTGGTGGCCCTCGCCCTTCCGCCGGCCGTCCTGAACACGCCGTCCGCGGCCGCGGCGCCCGCGGCGGTGCCGGTACGGGGCCTGTCGACAGGCACGGCAGGCAGCACCCAGTCGCTGCCCCTCGCCCCCCGCACCCGCGAACGCGTCCTCGGCCGGGCCCCCGAGCAGGGTGTGTTCCGGCAGGACGTACGGCACTTCTCGCTCGTCGGCGTCGTCTGGGACAACCCCGGAACCCAACTGCACGGCACGGTCCAGGTGCGCACCCGGTCCGCCGGTACCGGCACCTGGTCGGGCTGGCAGGACGTCGACACGCGCAACGCCGACCACGGTGCCGACCCGGACACGGCGGAGGCCGAGTCGGGCCGGGTGCACGGCGCCACCGCACCCCTGTGGGTCGGCGACTCGGACGGCGTCGACCTGCGCGTGCGGGCCGAGGCCGACGAGGGCCCCGGCCCGCTCGGCAACGGCAGCCGCGACCTGCTCCCCGCCGGGCTGCGCCTCGAACTCGTCGACCCCGGTGCCGACTCCCCGCCCCAGGGCGCACCCGCCGACGGCCTGCCCACCGAGGACGACACGACGGCCGCCACCAACGCCGACCTCGCCCCCTTCGGCGCCACCGAGATCCCCGAACTGGACCGCGCGGACACCGAACGCGAACTGCTGGATCTGGACGGCGTCGACGTCCCGCGCGGCAAGCCGTACATCGGACCGCGTCCGAGGATCGTCACCCGCCGCGGCTGGCGCGCCGACGAGTCGCTGCGCGAGAAGGGGTTCGTGTACACGGGGAAGGTCAAGGCGGCCTTCGTCCACCACACCGACTCCGGCAACGGTTACAAGTGCTCACAGGCCCCGTCCGTCATCCGCAGTATCTACCGCTACCACGTGGTGAGCATGGGCTGGCGGGACATCGGCTACAACTTCCTCGTCGACAAGTGCGGAACCATCTACGAGGGCCGCGCCGGGGGCGTGGCGAAGGCCGTCAAGGGCGCCCACACGCTGGGCTTCAACAGCAACAGCACGGGGATCGCCGTGATCGGCACGTTCGGTTCGCACCAGCCGCCCGCCGCCGCGGTGACCGCCCTCGCCCGGCTCACCGCGTGGAAGCTCGGTCTCTACGGGGCCAATCCGAAGGGGAAGACATATCTGAGGTCCGGGGGTGGCAATCTCTACCCAAAGGGGAAGAACGTACGACTGAACGTGATCTCGGGTCATAGGGACGGGTATGCGACCGACTGTCCGGGAGCCAAGCTGTACGCCAGACTCGGGTCGGCCCGGACCAGCTCCGCGCACCTCCAGGGACGCTGAGCGCGGGCTGCATACACTGGCCGGCCGACACCGAGTTCGGCCGGTCCCGGCAGGAAGCAGAGACGACAGGTGACAGAAGCGATCCTCCTGGTCGGCGGCAAAGGCACCCGGCTGCGCCCGCTCACGGTCCACACCCCGAAGCCGATGGTCCCGGCGGCCGGTGTGCCGTTCCTGACGCACCAGCTGGCCAGAGCCAGAGCGGCGGGCGTGGATCACATCGTCCTCGCGACCAGCTACCTCGCCGAGGTCTTCGAACCGTACTTCGGTGACGGCGCGGCGCTCGGCCTGCACATCGAGTACGTCACCGAGGAGGAACCGCTCGGCACCGGCGGCGCGATCCGCAACGTCGCCTCCCGGCTGCGCTCGGGCCCCGACGACCCGGTCCTGGTCTTCAACGGCGACATCCTCACGGGCCTGGACATCCGCGCACTGGTGGCCACGCACGAGTCGACCGGCGCGGACGTCTCCCTGCACCTGACGAAGGTGACGGATCCGCGCGCCTACGGCCTGGTCCCCACCGACGGGACCGGCCGGGTGCGGGCGTTCCTGGAGAAGCCGCAGACGCCCGAGGAGATCGTCACCGACCAGATCAACGCGGGGGCCTACGTCTTCCGCCGCTCCGTCATCGACACGATCCCGCCGGGCCGCCCGGTCTCCGTGGAGCGGGAGACCTTCCCGGAGCTGCTGGCGGCCGGCGCGCACCTGCAGGGCATGGTGGACTCGACCTACTGGCTGGACCTGGGCACACCGGCGGCCTTCGTCCGGGGCTCCGCGGACCTCGTCCTGGGCCGCGCCCCGTCCCCCGCGGTCCCCGGCCGCTGCGGCGACCGGCTGATCCTCCCCACGGCCCGGGTGGCGGCGGACGCGAAGCTGGCGGGCGGCACGGTGGTGGGCGAGGGCGCGTCCGTGGCGGAGGGTGTGCGGGTGTTCGGCTCCACGATCCTGCCGGGCGCCGTGATCGAACCCGGCGCGGTCATCACCGACTCCCTGATCGGCAACCACGCGCGCGTCGGCGAACGCTCGGTCCTCACCGGCACGGTCATCGGCGACGGCGCGGTGATCGGCGCCGACAACGAGCTGCGCGAGGGCGCCAGGGTGTGGTGCGACGCGATGATCCCGGCGGGGGCGGTGCGGTTCTCCTCGGACCAGTAGGGGTCCAGTGGAGGCGGTGCGGGCGGGCTCACCGGCACCCGGCCGGCGCCGGTGAACCGAACCCCCGTCCCGGCACCCACCCGCACGTCACCACCGGCTGATGTCCCCCCGCGGCATCTTCGGCGCCCGCCTCGCCGGGGTGTTCCCGCTCAGCAGGATCAGCCGGGCCGCCCGGTGCCGCTGGCCCGCGTACGGTTCGAGCAGCCGGAGCATCACCTCGTCGTCGGCGTGCCGGTCCCCGGCCAGCGCCCACCCCACGATCCCCGGCAGATGCAGGTCCCCGACCGTCACCGCGTCCGCGGCCCCATGACTGCGCTGCACGGTCTCCGCGGACGTCCAGGGCCCGATCCCCGGCACCACCTCCAGCCGCGCCCGCGCGGCCTCCGCCGCCATCCCCACGGCCTGCTCCAGCCGCGCGGCGACCCGTACCGCACGCAGGATCGTCGAGGCCCGTTTGTCGTCGACCCCGGCCTTGTGCCACTCCCAGGACGGGATCAGCGCCCAGGTCCGCGGCGCCGGCATCACCCACATCGGCCGCTCGCTCACCCCCGCGGGCCCCGGCGCGCGCTCCCCGAACCCGCGCACCAGCAACCGCCAGGCCCGGTACGCCTCGTCGGCGGTGACCTTCTGCTCCAGGACCGAGGGGATCAACGACTCCAGCACCAGCCCGGTCCGCGTCAGCCGCAGCCCCGGCCGCCGATGCCGGGCAGCGGCGACGACCCGGTGCCGGGGCACGAACAGGGAGGGGTCGTCGGCGGCACCGAGCAGCTCGGGCAACTGCTCCAGCAGCCACTCGGCGCCGGGCCCCCAGGCCTCCCCGCGCACCTCACCGCCGTACGCCCGCACCCGCAGCGTCCCCGGCCCGGCAGGCGTGCGACTGGCCCGCCACACGGACCCGTCGGGCGTGGCCCGGAACGTCGGATCTCCGGGCCCGCGTCGCAACGGTCCGAGCACGAGCCCCAGATCGAGCGCCCCGTCCGGCTTCCACACCCGGACCCGTCCGGACGCCACGGCCTGCCGAGGCACCCCCACGGCGGGCACGACGACCTGCCCGCCCCGCACGGTCGTACGAGTGGGCCGCGGAGAGAACCGTCCAGCCACGAAAGATCCCGGTTGTGTGAGGTGCCTGCTGTGACTACGAGCCTAAGTGCCCAAGCGCGGCACTCAGCGCACCTCGATGAAGTCCCCCACCTCCCGGGGCGCCCGCTGCCGCGGCTCCTCGGCGGCGCGGCCCACCGCGACCGCCCCCATCGGATCCCACCCCTGCGGCAGCCCCAGCACCTCCCGCACCACGTCCCGGCAGAACATCGTCGACGACACCCACGCCGACCCCAGCTGCTCACCGGCCAGCGCGACCAGGAGGTTCTGCACGCCCGCCCCGGCGGCGACGACGAACATCTCCCGCTCGGCGGCGTCCCGCCGCGGGTCCCCGTACGAGTGGGACCCGTCCATCACCAGACAGGGCACGACGAGGTACGGCGCGTCGCGCAGCACGTCCCCCCGCCGCACCCGCTTCGCGATCGACTCCTCCGACCTGCCGTCCGCGCGCAGGTCGGCGACCCAGGCGTCCCGCATCGCGTCCAGCAACCGGGTCCGGGCCCCGGCCGACTCCAGGAGCACGAACCGCCACGGTGTCGTGTGATGCGGCGCCGGCGCGGTCACGGCCGCGGCGACCGCCCGTCGTACCGCACCGGGGTCGACGGGCTCGTCGGTGAACGCCCGCACGGTCCGTCGGAGCGTGACCGCTTCGCGGACCGCCTCGGAGGTGCCCAGCCGGAACATGTCACTGGCCGCGTCCCGCACCAGCGCCCGCGCGTCGTCCCCGTCCTCGTCGGCGTCGGTCACGACGTGGGCGAGGCCGCGCACCACGGCGACCGGCATCCCCGTCGCCTTGCCCTTCACCAGGTCACCGGCGGCGGCCAGTTCGTCGGCGGTGGCGACCACCGTGGCGACCAGCGGATTGCCGTACGCGTCCACGCCCCCGCGCAGGTCGTCCAGCACGCGCACCCCGGCGGCGCCGATGGCGACGTCCGTGAGCCCCGTGCGCCAGGGCCGCCCGGAGGTGTCCGTGACGACCACCCCGACATTGACGCCCAGCGCGTCGCGCAGCCCCGCGCGGACGGCACGGGCCGAGGCGTCGGGATCCTCGGGCAGCAACAGCACGGTCCCGGAGGGGGTGTTGGAGGCGTCCACCCCGGCCGCCGCCATCACCAGACCCTGCCGGTTCTCCACGATCCGCAGGGTCCCGCGCCGGGCCACCACCCGCACGGTCTCGGCGTCGATCGCCGCCTCCCGGTCGGTCGCCTCGACGATCCGCCCCTCCGCCTTGGACACGATCTTGGACGTGACGACCACCACGTCCCCGTCGGCCAGCTCAGGGCCGGTCGCGGCGATCAGCTTGGCCAGGTCGTCGCCGGGCTGGACCTCGGGGATCCCGGCCAGCGCCCACACCCGGTACCCGGGCACCGCGTCGCTCATGCCCCACGCACCTCCTCGGCCAGCGCCAGCGCTTCCCGCGCCATCTGGGCGGCCGCGTCCAGATCGGTCATCATCAGCGGTACGGCCCGGCAGCGGATGCCGGCCGCCTCGATCCGCCCGACGCTGCCGGCGTCCACGGTGTCGACGAGCCAGCCGTCCAGCAGCCCCGAGCCGTAGTGCTCGGCGACCGCCGCCGCCGTCGACTCCACTCCCACGGCCGCGAGCACCTTGTCGGCCATCCCGCGCACCGGCGCGTCCCCGACGATGGGGGAGAGGCCCACCACCGGCACTCCGGCGTCCGCGATCGCCTCGCGCACGCCCGGCACGGCGAGGATGGTGCCGACGGAGACCACCGGGTTGGACGGCGGGAAGAGGATCACGTCGGCCTCGGCGAGGGCCTCCAGGACGCCGGGCGCCGGCTTGGACTGCTCGGCGCCGACCGGGACGACCGCGTGGGCGGGCACCGACGCCCGCAGCCGTACCCAGTACTCCTGGAAGTGGACCGCCTTGCGCTCGCCGTCGACCTCCACGGCGACATGGGTCTCGACCCGGTCGTCGGTCATCGGGATCAGCTTCACGCCCGGCTTCCAGCGGTCGCACAGCGCCTCGGTCACCGCGCTCAGCGGATAGCCGGCGCCCAGCATCTGGGTGCGCACGATGTGCGTCGCGAAGTCCCGGTCACCGAGCCCGAACCAGTCCGGCCCCACCCCGTAGGCGGCGAGCTCCTCCTTGAGGTGGAAGGTCTCGTCGGCGCGCCCCCAGCCCTGTTCCTCGTTGATGCCGCCGCCGAGGGTGTACATCACCGTGTCGAGGTCGGGGCACACCTTCAGCCCGAAGAGGTGGATGTCGTCCCCGGTGTTGCCGATGACGGTCACCTCGGCGTCCGGCACGGCCTTCTTGAGGCCGCGCAGGAACCGGGCACCGCCGATACCGCCTGCCAGAACCACAATGCGCATGCGCCAAGTCTTGCAGGCGGGTGCGACAACGCGTCACACAGCCGCCGGACGGGCCTCGCAAGCGGCACCGGCACTCGGGTGCATCGGCATCTCGGTCAGGCCCGGGTAGTAGATGTGCAGGCTCACCGCGGGCTCCAGCGCGCCGTTCAGCACCTCGTGCGCGTACCCCGGTGCGAAGACCCGTTGTGCGCCGGCGGACAGCGCACGCGTGCCGCGCTCCGTGCGTTCCGTGAGGGTCCCCTCCAGAACCGTCAGCACGCCGGCGGAGCGGCCGTGGTCGTGCAGCCCGCTGCCCTGTCCGGGCACCCAGGACAGCAGCCACACCTCGTAGCCGGGGCCGGTGCGCAGCCGGTGGTACCAGCGGCTGGTCGCGTCGTACTCGACGAGGTGCTCCCACTGCGCGCGGTCGGCGGCGATCGCCCGGGCCAGGCCGACGAACTCGGCCACGGTGGCCGGGTGCTCGCGCGGGGGCTGCAGCAGGTGCTGGACCTCGAGGATGTCGCCGGCGATCTGGAGGTCGTTGTCGCTGTTCATGGGATGCGGTGGTTCCTCAGTGAAGGAGGTCAGAGGGGAACGTGATGCGAAAAACCGAGCCCTGGGGACTCGGTGTCTGCAACTGGAGCGGCCGGGGTGCGGCTACGGCTCAACAGCTGGAACAGCAACAGCTACAGCGAGCGCGGGCAGCACCGTGGGACCCGGCGGTGCGGGTCGAGGTGAGTGCCAAGTTCGCGAGCATGCCCACTAGGACATCGGTTCACACCTTCCGTGTCAACTCGACGCCCGGTATGTGGGACATGTTTCACCTCATCCGGTTCACCTCGCTGCCGAAAGGTTTGCTCAGTGGGTACCCGGGACACATGGCGCACAACCGGCCGCGCGAGCCCTTGCGGAACGCGATCGAACATCTGGGCGTCCTTCTCCGTACAACCTCTGTATGGGGTCGGAGCCCCGCGGACGGGCCCCTTTTGCATGTCAAGGTTTATGCCGATTTGAACACTTTCCGCACGGCCTTGGTTCCGCAGAGTGAATAACGGGCCCAATAGCAGATCTCGGCTTGACTCGCCCGGAGCAGCACACTTGTAATTTCACTCGTGTCGTTCAGCCGACATCGGTGACGGCCAGGCACGGGGACGCGAAAGACAGACGAGGGGCGCACATGACCGAGCTGGTGCAGCAACTGCTGGTCGACGACGCGGACGAGGAACTCGGCTGGCAGGAGCGCGCGCTGTGCGCCCAGACCGACCCCGAGTCCTTCTTCCCCGAGAAGGGCGGCTCCACCAGAGAGGCCAAGAAGGTCTGCCTCGCCTGCGAGGTGCGCTCCGAGTGCCTCGAGTACGCCCTCGCCAACGACGAGCGGTTCGGCATCTGGGGCGGACTCTCCGAACGGGAGCGCCGCCGCCTCAAGAAGGCCGCCGTCTGACCGGACGCCCACCGGACGTACACATCTGAGCTGCGCGAACGGCCCGTCGCCCGTGGGTTATCCACAGGCGGCGGGCCGTCGGCATGACCAGCCGATAGTGTGGGCGCTCGTCCGAGACGCCTCGCCGCCACCAGCGGGCGCAGGAGTCCACCGCAGTCCATCGAACCGGGGCCCGTACCTCGATGTCCGTGCACAGTCACACGGCAGCCCAAGCGGCGGCTGCCCCAGCGGGGTCTGACCCGACCCGCCCGCCCGAGTTCCCGCGTCACGTGGTGACCGCGGTCCTCGTCTCCCACGACGGTGCCCGCTGGCTCCCCGACGCGCTCGCCGGGCTGCTCGGCCAGGAGCGCCCCGTCCAGTACGCGGTCGCGGCCGACACCGGCAGCGCGGACGACTCCGCCCAGCTGCTCACCGAGTCCCTCGGCGACGCCAACGTCGTGCACCTCGCCCGGCGCACCGGCTTCGGCCAGGCCGTCGAGGAGGCGGCCCGCACCGCGCCCGTCCTCACCCCGGATGAGCTGCCGTACCTGAAGCGGCCCAGCGGCTGGGACCCGGTCACCCGCCAGTGGCGCGACGACGCCTACGACATGCCCGAACTGCCCTACGGCGAACCGGTCCAGTGGCTGTGGCTGCTCCACGACGACTGCGCCCCCGAACCCGACGCCCTCGCCCAGCTGCTGCGGGTCGTCGACAACGAGCTGGAGCTGGGCCGCGACGACGTGGCGGTCGTCGGCCCCAAGCTGCGCGGCTGGTACGACCGCAGGCAGCTGCTGGAGGTCGGCGTCACCATCGCCAACTCCGGCCGCCGCTGGACCGGCCTGGACCGCCGCGAGCAGGACCAGGGACAGCACGACCACGTCCGGCCCGTGCTGTCCGTCTCCACCGCCGGCATGCTGATCCGCCGCGACGTCTTCGAGGAACTCGGCGGCTTCGACCGCCGGCTGCCCCTCATGCGCGACGACGTCGACCTGTGCTGGCGCGCGCACAACGCGGGACACCGCGTCCTGGTCGCCCCCGAAGCCGTCGTACGGCACGCCGAGGCCGCCTCCCGCGAGCGCCGCGCCGTCGACTGCGCGGGCCGTACCACCGCCTCCCCGCACAAGGTCGACAAGGCCGGCGCGGTCTACACCCTGCTCGTCAACGCCCGTACCGCCGCGCTGCCCTGGCTGCTGGTCCGGCTGGTCCTCGGCACCCTGCTGCGCACGGTCGCCTATCTCGTCGGCAAGGTCCCCGGACAGGCCATCGACGAGATCCGCGGCCTGCTCGGCACCCTGCTGCGGCCCGAGCGCATCATCGCGGGACGGGGCCGGCGCGGCCCCTCCCGGCTCGACAAGGGCGAGCTGCGCGCGCTGTTCCCGCCGCCCGGCGCCACCGTCCGGGCCACCGTCGAACAGGTCGCGGGCAACTTCTTCGGCGCCGACGACGAGATCTCCGCGGCCGGCCGGCACGGCGGCGCCGTCGAGTCCGGACCCGGCGGCGACGACGCCGACTTCCTGGAGATCGAGCAGTTCGCCCGCCTCAAGCGGATCGCCCGCAAACCGGGCCCGGTGCTCTTCCTGGCACTGCTCCTGATCTCGCTGGCCGCCTGCCGGGCCCTGCTCGGCAGCGGCGCGCTCGCGGGCGGCGCCCTGCTGCCCGCCCCGGGCAGTGCGGGCGCCCTGTGGTCGAGCTACCTCGACGCCTGGCACGCGGTCGGCGCCGGCGGCACCCCGGCCGCGCCGCCCTACCTCGCGATCGTCGCCTCGCTGGCCACCGTGCTGTTCGGCTCGACCGGACTCGCCGTGACCGTCCTGCTGGTCGCCTCCGTGCCGCTGGCCGGGTTCACCGCCTACTTCGCCTCCCGGCCGCTGGTCACCTCGCGGCTGCTGCGCGCCTGGGCGGCCGTCGCCTACGCCTTCCTGCCGGCCGCCACCGGCGCCCTCGCCGGCGGCCGGATCGGCACCGCCGTCCTCGCCATCCTGCTGCCGCTCATCGCCCGCGCGGGCGTCGCGGCCGGCGGCCTGGCGAACTCCTCCGGAGCCCGCGGCAGTTGGCGCGCCACCTGGGCATACGCGCTGCTGCTGACCATCACCACCGCGTTCACCCCCATCGTCTGGCCGATCGCCCTGGTCCTCGGCGTCGCCGTGCCGGCCGTCCGCCGCACCGACCTGGTCGCCTCCGGACTGCGGCTGCTGACCCAGCTCGGCACGCCGCTGCTGATCCTCGCCCCCTGGTCGCTGACCCTGCTGCCGTCCGGCTTCTTCAAGGAAGCCGGACTGGAGTACGGCGCCTCGGCGGCCTCCGCCCTCGACCTGCTCGGCGCCAGCCCGGGCGGCCCCGGCACGCTCGACGGCCTGATGCTCATCGGCATCGTCCTGGCCGCACTGGCCGCGCTGCTGCGCTCCGAGCGCCAGACCGCGATCCGCACCGCCTGGGCGGTCGCCCTGGTCGGCCTGGTCTTCGCGGTCCTGTCCAACAGCTCCGCCTGGGCGGGCCCGGCCACCCTCGTCTACGGCATCGCGATCCTGTCCGCCGCCGCGCTCGGCGCCGACGGCGCACGCTCGCGGGTCGCCGAGCAGAGCTTCGGCTGGCGCCAGCCGGTCGCCGCCCTGATCGCCTTCGCCTCCGCCGCGGGCCCACTGCTCCTCGCCGCCGGCTGGATGATCGCGGGCGCCGACGGCCCGGTCGAGCGCCGCAACCCCGCCCAGGTCCCCGCGTTCGTCGCCGAGGACAGCACCACCAGCGACCAGGTCCGCACCCTCGTCCTGGACAGCGACAGCACCGCACACGTGGACTACATGCTGGTACGCGGCGCCGGCGCCCGCATGGGAGACGCCGAGGCGGTCGCCGCCGACGGCGAGAACGCCAAGCTCGACAAGGTCGTCGCCAACCTGGTCGCAGGTTCCGGCGCCGACCAGGCCGACCAGCTCGGCGGGTTCGCGGTGCGCTACGTCCTCGTCCACAAGGGCGCCCCGCGCGACATCGCGCGCGTGCTGGACGCCACGCCCGGCCTGACCCGGCTCAGCCAGCAGGACGGCAGCGCCCTGTGGCGGGTCGACCAGCAGGTCGCCCGCGCGATGATCGTCTCCGCGAACGGCTCCGGCACCCCGGCCCCGGTCCCCGCCGGAGCCGTCGACATCCACACCACGATCCCGAGCGGCGCCGACGGCCGGATCCTGCGCCTGGCCGACACGGCCGCGCCCGGCTGGACGGCCACCCTGGACGGCAAGCCGCTCACCCGCACCACCGTCGACGGCTGGGCCCAGGGCTTCGCCCTGCCCTCCGCCGGCGGGAGACTGGACGTCACCTACGACACCCCGTTCACCCACACCGCCTGGCTGTGGGCCCAGGGCGCGCTCGCCGTCGTCCTGACCGTCCTCGCCCTGCCCGGCCGCCGCCGCGACGTCGACGACGACCTCCCCGAGGAGGAGCCGATCCCCGCCCAGGCCACCGAGGGCGAGGGCCGCCGCGCCCGCCGTCTGCGCGCCCAGGCCGAGGCCGAGGAGGAGGCGGCCCCGCCGGACGAGGACACCGGCCACCCGGCCGCCGTCCCGGAGGCGGCGGCACAGGAGCAGACTCCGGCCGCGGTCCCGCCGCAGCAGTCCTACGACGAGTGGGACCCCGCCTCCTACCCCCAGGCCGACGGCTACCACACCGGCTACGCCGACCCGTACCAGAACGCCGGCCAGTACCAGCAGGGCTACGACCAGCAGACCTACGACCCGTACCAGACCGGCCAGTACGACCCGTACGGCTACGGCGGGCAGCAGGGGCAGGGGACGTACGACCCGACGTACCAGCAGGGCTACGACCCCGCCTACGACCCGGCCGCCCAGCAGCACCACGGCACCGGCGGCGAGCACCATGACGGGAGCCAGCAGTGAACCGCACCACCCTCTCCCTGTTCGCCGGTACGACCGCGCTCGCGGCGGTCACCGGGTTCGCCGTGCTCGACCAGCCGGCCACGTCCTCCGCGCACACCGCCGAGGCGGCCGCCCAGCTGCCCGTGGAGCGCACCAGCCTGCTGTGCCCGGCACCGAGCCTGTCCGACATCGCCGACACCTCGTACACGTCGTTCACGCCCGTCACCAAGGGCACCACGAACGACGGCAAGGCCGAACTCCAGGCGGCCACCGAGCAGTCGGTTGGCGGCAACGGCAACGGCAACGGCAGTGGCAGCGGCGGCAAGAAGAAGACCGCCAAGCCGGTCCTGACGCCGAAGGCGCCCGGGACGCCGGCCACCGGGGACACCTCGGGCGCCGACGGGCCCGCCTACGTCGGTACGGCCGAGGGCAGGTACGCGCCCGGCTGGACGGTGCAGGAGACCACCGAGGTCGCCGCCGGCACCGGACGCGGCCTCCAGGGGGTCAACTGCACCGGCGCCGACACCGACTTCTGGTTCCCCGGCGCCTCCACCGCCGCCGGCCGCACCGACTACGTGCACCTCACCAACCCCGACGACAGCGCCGCCGTGGTCGACGTCGAGCTGTACGGCAAGGACGGCCAGCTCAAGTCGACGGTGGGGGAGGGCATCACGGTCCAGCCGCACGCCAGCGAGCCGGTCCTGCTGTCCACCCTCAGCGCCGAGCGGCAGACCGACCTGACCGTGCACGTGAACGTGCGCAGCGGACGGGTCGGCGCGAGCGTGCAGGCCCTGGACGACAAGAGCGGCGGCGACTGGCTGGCCGCCTCCGCCGACCCGGCGGGCAGCCTGGTGCTGCCGGGCATCCCCAAGGACGCCACCGACGTCCGGCTGATCGCCTTCACCCCCGGCGACTCCGACGCCGACCTGAAGGTGCGCCTGGCCTCCCCGGACGGCCTGATCACCCCGGCCGGCAACGAGACGCTGCACGTGAAGGCCGGCATGACCACCGCGACCGACCTGGGCCCCGTCACGCGCGGCGAGGCGGGCTCCATCGTCCTCACGCCCACCGACCAGTCGGTGCCGGTGGTGGCCGCGCTGCGGGTCACCCGCGGCAAGGGCGCCAAGCAGGAGACCGCGTACATCCCGGCGACCGCGCCGGTCGGCACGCGCGCGACGTCCGCCGACAACAGCGGCAAGGGCACCACGCTCTCCCTGACCGCCCCCACCGGCACCGCGCAGGTGAAGGTCACGGCGTCGGCGGGCAGCGAGGGCGGCACGGCCGTGTCCAAGACGTTCACGATCAAGTCGGGCACCACCCAGGACGTCGACGCCCCCGTCCCGTCCGGCCTGAAGGGCACCTACGCGCTGACCGTGGAGGCGCTCTCCGGCGGCCCGGTCTACGGCGCCCGCACCCTGGCGGCCACCGAGGAGGGCGTCCCGGGCTTCACGATCCAGACCCTCCCGGACGACCGCGGCACGGTCGCCGTACCGGTGGCGGACCAGGACGTGGCGGTGCTGCAGAAGTAGACCGGTGCTGGGATCACAGCACCAGCTCGGCCACTTCCGTCACCTCCTCGGGGGTCATGTGTGACCAGGTCGGCAGCCACATGGCGGTGCTGGAGACCGTTGAGGCGACGGGGCAGGGCCGTGGGGCGTACCGGCGGTACAGCGGCAGATCGGACAGGGCCGGCCAGACAGCCCGGGCGTCGACGCCGTTGCGCCGGGCCCGGTGCACGGCGGCGTCGCGCTCGTCGGAGGTGACGCAGTACAGCCAGCAGGACGGCGACGCCCATGACGCTTTCGGCCGTGGCAGGAACCCGTGGCCGGCGAGGTGGGCGTCGTAGAGCCGAGCGGCCGCGAGCCGGCCGGTCACCAGTTCGTCCCAGCGTGCCACCTGAGCCGCACCCACGGCAGCGGTCAGGTTGGTCATCCTGCCGTTGCGTCCGACCACTTGGTGGCGGTATCCGTCCCCCGCCCGCATACCGTGATGCGCGATGAGGCGGACCCGGTCGGCAAGTTCCGGATCGTCGGTGAGGACGGCTCCGCCTTCGCCGGAGGTGATGACCTTGTTCGCGTGGAAGCTGAAGACCGACGCCGTTCCGAAGGCGCCCGCGGTCCCGTCGGCGGTCCGTGCTCCGTGGGCCTGGGCCGCGTCTTCGACGATCGGCGGACCGAGTTCGGTGAGGCGTCGGTAGTCGCATGGATGGCCCATGAGGTCGACGGCGACGACGGCTTTGGTCCGGGGCGTCAGCAGCGCGGAGACCGCCTCGGGGGCGATGGTCCAGCTCTCCGGGTCGATGTCACAGAGAACCGGTGTGGCTCCCACGCTCAGCACCGCGGCCGCGGGAGCCGCGAAGGTGAGCGCGGGAACGACGACTTCGTCCCCGGGACCGACGCCGAGTGCGGAGAGGAGTATTTCCAGGGCCGTGGTGCCGCTGGAGAGGGCCGTTGCGGACAGTCTGCCGGTGCGTTGTTCCAGCGCTCGCTCGAAGACGTCGACGTAGGGACCCGTACCGGATATCCACCCCGATGCCATCGCTTCCCTGACGTTCTCGGACTCCTGGCCGCCCAGCGTCGGCTGGGACAACGGGAACCTCATGCCGGCCCACCTCGCACCCGCTCGCCAGTCGATGATCACTGCGGTGTTGCGTCGCCCACGACCGAAGCGGCGACCACCCGTTCGCCGGAAGTGATCACACCCGCGGCGCCGAGGATGTCGGCGAGGCTCACGGCGAGCGGTGTGGAGGCTCGCCATCCTGTCCGTGACCAGGTCTTCCTGGTGTCACCGATCAGGCTCGGCGCGTCGGCGCCGCGATGCAGAGCGGGGTCCTGCCGGTACCGCAACCGAGGGTCCACGAGAGAGATCATCGTCTCGACGACGGTGCGGACCGGGACGCCGATCCCGGAGCACAGGTTGTAGACCTCGCCCGGGCTGCCACGTTCCATCAGCACACGGAGGCCGCGCACCGCGTCCCGGACGTCCAGGTAGTCCCGTCGAGCGTCCAGGTTTCCCACGTCGATGCGGGCACCGCCGGACCGCTTGGCGGCCGCCAAGCGGCGGGTCAGGGCGGGGACCAGGTAGTCCGCTCCCTGCGCGGGCCCGATCACGTTGAAGGGCCGTACGACGATCGTCGCCAGCCCGTTCCTGGTCAGGTAGTGGTGTGCCATCGATTCGACGGCCAGTTTGCTCGCTCCGTACGGCGAGACCGGCGCGGGCACCCGCTCCTCGTCGATCGGCGAGTCCAGGCGGGACCCGTCGAACACGCTTGCACTGCTCATGACGATGGTTCTGGCGCTGGGGCAGGCGGACCGTACGGCCCGGAGGAGCGAGAGGGTGCCCCAGGCATTGGTGAGCCACGTCCCTGCGGGGTCCTCCCACGACCGCCGGACGCTGGCCTGGGCTGCCAGGTGGTAGACGCGCGTCGGCCTGACCTCGTCCAGTACCCGCGTCAGTCGTGCGGTGTCGTTGATGTCACAGTGCGGCAGGTCGATCTCTGTCACCTCCTCGTTCATGGAACGCAGGAGAGCGCACAACTGAGAGCCGATGAAGCCCGAGGCCCCGGTGACGACAACTCTCATCGCAAGGTACTCGGCAAGATCATGTCTCTCCAGACGCTGCTCGTCGAGCGGGCTGGAATCATAGAGGGCCGCTACCGCACCTGGTCAACAGGGCATTGACGAAGCGGGGTTGAGTAGTCGTCAAAGCACCCGATCCGCTTGCCGAGCCGATACCTTCGAAACGGATCGTCGCTCGCCGCCGCGGCTGCCGGAGGAGTCTGCAGTGGACCATCAGTTGGCCGTGCTCACCGATATCGGCGATGTGCCCGAGCCGCCCACCGCCGACCGGCTTCGCATCAGTGGTTGCTCGGTCGTCGTCCATTTCGCGCATCGGCTGACCGAGGGGTCGGACTTCCCGGAGGCCTTCACGGGCGGAGGTCTGCGCGAAATCGAGGACGACCGCTCCTACCAGAGCAAGGTGAGGCCTGGTTCCGGGCTGATGTACTCCGCCCTCTTCGACGCCGGGACCCTGCCGGCGGCACTCGCGAGGATCGTCGGCAGCGGTCACTCCGCCGGACTGCGGCAGGCTGCGGTGACGCTGGGCGGCGAGTACGTGGTGACGGCCCTGCCCCTGCTCCTTTCCGTTCCTGGACCGATCACGCAGGAAGCGGCTGTGATCGAACTGTCCTCCCCTCTGACGATCGACACGCTCCTCCGTTTCGTCTCCTTGCTGGGCGACCCGGACATCGCCCGGATCCTCGCCGAGCAGTCTGCCGAGGAACTGGCGCGAGCCGCCGGACTGGCACGCGACGACATCGACAGGACGTGGCTCGTGGAGGGCTCCATCGCTGTCCAGGTGTGGAATCTCGACGGGACCCAGAACCGGGCCACCGGGGATCTGTACAGGGGTGTGGAGGAATCCGCCGACTACGCCTGGGAGATATCCGCGCTGCTCTCCTACGCGACCGACCATCTGCTGGAGGACCTCGACCTCGGGCCCAGCCCCGAGGCCTCCGTCATCCCGGTGCTGGACCGCATCGCGAAGGCCGTCGGGAAGACTCCGGACTCGTTGACGGTGTCCACTCATTCCGTCGCTTCCAAACCGATGCACAGCACTCTGATCGAACTCATGCGAGGACAGGGGAGTGAGGTGCTCGTCCCCGAGCGTGTCACCGTCGAGCCGCCGTACCTCCTGTCACTCATCGGGCTGAGCCGGCCCCGGATCGACACCATGATCGGTGCCATCGGTCTGTCGGAACTGGTCTTCGCCGCCGGCCTGATCGATCTGATCGCGCCTGATCTCGGCTTCACCTTCCGTCTCGCCTCGATCGCGGGCCCACGGGCGGAGCCGGACCTGACGAATCTTGACGCTTTGTTCAACTTTTCCGAAGATGAGGAGATTGCCCTCCGGGGGGCCGGCTGGGACAAGGACCGCCCCTACACGAGCAAAGATCTGGTGCGACCGGGAACCAGCCGGGCGTCCGCGCTGTTCGCTGTCACGGACAATCCCGCCCTCGGGGTCAGCGGGCCACGGCCCGACGAGGAGGGCGTGGTCCATGTGGAGGGGTTCCTGGTAAAGCCGGGCGCAAGGGTCGGCAGAATCAAGCTCGGCTACCGGCGATGAGTTCCCGGCCGGCGACGAGCACGAAGAGAAGGATTGCGCATTGGAACCGTCGACTCGCATCGTGGTGTTCGACCTGGACGACACCCTCGCCCTCTCCAAGGCGAAGATCACTCCCAGGATGGCCGACTGTTTGATGCGTCTCCTGGCCCAGCGGCACGTCTGCATCATCTCGGGCGGCCGGTACGAACAGTTCCAGACCCAGGTGCTGGAGGAGTTGCCGCTCACGGCCGACCTCGCGAAGCGACTCCACCTGATGCCGACGTGCGGTACGCGCTACCTCCGCTGGGAGTCGGACGGCTGGCAGGACATCTACTGCGAGAACCTCACCGAGGAGGAGAAGTCCCTCATCGTCGGTGTGCTCACCGAAGGGGCGAAGGCACTCGGGCTCTGGGCGGAGGACACCTGGGGCGAGGTGATCGAGGACCGGGGCAGCCAGGTCACCTTCTCGGCGCTGGGGCAGCAGGCCCCCCATCAGGCGAAGGCCGCCTGGGACCCCGACGGGTCGCGGCGCAGGGCGCTGCGGGAGTACACCGCGAAGCGCCTGCCCGACCTGGAGGTCCGTAGCGGTGGCTCCACCTCCATCGACGTGACCAAGAAGGGCATCGACAAGGCCTACGGCATGCAGCGGCTGCTGGAGTACCTGGACCTGCGGGTGGAAGAGGTCCTCTTCATCGGGGACCGGCTCGACGAGGGCGGGAACGACTACCCCGTCAGGGAGATGGGCGTGCCGTGTGTCGCCGTCACCGGCTGGGAGCAGACGGCCGACTACATCGACACTCTCCTCAATACGGACGTCGATCGCCCTGTCCTCCCGCTCCTGGCGCCGCTGGACCTGCGGTGACCGAACCCTGGCCAGGCCGGCGCCCGTCCGGTGGGCCGGAGGGCTGGGAACAGCTCTCCCGGACCACGGTGTACGAGGCGCACGGCCGATCCATGGTGGAAGCGAGGTACCGTCTGCCGTCCGGTGAGCAGGCCACGTTCAGTCTTCGTGAGGACCGGCCGAGCGTCGCGGTTCTCGCCCTCACCACAACGGACGAGGTCCTCGTCACCAGACAGTTCCGGCCCGGCCCCGGGCGATTCCTGTTCGAATTGCCCGGCGGATATGTGGATGCGGGTGAGACACCACTGGACGCCGCGAAGCGCGAACTGCTGGAGGAGACCGGGTACGGCGGCGACCTTGAGGTGGTGGGGCACTGTTTCGCCGATTCGTACAGTTCGTCCATGAAGTTCTGTGCGATCGGCCGGGCCTGCGCCCCGCGAAGTCGTCCGGACCCGGAGGGCACCGAGTTCATCGAGGTGCTGAGCGTCCGCCCGCAGCAACTCCGTGAGCTGCTGCGGGCCGGGGACGTCACCGACGTCGACCTGGCGTACCTGGGCTTGGACGCGCTGGGTCTGCTGTGACCTGCGGCGCGCCCACGCCGACGGACAGCGCGGAGATCGGAATGCTCAGTCCTCGCCGTACCGGGGATCCACCGTCTCCGGGGTGAGCCCGAGCAGCTCGGCGACCTGTTCGACGACGACCTCGTGCACCAGCGCGGCCCGCTCGTCACGCCCCTTGGTGCGGATCTCGACCGGCCGCCGGTAGACCACCACGCGCGCCCGGCGTCCCTCACGCGCCGGTATGACACCGCCCAGCGGTACCGCCTCGTCGCTCCAGGCCTCGCCGTGCCGGTCCTGGAGCCGGGGTACTTCCAGCACCAGGAAGTCGATGTCGGCCAGCTGCGGCCAGCGCCGCTCCAGGCGCTCCACGGAGTCCTGCACCAGATCCGCGAACACGTCGGCGCGGCTCGCGGCCAGCGGCACCTGAGGCGGTGCGATCGGCCCGCGCATCCCCCGACCGTGGCGATCGCGTCGACGAGGCCCGGGGCCGGCGGCACGGGGCGGTACACGGTTGTCCATCACTGCTGAAGCGTAGTCCTCATGGGCGCCGCCCGCGCCGTTCCACGCACCGACAGCGCTCCGGCACCGCCCCGGCGGCACCTCGCAGGGTGGCCGATCCGGCCAAGGTCGGGCTCGTTTCCGTATCTCTACAAGTCCGACGAGCTCAAGGCAATTGACGGTGTTTGTACCGGATCATGACCGGATGCGGCGCTGCCCGGTATTTCGGACGGCCCCGTCAACGCAGGTCAGCAAGGTATGTCAGAAGGGGCGTGTGGGGCGTTTCACACTACGACACGGGGGAGTGACCTGGGGGAGAGTCGTCGCGGCCCGCTCAAGAGTGCGGTACCGTCCAACGTCGTGAGCCCTGTACGTCGCTGTTCGCGAACCGCCTGCGGCCGACCCGCCGTCGCGACGCTGACGTACGTCTACGCCGACTCGACCGCGGTCCTCGGCCCGCTCGCCACCTACGCCGAACCCCACTGCTACGACCTGTGCGCCGAGCACTCCGAGCGCCTCACCGCCCCGCGCGGCTGGGAGGTCGTCCGGCTCCTCGACGGCTCCGCCCCCGCACGGCCGAGCGGTGACGACCTGGAAGCGCTCGCCAACGCGGTGCGCGAGGCGGCCCGCCCCCAGGAGCGGGCGGCGGAGGCGGGCGGCGGCGGACGCGGCGCGGACCCCCGGGAGGTCGCGCGACGCGGCCATCTGCGGGTACTGCGTTCGCCGGACAACTGACGTCCGGGTAATTCCCTTCCCGTTCGGCGTGGTTGGTCTCCGCTCGCGCCCCGTCGACCCCGGAACCGGGAAGCGGCGCGCTGCCCTCAGCGGTCGGGACGGCCAGGCAAGGGCCTCATACCGGGACGCCGCCCCCGGCTCCCCGCCAACTCCGACCTATCACTCTCACCGGCGGTACGCTGACCAGGCACATCCGCTGACGTCCAGCCCCGCCAGAAACGCCCCCGAAGGGAAACCCCATGCCGCTCGAAGCCGGCCTCCTGGAGATCCTCGCCTGCCCGGCCTGCCACGCCCCCCTCGAGGAGCAGGACGCCGAGCTGATCTGCACCGGCCAGGACTGCGGCCTGGCGTACCCGGTCCGCGACGGGATCCCCGTCCTCCTCGTCGACGAGGCCCGCCGCCCGGCGTAGGCAAGCCCCCCCCACAACCGCACAGGACCAAGGACCAGGACCCCGGGACCGGAGGCCGCTCCCATGCTCGACGAATCGCTGCTCGACACCCCGGAGGGCCTCGCCGAGGCCGACCGCCGAGGTCTGCTGCGCGGCGCGGCCGAGGCGGGCGCCCGCGTCCGTACCGCGGCCCGGCACGCCACCGAGGCCGGCGTCCAGGGGCTCAAGCCGGACGGCCGTCCCCGTGCCGTCCTGATCGCGGGTCCCGGCGTCGCCGCCACCCACGCCGCCGACCTCCTCGGCAGCCTGGCCGGACCCGGCAGCCCCGTCATCCGCCTCGCCGCCACCGGAGTCGCCCCGGCGGCGGGCGCCCTGCGCTGGGAACTCCCCGGTTGGGCCGGCTCGGTCGACCTGCTGCTGATCGCCACCCCGGACGGCGCCGAACCCAGCCTCTCCCTCCTCGCCGACCAGGCCTACCGCCGTGGCTGCTCGGTAGCCGCCGTGGCCCCCGTCGGCACCCCGCTCGCGGAGGCCGTGGCCGGCGCCCACGGCATGTTCCTGCCGATGGCGACCGCCCCCTACGACCACGGTGAGCCGCTGGCCGGCTCCTCCCCGGGCGTCCTGTGGGCGCTGCTCACCCCCCTGCTCGCGCTCCTCGACCGCATCGGCCTGGTCAACGCACCGCCGGAAGCCCTGGACAAGGTCGCCGACCGCCTCGACCACGTCGCCGAACGCTGCGGACCGGCCATCGTGACCTACAGCAACCCCGCCAAGACCCTCGCCGCGGAACTCGCCGACGCGCTCCCGGTGGTCTGGACCGAGGGCGACTCGGCCGGTCCCGCCGGCCGCCGCTTCGCCGCCGCCCTCGCCGAACTGGCCGGCCGTCCCGCCCTGGTCGCCGAGCTCCCCGAGGCCCTGGCCGCGCACAACGCCCTGCTCGCCGGACCGCTCGCCGCCAGCGCCGACCCCGACGACTTCTTCCGCGACCGCGTGGACGAGCCGCCCGCGCTGCACGCGCGCGTGGTGCTGCTCCGGGACCGCCCCCTCGGCGGCCTCACCGCCGCACCCGCCGCCCGCGACCTCGCGCTGAGCCACGACACCCCGATCAGCGAACTGGAACCCGAGGCGGGCGAGGAGCTGGAGACCCTGGCGGAACTGATCGCCGTCACGGATTTCGCCGCCGTTTACCTCGCGCTCGCTTCGGGAGCCTGAGGTGGACACCGGCACCGGGCCCGCCGCAGGAAGGGCGACGTGAACGTCGTACCGGAGGCGAACGGGTGGCGGAACGCACGGTGAACACGTAAGTCCCGCCGCGCCGTTGCCCGCGCTCACCGCAGTACGCACAGAGAACCGGCAGAGAGAAGCCATGGACCGCCTCGACAACACCGTCCGCCCCTACGCCTGGGGCTCCCCGACCGCCATCCCGAAGCTGCTCGGGGTCGAGCCGAGCGGCGAGCCGCAGGCGGAGATGTGGATGGGCGCACACCCCGGCGCGCCCTCGCGCACCGCGCGCGGCACCCTCGTCGAGGTCATCGACGCGGACCCCAAGGCCGAACTGGGCGAGGCCGCCGTGGCGAAGTTCGGCCCGCGGCTGCCCTTCCTGCTCAAGATCCTCGCCGCCGGCGCCCCGCTCTCCCTCCAGGTGCACCCCGACCTGGAACAGGCCAGGGAGGGTTACGAGGACGAGGAGCGGCGCGGCATCCCCGTCGACGCCCCGCACCGCAACTACAAGGACGCCAACCACAAGCCCGAACTGATCTGCGCGCTCACCGAGTTCGACGGCCTGTGCGGCTTCCGCGCCCCGGAGCAGGCCGCGGCACTCCTCGAAGCCCTCGGCATCGACTCCCTCAAGCCGTACGCCGACGCACTGCGCGCCCACCCCGAAGAGGGGGCGCTGCGCGAGGTCCTCACCGCGATCCTCACCGCGGACCCCGAGGAGATGGCCCACACGGTCGCCGAGGCCACCGCCGCCTGCACCCGCCTCGGCGGCGACCACGCCCCCTACGCCGCCATCGCCCACCACTACCCGGGCGACCCCGGTGTGATCGCCGCGATGCTCCTCAACCACGTCCGCCTCCAGCCCGGCGAGGCGCTCTTCCTCGGCGCCGGCATCCCGCACGCCTACCTCGACGGCCTCGGCGTCGAGATCATGGCCAACTCGGACAACGTCCTGCGCTGCGGCCTGACCCCCAAGCACGTCGACGTCCCCGAACTGCTGCGGGTCGTCCGCTTCGAGGCGAGCGACCCGGGCGTGCTGCGCCCCGAGGCCGCCCCGGACGGCGAGGAGGTCTACGAGACCCCGATCGACGAGTTCCGGCTCTCCCGGTACGTCCTGCCGCAGGGCGCCGCCGCCCACGACCTGACCCTGCCGACCCCGCAGATCCTGCTCTGCACGGCCGGTACGGTCCGCGCGGGTGAGTACGACCTCGCCCCGGGGCAGTCGGTGTTCGTGCCGGCGGCCGAGAAGGCCGAAGTGTCCGGCCCGGGCACGGTGTTCCGCGCCACGGTCATCGTCTGAGCCGCACCGCACGGCCGGTCGGAATGTCCTACCGGGGGTGTGGATACCTGACGAACCGGCTCCGGGCAGGGCTGCAAGAATGACCCACCGGCAAAGCACGGGCAAAGACGAGCACCGAAGGGACCACGCGGACACATGAGCGCGTCAGGCGGCAGCAAGGCGATCGTGGCGGCACTCGGCGCCAACCTCGCGATCGCGGCATCGAAGTTCGTGGCGTTCGCCTTCAGCGGCTCCTCGTCGATGCTCGCCGAGGGCGTCCACTCGCTCGCCGACTCCGGCAACCAGTTCCTGCTGCTCATCGGCGGCAAGAGAGCCCAGCGCGAGGCGACCCCGCAACACCCCTTCGGCTACGGCCGCGAGCGCTACATCTACGCCTTCCTGGTCTCGATCGTCCTCTTCTCCGTCGGCGGCATGTTCGCCATCTACGAGGGCTACGAGAAGATCAGCCACCCGCACGCGGTGGAGCACTGGTACTGGCCGGTCGGCGTCCTCGTCTTCGCGATAATCGCCGAGGGCTTCTCCTTCAAGACGGCCATCAAGGAGTCCAACGAACTGCGCGGCAAGCTGTCCTGGTCGCAGTTCATCCGCCGCGCCAAGGCCCCGGAGCTGCCCGTCGTCCTCCTGGAGGACTTCGGCGCCCTCATCGGCCTGGTCCTCGCCCTCGGCGGCGTCGGTCTCGCCCTGCTCACCGGCGACGGCGTCTGGGACGGCGTCGGCACCGTGTGCATCGGTGTCCTGCTCGTCATGATCGCCCTCGTCCTGGCCGCCGAGACCAAGTCCCTCCTGCTCGGCGAGGCCGCCGGCATCGAAGAGGTCAAGAAGATCGAAGCCGCGATCGTCGACGGCGACACCGTCACCGGCATCATCCACATGCGCACGCTCCACCTCGGCCCCGAGGAACTCCTCGTCGCCGCCAAGATCGCCGTTCAGCACGACGACACGGCCACCGAGGTCGCGACCGCCATCGACGCCGCCGAGTCCCGCATCCGTGCCGCCGTCCCCATCGCCCGCGTGATCTACCTGGAACCCGACATCTACAGCGAGGCCGAAGCCGCCAAGGGCCCCGACCCGGAGGCCACCCCCGGCGGCCCCAACCCCCACCCCGCCGGGCACTGAGCCTCCCGATCCCCCGCCCGTATCCCGCACCCCGGCCCCGCTCCCGACCCCGGAACGGCGCGAACTGTTCGGGCTGGACTGGGGGCGGCCCGCCGCTCCGGTGTAGCTTGGGACGGAGCCAGACGTCGCTGCTGATGGCGGTCGGGCGGTCCGCAAGCGGGCCGGCCGAGGGAGAGAGGGCCTCCGACGGACTGCGCTGCGCGTACGCGGGCATGCCTGTGTCCTCCTTCGGGCACCCCTGTGTCCGCCGCCGCGCAGACCAGCCGTATCCACCCTCGTCCCAACCCCGAGGAGCAGCTCGCATGACGACTGTCGACAACCGACAGGACTTCAAGGTCGCCGACCTCTCCCTGGCCGACTTCGGCCGCAAGGAGATCACCCTCGCCGAGCACGAGATGCCCGGCCTGATGTCGATCCGCAAGGAGTACGCCGACGCCCAGCCGCTGGCCGGCGCCCGCGTCACCGGCTCCCTGCACATGACCGTGCAGACCGCCGTCCTCATCGAGACCCTCGTCGCCCTGGGCGCGCAGGTCCGCTGGGCGTCCTGCAACATCTTCTCCACCCAGGACCACGCGGCCGCCGCCATCGCCGTCGGCCCGAACGGCACGCCCGACAACCCGCAGGGCGTCCCCGTCTTCGCCTGGAAGGGCGAGACCCTGGAGGAGTACTGGTGGTGCACCGAGCAGGCGCTGACCTGGCCGGACAGCCCCACCGGCGGCCCCAACATGATCCTCGACGACGGCGGTGACGCCACCCTCCTCGTCCACAAGGGCGTCGAGTACGAGAAGGACGGCAAGGTCCCGTCCGTCGACACCGCCGAGTCCGACGAGCACCGCGTCATCCTGGAACTCCTGCACCGCACCATCACGGACGGTTCGCAGAAGTGGACCCAGCTGGCCTCCGAGATCCGCGGCGTGACCGAGGAGACCACCACCGGCGTCCACCGCCTGTACGAGATGCAGCGCGACGGCCAGCTCCTGTTCCCGGCGATCAACGTCAACGACGCCGTCACCAAGTCGAAGTTCGACAACAAGTACGGCTGCCGCCACTCCCTGATCGACGGCATCAACCGCGCCACCGACGTCCTGATCGGCGGCAAGACCGCGGTCGTCTGCGGTTACGGCGACGTGGGCAAGGGCTGCGCGGAGTCCCTGCGCGGCCAGGGCGCCCGCGTGATCATCACCGAGATCGACCCGATCTGCGCCCTCCAGGCCGCCATGGACGGCTACCAGGTCACGACCCTCGACGAGGTCATCGACAAGGCCGACATCTTCGTCACCACGACCGGCAACAAGGACATCATCATGGCCTCGGACATGGCCAAGATGAAGCACCAGGCCATCGTCGGCAACATCGGCCACTTCGACAACGAGATCGACATGGCCGGCCTCGCCAAGATCCCCGGCATCGTCAAGGACGAGGTCAAGCCGCAGGTCCACACCTGGACCTTCCCCGACGGCAAGGTGATCATCGTTCTCTCCGAGGGCCGTCTGCTGAACCTGGGCAACGCCACCGGCCACCCCTCGTTCGTGATGTCCAACTCCTTCGCGGACCAGACGCTGGCCCAGATCGAGCTGTTCACCAAGCCCGACGAGTACCCGGTGGGCGTCTACACGCTGCCCAAGCACCTCGACGAGAAGGTCGCCCGCCTGCACCTCGACTCGCTCGGCGTGAAGCTCACGACGCTGCGCCCCGAGCAGGCCGCGTACATCGGTGTGAAGGTCGAGGGCCCGTACAAGTCGGACCACTACCGCTACTGAGACACCGCCGCTGAAGCTCACCGAGGCAGGCCCCCGCACCCCCGTGCCGGGGGCCTGCCCCTTTCCACCGGAGCCTCAGCCGGGCCTCAGCCCGTCAAGACCCAGGACCCCCATGCCCCGCGGCCGCTATTCGCTCCACGATCCGCACGATCACACCCCCCTCGGCGAAGAACACTTCCAGTGCGCCCCCGGCCCCTCCGGCTGGCGTTACGTCTCCCAGGTGACCACCCCCTCCGGTGACCACAGCGGTTCGGTCGATCTCGCCCTCGACGACCTCGGCCGCCCCATCCGCCTCGAACTCCACGCCGGGAGCTGGCAGGTGCGCGGCGCCGCCCTCGACGGCGTCACCTGGGTCCGCACCGACCCCACCGGCACTCATGCCACCGAAGGCAATGTGCGCGCCCACGCCTTCACCGGCACGTCCCCCGCGTTCCTGGTCGCCACCGCCCGCCTGCTGCGCCTCACCCCCTCCGCCGCCGCGACCCGCGTACGCCTCGTGGCCTTCACGGACCCGGTGCTCGCCCCACGCACCGTGGACCAGTCCTGGGCCCTGCTGAGAAGAGAAGCACACGCCACTGACAACGGCCCGCTGACCGTGGACGAATACCAGGTCACAGCCCTGGACACCGGCGAGCGGCACGCCGTGCACCTCGCCGGCGACGTGGTGCTGGCAGCCCCCGGGATCGAACTGGAGGACCTGCAGTCACCCCCGTCCGCCTTCGACGACTGAGCGGGAGCGAGCGAGCGGACCGGCTGTGCCTAGGCCGGCGGCACGAACCCGGTGGACGGCCGCTCGGCCGCCGGGGCGGGCGGGGCCACAGACGCGGAGGCCCGGGCCTGGTCCCCCGGCTGGGCAGGGGCCGACCCGGCCCGATCGGGCGAGGGGGGCGCGGGGACCCAAGGCGTCGGAGGGGCGTAACCGGCAGCGGCACCGGCAGCACCGGGCTCCGCGGGGCCGTATCCGACGGGCGTGCCGTATCCGACGGGCGCGCCGGGCATCGTGGGGCCCTGGCCGGCGAAGGCCCGCCGGGCCTCGCGGGCTTGGCGCTCCTGCACCACCGCCGCGAGAAAAGCGGCCGGCGGCACGTCCTGCGGCGCCGGAGTACCCGTCCGGTTCGCCAGATCGGCCGCGAGCTGCCCGGCCATCGCCCAGGAGACCTGCGGATCCAGCTGCTGCATCCGCGTCAGGTACTGCCGGACGGCGAGCCACAGCCCGTCCGGTACGGCCGACAGGTCCAGCTCGGTGAAACGTCCCGCCAGCCAGGGCGGGGGCGGCGGAACGAAGCGGGTCTGCCCGACGGGCACCCGCTCCCGTACCACCAGGGTCCCGGCGAAGACGTCCCCGAGCCGCCGACCGCGCGCCGACACCAGCGAGGCGATACACGCGACGACCCCGAACGTCATCAGGATCTCCACCACACCGAGAGCGCCACGCACCAGCGCATGCCGGAACCGAATCGGCCCGCCGTCATCGCGTACGACCCGCAGCCCGCACGCCAGCTTCCCGAGCGAACGCCCGTGACTCAGCGTCTCCACCGCGATCGGCGCACCCACCAGCAGCAACAGGAAGGCCGCGATCGACAGCGCGGTCTGCGCGGCCTCGTCCAGCGAGGCCGTGGCCGCGACCAGTCCCGTTGTCGCCCCGATGTACACGGCCATGACCACGACCAGGTCGAGCAGCACCGCCAGCGCCCTGCTGGGCAGCCTCGCGGGACGCAGTTCGAGCGCCACCGCCTCGCCCGTCACCAGCTCACTCACGCCCGCCGCCTTCCCCTGGTCTGCCTTGTACAGCGCAAGTCTGCCAAGCTGAGCCCACATCGCGCCGCAGTACGACAAGCCGACAGCTACGACAGGCAGCCGACGACCAGCCGAGGAGCAGGCAGACCCGATGGACCTCGATGTCTTCGTCTCCACACACCGAGCCGAATGGGACCGCCTGGACGCCCTCCTGCGCCGTCAGCGGCGTCTCGACGGCGCGGAGGCCGACGAACTCGTCTCCCTCTACCAGCGCACCGCCACGCACCTGTCCCTCATCCAGTCCAGCGCGCCCGATCCGCAGCTCACCGGACGTCTCAGCCAACTCGTGGCACGAGCGCGCAGCGCCGTGGCGGGAACCCGCCGTGCGTCCTGGCGCGATGTCACCCGCTTCCTGGGACAGGGCTTCCCGGCGGCCGTCTACCGCTCCCGCCGCTGGTGGGTGCCCACCGCGCTCATATCCACGGCCGTCGCGATCCTGCTGGGCTGGTGGATCGGAACCCACCCGGACGTGCAGTCGACCATCGCCGCCCCCGGCCAGCTCCGCGAGCTGACCCGTCCCGGCGGTGAGTACGAGACCTACTACTCCAGCCATCCCGCGGCCTCCTTCGCGGCCCAGGTGTGGACGAACAACGCGCAGGCCGCCGCGATGTGCCTGGTCCTCGGCGTCTTCCTCGGCCTGCCGGTCCTCTGGATCCTGCTGGAGAACATGCTCAACCTGGCCGTGGGGTTCGGCCTGATGTCCTCTGTGGGCCGTCTCGACACCTTCCTGGGCCTGGTCCTCCCGCACGGGCTGCTCGAACTCACTGCGGTCTTCGTCGCCGCGGGGACCGGACTGCGTCTCGGGTGGACCCTCATAGACCCCGGCCCGCGCAGCCGCCGTACGGCTCTGGCGGAGGAGGGCCGCGCGGCCGTGGGCATGGCGATCGGCCTGGCCCTGGTCCTGTTCGTCTCCGGCGCCATCGAAGGGTTCGTCACCCCGTCCGGCCTGCCGACGTGGGCCCGCATAGGCATTGGAATCGTGGCTGAGCTGGCCTTCCTGGCCTACGTCTTCGTCCTCGGTGGCCGCGCCGCCCGGGCGGGTGAGACGGGTGACCTCGGGGAGACCGAGCGCAGCGCGTCCCTCCCCACGGCCGCCTGATGTGCGGAGAGCTCCCGTGAGCTGCTAGTCTCCTCTTCGCTCCGGAAAACCTGTTGACACGGGTTGGGTGGGGAGGTAGATTCAAACAGTTGCCTAGAACTGGACAAGTTCAGGGCCGATCGTTAGAATCGATCTGCTTCACAACGGAGAGTCTCTCCGAACATCGAAGCAAACTCCGATGTACTCAGAAATGAGTGGCCGGTCAGACCGGTCAGGAACTTCTGATAAAGTCGGAAAAGCTGAAAGGCAAAGGCCCTCCAGCGGCCACCGGAAATGAATTCCGACCGGAAACGGAACGGGAAACGGATCTGGTAAGGTTGGAAACACCGAAGGGAAGCCCGGAGGAAAGCCCGAGAGGGTGAGTACAAAGGAAGCGACCGTTCCTTGAGAACTCAACAGCGTGCCAAAAGTCAACGCCAG